>CAWJDG010000001.1:0-67684 GCA_963841365.1 uncultured Acidobacteriaceae bacterium
CCGTATCGCTGTGATGAGGATTTCTGCGAGGGTCTGGTTCATTACTATTTCTGAAGAATGATCCAAATCGGTCGCAATTGAAATGTTTTTATGATCTATAAACTCTCTTCAAAGGTTTCTAACGTCCTTTTTATCAATTTAGATAATGATACATGTTCCAGATGTTCAAATTGATTGTTTTCTATTTTGGTGATCAGCAATAACCCTGAATTTAATTTCGATAACCTGGAAATGGCCTGATCGATGGATTGAATCGATTCAAGTTCAGTCGAACCCAGATTTTCAGACTGTACCAATAATTCCAGTTTTGATTTGATAATCGCTAAAGGGGTCTGTATCTCATGCGATGCGTTTTCAGTAAATTCCTTTAAGTTAAAAAAATCATGCCGGATTTTTTCTGACATGGCATGCAATACATTGTTTAACTGCTCAAACTCAGTTACATTTGTTTGCGGAAAAATCATTAACACTTTATTCTTCACGTCATAGTTCCGGATCGCTTTAATAGTTCCATAAAAAGGTAGCCATAAACGTCTGGAAATAAAGTAATTTATACTTATCAGAATCAAAAGCAATGACATAAACATGATAAACATTACTTTAACAATGGCTTTCATCAGAATTCTTGTTTCCCTCAGAGGGTGCAAAATTCCAACCGTATATCCCCTTTGCGCTGTGTTATCGGCAACACGCATGAACCGGTAATGCACATCTGTCTGAATCGTATTATAAATCAATGTATCTTTCAATGTATACGATTTTTTAAGAAAGCGATTATACAACACCACTTCAATTTCATGTCCGAACCTGTTAGAATAATCAGGAATGTTCATATTGTGCTGTATCTCTTCCTCAATAATAGCTTTTTCGGTAAGTAAGTTTTCGTCGACCTGATTGTAAAAAATAATCTTTAGTACTTCAAAAAATATCATCCCACCAAGCAAAAAAACAATGATGGCGGAGATAAAATAATAAACCGATGTCTTGGCAAGAAGTTTCAATGAATTTTGTTATAGATTGATATTGAATTTATATCCTGTTCCATAAATGGTTTGAATGTAATCGTTTCCTCCTTTTTCGACCATTTTTCGTCGCAAATTTTTAATATGTGTGTATATGAAATCATATGAATCAATCAGATCCATATTGTCGCCCCAAAGATGCTCTGCAATTGATTCTTTTGTGACAACCCTGTTTTTGTTTGACAAAAAGTAAAGAAGCAAATCATATTCCTTTTTTGTCAATGTAAGGACTTGACTATTTACAAAAACTTCAAAATTATCAGGATTGATCGTTATCTCATTACAAATGATCTCGTTACTTCCATTAAAGGATCGCCGACGTATCAACGACTTGATTCGTGCATTTAATTCCGACAAATGAAACGGTTTGGTCAGATAATCATCAGCTCCTATTTCCAAACCATCAATTTTATCATCCAGTGCATTACGAGCCGAAATGATGATGATGCCGGCATTAGACTTACTTTTTTTTATTTCTTTGATGATATTCAATCCACTACCATCAGGCAGTCCTATATCCACGACCACACAATCATAATTATACAAATTAACCTTTTCGCTTGCCTTCGCAAACGTATAAGCCAATTCACACCGGTAACCCTCCTGATTTAAATAGTTTTAAAATTTGATTCAGCAAGAGAAACTTCGTCTTCAACTATCAGTACTTTCATTTCTTAAAACTATGGGCACCAAGTTACAACAAAATTTACTTTGCTATATTCCCAACCTGTACGAATAAAAATACCAAAAGCTGATTTGCCGCTAAATCCTTCCCCCTAACTGCCGTTGATTAGCTGTAACTTTTTATAATTCTTACGATTAATACATTTTATTGATCATTTGTCCCCATGAATTTCTTTCTTTTACAAGAAACTTTAACTGATTGCCATCTCTAGTAATTACTGTCAATCCGTTTGGAATAATTTTCATTGAATTGAAATAAAATATCTCTTTGATGTTTTTGGGAAGGATTTCAAAATCGATGTGTTTTTCTTCTTCAAAAAATTTAAAAAATAACCGCTGATTTGTTAAGATAAGCTTACCTTTAACTCTCAGATTATCTATAATATGTATACTATCGCCTGCTTTTACAACCAATTCGTTGGCATTTAATGGAATCGTCATGGTTTTGTCATTAGTTCGTGTAAATTTATGACGATTAAATTCAAAAAAAGTTACAACAATGAATAATAATTCTTTTGATTGGATCAACCATCGTACTGTCTCCCCATCCAGAAGGTGGTTATTTTAAGGAAATCTATCGAAACAAGACCGAAATATCCCCTAAACCATTCCTGGAAACTATTCGGGTAACAGAAATTCTGGCTACAAGTATTTATTTCTTGCTCGATAAAGATCAGGTCTCTAAACTCCACAGGCTGGCTTCAGATGAGATCTGGTATTTTCATGCAGGATCTTCTGTGATCGTCCATGTTTTTTATAACGGAAATTATACATTACACACTCTTGGAGATAATCACAGGAATAACGAACAATTGCAGGTGATTCTGCCCGCTGGATCAATATTTGGGGCAGAAGTTGCAGATAAAAATTCTTTTGGTTTGTTTGGTTGCATGGTTGCCCCTGGTTTTCACTTCGACGATTTTGATTTAATTCAAGGCGATAACCTCATCAATCTCTATCCTTTATCCAATGCAAAATGACTTGATTCTCCGGTTAACCTGATCCCCTGGGGTTAAGTCAAATTTGCTATGTTTACAATCCCTAACTGCCATAATGGCATTGTAATTAAATTATATTGCGCCATTTTGTCTTAATTATTTTATTGGTACAAAAGTTGAATCATTCCTGTTGAAAACAAATAAAACATAATTTAAAAAACAGGAGGAACTATGATCCCAATAGTAAGATTTAACAAACCAGTCTTAGCAGATGATTTTTTAAGGTCAACCTTTTTAGGCGATTTTTTTGATAACGAACCACGTTATAGTGTTCCGGCAGTGAATATCGCTGAAAACGAAGATAATTTCAACATTGAGGTTGCCGCGCCAGGATTGAACAAAGATGATTTTAAAATCAATCTTGATCACGATGTATTGACCATCTCTTCAGAAAAAGAAGCTCAAAATGAAAAATCTGACTTCAAACGCCGAGAGTTTAATTACCGTTCATTTAAATCCTAAAATTCATTCACACACCAAATAAAATTACCCAGTACCTCCGGTAATTCAAAGCCACAATCCTCTGTGCGTGCTCAACAGATGAGAATAGAATTTTTATAATTTCTAAAAATCCGCATTCTTAACCTGTCGGATTCACCGACTGCTATGTCGGTTAAACCAACACGATCATCATCTGCTGAATCATCATCGTAAGTCTTAAAACATTTTTATCTTCTTGAATCATAATGGATTATAGATTCGCTCAGGAAAAAACATTTGGCCCGGCACATCGTTTGTCTCTTTATAGACACGACATGCTCTTCAAAGAAAAGTTACCAAACAATTTTGACCAAATTGGCTTCGGCAAGGTTCTGCTCTTTTTATGGGGAGCGAAGGAGATTCATGATGACAAATTATGATCAGGTATTCTGGCTGACCGTGACAAATATCGTGCTCGGCCTTGTTGCCATGGCGTAGAACGCAATGAAGAGGTAGAGCCCCAGCGCCACCAGCCAGCCGTGGTTCGTCCCAGGCACACTCCCAATTAGCGCTTTCTCGATCCTCAGCGGCGCCGTCTGCGCTGCCGCGAGATTGGCGAATGGATTCTCAAATAGCGCCTCGATCTTATTTGCCGGCACACAACTGTCGCGCCTAATCTCAATCGGCGCAGCCGCAGGATCGTCCGAACGCACAAAATTCGTCGCCGCAGTGAAATCTCCGTATGAATAGATAATCGCCATTGACGCGCGATTGCTCTCGATCCCACGGCCCGCCTCTCCGGCCGCTGCAAGTAGCTTGTTCGCCTCCGCCTGATCGAAGCGCAGCATCAGCTCCTGGCCCGGACCCACCATTGTCTGCACGGCGCTGCGGCAGTCCACGCTCAGCCTTTCTGTCGTCCTGAACAGCAGCCCCACGCTTAGCATCGCAACGATAATCCCGGCTGTTCCCGTAACCAGCAGAAACTTGCGTCCCTTACGATCCACAAGCACCATGCCGATCGTCGTCGCCAGAAAGTTCATGACGGTGAAGATTACATAGCCCCAATGCGACGCCAGATCGCTCAACCCGCTCTGTAACAGGATTCCGGTGTTGTAGCCAATCACCGAGTTGATGCCCGTGGCAGTGTTGCAAGCGAGAATGACACACGCCAGTAGGAAGGGAACGAGGTACTTGCGCCGAAGAAGCGAATCGCGTACTTGCTGCCCCACCTTTGTCCGAGCCGCGTGAGCCGTCGCCTCCATCTCCTCCAATTCCAGCGTCGCTTGCTCGGGACTTCTTGAGCGCCGCAGTGCCGCAAACGCGTGCTCTTTTCGCCCGCGCAGAAACAGCCACCTCGGCGACTCCGTCATGAATAGGCTGCCCAGCACAAAAAGAGCGCCCGGCGGCAGCGAAACCCAGAATATGCTCCGCCACGCCCGATCTTTGAAGTCGAAGAGCGCCTTTGCGTCGCCCAGCTTCGCCACCGCTTCCACGCGGTAGCTGAAGTAGATGCCAATCAGTGCCGCCGCCACGATCCCCAGCGTCAGCATCCACTGGAAGATGGCAGTGCCTTTGCCGCGGCTGCGCGCCGCCAGGCACTCGGCCAGATACAGCGGGACCACCACGCCGATCAGTCCGCCGCTCATTCCCTGCAAAAGCCTTCCAAGAAACAGCGGCCCGTAGCCATGCGAGAGCGCGATCACCGGGATGCTCACCACAAACGCGCACCCGCTCAGGATCATTAGTGGCCTGCGCCCCATCCAATCGGCCAGCAATCCTGAAAACAAGGTGGAAAACACGCTGCCCAGCAGCACCGCAGCCACGATCACCGAAAGCTGCGCTGCCTCCAGCCCCGATGTTGCCGCCAAGTAGGGATAAGCGCCGCCGATGATTCCAACATCGATCCCGTAAAGCAGACCGCCGAGGCCCGCAACCAGCAGCAGAAATGCGTTGTAGCGCCGCATCGTGGCGGAGTCTGCAGGTGCTGGCGTGTTCATACGGTCCATCGCACTCATCGTTGCATACTCTCTTCTGTCAATCGCACCCGGCGGGCCTTGCGGCTCAAACCCAATGAACTCTTGCGATCTCCCAGTCTACAATGGTCCCATCGAATGGTAATGCTCAATCTCTTGAACCGAAAGCGATCTCAATTGTTCAATTTCAACCGGTCCTCTATTCCTATGTGTCCTCGGGGAGCAACGCTTTTCGCTCTTCTTGCCTTGGCAACCCTCGCGGCCGCGCAAGTTCAGGTCAAGCTTCTTCCCGCGCCGCGTGAAGCGCACTTCGACCAGTTAGCCGAGTTGCCTGCGCGGGTTCTCGTCACCATTCCCGGCCACAATTCTGAAGACGAGTTTGCCGGGCGCGATCTTGAAGATGCTGTGAAGCGAATCGCGGCTTCTTCCGACGAACTGCGCGTTGCTGCAGCCAAGCCTCCGTATCGCATCGTGCTCCTCCGCAACGATTCCGCCGAAGCCAAATCGATCCTTGCGCGTAACAAGCTCGCCTTCGATCCCGTTATGGAATCGGAGGGCTACGTGCTCATTCTCGGTCCGCACGATGCCGCCATCGTGGGCGCCTCAGGCGCCGGCATCTTCTATGGAGTACAAACCTTCAAACAGTTGCTGCCGCTGCCGGGTACTCCACGCGAATTGCCTACCGGCACAGTCCGCGACTGGCCTGCAATGCGCTATCGTGGCATCGACGACGATCTCTCCCGCGGTCCGTTTCCCACCCTCGATTTCCAGAAGCACCAGATTCGCGTCTTCGCCTCCTTCAAGATCAATATTTACTCGCCATACTTCGAGCACACACTTCTCTATCCCGATCAGCCGCTCGCCGCACCGCCGGGCAGCGCGCTCACGCCGGCCGAGGCCGCTGAACTCGTCGCCTACGCGCGCCAGTATCACGTCACCGTCTTGCCTGAGCAGGAGGCCTTCGGTCATCTCCACCACGTGCTCAAGTACGAGCTCTACCAGGATTTGGCCGAGACTCCGCACGGCCATGTGCTCGCGCCCGGCCAGTCCGGCACCCTGCCGCTCATAAAGGACTGGTTCACGCAGATCGCGCAGGAATTTCCCTCGCCCTTCATCCACATCGGCGCCGACGAAACCTTCGAATTGGGATTGGGCCGCACGCGCGACGCAGTGCAGCAGCAAGGCTACGGTCCTGTTTATGTCGCTTTCCTCAAGCAGATTCACGACGAGCTCGCGCCTCTGCACCGCCGCCTCCTGTTCTGGGGTGACATTGGTGACGCCAACCCCGACGCCGTCTCCGGTCTGCCCAAGGACATGATCGCCGTGCCCTGGAATTATGGGAAAACCTCCGGCTTCGACAGCATGATCGAGCCCTTCGCCAAGAACGGCATCGAAACCTGGGTCGCGCCCGGCGACGCCAATTGGAACGAGGTTTATCCCGTCGCCAAAACTGCGCTCTGGAATATCCAGGGATTCATTAGTGACGGCCAGCGGCTTGGTTCCACCGGCGCGCTTACCACCGTTTGGAATGACGACGGCGAAGGCCTCTTCAATATGGACTGGTACGGTTTGCTCTTTGGCGCGGTAGCCGCTTGGCAGCCCGGTGAGAGCTCCATTGCCGATTACCAGGCAGCGTACGGCGCCGTCTTCCATCTCGACCCCAGCGGCAATATCAATGCGGCCGAAAAGGAGCTCATGGCTGCTCAGGAAGCCATCACCAACGCCAAAACCGGCATGAATAGCGACCAGCTCTTCTGGCTCGATCCATGGAGTGCACAGGGTCAGGACGCGTCGGCAAAGCTGCTGCCGCAGGCGCAGGCATTGCGCCTCCATGCCGAACGCGCTATCGTGCTGCTCGCACAGGTGCGTTACGACAACCCCAAACTCGCCGAGCCCGACGCGCTCACCGCAATGGATCTCGGTGCGCGCCGTCTCGACCTTATCGGCCTCAAGTTCCAACTTGCGCAGGAAATCTTCGCAGCGTATACCCAGGCGATTGCCCAGCAGCACGATAAGACGCAACACTCCGCCACCAGCACCCTTCTCAGCCAAATCAGCAGCGACAACGGCCGCTGCCAGGACTTGCGTGACGCCTACTCCGCCACAAAGAATGAGTACAGCCAGGTGTGGCTTGGTGAAAACCGACCCTACTGGCTCAACAATGTCACTGTCCGCTACGATCTTCAGATCGAGCAATGGCAGCGGCGCGCCGGCCAGTTCGAGATGGCGATCCGTACGTGGCATCACGGGCAGGATCTGCCCCCTCCTGAGGCTCTGGGGCTGCCTGCGCCCGCTCAAAACACACACTGACCCGCAACCGACCATACGGTTACCGCGGAGCCATTTCTGAACCACGTCAAGCCAGTTCCCGATCTTGGAACTTGAGTTTCCGTGTCTGAACCAATTCGATACCGGGCTAGAAGAATTTGTGGCACACCAGCACATCGTAGATGCACACTAGATGCATGTTCTCGCGCGCGGGCCAAAGCGAACTTCCCGTGGTCCTGCTCATTGACGACGACCTCGTGAGCCGTGAGGTCACTGCTACTCTGCTTACCATGAGCGGCTATACCGTCCACACCGCCGTCAACGGGACCGCCGGGCTGGGGATGCTCGCTCCAGGTGGCTTCCGGCCTGACGTCATCTTGATGGATGCACAGATGCCCGGGCTAAGCGGCGGCGAGTTGATCACCGAACTCCGGGCCCGCTGCGCAGCTCGCATCTATGTCATCAGTGGCAGCAACCCGCCGCCTGAAGTGGCAGCGGCATCCGATGGCTTCCTCATCAAGCCTTTCACGCCTGACTCGCTCCACAAGTTTCTCAACGGTCACCGTACGCAGGCTGATCCTTCGCTGCTCGATCCCAACGATCCTGTCGTCAGCAGCGAGGTTCTCGCTCAATTCCGAAAGATGATGCCTGAGCCCGCGGTGCGGCAAATCTACACCGCCGTCGTCGCCGATCTTTCCCGTCGCATCGAAGCCCTCGGAACCGCCATCGCCAAACGGGACGCCACGGAAATCCACCGCATCGGCCACGCCATCAAAGGCGGCTGCGGTATGGCCGGGGCCCTTCAGGCCGCACATTTGGGCGCGCTGCTTGAGGTCGCGCCTGTCGGTCCGCAAGATAACCAACTGGATAACAGCGCAACCTTGCTCCGCGATTTGCGCATCGCCGCTCAGGGGTTGGAGCGTATGCTGGATTCTGAGTTGACGGTCTGATCTGCGCGCCCTTCAGCGCCGTGGACTGGGCCTCGCGGAGGCATTTAGCAAAGATGGAACGACCAATCCGAATCGTGCTCGCGGATGACCACCCGGTAGTCCGCATCGGCGTGCGCAACATGCTCTCTGAAAACGATGGATTCGATGTCGTGGGCGATGCCACCGACGGCGACGAAGCTATCACTCAAACCCTCGAGCTCCAGCCTGATGTTCTTCTTCTTGATGTCTCCATGCCGCGTATGCCCGGCCTCGAAGCCATGCGTGCCATCATGAGCGGTCCGTCCACAGCCAAAATCCTGCTTCTTACTTCCACTATTACTACGCAACAAATCATCGAGGCCCTGCATATCGGCGCCCGTGGCATCGTCCTCAAAGACGCCCTCGCGAACCATCTGCAAACCGCCATCAGAACTGTTCACGCCGGCGATTATTGGATCGGTGGCAAGCGCGTCGTTAACCTCGTCACTGCTCTCCACGAGCTCATGCAGCAGGCCGCCGTGCCCCAACGTAAAACCTACGGCCTCACCCCGCGCGAGCTTGAAGTTGTGGGTTGTATTGTTGAGGGCTGCAGCAACCGCGACATTGCCAAGCAGTTCACGCTCAGTGAAGAAACAGTCAAGCGCCATCTCTCCAATATCTTCGATAAGACCGGTGTCTCCACGCGCCTTGAGCTTGCCCTGTTCGCCATAGCGCACCACTTGGTCACGCCGCAATAGGAATCTCGTGTTCCGCTTAGCAATGATTATGTGAGACCAGTCGTTTCTTGCCTGTTGCCCCATCCTCTCACCGGTTTCGTCGGTGAAAGGGCGGAGGACCACGCCCGAGTTACCTCACCTAAGCAGCGCTGAACCCATAAGTCCACTTGCCCTGTGCCACTGGCTGTGACTTGAGCAGAATCCTGTAAATCTGGTTTCCCCAGCTCCCGCGCAATCCCACATCGCTCAGTGGGATGCTCTCGATATCAGGCTTAATACCGACGCCGTCGTAGGTTAGCTGGCACATTTTACCGTTCCCATCTGGCAGCTTTAGTGTGATTCGCCCGGGCCCGTCGACGGCCGGCACGCGCTGCGTCATCACCGAAAGCGTCACCTCCACTGCGCGCTCCAGTTCAAAATTCTCTTCCACCATAACCCGGTCGCGCACACGATCCAGCGTTACCGTGCGAACCCAGCTTTTGATACCAGCCTCCTTCGGATACGCTGCCGCAATATCGAACGACACTGTCGCGCGCCGATCATTCGTGTCGTACTTACGATCCGTCGCCTCATACTCCGCGCCGTTCATCTGCATCACGCCCCCAACGGTTGGCAGGTTGTGATATGCCGACTGCATCGTCCAGATCGAATAGCGATCGCGCGAAAAAGTTTTGGCCGTATAAGCCTCCACGCCGACATCGATCGCCACCGGCAGGCCATCCTGGTAGATCACAAAGTTTCCCGTGTCGTTGTGACTGTGGCTGCGCCCATTGTTTGCGGCCAGCACGGCCACATACATCCCATCCGCCGATGCCGCCTTCTCGCGCGCCGTCATCAGCCCGAAATCGGGATACCACGCGTCGCGCACCAAAACGTCCTCCTTGCGCGCGCCGCGGATCTCAACAGCCTCCAGAACCGCGGGAATCGACCGCAACAAACTCGTCTCGTCCTCGTTCAGCGCCCTTGTCAATCCCGGGCCCTCCGCGTTCCATCCCTCCTTCGCCGCACAGAAAGCGCCAAACGCCTGAAGGTCGTCGTCGTGAGCCGCTTTTCCGAGGCGGTAAAGCACATCGCCTGAAGGTGCCGCTCTGCGGTGGGCGTCGCCATATGCCACATAATCGTCGCCTGCGATATGCGCGTTCAGAATGAATTTTCCCATCGCATCGATGAACGGATTCGCCAGAATCTTCGTCTCGTTGCCGGTGGCTGATTCCATCGTCCACAGCACCTCGAACAGGCTCAGCACTGACCGGCTGTAGTACCCCGGTCCTTCCTCCTCTCCCGCATCCGGCCAATAGTCGTTCAGGTAGGCGTCAACGCTTTGTGCAATTCGCTCCGTCTCCGCAATGCGCAACGCTGAATCTTCCTCAAGGATCAGGTTCGTTACCAGCAGGTTCGAATTGATCCAAGGATTCCAATTGTTCAGCCTGTGTTCCTGCTTGGGCCCTCCCAAACCCATCCACGTAAAATCGTTGCGCTCTCGCGCTGGCTTCAGGATCCGCCGCTCTGCCTCAATTCTGATCCGCCTGTTCACCAGCGGCGAGACTTGATCCAGTTGCGGCGCCAACAGGTAGGTTGTCCAGGAAAGCAATTGCGCCGTCTCCGCCCCAAACAATTCGATAATCGGCTCGGTCACATCCGGCAATCCCACGCCGGCCTTCTGCGCGCCCAGGTGAGCCGGCGCGCCCCAGAAAGTCTCTTCGCAAATCAACCAAATGCCGTTCACGATGTCGTCCACAAAGCGCCCTTTTCCCTCCAGGCACTCGGCCAGCACTAGACGCTGCAGCATCGCTCGCCGTCCAAAACTGTCCGCCTCAAACCGGCTCCGGTTCCCATTGCGTTTAAAGTCAAGAAATTTAGTTGCCAGCAGTGCCTTCCATCCGGCCTTCTGGTCCCCTTCGGCGCGCTCCGCAACTGCAGCGCGAATGTCGCCAGGCACAGCCTCCCATGCCTCACGCTCGCTGCACGTCGGGTACGGACGCCATGCACCCGGCGCAATCAACTTGCTTTCGAGAAACGATTCTGTATAAGTCGTGCTGAGCAAATTGTGCGGCGCTTCCATCGGTGCATTGCCCTGCTCACTCGACGGGAGCTTCCCCATGGAACGCAGTAGCTCCTGCTGCCCAACCAGAGCAAGACTGCCTGCCACAAAATCACGGCGA
The DNA here is from genome assembly GCA_963841365.1 of uncultured Acidobacteriaceae bacterium. Lineage (GTDB taxonomy): Bacteria > Acidobacteriota > Terriglobia > Terriglobales > Acidobacteriaceae > Telmatobacter. The sequence goes on from CAWJDG010000001.1 coordinate 11,173, forward strand.
TTCATGCATCCTCCCCGATATCGCGAGCCAGTATACAGGTACACGCGTGCGCCGCGCCGCAACCTCCGTGTCTCGTTTCATTTCCTCAACGTCGTACGCGGATCCAGGCCTACCCTTCGCTGGCACGATCCACGCCATCGCGCTATTCTGTTGCTTCAAACGAGCGTGGAATTCACGCGGGAGCTCGCATGGGAGAACTAAGCAGAATCGGCATTGCCCTCGATTCCGAACTGTTGAAGCGCTTCGACCACTCCATTGAGAAAAGTGGATACACGAATCGCTCCGAGGCCTTTCGCGATCTGATCCGCGACCGGCTGGTACGCGAGCGAACCGCCGCGCCCGATGCGACCGTCGTCGGTACAGTCACGCTCATCTACAACCACCATGCCTACGGCATCACCGAGAAGCTTACCGACGCGCAGCACGAGCACCACGACCTGGTGGTCTCCACAAGCCACGCGCACCTCGATCACGATTCCTGCCTCGAAGTGCTCATTGTCCACGGCAAGGCCGCGCGCGTTCAGCACTTCGCCGACATCATCATTGGCCTTAAAGGCGTGCAGCACGGCCGCCTCGTCATGACCGTTCCCACTCATTCGCTCGGCGCCAGTGACGAACACGAGCACTCACACACGCATTCGCACGAACACCCGCATCGCCTTTGAGCAGCGTCGCTCTGGAGACGCAATGCACCCAAGAACCGCAGCGACACTCGCGGAATTGGAAAAAGCCAATTCGTTTTCGCGGATGGCCTCGACGAACACGGAGAGTCCGTCATCATTGTGTCTTCCTGGCGGCAGTCAGTCACGTTCTGTGGGTCGCTGGAGACAAAGAATCTATGGCTGGAGGCGGCGAATCAGTACACAGGCGCATTCTCGAGCGCTCGAAAGAGCGCTGCCTCCAGTGGAACGACATCGCCAACGAGATGAGGCCGGCCGTGAACGAGTTCGCAGCCGATTCGCCGCGGCCGGGCAGGACACGAACCCATTTTTTGGAAGCGTCTCCCGAAAGTCATCACACTCCGGCGAGATCGCCGCGTGCGGTTCTGTCAGCGATCGAATTCCTACAACGGATGATTCTGTGCTCCAGCGGCCACTTCCAGCGCATGGCGCAGCAACGGCACAATCGCCTCCAGGCTCTCTTCGGCGCCTCGCTTGCTGCCCGGCAGATTCACCATCAGCATGTTGCCTCGCAATCCCGCCACGCCGCGTGAGAGCCACGCAAGGGCATTGCGCTCAGCGCCTCTGATCCGCATCGCCTCCGCCAATCCCGGCGCTTCGCGATCCATCACCCGCCGCGTCGCCTCTGGCGTGCGGTCGCGTGGCCCCAGCCCCGTGCCGCCTACGGTCAACGACAGCGCCACGCCCTGCTGGCTCAATTGTTCCAGCGCAGCCGCAATCGCATCTTCATCATCACCCAACAGCGCTGCTTGAATCGTGGCCTGCGGCCACTCGCGCGTGAGAACCGCAACCACTGCAGGTCCAGCCGTGTCGGCCATCAGCCCTTGCGAGCAGCGGTCTGAGATCGTGATCACTGCAATCAGCATGCCCTGATTCTAGAGCCTCACTCCGCTGGCAACACTTTGATCGTGTGCAGCCACGTCTCCACCAGTTTCGGCCAGCCCATGATCGGAAGATCTCTGGGCCTCAGTCCGTAACCGTGTCCGCCCTGCGCATAGATGTGCAACTCGGCCGGCACCTTGGCATTCTTCAGCGCCATAAAGTACACCACCGCATTCTCCACGTGCACCGGGTCGTCCTCAGCCTGCAAGATCAACGTCGGCGGCGTATCGCCTGTGGGATGAATGTCAGGATTCGGCGCGAAACTCTGCTCTGCCAGCGCCAGGTAACCGGGATAAAGCACCACCGCGAAATCCGGTTTGCAGCTTAACTTGTCAGCATCGTCCACCGGCTCATAAAGCCGCTGCTCGTAGAGATTGCTGATAGCTGCCGACAAATGGCCGCCCGCCGAAAACCCCAGCACTCCCACGCGGTGCGGATCGATGCCCCACTCGGCCGCATGCTGTCTCACCAGGCCCATGGCGCGCTGCGCATCTTGCAATGCCGCCGCAGACTTCGGATATGGCCCGCTGTCGGGCACGCGGTATTTCAGCAGCACGCAGTTCACGCCAATCTGGTTCAGCCAGTCGCAAACCTCTGTGCCCTCCAGATCGATCGAAAGAATCTGGTACCCACCACCCGGAAACACCACGACCGCCGCGCCGGTGTTCTTCACCGTCGGCTTGTACACCGTCATCGTCGGCGTCGAAACATTGGTCAGGCGAATGTACGGCCGCCCCGCCATCGTCTTCGTTCCCGCTGCGTTCACGTTGGTTTCGGGCGGCATGTTGGCCTTCTGGCCAGGCGGCGTGCCCGGCCAAATCGGCACGGTCAAGTGGTCAGGCGACGGCGGCCACGCAGAAGCGGAACTCGGCGTCTGTGTCCACGCGACGGCACTCATCGCGGCGAACGCCCCACAAAGCAACAACTGTCCGCGCATTGTCAAATCCTCCCTGTTCGAAACTGCGGAGCGATCATCGCAGCCGCGCCTCTCATCGTGCAAATCTTCGCCAATTGCGTTTACGCGCTCTCCATCCTCAGTATCGTGTATGCCCGCTCTGCTCGTACTGTTCCAGCAGCGTCGTCAGCCGTGCCACGATTTCCGGCCGCTGCGCCCAAAGATTGTAGAGCTCATGTGGATCGTCGGCAAGATTGTAAAGCTGCCCCTGCACTCCGCCCGGCGTCGGATTCACCTGCACCGGCGGCGTGAATCCTCCGCTGCCCAGCCCCAGCTCCAGCTTCCAGTCGCCCTCGCGGATTGAGAACATCCCGCTGTTCGACAGCTCCACAATGTCTTTGCGAATCGGCGCGTGGGCCTGACGCAACAGCGCAGGCAGCAGGTTAAAGCTGTCCTCGCCCGCATCTGGCGGCATTGGCCGGCGCAGAATTGCAGCCAGCGTTCCCATCAGGTCGGTCAGCGATCCCGTTTCGTCGCACACCGTGTTCGCCGGAATATGTCCCGGCCATCGCGCGATGAACGGAATGCGGTGTCCGGCCTCCCAGATATCCGCCTTCTCGCCGCGCCAGCCCGCGTTTGCGCGATGTGGATACGTTGCGATGTCCTGGTCGTTCCACCATGCTCCGTTGTCGCTGGTCACAACCACCAGCGTGTTGCTGTCCATGCCCAGTGCGTGCACCGTATCCAGCACGCGTCCAATCATCGCGTCCACTTCCACAACGTAATCGCCGTAAAGGCCCGCACCCGATTTGCCTTTATACCCGGCGAGCGGCACCCACGGTGTGTGCGGCGACGGCATCGCAAAGTAGAGAAAGAAAGGCTGCTCCTTTTGCTCTGCTCGCTCGTGCAGAATGTCCACAACTTTGTCGGTTAAGGTCGGCAACACCTGCGGAATCTCGAAATGAGCCGCCCGCAAACCAGCTCGCCAGTAGTAACCGTGCGGCGTATTCGCGCCGGCATCGGGAACCGTGGGCAGCTCCACCGTGTGTTCGTTCTCAAAGTAAAGATACGGCGCCATATCCAGCGACGCGGGAATTCCAAAGTAGTAGTCGAAGCCGTGCGAGATCGGCCCCGGCCTGAGTGGTTTCGCATAGTCGGTCTTTTCTGCATCGCCTAGGCCCAGGTGCCACTTGCCGACGCCGGCCGTGTAATACCCTTCTTCCTTCAGCATCGACGGAACCGTCATCCGCCCCGGCTCGATCAGGTCAGGCGAATCTCCGTTCAGCACGCCTTTTTTCAGCCGCGACCGCCAGCTGTAGCGCCCCGTCAGAATGCTGTACCGGCTTGGCGTGCACACCGCGCTTGACGCGTGCATGTCGGTAAAGCGCATCCCCTGGCCCGCAAACGCATTGCAATGAGGAGCCGGTATGGCGGAGTGGGCGTTGTATACATCGAGATCGCCCCACCCCAGATCATCGGCCAGTATATAGACCACATTGGGCTTTCCCGAATGACTGCTCGCGGCTTGTGCGGGGCCTCGCATGCTCAGCATCCACGCGGTCGCTCCCAAACGCGCGCAAAACGCGCGCCGATCCAATGCGGTTGTGTTCATTCCGCCCGCCTCCGGTTGTTTCGCGAGAAAGGTCTTTTTGTGCTTCGCGGCACTCAATTTATAACTGGGCCGCTGGACTCCTGTAAATGAGCCCCCGGTCAGCGCCTCGTGGTCAGGCAAGGCGTGATCTATATCACATTTCCAAGTGCTCTCTGACACATCCCGGCCCCACTTTCGGTGACACGCTTTCGAATGTGAGGTGTTCGCCATGCGGGATTTTGATCCCCTCCGCTGGACGCATCCAGCTACGATCCTCGCCGCCACTGATCTGAGCGATCTGGACCATCTCATGCCGTTTGCCTTGGAGCAGGCTGCCGAAACCGGGGCCCGCCTCATTCTCCTGCATGTGCTCTCTTCTTCCGCGGCCATCACTGCCGACGCCGCCGGAATGCCCTACTACGACACCGTAGGTGCTTTGGAAATCGCAGAACAGATGCTACGGCCGTGGTGCCAGCTCGCCAGCCGGCGCGGCATCCGTTGCGACGCGCTGGTGCGCGAGGGCCACCCCACCCAACAAATTGCGGCAGCCGCTCGTCAATTTCAGGTCGATCGCCTGCTGCTCGGGACACGGAGCCGGAGCAAGCTTGGCAAGTTGCTCCTTGGCTCTGTGGCAGAACAAGTGCTGCGCTCGGTCTACCTCCCGGTCATTACCGTGGGACCCGAGGCTCATCTCCCGGTGAACAAGAGCGAAGTTCGTGTCGTTCTTCATGCCACCACTCTTAGAGAGACCTCTCGCCCGAGCGCGGCGCTTGCCTGCCAGATCGCCTCTGCCCAAAATGCAAAGCTGGTGCTCCTTCATGTGCTTCCGCCCATTCACGAGATGGCGCGAAAAGGCCTGCCCACCGGCTTTGACTCAGCCGCTATGCTGGAACTTCGCCAGCTTGCCGCTGAGACTGGCGCGGGCTGCTGCTCTGCCGTCGAGCCCGTGGTCGCGCACGGCAATCCAACCATCGAAATTCTGGCCCTCGCCTCAGAACGACATGCAAGTCTGATCGTGCTCGGGGCCACGCATCGCTCCGCTTTTGAGAACCTCACGCGCGACCACACCGTCTACCGCGTCCTCGCCCACGCGCGTTGCCCGGTCCTTACGTTGCGTGAGCCGCAGCCGATGCGCAGTGAGATTACTCACATCGACTCCGTCGCCGTCCATCACTAAATTGAGGGCAATCTCTCGACAAGCGCCGCGCGCGCTCCACGCACCCAATGTAATTCTCTGGTTATCTAATTGTGCTTTTTTAGATCAGCTCTGTGCCACTCGCTTGGATTTTGCCTTGCGGTTCGTTCTTCCGCTCTTGCCTCGACCGCTCTTTGTGAACGATCTCAACCGGCTCAGGCATTTTTCGTGTAGATAGTGGAGTTGTTGTAAACGGGCTAGTCCCGCCGAATTGTGGCCCGCAGCCTGCGACTCCAGAATCTCCGATGCCAGCGCATGAAGTTCCTGATGCAGGGCCTCGATCGCCTGAATCGACGCCATTGTCCCGCGTGCCGACTGTTTTTCTGCCCTCAGCCAGGTGCCAACGCGGCAGTGACTGGCATCGAGCGCCGGTGGAGACGCTCGCTTGCCCAGCAGGCACGCCTCAAAGGCCGAAAGCCAAGCCCGATGCTCAACGCAGGCGTACAGCACCGGCCGATTGCCTGCATGTACCGGGGGTACTTCTGCCCACCGCGGATCCGGGCGCCATGTAGCCGCCCAGGCCTGCACTTCGCTTGCTGGCATGGGCCGAGCGATGCCATAGCCTTGGGCCTGCTCGCATCCCATTTGCAACAGCATCACGCCATGATCAACAGTCTCCACTCCCTCCGCGATTACCTCCCGCCGGAATGCTGCGGCCAGCCCCATCACTCCCTCAAGGATGTTCAAGTTTTCCGGATCATCGAGCATGTCTCGCACAAAGCTCTGGTCGATCTTCAGAACATTGGCAGGCAGGCGCTTCAGATAGGTGAGGGAAGAGTAGCCTATGCCAAAATCGTCCAGTGCGATTGACACGCCAATCTCGCGGCAGGCCGCCACCACCTGCGAACTTTGTGCCAGGTCCTCCAGCGCGCTCGTCTCAAGCACTTCAAATTCCAGGCTCGACGGTTTCACCAACGGATGTGCCGCTAGCCGTGCGCGCAGCCGGTCTGCAAAATCCGGCTGTTGCAATTCCATTGCGCTTAAATTCACGCTCACCGGCAGTTCGAAACCCTCGGCCTGCCAGTTTTCCATTTGCGTCAGGGCGCTTTCGATCACCCACTCTCCCAGCTCGATGCTCAGCGGATCTTCTTCGATCACGGGAAGAAACATGCCCGGCGGCAATAACCCGCGGTCCGGATGCTGCCAGCGCAGTAACGCTTCAGCACCGATAATTTTCCCCGAGCGCATGTTGACCTTCGGTTGGTAGTACAGGACGAATTCCCGCGCGGCCAGAGCCTGGCGGATGTGTTCCCGGTTCTCATGCCGGCTCCGCGTCATCAGATCCTCGCCGGGATCGAAATTGTGGATCCGGTTCCTGCCTGCGAGTTTCGCTTGGTACATCGCCTGCCCGGCTTGCCGCAGCAGCACGTCGGCATCCACCTCCTCCGTCTGCGGATAATAGGTCACGCCGCAGCAAGCTGAAACACGCAGGTCAACCTCGCCGATCTGGACCTCCTCGGCTGCAGCTGCCAGCATGCGGTTCAGCGCCGGCGCGACCGCATTGGCATCGGCCGCATCCAGCAACACCGCCGCAAATTCGTCCCCGCCTAGTCGTCCCAGCGTGTCCCCTTCGCGCATCACGCGACGCATCCTGAAGGCGATGGCCGTCAGCAGCCCGTCCCCAACTGAGTGACCGTGCTCGTCGTTGATCGCCTTAAAGCCGTCAAGGTCGAAATAGGCTACCGCAAGCATTTGCTTGTTGCGCAGAGACTGCGCCATCGCCTGCCGCAACCGGTTGGCTAGAAGCACGCGGTTCGGCAGCCCGGTCAGCGCATCGTAGTGCGCCACATGTTCAAGCTGCTGCTGGTGCCGCTTGACATCGGTGATGTCGCTGAACAGGGCCATATATTGGGAGGTTTTGCCATCCACGTCGCGTATCGCGTTGATGGTCAGCATTTCGGCAAAAATGTCCCCGTTCTTTGAACGATTCCAGATCTCTCCCGACCAATGGCCCTCCCGAGCAAGCGAGCTCCACATCTTCTCGTAAAACTCCTTGCTCTGCAGGCCCGACTTCAGTAGTCGCGGATTTCGCCCAACGACTTCTTCGCGTGTGTAGCCGGTAATCCGGGTAAAGGCATCGTTCACATCCAGAATTGTTCCGGTGAGATCGGTGATCGTGATGCCTTCTCGAGCGCCGGTAAACACACTCGCCGCCAGCCTTAGACGCTCCTCGGCTACTTTCTTCGCCGTGATGTCTTCCGCGAAGAGCATAATGCCGCCCACCGAGCCGTCGCCGGTGCGCCATGGCACAACCTCCCACCGGATCCATTGCACCGTTCCATCCGCATGTTCAAATCGATCTTCGTCGGATTTGAGCGTCTCGCCCGCCAGGCCCCGGCGGTGCGCCTCCTTCCAGCGCTCCGGAACGTCGGGAACAATCTCATAGTGCGAGCGTCCGATAATCTCGCGGCTCTCAAGGGAATATTCCTCAAGCCAGCGGCGGCTCACGGCGATGTAGCGCATCTCGCTATCGAACATAGCCAGCGCCGCCGGCGCTCGATCGATGAAGAGTTGCAGCAGGTTTTTGTTCTCGTTCAGCGCCGCCTCAGCCAGCTTGCGCTCCGTGATGTCCTCATAGAACATCACGATGCCGCCCACCGAGCCATCGGCGGCCAGCCAGGGTATGATCTGCCAGCGAATCCACTGCATCGCGCCGTCGGCCCGCTCGTACCGGTCCTCTTCCACTTGCTGCGTCTCGCCGGCCAGCCCGCGGCGGTGCGTCTCTTTCCACCGCTCCGGAACCTCACGGTTCACCTCGTAATGCGAACGCCCGAGGATTGCCTGCCCATCGACCGAGTGGTCCTCTGCCCACCGCCTGCTTGCCGCCACGTAGCGCATCTCGCGGTCAAACATCGCCAGTGCCACTGGTGCATGTTCTACAAAAAGTTGCAGCCGTTCCTTGCTCTCGCGCAGTGCCGCATCTACCGCCTTGCGCTCGGTAATGTCTTCGGAGAAGATAATGATTCCTCCGATTTGGCCATCGCCGGCATACCAGGGCCGAATTTCACGCTGCAACCATTGCTGGCTGCCGTCGGCTCTTTCCATGCTCGCTTCGCCGGGCTTTATCGTCTCGCCTGCCAGTGCACGTCGATGCGTCTCTTTCCAGCCCTCTGGGAGATTAGAAAAGAATTCGTAATGCGAGTGGCCGACCATCTCGCGGCCGCCTAGATCGTGGATCTCCTTCCAGCGGCGGCTTACCGCCACATACCGCATCTCGCGGTCGAACATCGCCAGGCCGACTGGTGCATGTTCTACAAACATTTGCAGCAGCTCCTTGCTCTCGCGAAGGGTCGCTTCGGCCTGCTTCCGATCCGTAATGTCCTGAACTGTGCCGCGTAGTGCCAAAGGTTTTCCCTCGGCGTCCAGTTCCAGCCTGCCGCGCGTATGCACCCAGCGCACTGCCCCGTCTCGATGCCGCACGATGCGATACTCGCTGTCGAAGGCGTTGAGCTCTCCCGAAAAGTATCCCTCAAGCCGCTTTGCCATCTCTGGACGATCGTCAGGGTGAATCAGCGGCCAGAGTTGCTCAAACCCCCGATCGTAGTCCTCTCCGATGCCAAGCAAAGTCGCCAGCTCAGCCGAGACGATCCACTTCTTGTTGGGAATATCGAGCACATAACTGCTTAATCCAGCAATCTCCTGTGCGTCGCGAAGCCATCCCTCGCTCTCGCGCAATCTCTCTTGTGTCTCGATGTGGTTCGTGATTTCCGGGGCGATGCCGAAGATACCGATGATCTCTCCGTCCGGACCGCCAATCGGGTACTTGCGGTTGTCGATCCAGCGCTTGGTGCCGTCCTGCACCGCTACCTGCTGAATCTGATTGACGCGCCGGCCCTCGGCAAATGCCTTCTCCTCGAGCCGGTAATACACATCGGCGGTCTCTTCCGCATGATTGTCGTAGTCGGTTGTGCCCACCAGTTCGGTCTGGTCTTTAGCCGATTCGGCAAGGCTCGGCAGCGTGGCACTCGCGGCCAGGATCACATGATTGCGATTCTTGATGTAGATGTAGTCGGTTGTGTGCTCAATCAGTGATTTGAAGCTGTTGAGCAGAACGACGTCGCCCGGTTCCTTCACGATTCGCGCGTCTTCGAGATGAAGCTCCAGTTCAACCTCGTTACCCGCGGAACGCGTCTTCTCGAAGCTTCCTTTCACGCAACGAATCTTTCCGTCCGCGTGGCGAAGTCGGATGTTGAAACTGCCGGTCGGTTGATCGACCTCAGAGGAGAATAAGGATTTAGCCAGAGACGTATCTTCGCGATGGACCCGGTCCCTCAGCCGCACCTTCGATGAGAGGAACTCCTCGCGACTGAAACCGAGCAACGCCTCAACGCCGTTGCTCACCGATGCAAGCTTCGGCGTATCGCTCAATACGAAGCGGAAAGCAACATCATCAAACATCGGGCCCAGCTTCCCCGCGTCGTTCATTGGCCGCGTCTGGCAGGTTACCATGCCGAAATTATTGGGATCAATGAACAATCGTAAAACATTGAATCGAAACAGTACATCGCTCTAGCGTCGAGAAATACTACAACTTTCCGGCAATGGTCCAACGCCTCCCGCCAAGACCGATCCGGACTGAGCGCCTGATCTGCAGTGTCCCGCCGCAACCGCCGTTCCCTAAAGGGCCCGTTTGAGGGGTGCTGGAGCTCCGGGCCGCCGTCGAACACCTTGGCTGATTTGTGCATCAAACCAGCAGGGATATTCTCCCCAATGGATCACCGGTTTCCGCGCAGCATCGCAAACATCCTCCGTAGTACCCTCAGCAAATTGGAGCAGACTTCGGACTTCCAGCAAGATGACCTAGCCGTCATTGAATTGAAGAGGCATGTCATTCGCGCAATTGCCGAGCTTGAAGTCGCAAAAGACGATCGCCCTGCTTCAGCACATGCCGAAGGTCAATCCTCCGTGCCTTGATCTTCTGCCGGTCTGAGGCATAACTCAAGCAATTGCTGCACGCTTGATTCCCGTCAAGATTCCCTCACCGGCGCGCAATGTACCAAACAATGCACCCGTTATCCACTAGTTTTTTGTTGCAGCCACCATTCCGCCCCTCTTATCCACCCTCGCTCTTGGCATAATCGCAGACAGAGCGGTTCTCCAGCTCATGCAAAGCGCCGCACTACCCGTGAGGGAGCAGACACCGGAGTGACCAGTTATCGACGTCAGGACGTCTTGCGCATCCTGCAGATCAGCTCCCGCCAATTACAAGCGTGGGAGCGAGCCGGGCTGGTTTCCCAGCGTGAGATCTACAGCTTTCAGGACCTCGGCCAATTGCGCACGTTGCGTTCGTTGCGCGAGGATGCCGTGCCTTCAGCATCGATTCGAGAGTCGATCCTTGCCATGAAAGCTGTTGCGGGCATGTCGAACCCTCTCCTAGAGGCGTGCGTCGTCCGCACCGGGACCCGCTTGGCCTTCCGCCATCGTGGCGCCATGGTCGACCCTATCCGCCGTCAGTTGCTCTTCGACTTCGAGCGCATCGCCGGGCCTGATCTTGCTTCCGGCCTCACGCACCCGTCTCCGCTCCGCCTTCCCGGTTTTCCCGACACGCGCGGCATGCAGGATCGCTTCCATGCCGCCGTCCAGGCGGAAGAAGCCGGCGAGAAGCATCGCGCCATCGCACTCTACGAGGAAATTCTCGGCATCGATCCCCAGTATGCTGCCGCCTGCATCAACCTCGGCACCGTGTACTTCCATCTCCGCCAGTTCGGCCGCGCTGAAGAACTCTATCGCCGCGCCACCATCGCCGATCCCGGCTACGTGCTCGCCTACTTCGATCTGGGCAATGTCCTCGACGAGTTGGAGAGGCTTGACGAGTCTATCGCCGCCTACCTCAAGGCCGTCACACTCTCGCCCCGCTATGCCGACGCGCATTACAACCTGGCCCTCGCTTATGAGCGCTGTAACCAATACCGCCCGGCTCTCCGCCACTGGCGCGCCTACATCAGGCTCGACAACCGCGGCCCCTGGGCCGACCACGCACGCGGCCAGATTCGCAAGCTGCTCAGCCGCGAAAATCTCGCCATCGTCTCCCGTGCCACCCGCTTCATCCCTCCCCGCAAAGGCAGGGCCGTCCTGAAACTGGCCTGACGCATTTCGTTTCGCACCAAGTCGAATTGTCTCTTACCTCACCACCAATGCGGTGCCGATTCCTGCGCGACCGCAGGAAAACCAACGGAAATCTAGGACGGAGGGAGCGCGGGGCTTCAGCCCCAGGAATTCGGCCTTCAGAATGGGCGGGCTTTAGCCCCGGAGAGCCGAACTTCCGCGCGTGCCGCATTCACCACTTCCCGAATATGCGCCGGCCGCGTCCTGCAACACCCGCCCACCATCTGCGCCCCAGCATGGAACCACTCTGCCGCATTCGCGCCGAAATTCTCCGGGTCGCTTACGCCCGTCCAGCACCGTCGCTCGGCATCCCACCCTTCGCCGGAGTTCGGATACACCACGATCGGCTCGTTTGAGCCCCGCCGCAACTCTTCGATCAGCGAAGAAATCCACCTCGGTGGAACGCAGTTCACTCCGATGGCGGCTGTCTGCGGGAAAGTGGCAACAAGCGAGGCGCAATCGGCAACTCTCTCACCGTGCGATACGTGTTTTTCGTCGCGGCATGAAAAGCTGAACCAGGCTCGCAACTCAGGCCATGGCGCCATTGCCTCGCCCACCGCGCGAACCTCTTCGAGGGAAGGGAACGTTTCAAAAGCGAGAAGATCGGGCGCCTGCGTGCCTGAGGCTTTTGCAAACACCTCGATCCGCTCGTGATGGAACCGCACGAGGTCAGAATAAGAACAATGGTAAACGCCGCTATACTCGCCGCCATTGTGCAGAGCCGCGCCATACGGTCCAAGCGAACCTGCAACGAGGACGCGCCGCTCCGGAAACTCCGCAATCGCCGACCGCGCCAGCTCGACGGAGCGCAGGAGCGCAGCATCCGCCCGCTCCGGCGGCAATCCCCACTCCGCGTAGCCCATGCGCGAAACCTGGTAGCTGCACGTGGCAATGCATTCCGCGCCCGCCGCCACGTAAGCGCGATGCACAGCCGCCAACTTCTCCGGCTCCTCCTCAAGCACGTGCGCCGACCACAACGGCCCGTCAATCCGCGCGCCCTGATACTCAAGCTCGGTAGCCAGCCCGCCGTCGATGACATGGATGCCATCGAAGATCGCTTTGTTGCGTGGGGAATCCTCTGCCATGCTACTTGTCAGCTCGTGCTAGTTCTTGCCGTGAAGGAATGCCCATTGGAAACCATTTCTCCTTAATGACGATGCGCAGAAACTTATCCTCGAATCCTTCCGGCATTGGGAGGAGCCATGCGGGGTGGAATTGCGGGCTGACGTTTATTGGATCCAACTGAATTGAGCCAAGGATCTGTCCCACGGCATAGTCGATACCAATCACACCGTGTGCATCCGTTTTCCTGCCGAGAACCCGCGCTCCGTGAAGGGAAAGCTGGCACTCGACATCCTTCTCCACGGCAGCCATCACAGAAGCGTCGCTCTGTTTCTGCGCTGTGTAGAATTCCAGGTATTCGACCTTGCGCGAAACAAACCGGTGGCCCGCGCTGGCCGATTCGCCACCCTCAGCTAACTTGGTTCCGTACTTGTATTCAAAAGGCGCAATCGCCGTTCTGGGACTGTAGGAGATCAGGAACGCGCTTCTTTGTTGCGGGTCGGGGTCGTAATTACGAAAGCCGAAGTACCAAAACGCAACAAGCGAAAATCCGAGAACAGCCACCGCTATCGGAACTGCAGATCGCGCTTTCATCGCGGTTTCGCTTTCGGTCGCGATTATACTCCCAAGGATTGTGCACTCAACCTGCTCCGGCGGCCGAATCAAAGTAATTCATTGGACCGGGAACCTTCCCGTAAGTGTGGACGATCGCGCCTCTAAGACAAAGTTGAGAGCTGAAAGCTGATAGCTAGAAGCTGCCTTTAAACCTTCTGCGTTCGTTCCACCCTGCGCACGCCTGGCACACGCCGTAGCCCCAGGACCATCCGATTCAGGTGGCGCACATCCTCCGCTTCCACAATGAACTCGATAATCGCTTCGCCATCTTCGTCGCGTCTCAGTTCCACGCCGCGGATATCCGTGTTCTCGTCAGAAATCACGGCCGTCAGCTCCTTCAGCATTCCCGTCCGATCGTCGCAAAAAACAGTGATCTTCACCGGATAACGCTGCGCCTGGCCCGCCCCTACCGGCGCCCGCGACCACTCAACATTGATTCTCCGGTCGCTCTCGTAAAGTAGATTCTGCACATTCGGGCAACTACGCGCATGCACTGCCACTCCCTTGCCGCGTGTCACATAGCCCACAATCTCCTCGCCGCGGATCGGGTTGCAACATCGCGCGCGATACACCAGAAGATCGTTCTGGCCTTCCACCTGCAGTGACTCCGAACCGGTCAGGTGCAACTTGCGCACCGCGTCCGTCATGCCGCCTTCGCCCGGTTTGGTCGCTGGCTCCGGCTCAGCTTCTGGCTGATTGGTAAAGCCCGGCGCCACTTTGCTCAGCACTTGGTGCGCCGTGTGCTTGCCTTGGCCAAGAGTAGCCAGCAGGTCGGCAGCCGTGGCCACGCCAAACTCGTTCGCGATTCGCCCTAGGTCCTGGTCGACGATCTGCGTCATCGGCACCTTGAACTTACGCGCCTCCCGCTCCAGCAGTTTCCGGCCAATCTCCACCGCGCGGCGGCGCTGGTCCTCGTTCAACCAGTGCTTGATTTTGTTCCGCGCCCGCGGGCTCTTCACAAACGTCAGCCAATCGCGGCTCGGCTTGTGATCCTTCTGCGTGACGATCTCCACAATGTCGCCGGTGCGCAGCTTCGTCCGCAGCGGCACCATGCGGCCATTGATCTTCGCCCCCACGCACGTGTTGCCCACCTCGGTGTGAATCGTGTAAGCAAAGTCGACGGGCGTTGCTCCTGCCGGTACCACCACAACCTTCCCCTTCGGCGTGAAGGTGTATACCTCGTCGGGATAGAGGTCCATCTTCAGGCTGGAGAGAAACTCGTTGGGATCCGTCATCTCCTTTTGCCACTCCACGAGCTGCCGGATCCAGTTCAACCTCTCCTCGTCACGTGCCGTCACTCCGCTGCCGCCCGCTTTGTACTTCCAGTGCGCCGCAATGCCCTCTTCCGCGATGCGGTGCATCTCCTCGGTTCGGATCTGCACCTCGAACTGGTGGCCGCTGGCGCCCATCACTGTGGTATGCAGCGATTGGTACCGGTTCGCGCGCGGAATGGCGATGAAATCCTTGATGCGACCCGGCACTGGCCGCCATAGCGTGTGGATCAGGCCGAAGACTGCGTAGCACGACGCCACGTCCTGCGTGATCACGCGGACCGCCAGCAGGTCGTACACCTGGTCAAAAGAGACTTTGGTGCGCTCGATCTTCTGGAAGATCGAGTAGAGACGCTTGATGCGCCACTCCACTCGCGCCTGGATGCCGTTTTCCCGCAGTTGCTCCGCCAGCGTGTCTTCCACGCCGCGCAAAAACTGCTCGCCCTCCACCCGCCGCGCTTCCACCGCTGCAGCCACCCGCTCATAGCTCACCGGGTCGGTATAACGGAACGCCAGATCCTCAAGTTCGCCGCGCACCTTGCCCATTCCCAACCGGTGCGCCAGCGGAGCGTAAATGTCCTGAGTCTCGCGTGCAATCGCTTCCTGCCGATCCGGCTTCAAGTGTTCCAGCGTCCGCATGTTATGCAGCCGGTCGGCCAGCTTGATCAGCACCACGCGCACATCGCTAACCATCGCCAGAAGCATCTTGCGCACGTTCTCGGCCTGCCGGTCTTCCCGGTTGGCAAATTGGATCTTGTCGATCTTGGTTACGCCCTCGACGATGTGGGCCACTTGGTCGCCAAAGGTCTCCGCAATCTCCTCGGTGGTGGCTTTGGTATCTTCCACGGCGTCATGCAACAACGCTGCCGCGATGGCCGTTCCATCCAGCTTCATCTCCACCAGAACCTCGGCTACCTCCAGCGGGTGGACAATGTAGGGCTCGCCGCTCAGGCGCGTCTGCCCTTCATGATGGGTTACGCAGAACTCCCAAGCCTTCCGAATCAATGAGATATCTTCATTTGGCCGGTTGGCCTGCGCCTGGCGAAGCAACAGGTCAAAGCGCTCGCTGATCGAGCGTTCCGCGGGCCTCGTCTGCGCTCTCGGAGTGGGGACCTGGTTCTGCTCCGGGGTCTCGACGGACGCGCTAGATTCTTCTGCCGGTATGGGTTGCCGGACAGTCGCCATGCTCCATTATAGGCCGCTTGCGTTCCCGCGGCGTGAATAGATTAGAGCGCCACCGAACGGAACTCCCACTCCAGCCGAGACTTGCGCGCAGTGAATCCGCCCCTTTTTTGGCCCCGAGTCCACCAATCGGCCTAAGCCGGTTACCAATGAGCGCGCTCAATGTTTTCCGCAACACATTGCTCCTCGATGCGAGCGGACTTAAGCTTTCAAAGCAAGACGGGTTCTGAATGAGTTGGGAACGCGCTCAGAAGGATATGCACGCTTAGCATCTGCAACCTGACCCTTTTCTGCAATCGATTCAGGCAAAGTCGCGGCCCGGCCATTTCGCTCCTCTACCTTGGCGTAATACCTTGGGTAAAGGTCTTCTGACAGTTCCCAGGAACTCATGGCCAAGCCGCACAAATCGATAGCCGATACAAAGCCGCTGGCCCACGTAAAACCCCCGGCACGCCGCACAAACGCATCAGCATCGGCCCCATCACGCCGTGCTTCCTCTGGTTCTTGTGCCATCTCGCCGTCAGCCGGTACCGCTCCATCCCAAGCCACGCCCCATGGCGCCGTCATCACTCGTCGCGCCGCCGACCGGCTCCGCGCAGGATACCTCTGGGTCTACGCGTCCGATATCGTCACTGTCACTCCTCCAGGACCAGAAGAAACGCTCTTGCCGGTGGCCGACAGCCGCGGAATCTTCCTCGGCACGGTGCTCTATAGCCCCGCGTCTCAAATCGCCCTGCGCCTCGTCTCGCGCGCATCGCTTGATCACGCCGCGTGGCTCAAGCTACTCGAAGACCGCCTGCGCGCAGCCATCGCCCGCCGCAAGCCGCTTCTCGATTCTGCCAATGACGCCTGCCGTCTCTGCTTCAGCGAGGCTGATGAGCTTCCCGGCTTGGTTGCGGATAAGTACGGCGAACTCGTCGTCCTGCAGCTCTTGACCAAAGGTCTGCTCGCCGCGGGCATCCGCGAAGCTTGCATCCGCGTCCTGCGCGAGGAACTCGCGCCTGCGGCCATTCTTGAGCGCCCCGATCCGCGCATCCGTGAGCTCGAGAGTCTTCCCATGCCCAGCCTCGATCCGCTTTGGCTCGCTGATGCCGCGCATCCCGTCACCACTGCGCAGTTTCACCTCAACGGCCTCACCTTTCACTACGACGCCAATGCCGGCCAAAAAACCGGCGCCTTCCTCGACCAGAGAACCAACTATGCCGCCGCACGTGAATGGACGCAGCGCCTTGGCGCGGCAAGGCCTGAATCCACAGGCCGCGCTCTTGATGTCTGCTGTTATCAGGGAGGATTCGCTCTTCATCTCGCGCAGGTCTGCCGCCAGGTCACCGGGATTGACGCCTCGCGCGCCTCGCTCGAAGTCGCGGAGCGCAATCTCAAAGCCAATCGCTCCCGCCTGGCTGCCGAAGTCGATTGGATTGAAGCCGACGCCTTCGAAATCCTCCGCGACTGGTCCGGCGCCGGTGAGAAATTCGACGTAATCGTCCTCGATCCGCCCGCCTTCGCCAAAACCAAGCGCGCCGTCGAGGGTGCCCTGCGCGGCTACAAGGAACTGAACCTTCGCGCCCTCAAAATGTTGCGTCCCGGCGGCCTGCTCATCACTTGCTCCTGTTCGCACCACGTTACCTGGTCGGATCTGGAATCCGCTGTAGCTGCGGCCGCCGCCGATGCCTCGAGACGCGTGCGCTTGCTCGAGCGCCGTGGCGCATCTCCCGATCACCCGGTCGTGCTGAATCTGCCCGAAACCGAATATCTCAAGTGCCTCGTGCTCGAAGCGGAGTAAACCAGGAAACAGGGAATAGGGAGTAGAGACCAAGGAAATGAAGAATCAAGGAGACTCGGAACGATGATTGCGGTTCTGGCGAATGCTCTTCGCCATGTGGAATTAGCTTTGCTGGGCCGTCTGAGGATTCTGTCTCCACGGCAACATGCGCGAAATCCATCCAAACCAATTGCGCCGCTGCGGTTCCTTGTTCCCTTGTTCCCTCGTTCCCCCGTCCTCTGTTCTTCGCATCTCCTCAAGCGCTTTCTTCACCTGCGCGCGCAGCGCCTCCGCCTCAAACGTGCACGAGCGCAGATAGGCCGAGACGGTCAATCCCGCCTCTCCCGCCCGCTTACGCAACCGTTCGCACTCCACTTTGTTCAATCGGATAGTTACGCTCGCCGTCCGCAGGTCCCCGTCACGCGCGATTCGCGGCATAACACTTTCCTGCGCCTGAAATCCCTCCCCGCTGTTCGCCGCACCGTGCTTGGCTGCCGGTATGTCGCCAATCCGCATCTCGGCAACCTGCGTCTCCGCCCAATTCCCGCGTTCCGCCGGATGATATCGTGCATGAGCACGCAACGCCCGTTCATAGCTGAGCGTTGCCACATCCTCGCCCAAATCTCCGTCGTTCCAAAGCGGAGCGCTGCTCGTTGATGCAACACCGGCCGCTGGCTCATCCCGTGGCAAGGCAAGCGCGGCCAGCAACCCCGCAAAGTGGGAAGAATCGGAGGAAGCCTGCTCTTGGCTGGTCTGCTGCATGGGATCGAGCATAATTCCGCTCAGCCATCCATGCCTGAGGATCCTCCAATCGCACCAGCATCTCAATCCCAATTGAGGGCAAATCCTGCTGCATTCCCAAAACTGCACGCTCCTCGAATCCCCACCCCGAGGGCAATCAATTCACCTGCTCTGCATCCACCGCCGGCTCCGGCAAGACCCGTCCCGGCAGCCGCAGCATCTCGCTCACGGTCCCGGCCGGCACCGGCCGCGAAAACAGATATCCCTGGCCAAACCGGCAGCCCAGGTGCCGCAGCAGGTCGTATTGCTCTCGCGTCTCAATTCCCTCTGCCACCACGTCCATCCCCAGCACCCGCGCCAACTCCACAATCGTGCGCACGATCTGCAGCGGTTGGTCGCCCTCTGTCATGCGCACCACAAATGAGCGGTCGATCTTCAGCACGTCGAAGGGCAATGAGTGCAGATGGTGCAACGAGCTATACCCCGTGCCGAAATCATCCATGAGCAGTGAAACCCCAAGCCGCCGCAAGCTGCTCAGTACCTCCAGCGCCGTGCCCGCGTCGGGAATGATGCTCGATTCCGTCATCTCCAGTCCGAGCTGTCGGCTCGAAACTCCGGACTGGCGCAGCAAAGCCTCCACATGGTCGGCCAGACCCTCGCGCGCAAACTGCCGCGCCGATAGGTTCACGCACACCCTTGGCGCCGCTTGCTCTGGATCCTCGCGGCACCACATCTGAATCTGTCTGCATGCTTCTGAAAGTCCCCAGTCGCCGATCGGCAAAATCAGCCCGCTCTCTTCGGCGATCGAAATAAACTCCATCGGCAGAATCAGTCCCCGCTCCGGATGCTGCCATCGGATCAGCGCCTCCAGACCCACAATCCGCCGCGAAGAAAGCTCGACCTCCGGTTGGTAATACAACACAAACTGCCGCTTGTCCAAAGCCTGCCGCAGATCCGAATTGCGCGGCCAGATTCCGGTGTTGGTGTCGGCCGCGTGCGCCTGCCGCACGCGAATTCCGTGAACCGCCTTCCGCAATCTCCGCAACTCCAGTTGGCTGGCCACAATATCAGCCAGGCTCTCCAGCATGCGCAGTTCGTCCACTGCCATCTCGCGGCGCGGCTGGCATCCGAAAATGCACAGCGCTCCCAGAATCTTGCCATCGGCTGACCGGATGGGCGCGCCCGCAAACGAAACTACCTCAAGCCGCCGAATGGTCAGCCGGCTGCCCGCAAACTGCGGATCCTTCGTCACGTCCGGCACGACCACCGGGCCATTTTCCGCCAGCACCATTTCGAACACTGACGATCTGCGCGGCAACTCCCGCACCGGCTCGCCCCAATACGACTTGATCCACACGCGGCTCTCGTCGGCAAACTCCAGCAGCACTGTGTCGGCTTTGAAGTACTCCGCCGACAGTCGCGTAATCGCGTCGAAAATCGGCTCCGGCGCTGAGTCGAGAATTTCCGTCGAAGCCAGCGCTGATAGCCTGGCGTCCTCTTGCTGCAAATCCGCGTTGCACGTCTCCAGCTCAACTTGCGGCATCGTTTTCAGGGCACACGCTGCGACTTCGGCATCTCGTTCTCAGGCCTCAGGCGCTCTGCGTATCTCGCACTTCCATGTCCTTTGCGCGTCCTGCAGCGTTCCGCTCTGGTTCATCCATCCACAGTCCGAGCGGTCAAATCCCCGCAGGCGCGCCTCCGGGCAAATGATTTGATTCTGTAAATTCCTTATCGGAGAAGCTGCGTGCGGCATGAGGTTACGCACGGACATTTGCCGCTCGTGCGCCTTTGCCACGTCCGGAGCGGGAATACGTTACTTATGGGATGGAGTCTGTCCCGTTTCCGTCCACAGAAACGTCAGCTGGTCGGTGCCGTCCTGAATCTCTTGTGCCACGCTCACGCCCGATGAGTGCCCGCCCGCTGTGCTGTAGTGCAGCAGCACCGGCCGCCCGCTCGTGGAATCCTTCTGCAGCAGTGCCGTCATTTTGCGCGCGTGCAGCGGATCGACGCGCGTGTCGCTCGCGCCGGTGAAAAACAGTACTGCCGGATACGCTGTCCCGGCCTTCACGTTTTGATACGGCGAGTACTTCAATAAATATTGAAACTGCATTTCCTTGTCCGCCGATCCGTACTCGGTCGTCCAGTACGGACCCTCCTCAAACTTTTGGTACCGCAGCATGTCCAGCAGTGGATACCCGCACTCAACCGCAGAAAACAGTTCGGGCCGCTGCGTGATCGACGCCCCAACCAGCAGCCCTCCATTCGACCGGCCCATAATCGCGAAGTGCGCTGGAGACGTGTATTTGTTCGCGATCAGATATTCGGCCGCAGCAAACCAGTCGTCAAACACATTCTGTTTCTTTTCGAACATTCCCTGTTCGTGCCACTTCTCCCCGTATTCGCCGCCGCCGCGCAAATTCGGCATGGCAAACCAGCCGCCTTGCTCCAGCCACCATGCCCATACCGGATTCCATTCCGGCAGCTCGTCCACCTTGAATCCGCCATAGCCGGTCATGAGCAGCCGCTCCGTTCCGTCCTGCTTCAGTCCCTTCTTGCCGGCGATGAACATCGGCACTTTCGTCCCATCCTTCGACGTGTAGAACACCTGCTTCAGCTCATAGTCGCCAGTGTTGAACGGCACTTTGGGCTGGGCAAACACTTCGCGCTTGTCCGTCGCGGTGTCCAGCCGGTATATGGTCGGCGGCGCAATCACCGACTCGAAGCTGAAAAATCCATACCTGTCCGTGCTGCGTCCCGCCATCATGCTCGCCGAACCGATGCCGTCGTACTCCACGCTTCCCGCTGCCTTTCCCTCCAGCGTGTACACGGCCGTCTCCGTCCTCACACCATGCATCCGGTTGACGAAAATCTTGCCGCCCACAACGTTGAAGCCATCGATCGCGTCCGCCCCTTCTGGAACCACCTTGGCCCACACATCGGGCATGATGCCGGGGTCTGCCTTCAGAACGCACCCGTTTGGTGCGTTGTAATCCGTCAGCACATACCACGCGCCTTTCACGTACTCTGCCGAGAATCGCGAATCCACACCCCAGATCAGAATGTCGAAATACGATCCCGGCTTGGTCAGGTCGCGGTACGCAATATCCACGCGCTTAGCCGGCACGCCCCGGTCGACTTCCACCACAAGGTACCGGTAGTCGTCGGTCAGGTTCGCCGTAATCAGATCGCTTGGGCCAAGCTCCTCGCCGCGAAACTCGCGCCCGAACAGCAGCTTGTCGTGCGCGGCAAGTGTTCCCAGTGTGTGCGCGTACAGAAGTGGCCCCGTTTTGTCCATGCGCGCGTAATAGAGTCCCTTCCCGTCTGGTGTGAACATCACGCTCTGGTAGTCTCCACTTGGCAGCACGTCGAAGAGCGTCTTGCCCGTCTTCACGTTGTACACGTGGACCGTGGTCTCGTCAACGCCGCCCTCCCGTACCTCGTAAGCCACCAGCGCTCCATCACGCGAAACGTCCGCCAGGTCAACGGATGTGTCGGGATCGCGGCTGAGCTGTGCCGGATCGATCAACCGCTTGTCTTTCTCCGCCCAGCCATGGCGCACGTAAATCGACTCTTGATCTTCGCCACCCAGCACCTTCTCAAAGAACAGATCGTTTCCGCGCTGGATGGGCACGGTCCAGCTCGTCACATGCTCCAGCCCATCCAGATCGTCCGCAATCTGCGGGCGAATTCGCGCCTGGTCCATGTACCGTCCGGTGTACGTGTTCTCGTCATCAATAAAAGCCTTCGTCTCTGCGCTGCTGGCGTCCTCCAGCCAGCGGTAATTATCCACTACCTTCGTTCCGAAATAATTGTTCGTCACCGGAACAACCTCCGCTTCCGGCGGAGGCGGCAGCGTAATCCCTCCGCGCCCATGAATGCTCTGCGCCGACGCATTCAGTCCCAGCACGAGAACAACTCGAAAACAAGACAAGAACCGCACGCAAATCCCCCGGGAACAGGATATCCGCCCGGCACTCCAGCAGTGAAATGTTTGCAAACGGAGTGCTCGATCGTGCTTTTGCAGGTTGAATTATATTGTCATCATTACTTTGTTTCCTTGACAATGAGCTAAATGGTCACTCAAGCAGGCTTCACGGGTGCGAAGGCAAAAAGCCTGGCTGAGTTCCGCCTCATTCCGCGCATTGAAGCCTATCCCGGAGCAGTCTCCTTCGCCCAAACCCCGCTGGGCAAAGTTGTTTTGCTTGTCGCATTTGGTTTGGGTGTGCGCGTTTTCCTCCCCGCTCTGGCCTCTGTACCGGTGTTGATGCTGCCGCTCGCATTCATCACCTTTATGCCTGAGTACAGGCGGTTCATCCTGGCACTCACTCCCATCGCACTCTCCGTGATGGAAACCGTTCATCAGCCCCTCCTCCTTGGTCTCACTCTAAGCGCAATCGCGTTAGGAATACTCCTGTATTGGTGCGCGATGCGCTGGCCCAAATCACGGTTTGGGCAACGGCCGCTTCTTTTTCTTCTTACCGGATTTACGGTACTCATCCTGTTTGCGTGCGCTGCCCCATCGCATTCATTCGCATACTCGTTCTTATGGACTCTTGTCGGCGTCATGGTGAGTTACATTTGGTTCTTCTGTTACGCGTTGACTGACCGAGGCTCGAAACCTGGAAACGATCTGACGCTGGAATTGACATCCTTTCGCCCCCTCTGGGGGTCCACCGGCACGCCGTTTCCCAAAGGTGCGGCATATCTTCGGCGCATTGAAGCAAAGAACCCTGAGCAACTTGCAATCGTGCAATTGAAAGGCCTTAAGTTGCTCTTGTGGGTCCTTCTGCTGGGTTTGTTTCAATTCTTCTGGGTTAAATTCTTTCACGGCTATCTGCGCATTCCCACGTCGGATCAAGCGCTCGCCATGAGCGTCCACCGAACGCCAGTGGTTTGGCATTTGCGTTGGGAAAGCCTCATCCTTGCATTCTTTGAGCTCATCCTGTCGATCTCAATCATGGGCCACCGTATCATTGCCTGTTGCCGCATGGCCGGGTTCAATGCTCTGCGCAATACGTATCGGCCTCTGTCTTCGACAACAATCGCGGAGTTCTTCAATCGTTTCTATTACTATTTCAAAGAGCTGCTCGTCGATTTCTTCTTCTATCCGGCATTTCTTCGGTACTTCAAAGGGCACAAGCGGATGCGGATGATCTTCGCCACTTTTGCCGCTGCATTCTTTGGCAATGGGCTCTATCACTTCACGCGAGACTGGGAAATCATCCGCGATATGGGTCTATGGAAGGCGCTCGCGAATTACCAGACCATGCTCTTTTACAATGCCCTTTTGACGGCCGGGCTATGTATTTCTCAAATGCGAAAACGCAAACCTGCGCCCGCGGGCTTTTTTCGTGGACACCTCTTGTCCGTATTTGGCGTGGGGCTGTTTTACTGCCTGTTGAGTGTATTTGAGATTTCAGAGCGCGTGTATCCACTTGCCGAGCACCTGCGATTCTTTGCCAGCTTATTCTTCATCCACATCTAAGGGGGACCCATGAAGGGAAAGGCCGAGATACATGAGTTCGTACAGGATCTCTTGACTCGCAGCGGAGATAATCAACCGCTGACGGATCAGGATTCCCTGTTGCTCAGTGGACGCCTGCAGTCGATAGACGCAGTAGAAATCGTCGTCTTTCTCGAAGAAAATTTCGGAATCGATTTCGCTCAAATTGGCTTTGACAGAGATCAAATAGACAGTATCGACGCAATCTACGCTTTGGTGCAGACTGCCGCCGGTCAAACCTGAGCCGGGAAGAGGCTGCGGATCGATGCTTTGAACAACGATCGGAGAAGCGTGGTGCCAAACAATGAGTCGCAAGCCGCTACGCGGCGAGCCGCGATCGAGAATGTGCTGCATATGCATCCTGCGGTACGTGAGGCTGCACTGGTTGATGATGGTTGCGGCGGATTTGTCGCGCTCGTCGTTCCTGACGATTCATACATGGATGAAGTCTTGGGACGTGGAGCGGCAGAGTCGACCGTTCTCAGCAAATGGCGTAAGACCTTCGATTTGAGCCAACTCTCCAGGGAAGCTGCAACTGTCCCGGTTGGATTCAACACCCTCGGCTGGAACAGCAGCTACACGCGAGGAACATTCCCCCTTGACGACATGTACGAGTGGGTCGAAAACACAGTTGGCGAAATCCTTCAACTCTCGCCAAAGTCAGTTTGTGAAATCGGATGTGGCACCGGTATGCTCACCATCCGAATTGCGCTGCACTGCGACAAGTATCTTGCAGTAGATTTCTCCCCAGTCGTTTTAGACCGGCTGAGGGGCCAGTTGCAAAGCGTTCCTGCCGTAGCGGCGCGAGTTGAGGTAATGCAGAGTCGGGCGGATAATTTGGATGGCATCGAACAGAACTCGTTCGATGCCGTAGTTATAAACTCCGTCATCCAATATTTTCCCAGCGTTGCCTATCTGACGAAAGTGCTGGAAGGCGCGCTGAGAATCGTTAGGCCCGGCGGCCATATCTATGTTGGCGATGTCCGAAGCCTGCCCCTGTTACCGGTATTTGCCACTTCAGTCGAGCTGTTTCAAGCCGCCGATGAAATCAGCGCTGGCGATCTGCGTGATCGCATTCATCGGCGCATTGAAAGAGATCAGGAACTCGTGCTCTCCCCGGCCTATTTTCTTTCCCTGCGGAATTCGTTTCCAAAAGTATCCCGTGTCGACATTCACCCACTCCGTGGCCGAGCTGACAACGAAATGACCCGCTTTCGCTATCAGGCCATTCTTCACGTGGATCATCCGAAACAAGCTCAATCGGACGAGGAGTTTCTGGATTGGACCGAGGGCAGATGCACTTTGGATGACATTCGGTCAATGTTGCTTCAGCACCAAAACCAACGAGTCCGCATCAAGTGCATCGCAAACGCGCGAATTGAGAAGGATCTCAAAGCTCTGGCGATCCTAGCTGAGACGGATATGGAACCTACCGCGGGGGCGTTGCGGCGAGAGCTAGAACAAACTATCTCGCAAGGGATTCACCCTCAGTCCCTGATCGATTTGGAATCGGAAAGGTTGGGCTTTAAGGTCTTTCTCAGTATGGGGGCCGGTCGGCATGACGGAAGCTACGACGCGTGCTTTATCCCCGCATCAGAGCAGCAAAGCGCGAATCTACTCGCAATCAATTGGCCGCAACCGGACGCGTCCGAGTTTGTGCGTTTCGCAAATGCACCTGGACAAGTCAAGATGCGGAACGAAGTGACCGCTCAACTTATCGCGTTTTGCAGTCAAAACTTGCCGCCGGAATCCATGCCTCGCGAAATCATTTTGGTAGACACGCTGGCGCGCATCCCTTGACGGCGAAATGAATCAACTCGCCCCGAGAGCCGAGGTTCAGGCTGGAGAAACCTGAACAGGTCTTGTAGCGAAAACGCTGAACACCGCAGTGCCTTTCAGAAGAGGATCCTGTTCGGCGGCCACATTGAATCCGTGCTTCTCCAACAGACTCCGCACTTCATCAAGCGCGCCCGCCTCATCCTGAACTTCGATAGCGACTTGGCGAATCATATCCCAATGTTCAGCTCGAATCCCCGCCAAAACATCTCTTTCACTTCTCTCGGCGTCGATTTTCAAAAAATCGATCCGCGTCACGCATTCTTCGTCAACAATTTCTGAGAGCGCCCGCAAGCGGCAGGGAAATGTCGTTTTCTTGAAGAGGAGGCCAAGAAACAGATCGGCATTATGCTCCGACATGCCATTGTTGATCATGTAAGTCTTCGTTGTTTTGCGGTCGGTTTCTAAATTGATATGGAATCCCGATCGAACCGTGTTGGCGGGGTAAAACGTGAATTCCGCGGTGCCTGATTCACGCGCCAATCCACACTCAAAAAGGTGCGCGTCCACTCCGTGAAGCTCGACGTTCGCCTTCAAACATTCGAAGGTTGCGGGGCTCGGTTCGAACGCATAGATGCGCACTCCAGGGCATTCTCGATGAAAAAACACGGTCGATAATCCGATATTGGCCCCGATGTCGAATATGCAATCTCCATCGTGTAACTCGATGCCATGCTGCAAATAGCATCTTTCGGCGAAGACCTCACGATGAACAAAACGCGTCTCGTCGGCGTTCAATGAGAAAACCGTCAAACCATCAGGAAGGGTGAGCTTTCGCATCATGGCTTCACAAATTATGCTCTTATCCGCAGCGCACAGACAATCGCGACGGCCTGCCGCCCATGCTGATCAATCGCATGCGCGTCTCGCTAAATCAAGGCCTCGTCCAACATCCTGACCAGCGCCTTGCGGTCAATCTTCCCCGTCGCTCCCAAAGGTAGAGTGTCCAATTGATGAACGCGCTTGGGAATCATATAGTCAGGTACGCGTTTTTTCATTTCCTCGCGAACCTCTTCCCGCGTTACTCCCGGCGCGCAGTGAAACGCCACAATGCCTGTTGCTCGCCCATCGGAAAGCGGCCACGCAACTGCCGCCACCATGTCTGTTCCGGCAATCTCGCGTAAATGCGCCTCGACTTCTTCGAGTTCAACGCGATTGCCGAGTATCTTCACCTGGTTGTCGATTCGCCCTAAATGATGAAACGTCCCGGATGCGTCCTCATAAGCCAGGTCCCCGGTGCGATACCACCGGCTTCCCTCCAGCGTGGGAAAGCGAACCGCTGTCAGTTCTGGATCCTGGAAATATCCGCGAGCCGCTTGCCGGGTCGATACCACCAGTTCCCCCTCCTCGCCCGGCGGCAGGAACTTGAGATCCGTATCCACGATGCCGGCCCGAACTCCCGGGAAGGGTGTCCCAATCGCCATCGTCCCGCGGTTCTTGGTTACATAGGGAGGATCCTCGAGGCGCTGGGCGATACAGTCAACCGTTAATTCTGTCGGCCCGTAAAAATTCTCCACGATGCTGTTGGGAGCAGCAATCTGCCACGCCTGAGCAGTCGCAACTGCAAGTGCCTCGCCGGCAAAAATCGAAATTCGCAACGACGGAAATGCACCCGGCTTTAGCATCTTCATCCGCGCCATAAAAGATGCCGTCGATGGCACCGAAAACCAAAGGGTCAACTCATGGTCGCGGATGAACTTTGCCGGGGCCATGAGTTGCTCCTTGGGAACCACATAGAGCGCCGAACCTGAGCTCCAAGCCATGAACATATCGAAGACGGAGGCGTCAAAGGTTAGCTCAGATGCTTCAGCCACTCGGTCATCCGCGTGAAGATCGAATCGCTGGTGCATGATGCCGATAAACTGGCATACGCTCTCTGTTTCAATCATGACGCCCTTTGGCGTGCCCGTTGTTCCGGAAGTAAAAATAATGTACGCCAGTGCGTCGCCCGCTATGGGCACCGGTTGCTCTGGCCCCTCATCAGGCAATTTCGCGAAGCTTCTAAAGCTGGTCCCCTTGAATTCCAAGGCGGCTTGCGATGGTTTCGCATCCGCTCCGAAGAGTATTTTCCGCGGCGCGGATTCCAGCACTCGATCCGAAAGAATGTTCAATCCCGCTTGGTCGGCAATCAGCGCGTCCAGTTTTGTCTGCTGCAGAATTCGGATCACTCGGTCTTCGGGCGTGTCAGGCTTGATCGGGACGTATGCCGCACCGGCCCACAGCGTCCCCAGCACTCCCGCATACGCTTCAATGGTTCGAGATGCGAGAATACCCACCTTGCCCGACGCTTCACCGGTGTTCGGTCCGAGCCAACCTGCGATGCGCCGGGCGAGATTTGCCAACTCGCCGTAGGAAAACCGGGCTTCCGCTACATACAACGCCAGGGCGTCTGGGCTTGCGGCCGAGCAGTGATAAAAAGGTAGAGCCAAATTGTAGTTCGTTGTCGAATGAACAGTTGAGCTCATCAACCAGGAATCTCCCTGTCAAGAATGCAGTGCTTCGCACGGACAAAGTCGAGAATATCACCGAGCTGAACACCTGGCGTTGCCAAGGCCAAAACGCGGTTCAAGAAAACGCGAAGTTAGTGTCCACGAAATAGCGAAATCCGGACAACGAAAGCAGTTGCCCGGGATCCCGTTAGAATCAACTCCAGTGACCACGACGCCCTCACGTCCCCATCCCCAGCGTCAGAATTCTGTCGATGGGGTCGATTCCAGGCTCGCACCGCGCCCATGGTGGAAGCGCGGTTTAGCGCTCCTGCACCCTTCTCACGCGCACAGCATCTTTTCCGCCACCGTCGTCCTCATGGTCTCCACGTTTCTCTCGCGCATCATCGGCCTGGTCCGCATCAAATACATCGCCTGGCTCTTTGGCAGCGGCGTGCAGGCCGACGCGCTGAACGCCGCCTTTTACTTGCCCGACATGATTTCCTATTTCCTTGTCGGTGGCGCGGCTTCCATCACCTTTGTCACCATTCTTACCCGCTATCGCGAATCGGGCCGTGAGGCTGAAGGCGAGCGCTCGCTCTCCGTCATCCTCACCACCATGTATCTCGTGCTCGGCGTCGCCATCGTCCTCGCGGAAATCTTCGCCCCATGGTATGTCCGGTGGTGGTTCAACGGCTTTGACCCACAGAAAGCTGCACTTTGCGTGCTCCTCACGCGTATTTTGCTTCCCGCGCAGTTGTGTTTCTTTGCTGGTGGAGTCTTTGGCGCCGTGCTTCTGGTGCGTAAGCAATTCAGTGTGCAGGCCGTGGCGCCGCTCATCTATGGTCTCGGCACCATCGTCGGCGGCGTACTGCTCGTTAAACGTATCGGCGTCTCGTCGCTGGCCATCGGCACCGTGGCGGGCGCTGTGTGTGGGCCGTTTCTTCTCAATTGGTTCTTTGCGCGCCGTGCCGGCACACACTACCGCTTCATCCTCGACTGGCACGACGAGGGCCTGCGCGAATGGGTGCGGCTCTCTTTGCCGCTCATGGCCGGCATTTCACTGGTCACGGCCGACAACTGGATCATCGGCCACTTCGCCTCAAGAATCGGCGGCGCAGTCACGCTGTTCAATTATGCGAAGCAGATCTTCACCGCGCCCATGGCCATGCTCGCCCAAGCCGCCGGCGCGGCTTCCATGCCCTTTTTCGCCAGCCTCTGGACGCGCGATCGTCACTACGAGTTCGCCACCAACGTCGCCGACTCGGTCTCGCGTGTGGCTTCGCTCGCGCTGCTCGCGGCCTCAGGCATGATCGCACTCGGCTTGCCGGCCATCGATCTCGTCTTCACCGGAGGCCGCTTCTCCTCCGGCGACTCGCGCCTGTGCGCCACCTATTTTGCCATCTTCTCTGTCTCGCTCTTCCTCTGGTCGGCCCAGGCAATCTACTCGCGTGCATTCTATGCCGCTGGAAATACCTTTGTGCCCATGGTCGCCAGCACCATCGTCACCGCAGTTTCGCTGCCCATCTATGCGTTGCTCTACCACACGCTTGGAGCCATCGGCCTCGCGCTAGCCTCTAACCTCGGCATCGCCATGCAAACCCTCACCATCGCCGGCCTGCTCCATAAACGGCGCATGGTCTCCATCGCCAGCCTCGACTTCGCTGAGATGGGCCGCTGTCTTCTCGCCGCAATTGCTGGTGGCACCGCCGCCTGGCTGCTCAGTTGGGCCTTCGGTAGCGTCATCCACTATCTGCCCACAACGCCTCTCCTGCACCACGTGCGACTCGCGGACGCCATAATCCTCATCGCCGGCATCGCGGTCTGGACGCTGATCGCAGGGTGGGTCCTCGAGAAAGCCGGATCGGCTCTCCCTAAAGTCGCCATGCGCCGCTTGAAACTTGGTTGACGCTCGACTAGGGCGACCCCGGCTTCACATGCCGCAACTCATTGCCCCAATTCCTCCGCAAAATACACGAGCGCCTCCGTCGTTGCGGAGACGCTCGATGGGTCGCGAAGTTTTCAGGCGCAGCCGGGGTCGATTGGCGGACTCTAGCCGACTTTGGCCGTTTCGTGTGTCGTTGCGGAGTTCGTCACCGCAACCGGGCCGCCGGAGCTCTGAGCCGCCTTGGCATCGGGCTTGCGAATGTCGATTCCGCCCTTGAAGAACGCGCCGTCTTCAATGCTTATGCGAGCCGCCGCCACGTCGCCATTCAGCGATCCTTCCGCGCGAATGTCCACGCGGTCTGTCGCCGAGACGTTGCCTTTCACTTTGCCCAGCACCACCACTTCACGCGCGGTGATGTTTGCCCCCACTTGCCCGTTGCGGCCAATCGTTACGCGGTTGCCGGGAAGGTTGATCGCGCCTTCCACCTTGCCGTCAATATAAAGCGACTCGGACCCGGTGATCTCACCCTTGATAAAAAGGCCCTTGCCGATGGTGGCCTGCTCCGCGGCTCCAGCTTGCACCCGGGCAGGAGTTTCTGGCACGTAAGCCGGAGGTGCCGTGTGCGGCGGTTCCGGGGTTTGGTTTGGCATCGAAGTTCCTGTCTGGCTTGGTTTCCACATAGCGCTCAAGGGATTTCCTTTTCTGTCCGGTGGGGACTGAGGAGATGTCAAGGCAAAGCCAATGGCTTAAACTCAAAAACTAAAATTGCGTTCGCCGTCTTGCTGGCCCTCTGCGGCCATCCCTTAGGTGGCCGGGAATCGGACGAGCAAATCTTCCTGCTCCGCCGGTTGCGGCGTTGCCACCATTCTACGGCATGTCTCCAATTCCTGCGCATTTCTCCGGCTACACAGTCACACCTTCGTAATTGCCGTAATCTTGGCGTATGACGGATCGCGAGCTCGTGGCCCGAATCGCTGCCTCCGCTGGCCAAAAAGCCGGCTACAAGCAGCTAGTCCGCGAACTCGGCCTGGGAGGCGGCCGCGAGCGCCGGCTCCTCCTCGAGCAACTGGCCCGTCTTACCACCCGCGGCCAGCTCGTCCAACTCGACCGCGAGCACTGGAGCCTGCCCCGCGCCGCAGTCCATTCTCATTCCGCAGCCCCTTTGGGTGGAACCCGCGACAACCTCATCGCAGGCCGCCTCGATCTCCACCGCGACGGCTATGGCTTTCTCCGCCCTAATCGGAGATCCGCCGTGGCGGACGCGCGCCAGGCCGCAACCACCGAGGATGTCTTCATCCCGCCCAACGAGATCAACACCGCCATGCAGGGCGATCAGGTCCTCGTCGAGCTCGACCCTCCCAAAGCCGATGGCCGCTTCCAGGGCCGCATCGTGCGTGTTCTGGAACGCCGTAACCCCACCATCGTCGGTATCTTTCATTACGCCCGCCCCGATCGCGGCCGCAACAATGTCGCCATTCCCTTTGACGACCGGATGACGCAGCCCATCGTGATCCCTTCCCGAGCTGAAGTTCCTCCCGCCGCCGAATCTACCACTCCGCATCGCGTATTAGGCACTGGAGCAGCGGCCCATCCAAGACCTGAAAGTCCGGAGGACGGCCTCGTGGTCGAGGTCGAAATCACCAGTTGGCCTACGCCCACGCGTCCTCCCATTGGTCGCGTCATTGAGGTCCTCGGCTCTCCCGATGATTTTGGCGTCGACGTCGAGATGATGATTCGCAAGCATCAGCTTCCGCGCATCTTCCCTGAGCACGTCCTCGCCGAAGCCCGCGCCGTCGCCCATCTCGATCCTGCCGAATCCGCCGCCCGCCGCGACTTCCGCTCCCTCCCCATCGTCACCATCGACGGCGAAACCGCCCGCGACTTTGACGATGCCGTCCTGGTCCGCGAACTCGGCCATGGCGGCTTTGAACTCCAGGTCCACATCGCCGACGTCGCCCAGTACGTTCTCCCGGGCTCCGCCCTCGATCTCGAAGCTCGCCTCCGCGGCACCAGCGTCTACTTCCCCGATCGCGCCATCCCCATGCTCCCCCAGGAGCTCTCGTCCGACATCTGCAGCCTTCGCCCCAACGAAGACCGCCTCGTTCTCAGTTGCATCATGCAGCTCGACGCTGCCGGCAACATCCAGAGCTTCGAAATCGCCGAAGGTGTCATCCGTTCAACCGCCCGCATGACCTACACCGAGGTCCACGCAATCCTCGAAGGCGATCCCGGGACACGTGCCCGCTATTCTTCCCTCGCCGAGCACTTCGATCTCATGAAGCGCCTCGCCGTCCTCATGAACCAGCGCCGCGAAGAACGTGGTTCCATCGACTTCGATCTCCCCGAGCCGGTCATCGAATTCGACGAGAATGGCCAGATGCGCGGCGTCACGCGTGCCGAGCGCACCTGGTCCAACCGTCTCATTGAGGAGTTCATGCTCGCCGCCAACGAGTGCGTCGCCGTTTGGCTTGAAGATCTCGGCGTCCCCTCGCTCTACCGCATCCACGAAAAGCCCGACCCTCGCCGTGTCGTCCAATTCGAGGAACTCGCCGCCGGCTTCGGCCATTCCCTCGGCCTTGGACCACTGCCCGTCCGCCGCGTCCAAACCCGTGGCGAGCGCCGTGATTCGCATGGCCGCGGCCGCAATCCCCGCCAGCACGAAGTGCCCGAAGACATCGCCGTTACCCCCCGCATGTATCAAAAACTAGCCGCGCGCATTGAGGGTAAGCCGGAAGAGCGCATCCTCAGCTACCTCATGCTGCGCTCGCTCAGCCAGGCGCGCTACTCTGAGGTCAACGAAGGCCATTTTGCCCTCGCCGCGCCCACCTACACCCACTTCACCTCGCCCATCCGTCGCTATCCCGACCTCATCGTCCACCGCATCGCCAAAGCGTTGCTCCGCGCAGGCATCCCCGCGCAAAGATCCGTCACCGCCGCCCGCCTCAGCTCCCCCTGGTCCCACCCCAACGAAGGCCGGTCGTCCCACGCGCACCAAGCCGGGGGGCTCCAATCAGACGAAATGCGGGTGCCCCATCCTAACTCCGCTAGAGTGGTTGGGAACTTCTTGAGATCAGGAACCCAACCGGGAAACTATCCCATCCCCGAGCCCGAACTCACCCAGATCGCCGAAGAATCCAGCGTGAATGAGCGCCGCGCTGCCGAGGCAGAACGGGAATTAGTCGAGTGGAAGAAAGTCCGCTTCATGCAGGACCGCGTCGGCGACGAGTTTGCCGCCCTCGTACTCAACCCCGCCAAATACGGGCTCTTCGTCGAGCTTACCGATCTCTTCGTCGAAGGCCTCGTGCCGATCGACACTCTCCGCAGCGACCGCTACACCTGGCGCGAAAACACCCACGAGATTGTCGGCGAACGCACCGGCCGCCGCTTCCGCGCGGGTGATCGCATTCAGGTCATCCTCGACCGCGTCCTCGCGCAGGAGCGCAAACTCCAGTTTGCCCTTGTTGAAGAAGAATTGAAGTTGACCGGCAAAAAGCCCGCGCCGAAGCCAAAAAAGAACAAGCGCAAAGACACCCCTGGGCCCGCCTCAAACCACAAGACGAAACGAACCAGAAAGGGCCGCAGGCGCTGATCGCCAGCCGCTTTCGGCCCCCCTGATGCAAAGTTGTCGATCGCCTATGAGTTAGCTTGCTTTTCGGCAAACTCGCCAATCAGGGGCAGCTTCCAGCGTTCGCCTTTCGACGCCTTCAACAGGCACATGATCCAGATCACAAGGAACCCGATCAGGAAGAACGGGATGATGATCCATCCGATCACCGGGATGACCGACAGCACGATTTGGATCGCAAAGGCGGCAATGCCGAGGAAGATCGACTGCCACGAGTGAAAGCGCACAAACGAGTTCTTGTTATACGGTTCCACGATCAAAAAAATGATCGCCGGAATAATCGTGATGTAAGCAATAGCTCCGGCTGCGTTGTCTGACAGTCCTGAGGCGGCTCCTGTTGCATTCGGTTCGGCCATAGCAACTCCTTTCGAGGAAGACGACACCTTTAAGGGGAGGGTGCTGCTTCGCTTTCATGCCTGGCCCGTCAGCCCGGGACTCTTAGAATCAAGGCTGCAGACCGTGAACTAGGGTGGAGATAGAAAAACCCGGAACACGGCCCCTTGTCAAGAGAATTTACGGGAGTCTCAGTGCATCGCGCTCGGCTTCCCCGTATCCCATACAATGGCTTTGGGAGCAACCCGTATGGCGCATACCGTCTTTTGTGTTCGCTACAAGAAGGAGATGGAGGGACTGGACGAGCCGCCCTTCGACTCGGAGTTTGGTCAGAAGATCTACAAGAACGTCTCCAAGGCAGCTTGGGACGAGTGGCTCGGCCGTCAGAAAATGCTGCTGAACGAGTACCGCCTCCAGCCTTGGCTGCCGCAGGCGCAGCAGTTCCTCGTCGAGCAAATGGAGGAGTTCTTCTTCGGCTCCGGCTCCGCCCTGCCCGCCGAATACGTCCCCCCGGAGCACTGAACCTCAAATCGGAGCGGCCCGAGGTCACACCACGACGGCGTTTTGCATTGCCCAAAGGGCAGCGGCGGCTCGCGTCGATACGTTGATCTTGTTGTAAATATGTTGGATGTGGTGATCCGCGGTCTTCGGCGCGATGAAGAGCCGGTCGGCGATCTCCTGCGTCGTCAGTCCCCTTGCCGCTAGACGCAGCACATCCACCTCACGATGGGAGAGCCCGCCCGGGTTCTTCGACCGGCTGGAAGGCACATTTGAGTCGCCATGGCCCGCAGCTTCGAGCACTGCGTTGGTTGCCCGAAGATCGAGCGCCCCTTGGGCGGCGAGCCGGCGCAATTCGGCTGCGGCGGCCTCGGCTGGGAAGGACGCACGGTCTGCCCGATCGGTTGTCATCCCCACGTAGATCTCTGCCGCGGCAAGCACGCATGCGCCGGGATCGCCGTGATCGGCTCGGACACGCCTGTGATAGCCGGAGCCATCGCACTTTTCATGGTGCGCTGAAGCGACCGAATTGAGTGCCGCCAGCGCAACCGAGCGGCGCAGCATCTGCTCGGTCAGCATGGTGTGTAATTCGACGCGATCGAACTCCGCGCGCGTAAGCGGGCAGCGCTTGTCGAGAATGGAGTTTGACACCCCGGTCGTCCCGAAGTCATGCACCAGCGCCGCCCTGCGAACTGTGGTGACGGCATCGTCGGGGAAATCGAGCAGACGGGCGGCGTCGGCACTCAACTGCGCGCATCGCCGGCTGTGCCCGGCCATGTAAGGCGATTTCAGGTCGATGAAATCCGCTGCCACCATGAGGGCGTTGTCCAGAGCCTCCCCATCCAGACTGCGCCGCGGTCGTGGTTCGAGGTCAAGCACGGCATCCCATGGCTCGGTCTTGCCGAGCTTTTCAAACCATCCAGATCCATGAGCCACGAACAGATCGGCGAGCGCTGGGTCATACGTCCGGTCGCGCCGGTCGCGAGCAGCGTCCACTGCCTTGGCAGGCGAGAAAAGGCGGCCTATCGCTTCCATGTCGTGACTCAGGTGAACCACACGCATCGCCAGTGGAATGGCCTCGCCGCTCGCATGGGTCGGAAAGCCGTTGCCGTTCCACCGCTCGAATGTGAATCGCAATGCATCCCGAACGTCGGGGCCGAAGTCGAGCCGTTGCACCAGCATGTCCGCAACTTCGCATCCCGATGCGAAGTTGTGTACCGCCCACTCATGGGCGGTCTGCTGGATCATCTGAATGATTTTCTCGCGCTCTTCCTGCGATCGGCCGGCAGTCGCGTAGGCCACCACGTCGTGCATCACCTCGGCTTGGTTGGCTGCGTCATGCACCAGTGTCTGCGCCCGGATCGCAATCTCGTCGCCAAAGACGGTGGCCACTTCGTGTGCGTGACCGGTGCAGCCGACGTACCGCAGCAACGCGACCCAATAAACAGTGTCGCGCAGCTTCTTCTCGTATCCGGCAGCCTCGCAGATCCAGGAAGCGAGCAGGCAGGACCGGAGTTGGGACTCCAGCGGCTGGCCGAACGCATTGTCCTGCGCCAGGGCCAGGGTGGCGACGAATTCGCCTAAACGAAGCTGTCGATCAAAGATAGGGAACTCTCCCGATGCGGGGCCCATGAGATTTGCGTATTACTGGTACTCAATCGATCACCTTTTACCAATGGTGGTCAAGCGGAAACATCAGGAATCCCGAAGGGACGGAACTCTTCTGGCGCGGTTCCAGAACCTTCAACTAAGCCAGCGCCGATTCACGAATAACCAGATTTCCGAGGAGTGAATGCCATGAGTCAATCAACTTCAATCAGTCGGTCAATCAGGGTGGGCGTAATCGCGGAACAGACGGGTGCACTCTCGTTCGCGGGCATCGCCAACGCCAACGTGGCCAGGATGGTCATCAACGACATCAATGCTTCGGGCGGTTTGCTGGGGCGCCAGCTTGAACTGTTTCTTGAGGATGGTGCCACTACAGACAGCGTGGCGGCAGCCAAGGCCGCCAAGCTCGTCGAGCAGGAGCACATGGATGTGATCTTCGGCGGCATCTACAGCTCAACGCGGCAGGCAATCAAGGGATCGGCCGTCGAGAAAGGCAAAACGCTCTACATCTACCCCGAGCAGTACGAGGGGCAGGAAAGCGACCCGCTTATCTTCTGCACCGGCCCGGTACCGGCGCAGCAGTTGGAACCGCTGATTCCCTGGCTGATGCAACGAACCGGAGCGAAGAAGTTCTACCTGCCTTCGGCGGACTATATCTGGCCGCACATGATGAACAAAAAGGTCCGGGAATTAGTGTGTGCGAACGGCGGCACGATTGTCGGAGAGGAGTACTTTCCCCTCGATCACGCGGACTATCGACGGACCGTCGATGAGATCACGTCGACCGGCGCCGAGGTCGTATTCAATACCATCGTTCCTCCTGGCGTGGTGCCCTTTTTCGAGGAGCTTTACAACTCCGGCTTCTCAAAACGAGGTGGCCAGCTCATCTGTACTTACATGGACGAAAACTTCCTGAACTTGCTTCCCCCCGCTCACGTGGAAGGGCTGTACAGCTGCCTTGACTACTACCAGGACGTCAGCGATCCCTTCAGCAAGGGGCTGCTGGATGAGTACAACCGGCTCTTTCCGGGCAATGTTATGTTTACCGCCGGCGGTGCGTGCACAGGCTTGTATCGAGGCCTCAGGCTCTGGGCCGCAGCCGTGAAAGAGGCGGGCACGCTCGACCAGGGGGATGTCATCAGGGCCTTGGACCACGCAGAGATCGCCGAGGGGCCTGGCGGGCCGGCAGAGATGGTCCCCGGACAGCATCACGTCCGCATGAACATGTACATTGCACAGGCAAAGAATAGCGTCTTCCATGTCGTCAAGGATCTTGGCGTCATCGATCCAAAGGAAAGAGTGATCGGCGTCAATGAAGCAGAGAAGGTCCTCACGGCCTGATCCCGAAACAAATTCGCACAAGCACATCCACCCTTCACACAAAGGAGAAAAGAAATGATACTCGCAACGACGAAGGTCGAGGATTTCGACCGCTTCCTGAAAATCTTCTCAACCACGGGCGCCGAGAAGCGGAGCCAACACGGGTCCAAAGGCGCGCTTGTCTTCCACGATCCCAATGAGAGCGACCGGGTCTGGGTGGTCTTCGATTGGGACGAAAAGGGCTGGCAGAGCTTCGTCTCCGACCCCGAGGTCCCACCGGTCATGAAAGAAGCCGGGCACAAAGGAAGACCACAGGCGGCCATGCTCGGCGGTCAGTACAGCGCATAGCAGCATTTCGCGGGCACCCTCGCGTCTGGGACTTCGGTGTCACGGACGCGAGGCGCTTCGTTCGTCTAGTGGCTCGTTGCCCCGCTGCTGTTACTCACCGTCAGGCTCGACACGTTCACCGGTTCAAAGTCCGATAACGTCAGGCTCGTCAAGCACGAAAGATCCGTATCGTTCCAGTGCGCATCGGGTGTCCCGATCAGCCCGCCGCTGCTTCCGTTATCGGCGAGAATGATTCCATAATTCCTGAACGCCGTAATTAGGATCGCCGCCTGCGGACTCGTCGCTGCGCACGCAGGAGTCGCCACCGAAGCCTTCAGCCGGTAGATCTCGCCCGCCGGCCCTGTCATCGTGCAACTCGCCGGCGGCGTGGCCTGCGATATCTCCGACTCCGTCGAAATCGTCCCGCCGCCGCTCTGCGTGCAACTCCCCACTCCCGCCGTCTCTGTCGCCGGCCACACCCAGTAGTTCAGCATATGGTTCAGCGTGAACCGGATCGGATGCTGCACAGTCCCGTTCGGCGCCGTCGGCGTCCCTGTTCCAATCACTTCGTCGGCATTCGCCAGCAGCGGAGCCACCGGCAATCCAGCCGCATCCGAGGTTCCTTGCCCCTGCGTCGTCAGGTTGTTCCCCGACACGTCCGGCCAAAGCGCGTTCGACGAATCGGTCCACGGACCGTTTTCGTAAATTCCTTGCCACATTTCGTAAAGCGCGGGAGTATTTCCGTTGCCGGGCTCCAGGTACACCAGCACGTGCCTGTCTCCCGTCGAGTTGCTTGTACCCTCAACAGGCGCATACGCCGGAATCGGCCCCGACGTGAAGTAGTGCTGGTACACCGTCGTCGCCACCGCTACATCCGGCTGGTTCCAAGGCACCTCAATCGCCGGAATCCCATTCGGGAAATTCTCATAGGCACTGCCGCCGAAAAATGGCTTCACCGTCGATGACAAATATCCGCTGTAAATCGCCGCCGCCGGCGAACTGTCCACCGGCAAGCTCGTCGTCGCCGCATCCACGCGATGGTGAAAAATCGAGGTCGCTGGAAAAATGTTCGCCAAAAACGTATTGCTCCCACTAATTGCGAAGCTGATGTCCGCAGTAGCCTGCGCGCTTGTCGAATCCGTCACCACAATTTCGGGAACGTATGTGCCCTCGCCGCCAATCAACGAGCTTGTGATGCTTCCCGTCGACGCATTCAGCGTCATCCCCTCCGGCAGCGGAGGATAGCTCGCACTGTTCAGCACCGAGAATGTATAGGGCGGAGTCCCGCCGCTCGCCACGATCGTGCACCCAGCATAGACCGTGATCTGCGTTCCACCGGGGCAGCTCGTTGTCGTAATCTTCAGCGGCCCTCCTGCGCTTACCGTCACTTTCGCCATCGCCGTGTTCGAGCCGGTTGCGTTGGTTGCCGTCAGCGTATAGGTGGTCGTTGCCGTTGGACTCACCATCGTTGAGCCGCTCCCGGATGACCTTGACCTCTTGTTCTCTGCTTGAGTTGCCAAGCCCACGCCCGAGCGTCTCGCGTTCGTGCTGGCTTAGTGACAGAGCCACTCCCACGCTCTGGCTCAGTGTTCGCTCATCCCGCCGCCCCGGATCGAGCCAGCGGAGCCCCCGGCGCGATTGGTGTCCCGCCGAGCGACTTTTCAGCCCCGTCACCATGGTCGCAGTCGCTTCGTCTCGATCTGACCGCCACATCCTCCGGGCTGCGGCCACAAGGCGCAAGTCGGCGACAGCACCGCCATCATGAATGAGGAAGGCCATGACGGCGGCATCCGTCGCCTTCGCCCGTCTCGGTCTCATCGATAAGCCATCGCTTGAATCGTTCGAAGACTTCGCTAGAACGTGGCTCGGCAGCAAGATCGCCGAGGAGCGCCCGTGCAAGTTGGTCGGTCGCTTCGCAGTACAAACCGATGGTCTCTTGCGTGCGCCACAACTGGCATTCGCGTCTGGCGATCCGCCAGTCGTCAATCGCCTGTGGCAACCCCGGCACCGGCGTCACATCGAGCACCATCGGCTCCTGCGTCTCGTTCATCATCGACCCCCTCGGTTGCGGTTGCTCCGCACCTAATAGAGCAACCCGTATACCTCGACATTTCGCTCCTTGGCTTTGTTGAGGAGTGGCCGCAAGGCTGCGGGATGCCCTTCGGTGGAAGCGCAATTTGAGGACTGAGCGACGGGCTGCATTAGAATTTGTGCTGACTGTAGCTCACAGCCTTGACGGTTGCAGACCAGAAGTTCTGACCGGAGAAGAGGAGCAAGAGGATCGCGATCCATGGCAAAGCTGACGGAACAGGAGCAACAGGAAGTTATCCGCTTTATTGAGGCGGGTAAGCCGCTCCCTGAGAAGTACCGCTTTTTGCTCTTTGACGACAAGCGCGAAGTGGAACTGGTTTGGAACGGCAAGACCAACGAAGTGACCAATGTTGTGCTGCCCTTTCAGGTGATCGAGCAGGTGGACGAGCCACGCGCCGAGAAGCCCGAGGACATGGCCATGCAGCCGGGGCTCTTCGATGAGCGTGGTCGCCAGTTGACGGGCTGGACGAACAAGCTTATCTGGGGCGACAACAAGCTGATCCTCTCCTCGCTCAAGAACGGGGCGCTACGCGAAGAGATTGAAGCGCAGGGCGGACTAAAGCTTATCTATATTGATCCGCCCTTTGACGTTGGCGCAGACTTCAGCATGGATATTGAGATCGGCGATGAGACGTTTACGAAGAAGCCGGGAATCCTCGAAGAGATAGCCTACCGAGATACATGGGGCAAGGGAACAGACTCTTTTATTTCCATGCTCTTTGAACGGCTAATCCTCATGCGTGACCTACTTGCGGATGATGGCTTCCTCTATTTGCATTGTGATTGGCGGATCAACGCCCTGGTTCGAATGGCACTTGATGAAGTCTTCGGCGGGGAGCGTCTGCTAAATGAAATTGTTTGGAAAAGAACATCGGCACGCAGTGACTCCCATACTTTCAACCACATCCATGACACAATATTTTTCTATTCGAAAACTGGGTCTTTCCGATTCAATGAATGCCTTGTGCCCCACAGTAAAGACTACATAGATCGCTATTACAGCTACATCGAGGATGACGGGAGACGTTACGCAACAATTGATGCGACACAGGCAGGACTCCGTAACGGATTATCAGGCGAACCGTGGCGTGGATTTTCCCCTGCTTCGAAGGGCAACCACTGGAAATTCAAAACGACTGAACTCGACCGATTAGACCAAGAAGGTAGGATTTACTGGCCATCGAAAGATGGAGGTTGGCCGCGTCTAAAGAGCTACCTTGATGAACTTAAGGGAGCGTCTATTCAGTCAATTTGGTCTGACATCAAGGCTGTGAACAGTCAGGCATCGGAGAGAGTGGAGTACCCGACTCAAAAGCCAACATCGCTTTTGGAGAGGATTATTTCGGCGAGTAGTAAAGAAGGTGACTTGGTGGCGGACTTCTTCGGAGGGTCAGGAACAACTGCCGCTGTTGCTGAAAGTCTTGGACGAAAGTGGATCACGACTGACCTCGGCAAGTTTGCCATCCACACCACCCGCAAGCGCCTCATCGGTGTCCAGCGTGAACTGAAAGCCAGCGGCAAGGACTATCGCGCCTTCGAGATTTTGAATCTGGGCAAGTACGAGCGGCAGCACTATGTTGGCGTGAATCCAAATCTACGTGAGGCAGAGCAACAGGAGCAGCTTGCACAGAAGGAAGCGGCCTTCCTTGACCTGATCCTGATGGCGTATCGAGCAGAGAAGACTGACGGCTTTGCCACCTTCCATGGCAAGAAGGCGGGGCGACTGGTCTCAGTCGGCCCGGTGAATCTGCCGGTGACGCGACTCTACGTCGAAGAGGTCATCGCAGAGTGCCGCCAGAAGCACATCACCCGCGTGGATATTTTGGGTTTCGAGTTTGAGATGGGACTCTTTCCGAACGTGCTCGACGAAGCCCGTTCCAAGGGCATCGACATTGCGCCCAAGTACATCCCGGCTGAGGTCTTCGACAAGCGTGCCGTTGAAAAGAATCAGGTGCGCTTCCACGATGTTTCATACATCGAGGTCAAGCCGCATGTGACCACGAAGAAGGGCGCTGGCGGCACGGTGGCCGTGGAACTAACTGACTTCAGCGTCTTCTACTCACAGGACTCCATTGCATCGGCAGAGGCTTCCTTGAAAGACAAGGCCAGCAAGATCGTGGTGGACAAGGGACAGATTGTCAAAGTCTCCAAGGACAAGAACGGCATCGTGACCCGCGAAGTGCTCACCAAGAAGTGGTCTGACTGGATCGACTACTGGGCTGTGGACTTCAACTACGAGAGCAAACGGGAGATTATCCGAAAGCCGATTGTGGCGGAAGACCGCCTCCCTGGAATCGAGGCCGACCAGATGAAGCTCGAAAGCTACGAAGAAGTTTGGACAGGTGACTACATCTTTGAGAATGAATGGCAGACCTTCCGCACCAAGAAGGATCGCGGTCTTGAGTTACGCAGTGCGGCCAAGGAATGCCCGTCTGGGCGGCGAAAGATTGCGGTGAAGGTGGTAGACATCTTTGGCAACGACACGATGA
Source organism: uncultured Acidobacteriaceae bacterium (assembly GCA_963841365.1). Taxonomy (GTDB): domain Bacteria; phylum Acidobacteriota; class Terriglobia; order Terriglobales; family Acidobacteriaceae; genus Telmatobacter. Next base: position 53,098 of record CAWJDG010000001.1, read on the forward strand.
CGATTGTCGAAGTGACGGTGGGGGGAAAAGCTAATGGCACTGCATCCGAAGTTTCCATCGTCGCCGTATACAATTCTCGATCCTGAGATTCGCTGGTTCCCGGCGGACGAAGCGTTGCGGAGACACGTCCGCAGACAAGCTGATGCCGCCGCTGGTGCCATTCTGCGCAAGAAGGTGAAAGAATGGCGGGACAGCGGCTACGTGGGAGCCACGGATACCAGCAAGAGCCTGCTCAACTGGTGGTTCAACACCCCGCACCTGTTGCCGCAGCCTGATGGGACGATGGCAGAGTTCCAATATTACTTTGCCCAGCGCGAGGCGCTGGAGACCATCATTTACCTGTACGACGTGGTGGGAGTGAAGGACAAGTACGACCTGATGCGCTTCGACAGTTCCGGCGCTGGTCTCCGCCGGCATGTTCGACGAAACCTGGCGGCGCTTTGTGGTGAAGATGGCGACCGGCACCGGCAAGACCAAGGTGCTGAGCCTGGTGCTGGCGTGGAGCTTTTTCCACAAGACTGTATGAGCCGGATTCGGGCCTGGCGCGCAACTTTCTGGTGATCGCCCCCAACATCATCGTGCTGGACCGCATCTGCAAGGATTTTCAGGGCCTGCGCATCTTCTTTGAAGACGATCCGGTTCTGCCCGACAACGGCTGTGGACGGGCGCAACTGGCGCGACGATTTTCAACTGACCTTGCACGTGCAGGATGAGGTGCGCATCACCCGCCCACCGGCAACATCTTTCTGACCAACATTCACCGCGTCTATGCCGGCGACGACATTCCCGCTTCGCCCGACGATGAAGACACGATGGATTATTTCCTGGGCAAGCGGCCCACGCGGCGCGACCACCGACTCCAAAGTGGATCTTGGGCATGATCGTGCGCGACATTGACGAACTGGTGGTGCTCAACGACGAGGCGCACCATATCCACGACCCGCGCATGGCCTGGTTCAAATCCATCGAGGATATTCACAACCGCCTGAAGCAAAAAGGCGCTGCCCTCTCCCTGCAAGTGGACGTGACCGCCACGCCCAAGCACAACAACGGCGCGATTTTCGTGCAGACCGTTGCCGATTACCCGCTGGTGGAAGCCATCTCGCAAAACGTGGTCAAGCATCCCGTGCTGCCCGACGCCCCCAGCCGCGCCAAGCTGGTGGAGCGGCAGAGCGCCAAGTTCACCGAGAAATACGCCGACTATATTCACCTGGGCGTGATCGAGTGGCGCAAGGCGTATGCCGAGCATGAAAAGATGGGCAAGAAAGCCATCCTGTTCGTGATGACCGACGACACCCAGAACTGCGACGACGTGGCCGAATACCTCGAAGGCAACTATCCCGATCTGAAAGACGCCGTGCTGGTCATCCACACCAAGAACAACGGCGAGATTTCCGAATCAACCATCAGGCAAGAGCAAAGAGGAACTGGAAAAGCTGCGCAAGCAAGCCAACGCGATTGACGGACTGGAAAGCCCGTACAAGGCGATCATCTCCGTGATGGTGCTGAAAGAGGGCTGGGACGTTCGCAACGTCACGACCATTGTCGGGCTACGCGCCTATTCGGCGCCGAGCAAATCCTGCCCGAACAGACGCTAGGGCGCGGCTTGCGCAAAATGTATCCCGGCGAGCGTGGAAGAATACGTCAGCGTGGTCGGCACGGATGCCTTCATGGAGTTCGTGGAATCCATCCAGGCCGAAGGCGTGGTGCTGGAACGCAAGCCGATGGGTGAAGGCACGCAGGCCGAAGACCCCGCTGGTGGTGGAGGTCGACAAGGAGAACGACCAAGAAGGATATGGACGCGCTGGACATTGAAATCCCGCGTGCTGACGCCGCGCGTCTATCGGGAATACAAGAACCTGAGCGACGCTGGACGTGGGCGCAATGCGGGCACAGCAAGGTGGCCTACCAGCAATTCAGCGAGGAAGAGCAGCGGGAGATCGTCTTCAAGGACATCACCACCGGCGAAGTGACGCACACGACCATACTGGACACGGCGGGCATCGCCGACTATCGCAGCGTGATCGGCTATTTTGCGCAGACCATCATGAAGGACTTGCGGCTGGTCAGCGGCTACGATGTGCTGTACGGCAAGGTCAAGGCGTTTGTGCAGGATCGAACTTTTGACCGGCCGGTGGACCTTGAAAGCGCCGAACACGCTGCGCAACCTGTCGGAACTGGCGGCGACCAAAACCATGATCGAAACCTTCAAGAAAGCGATCAACGCCCTGACCGTGCAGGACAAGAGGCGATGCGGAAATCCGCGACACACATCAAGCTGCGGCGAGACGCGGCCTTTTGTCGCCAAGGAACAGGGCTATCTTATCCCGAAGAAGAGCGTCTTCAACCGCATCATCGGCGACAGCGGTCTTGAACTGGAGTTCGCCCGCTTTCCTGGACGATTGCGACGACGTGGTTTCCTACGCCAAGAATTATTTCGCGGTGGGTTTCAAGCTGGACTACGTAAAAGCGGACGGTGACATCTCCAACTACTACCCGGACTTTATTGTGAAGGTTGGGAGCGGTGAAATCTGGCTAGTGGAGACCAAGGGACGCGAAGACCTGAACGACCCCGGCAAATGGGATCGACTCCAACAGTGGTGCGCCGACGCCAGCAAGCTTGACTCAGGGCGGCAATTCAGGGCTCTCTTTGTGCGGGAAGAGGATTGGGAACGCTACAAGCCGAAGAGTTTCAGTGACGCGGTAGCCGTCTTCGGCAACAGCGCATCTGAATTGCCGGTGAGGTAGGCGAGGGCGGTGTATCTAGGGTGAGCGATCTATTTCAATGATCACCGAATGAATCCAACGACCATGTTCCTTCTCGAAAGAATCGGTTCTGCAAACGCTGTTTCATCCGTGACAATGTGGGGCGGGTCGTAAACGACGAACAAGACTTTGAACTGGTTGTCTCCATATTTGGTGATGTCCGCCGCAATCGCCTCCGAAATCTGCCTTAGGTCTTCCTTCTTTCTTACGTATTTTGCCTCCACGACCACATTGAGAGACTCGACGTACCAGTCTGGCTTTGTCAGCGACGAAGACCAGCGCATGAAAGGGAACTCTCGAACAAAATCGTGTCCGCCCGATTTCAGAATGCCATCGCAGAGTTCCTGAAGATGGGTTTCGTTCTCAGGCTTATGAGTCGAGCAAGCCGTAGGCAGACCCTTTTGCAGGATACTCACGAGACGTTCGCAGTAACGCTTCCAAATTGGTTCGAGATGCTTCTTCCCAAGGACAAGCGCCAGTAGGGACGAGTCGTCTATGGTTCCCTCAACCACTTTGCACGCCTGTTCCGCAATTCTTTCCTGTAGGACTCGGGTCACCGCTTCGCCATGGCTTTTGTGCATGGATATGATTTTCTCGGCAGCTACACTTCGTTTGGCTTCATAGCGAACTGCGCGGGTCAATTCCACGTTGAAAACGGACGCCAACTCTTCCTCTGATAGACGGTGCAACTCCATTGCATGGCGAACGTAATCGACCGCCATGCTCTTTTCGTATCCTTCTTTCCGCGTCCCAAGGAACACATCTGAAACGTAGTCGGCATCTGAATCGTGGGCTAGAAGCCCCGCAGCAGTGATTGCAAATCTTCGATCAATACACTGGCTGCAAGTACCGCAATGCCATTGAGTCTTGGACTTGAATATCGAATGGGCGCATGAGCATGTGTGAGCAATCAAGTGTGCTGCTTTGTGCGTCGAGAGGCTCTCGACAACATCAGTCTTTGTTTTGAAAAGGTATGGATTATCCACTGCAAAATCGCGCTCTGTGACGGCGGTGTAAAGGGACTTGAAAAGCTGAAGGGCAACGGGATGAGTCGTCCGAGAGGCTCGGGAGCGGACTGTCTCATCCGCGACCGGAAGATTCAGGCTCACAATTCCGTTTTCGAAAAACCGAACTCCACCCGCCCGGACAGACTCAGCGACAACGGTGCCCAGCGCCGAGTACAAGAAAGACCGAGTGCGCTGAGTAGGTTCCCGCCCAAATTTCTCAGCCTTGTTAATCCAGACCGGAATATGGATGAACTGCCCCGGAAACTCTTTTTTGCAACTCGCCAAAAAGCTTTCGTTGCCTCGCGTCCAATGTTGACACTGGTCGGTGGCTCACTAGAACTAGTCTTCCACCGCCTCTCGCGGTTTCGACAGCACCAGCAAGAGAATCCAAGCCTCCAGAAAACATGAGCACGCGCTCTGGACTATAGAAAGGCCAGTCTTCGAGTTCCCCGAACTCAAGGTACTGTTGATCTGGGCGATCATGTTCCAAGGGCAAAAACGTGAAGGAGTATTTGTCGTTCGAAAGGAAACTGAGGACTTCAGTAATTAGACCTTTGTTTTGCGGCAGGTTCCAAAAAATGGGGTCTCGCACCGGAATCACAAAAGCAAAATCTCGGCTCCATGGTTCCGTGCTACCTTCATCAGTCCACCCAACTCCCCGGCTTGTCGCGCAGTCTGCGCTAAAGACATAAGAAGCGATTTCAAGGAGGTCAACGAGACGAGGAGAAAGGTGTTTGTTGAAAACCTTCGCGACGTTTTCGAATCGAATGTTTACATTAGCTTTACTGCCGACAGAATCTAATTCAACGAGTTGCCTTTCAGCCGCCACAGGATCGTCGGGCGCGATCCGGGCACCGCTGCATACAAAAAGGCGCGGCTTGATCATGATTCCGCCCTTTGTTGCTCTAGTTCATTGCGTAGCTTCTTAAGGGCGACCGCCAGAAACCGCGACGTGTTCTCAAGATCAATCCCTTGTTGATATTCGGTCTTCGAGTACCATTCGCCACAGAAATCACGCACGATCCGGGCACTCTGCTCACAATGGACTTTAAGGGCGTCGTTAAACTGAGCCACATCGCCCAAATGTCGGAGCCTTGGGCTCCCGAGATTGGCTGCGGTCACCCGACTAAGGTAGAAATTCAAGAACCGCGCAAGGAATCGACCAAAGAAACGTTGACCCAACTCCCCGAACCCTTTCTTGGTGGAGAGAGAGCGGACTGCGTTTTGGACATCGGCGCTGCTACCGCCGAACAGACTGACAGTCCGATACCCCGCGAGGCTAGTGATTGCCTCGCCAGCGGATTGCTGGGCAATCTCACTGAGGTCGCTTGTGCCAGACGGATTCTGAGAAACGTATCTGTCAATGGCATCCTGCACCTGAGCAGTGAAGTCGAAAACGGTGCTGTCATCGGACAGGTGGATGCCATGTTCGCCGAGCGCACTCTGCCAATTGGATGTGCGGGAGGCAAGAGCTACTTGGGTTAGAAGAAAGAAAGTATACCGGACACCGGGATCGTCGGATGCTTTGTCCAAACTCCGCTGAGTTGCTTTTAGCGTCCGTGCGGCAATGGCGTCCACGTCGGCTGCGGCACTGGCGACATCTCCTACCAGACTTAACCCAGCAATCTGCTCGACAAGTTCATTCCACTTTCGTGTCTTGGGAACTGCGCCCAGTCGGGTGTGACCCATGGCAGACTCCGCGTTTGGGATTAGGCTTTCGCCCGGTCGAGGTACTGTTGTAGAGCCTCTTGCAAGATGTCTTGGTTTGTTCTTCTTTGGGTTGCTCCCAGCGTGCAGAGTCGGACATAAACGCCTTGGTTCACTTTGACGGTCAGGGCAACCGGCTTTTTCTTTGACGCCGCTTTGGGGACAGACGCACGAGGCCGGGAAGTGGCAGAACTGCGTCCTGATTTCTTAGTTGCCATTTGGTGAGATTCCTTCTGAAGCGACAGTATACGCGCAGATGCGGAGCTACGTACCGGGTAGACCCGAGCCCTATTTAGCTGCGTCCCAAAAAGGTCACCTTTCCTGCCCCTCAAAAACCCTGAAAAAGTGGCATTTCCCCGGCCTCACTTACCCTTCCCAATAACGGACGTTTACGGGAAAGGTACTTACGTAAATACGTACCAACGGCTAGACTAGATTTATGCGAGTCGCCATCTATTGCAGAGTCTCGACCAAGGATAAGGGGCAGGACAACGCCAACCAACTCCGCCAGTTGAAGGCGTTCGCCGCCCAGCAGAACTGGACGGTGGTGCGGGTCTTCGAGGAAACGGCGTCAGGTCGCAAAGGGGAGAGTGGCCGAGAGGCGTTGAGGGAGGTCTTCAAGGAAGCTGCCGCACGCCGCTGGGACTTGTTGGTCTTCTGGAGCCTCGACCGCTTGAGTCGCGAGGGTACCTTTCAGACGATGAAATACCTCAATCGGCTGAGCGAGTTGGGCATCGGCTACCGCAGCTACACCGAGGAATACGTCAACACAACCGGCATCTTTGGCGATGTTCTCATAGCCCTTCTCGCTACCCTTTCACGGCAGGAGGCCGTCAGGATCAGCGAAAGAACCAAGGCCGGTCTTGAGAGAGCCCGTGCTCAGGGGCGGGTCGGTGGACGCCCCTGCACATCCATCACCGCCGAGCAAGTCCTCCGCCTTCACAAGAAAGGGATGAGCCTGACGGCCATCGGCAACGAACTTGGGGCTGGCAAGAGTACAGTCCACCGTCTGCTGCAAGGGGTAAGCACGGAGACCTCAAAAAGGCCGTCCAAAACGGAAAATCTTCAATCGGGAAGGAGGGCGCGATGAACCAAGCACAGAAAGAAATGGAAGAGGCCGTTGAGGAATGGCTCGATGCCCACCGTGGTTACGAACGCTACTTGGCCGCGACCCGGAGCCTCTACGCTGTCTTCGCACGGTCATGGCAGGGTTCCCGCCGCTACCTCTCTGATGCATTCACCGACTATCGCGAGGCTCTCCTTCGGGATTCCGGGTACAAGCATCTGGAGGCCACTGAGGTTTTTCCGACGCGGAGGCCGGAGAACGAATGAACTAATTGCTCACAACCATTCACACTTCAAATCGAAATGGGACAGACATGACGCTCAAGACCGAATGGATTCGCAAGAGTGGTGAACTCATCGCATCGGTGACTTCGGGCTACTCTGCCAACACCACGACAATCCGTGACCGGGGCGGGAAAATTCTCGGACACACATCCGACCGCTTCCACACGACAAGGGACGCGGCGGGTCGGCCGGTCTCGACCAACACGGCCTCGCCGGGGCTCCTCATCAAGAAGAAGTAGGTCGCGAGTTTTATCCCAACGACAGATGCCGTACCGACGAAGCAGGGGAGTCAGAGGATGGTTGTCTACAAACGTGGCGATTACTATTGGGCGGATTTCGCCGTCAACGGCCAGCGGTTTCGCTTGCCTCTGAAGGTCACAAACAAACAGGAAGCTGCCAACGTTGAAAAGGCCAAGATCGCCGAGGCACAGAGCCACGGTGGTCTTCTACCCTCGAAGACTTCCAAGCTGAGTGTCTCCGATGCTGGAGAGGTTTATTTTCAAGGGCGAGGAACTGAGGTATCCGCTTCAACGATTCGATTGGAGGCAGATGCTTTCAAGCAGGTGAAGCGACATCTTGGTCACTCCGCCCTCGGCTCCCTTACACTCAACACTTTGGCAGAGTACACCCGCAAGCGGGTAAAGGAAGGAATTGCCCCACGCACAATCAATATTGAAATCGGTGTACTGCGGCGTGTGCTGAAAAAATTCAAACTCTGGACGCGGTTTGCGGAGGATTACAAGCCACTCCCGGAGGCGAAGAACATCGGACGGGCTCTGACTCCCGAGCAGGAAGAGAAGCTGTTCACCGTGGCAAGTACCCGCCCTGAATCGAAGGTTGCGTTTCTAGTTGCCCTCATCACGGCCAACACTACCGCTGGCGGCGTAGAACTACGGAACGTCCGCATCGGTGACATCGACCTCAAGGCTCAGACGCTCTCAGTGCGGGTCGGAAAGAACAGGTTCCGAGTTCGAATTCTTCCACTGAACAAAACAGCGATGTGGGCTGTGGAGCAGTTGCTCGTCCGTGCCCGGATACTTGGAGTGACTCGACCTGACCACTACCTCATGCCGAGCCGCGTATCAGGCAAGCAGTACGATCCGGCTCAACCACTCAGCCGTTGGGGCTGGAGGACTGCATGGCGAAAGCTGGCGAAGGAGGCTGGACTTGAAGGGTTGCGACCGCATGACTTGCGTCATCATGCAATTACCAAGCTGGCTGAATCCTCAGAGGCCAGCGAACAAACGATCATGAGCATTGCTGGTCACGTCAGCCGTGAGATGTTGACGCATTACAGCCACATCCGCACGGAAGCCAAACGCAAGGCCGTCGCCGCATTGGATAACGTCACAATCACGTCACAACTGGGGAATTGGAAGACCAACGCCGACGACTGGAAAAAGCTAGAACTTAAACAAACTAAATACTTAAAAATGGTCGGGACGGGCAGATTTGAACTGCCGACCCCTCGCACCCCAAGCGAGTGCTCTACCAGGCTGAGCCACGTCCCGACACAAGGCAAAACCGGCCCGCAACTGCGGACCGGTTTTTGGGGGTCCTTCGTTAGTCTACACCGGCGCGCGCCCGCGCCGCATTACTACGCAATCGCGCTCCCCGCCATATCTACAATCTCGTCCGCAATCGCCAAGGCTGCCGTCGCCGCGGGGCTCGGTGCGTTCAGTACGTGCAACGCCCCCTCCTGCCGCGCAAAGTAGAAATCCTGCATCAGCTCGCCCGAAGGCGGCATTGCCTGTGCTCGCACGCCCGCCCCTCCCTGCATCAGATCTTCCTGCTTCAAATCCGGCACAAGCCGCTGCAGCGACTTGCAAAACAGCTCCTTGCTGTATGAGCGCTTCAGCTCGTCCCAGCACATTTTCGGATAGCGCAGGAAGAATCTCCAGAATCCGCGGTACGTCAGCGTCTCGATCGTGTCGCGCAGCGAGAAGTCGGTGTGCCGGTATCCTTCGCGCGCAAAAGCAAGCACGGCATTCGGCCCAGCCTCCACCCCGCCATGAATCAGCCGCGTAAAGTGCACTCCCAGGAACGGAAACTTCGGGTCCGGCACCGGATAAATCAGATTCTTTGCCAGGTACTGCCGCTCCGGCTTGATCAAGTAATACTCGCCGCGGAAGGGAATAATTTTCGTCGGTTCGTGGCTGCCCGCCTTTCGGCCCACTCGGTCACAGTGCAATCCGGCGCAGTTGATCACGAAGTCGGCTTCGTAATCTCCGCTCTTGGTGTGGATCGTCCAGTTGTTCTTCTTCTGCAGTCGCGTCACCTCTGAAGAAAACTGGATCTCGCCGCCCCATTCGCGGATCTCCTTCACCATCTCCGCGCAAACTTCCGTGTAGTCAGTGATCCCTTCCTGCGGAACGCGGATTCCAGCCAGCCCCGCCGCATGTGGCTCATATTCATGAATCTGCTCAGGTCCCAGAAGCTGCAATCCCTCCAGCCCGTTGGCCTTGCCGCGCTCGAACAGATCGTGGAGCCGTGGAATCTCCTCCGGCTCCGTGGCCACCACGGTTTTTCCGCACAGTTCGTAAGGCACGCCATGCTGCTCGCAGAATGCCACCATCCTGCGGACTCCCGTCACCGCCATCCGCGCCCTCGCCGATCCCGGCTTGTAGTAGAGGCCGCAATGCAGCACTCCGCTGTTGTGCCCGGTCTGGTGCTGGCCCGGCGCACTCTCCTTTTCCAGTACCAGCACCTTCGTCGCAAGGTGCCGCTCCAGCAGTTGGTGCGCTGTCGCCAGCCCAACGATTCCACCACCAATAATCGCCACTTTCACGGGCATTGCAGCAAAACACCTCCGCTCGGCCATTTTCAGGCCAGCCACTTCACCTATCTCTGCGGACTTGCTAGTGTAGCGCAACCAAGGGGGGTCGGCTCCCGCGTTATGCACCGGCTGGGCGCCGGCAACAATGCCAATCCTCTTCAAACCCCCTGACTTCGCGGGCTTTTAGGGTTCGCTCCCCATTACCCGGCGCGTAGTCGCCGCCCTCCAGCCCACTCTCCGCTCCCGGTTGCGCACACAGCGGAATCGATTTATCGTTGTTTCAACAGTCCCGAACGGCAGAAGGCAGTAATCGGTCTCCGATTGCAGAAACGCGGCGATCGCGAAAAGCGCCGCGATCCATATTAGGATGAGGCACGCACCTTCTTGCACGTTGTGCGGAGTTGAGAGGGATATCTATGGCGCAGGGGAGCGACCTTTATGATGCGATTGTGAACGGCGATGCGAAAAAGTCGCGCGCCGCAACTGAGGCCGCGCTCGCCGCTGGCGCCGCGCCCATGGACCTCATTCAACAATCGATGGTGCCGGCCATGGACGAGGTGGGCCGCCTCTTCGAGGCCGAAGAATACTTCGTTCCCGAGCTGCTGCTTTCCGGCCGCGCCATGAAAACCGCCCTGGAACTGCTCAAACCTCTGCTCTCAGCCTCTGGCCAAAAAATGGCCGTCCGCGTGGTCATTGGCACCGTCAAAGGCGACCTGCACGACATCGGCAAGAATATCGTCGCCTCCATGCTTGAAGGCAGCGGCTTTGAAGTCATCGATCTCGGCACCGATGTCTCGCCGCAGAGCTTCGTCTCCGCCGTCGAAGAGCGCAAGCCGCATGTGGTCTGCATGTCGGCGCTGCTCACCGTCACCATGCCTTCCATGAAGACCACCATTGACGCCCTCAAGGATGCAGGAGTGCGTTCTCAGGTCAAGGTTCTCATCGGCGGCGCGCCCGTCACGATGCAATACGCCAAAGAGATTGGCGCCGACGGCTACAGCGAAAACGCCAATGGCGCCGTCGGCATGGTCAAGACTCTTCTCGCCGGAGAAGCCGCCTGACCAATCGCGATCTCCTTCTCTCGCTCGCCGCGGGCGGCCTGCGCATGCCCATTGGGGCCGATCTCCTCCTGCACGAGGAGCCCGATCCCGAACAAGCTCGGAACGACGGCGCTTCTCTCGGCCGTGTCATCGAGCTCACTGCGCGCCGCTGGGCCACGCCACTAGCCGTTCCGCTCATGGATCTCCGCCTTGAGAAGACTGACCTGCTTGCCCGCATCGGCATCGCCGCGTCGAATGCCGAGGTGTATCACTTCACTGCGCCGCTCGACGAATTCACTTTGGCTACGCTCTGCGGCGACAAGGCCGTGCTTTTCTGCCCCGGCAGCGTCGCCCGTGACCAGGCTCTCAGCTACATCGCCGCCATCCCCGACCTTATTCCCATCGGCATGGCTATCGGCCCCTTCTCACTCGCCACGCGCCTCATGGCCGACCCCATCGCGGCCGTCGCCATGGCCGGCTCGGGAGTAGAACCGGAAGACTCCGATGAAGTGCGCCTCATCGATCAGTGCCTGCGCATCGCCGAAGCTGCTGTGCTGCGCTCCGTTCGCACCCAGATCGAGCACGGCGCGCGCGCCATCATGATCTGCGAGCCAGCCGCGTGCACCGCCTTCATCTCCCCACGACAGCTCCGCGCCGGCGCCAACATCTTTGAGCGCTTTGTCATCGAGCCCAACCTTCGCCTCAAAGCCGCGCTCGATGCTGGCGATTGCGATCTCATCTTCCACGACTGCGGCGAGCTTATCGACCCCATGGTTGAGGCCTTTGCCTATCGCCTTCATCCCGTCATGCTCAGCTTCGGTAGTTCGCGCAAGCTCTGGGAAGACGCGCGTCTCGTCCCCGGTGACGTCGTTCTCTACGGCAACCTTCCCACCAGAAAGTTCTACTCTGACGGCGCCATGCCGGTCGAAGAAGTCATCCGCCGCACCACCGAGCTGCTCGCGAACATGCGGGCCTGCGGCCATCCCCACATCCTCGGCTCCGAGTGCGACGTCCTCTTTGTCCCTGAAGCGCGCGACGCCATCCTCACCAAGGTCGCCGCAATGATGGTGGCCTCCGTCACTGCCTCTTCCGCCTGAACGCGAAAAGCTATTAAGCAAAGGCCGTAGGCCCGTAGCTACGGGCTACAAGCTACCGGCTCTAAGCTGTTCTTATGCGCCTCAAAGCCATCGCGTGCCAGGTCTTCACCCGCGAGTTCGAGCACATCCTCGCCCGCTCTCCGCACACCGTCGACCTCGAGCTCATCCCCATGGGTCTGCATTCGCTCGGGGTCGAGATGCGTCCCCATCTGCAAGAGCTCATCGATCGCATCGATCTGACCGACCCGCTCCGCTACGACGCCATCCTTCTCGGCTACGCCCTCTGCGGCCGCGGGACTGAGGGCCTCCGCGCGCGCCAAACCCAGCTCATCATGCCCCGCGCTCACGACTGTATCGGCGTGCTCATGGGCGACCGCGATCTCTACCAGGCCTACTTTCAAGACCACCCCGGCGTCTACTATCGCTCGCCCGGGTGGGTCGAGTTTCAAACTCCCGATCTCAAGCTAGAACCGGCCTTCCCTTCGCAAAAAAGCTCCTTCGGCGAGCAAACCACGCTCGAAGAATTCATCGCCAAGTACGGCGAGGAAAATGGCCGCTACCTCTACGACCAGTTCTCCTCCTTTCGCCGCCACTACTCCGGCCTCACCTACATCTCCACCGGCATCCCGTCCGACGATTCCTGCCGCGGCCAGGCCCGCGCTGAAGCGGCTAAAGAAGGCTGGGCCTTCGAAGAAGTTCAGGGGTCACTCGCTCTCCTCGACCGCCTCGTCAATGGCCCGTGGGACGCCGCCGACTTCCTCACCGACTTTCTCATCGTCCCGCCCGGTGCAACTATTCGCGCCAATCTCGGCGACTCCATCGTGGAAGCCGTATGAGTCCCGATCGTACGACCCCAGACTCCGTCCGCATTCGTCTCGAGCCGCTCTCCGTCGAGCTGGAAGTCCCTCGCGGCGCCTCGCTCGTTGCGGGCCTCGCCGCGCACGGCTTTGAATTCCCTTGCGGCGGCATGGGTGAGTGCGGTGGCTGCGGCGTCCGCGTCCTTTCCGGCTCGTCCCCCGTCACCGATGCCGACCGCGCCACGTTCACTGTCGATCAGTTAGCCGCCGGATGGCGTCTCGCCTGCCAGGCGCACGCCGACGCCCCGCTCGTTCTCGAGTGTCTCCAATGGCGCATGGAAATCCTCGCCGACTACGCCGTTGCCCCGGCGGTTACCTACTCCAAAAACAAGAAAAAACGCGGCCTCGGCATCGCCATCGATCTCGGCACCACCACCATCGCCGCGCAACTCGTCGATCTCGCCTCAGGCAACGTCCTCGGAGTCGAAACCACATTCAATCCACAAGCCGCATTCGGCTCTGACGTCATGACCCGCATCCGCGCCGCACTTGATGGCCAGGATCTCACCACGCCCATCCGCGCCACGCTCGGCCAGCTCGTCGCGCGTCTCGCACACATTCGCCAATCGGAAGTCACCGAAGTCATTCTCGTCGGCAACACCGTCATGCATCATCTGTTCTCCGGCCTCAGCGTCGAGCCGCTCTCCCACGTGCCCTTCCAGTCGCCGCATCTCAGTGAGCAGCGATTCACTCCTGGCGATCTTTCTTGGGACCTACCCGCCGATTGCCTCATCCGCTTCGCCCGTTGCATCGGCGGATTCGTCGGCTCCGACATTTTCGCCGGCATCGTCGCCTCTGGCATCGCGCCGGGTGACCACTTCTCCGCGCTCGTCGACCTTGGCACCAACGGCGAAATCGCCATCGGCAATCGCCACGGCATCGTCTGCGCCTCCACCGCCGCCGGTCCTGCATTCGAAGCCGGCGCCATCCGCATGGGCATGCGCGCTGTCACGGGCGCAGTCTCCTATGTGTCTGTTGCCGCAAACACACTCCACGCCACCGTCATCGGCGACGTCGCCCCGCGCGGCATCTGTGGCAGCGGCCTCGTCGACGCCGTTGCCGCCGGTCTGCGCATCGGCGCAATCCAGGCCTCGGGCCGCATCGCCAACGGCGCCAAGCTCTTCACCATCGCCCCACCCGCCGTTCTCTACCAGTCCGACATTCGTGAGCTCCAGTTAGCCAAAGGTGCCATCGCTGCGGGATTCCGCCTGCTCCTCCGCGTCCTCGCCGCCAGCCCAACCGATCTCCAGTCCGTCCACTTCGCCGGCGCATTCGGCAACTACGTGCAAATCGAGTCCGCCCTCCGGATCGGACTGCTCGAATCTCCCCGCGCTCTCATCCACGCCGCAGGCAACACCGCTCTCCGCGGCGCAAAATTGCTTTTGCTCGCCGAAGAACCCCCGCTCCCGCCCATCCAACACATCAGCCTCGCCGCCGATCCCGCCTTTCAAGACGAGTTTGCCAACTGCATGACCTTCCCCGAGCATTTGTAGCGCCGACTTAGCGGGTGCCCCACCCTCGCCGTCCGCCGCGGCGGATTTTTGCGGCTGGGGTGGGATTGCAAGCGTCGCCACCCGTGCACCCACCCCGCGCTTCCTGCTATCTTTTACCTTTGTTTCTCAAGGAGTACGCAAGCCCATCTATGCCTCATCCCGCCATTAAGTTCGGCACCGACGGCTGGCGCGGAGTCATCGCCGACGACTTCACCTTCGCCAACGTCCGCACTGCTGCTGAAGCCATCGCCGCCTACATCCACTCCCGCAAACGATCGCCCCAGGAAGATCCCGCCCGCGGCCTCTGCATCGCCTATGACACGCGCTTCGGCTCCAAAGCCTTCGCCCGTGCCTGCGCTGAAGTTGCCGCCGCTACAGGCATTCCTATTCAGCTCGCCCACGCTGTCACACCGACACCGGCCCTGAGTTTCGGCGTCCGCGAGCGCGGCGCGGCAGGCGGCATCATGATCACCTCCTCGCACAATCCCGCGCAG
>CAWJDG010000002.1:0-63222 GCA_963841365.1 uncultured Acidobacteriaceae bacterium
CGGGGGCCGGAGTACGACGCGTTCCTGGAGGCCTTCGTCGAAGGCGTCAAGGCCGTCTTCCCGCTGGTCCTGCTGCAGTGGGAGGACTTCAAGCAGCATAACCAGTCAATCGATCCGTTGCGATCAACGAGCGCCGCAGTCTCGAGGTCGCCGATCAGTGCATAGTCTTCAATTCTCGACGCCATAGGCCTTATTGTTCGTGATAACTCCGCATTAGTCCGCCGTCGATAACAAATGTCGCTCCAGTCACGTAGTCTGCATCTTTCGATGCCAGAAAGGCTACCAATCCGGCCACGTCTTCGGGCGTACCGAGTCTCCCCAGCGGGATGTTCTTGAGCAGCGCATCCAGCTTCGGCTTGTCCTCGAGAAGCGCGGTATTGATCGGCGTCGCGATGGCGCCGGGCGCGACGTTGTTAACCGTAATTCCCAGCGGCCCAAGCTCTACTGCAAGATTTCGCATCAGCATGCGCAGCCCGCCCTTGCTGCAACAGTACGTAGCGAAGCCCGGAAATGCCATATCCTCGTGCACCGAACTGATGTTCACGATCCGTCCCGGCTTTTTCGCATCGCGGAGCCGTTGCACGAATGCCTGCGTCAGAAAGAACGGTCCACGCAGGTTCACGGCCATCACCTTTTCGTACTCCGCTTCCGCGGTGTCCCAGAAATCCGACTTGTGTTCCACACCCGCGTTGTTTACCAGGATGTCGGCCAAGCCGAATTTTTCCCAGGCCGCACTCACAAGTTTTCGAATGTCATCACTGCTCGTCACATCCGCGCAAACAACCTCTCCTTCGCTGCCGGCCGCATCGATTGCGCGGCGCGTTTCCTCGGCGCCCGCAGGATCGCCAACGTAATCGACAATCACCTTCGCGCCTTCGCAGCCCAGCCGTTTCGCAATGCCTTGCCCAATCCCAGTGCCCGCTCCGGTCACAATCGCGACTCTTCCCGCCAACCGCTTCATGCTTTTCACCCCCCGCAGGCATTTTTGCTCACTGGATTAGTCGTCTTTTTTCTGTTGGATGCAAAACATCTTCGGTCGGATCGCGGAGCTTTTTGAAAATCTCCTCGAACGCCCGAAGCGCGATTTTCCTCAGCCGCGATGCATCAATTACACTTCTGATGCCAATGAAACCCGCATACCACAACCCTTTCCCATCTCAGGCGCGCTCAACGCAATCCCGGCTCGCCTCTGTCTTCACTGCCACATTGCTTGCCCTCTTCGCGCTGTTGGCCGTGCATGCCCTCCAACCGGCCGCCGCGCAGGACAGGGCCCAGAATCACCTGATCATCTACTCCATCGATGTCGAGGGCGGCCAATCTACGCTGCTTGTTGCGCCCTCCGGAGAGTCGCTTCTGGTCGATACCGGCTGGCCAGGCAACGGCGGCCGCGACGCCGAACGCATCCAGACGGCAATGCGCGACGCCGGCATCAAGCGCATTGATCACGTGCTCATCACGCACTACCACAGCGACCACGTGGGTGGCGTGCCCGATCTGGTTTCGCGCGTGGAGGTGGGCGAGTTTCTCGATCACGGACCCAACCGCGAAGACACGCCAACAACGCAGGCCGGATACGAAGCCTATCTAAAGGCCATCGCGGGCCATACGCGGCGTATTGTGCATCCCGGCGACACCATCCAAATCGCAGGCCTTAGCGTCGTCGTGCTCACAGCCGATGGCGAGCACGCCTCTGAAGTTTCCGGCATTGTGCCCGCGCCCAATCCTTACTGCGCAAAGGAACACTCCTGGCCGACCGACCCCACCGAAAATGCGCGCTCCGCCGGAATTCTGGTCACTTTCGGCAAGTTCAAGTTTCTTGATCTCGGTGACCTCACAGGCCAGAAAGAAGTTGCGCTCGTCTGCCCCAGCAACCCCATCGGCACAGTCGATCTCTTCCTGGTCTCGCATCACGGCATGGATCTCTCCAATTCGCGCGCCTTGGTCGACGCCATCCATCCCCGCGCGGCGATCATGAACAACGGCGCCCACAAAGCGGGCATGCCCGTAGCGTGGCAAACCGTGCACGACAGCCCCGGCCTCGAGGCTTTGTGGCAGCTTCATACTGCCGAGAACTCCGACGCCGCGCACAACAGCCCTGAAGCGCTCATCGCCAATCCCAAGGGTGACGAAGATGGCAATTATTTGAAGGTCGTCGCCTCATCCGACGGCAGTTTCTCCGTGACCAACTCGCGCACGGGCATGACCGAGCAGTATCCGCGAAAGTAGATAGCGCGCGCGGTTCCGCAATTTCGTTGCCGGGCATTCAGGAAGACTCAGCGCCCGCGGGTCTATAATCGCAACCGCAATCGGAACGCCAGTCAGCGGCGCTCTATAGATTTGGAGGAAGATTCTATGTCCACCTCACGCCGGGAGTTTCTCGCCGGTATTGCGAGCGCAAGCGCGCTGGCTGCCGTGCCGGGCGCAGCTCGCGCAGCTGCCGGATGCCCTTTTCGCCTCTCCGTCATCAACGATGAAATTTCGCCCGACTTCGATCACGCTTGCTCGGTGGCAGCCAACGACTTCGGCCTGAACTGGATCGAGCTCCGCAGCATGTGGGGAAAGAATGTCACCGACTTGAGCGCCGACGAAATTGAAAAGTCGCGCGGGATTCTCGACAAATACAAGCTGCGTGTGACCGACATTGCCAGCCCGCTCTTCAAGGTTCATTGGCTCGGCGCGCCGGTATCCAAAGAAGGCCCCCGCCGTGATGAATTCCACGCCGACTTCGACTTCAAGCAGCAGGACGAGGTGCTTGCCCGCTGCATCGATCTCTGCAAGTCATTCCAGACCGACCGCATCCGTTGCTTCGACTTCTGGCGCCTAGAAGATCAAAAGCCCTATCGCGCGGCCATCAACGACAAGTTGCGCCAGGCCGCACGCGCCTGCGCCGACCACAAACTCATTCTGCTGCTCGAAAACGAAATGGCATGCAACACCGGCAGCGGCAAAGAAGCTGCGGAAACGCTCGCAGCGGTCCGCGAACCCAACTTTATGCTCAATTGGGATCCCGGCAATTCAGCAACCTTTGCGGGCGATGTGCCCTACCCCGACGACTACGATCACCTGCCCAAGGAACGCATCGGCCATTGCCATTGCAAAGACACGATCCGGAAGCCGGACGGCAAGTTTGAATGGGCGCCGGTGGGCGGCGGCATGATCGACTGGGTGGGACAGTTCCGCGCGTTTGAGCGCAATGGCTATCACTACGCCGTGAGTCTTGAAACGCACTGGCACGGCGGAGTACCGCCGGCCGGCTCCAACATGAGCGTAGGCGAAGCGTCGAGCCGCACCAGCATGAAGGGTCTGAAAGAGGATCTGGCCAAGGCCGGCGCGAACTGCTGACTGATTTCGGATAATCTCGAGGGCTGCAACGGCGCAATGCGCTGTTGCAGCATCCCGCCATCATTTAACCAGCGTTCACAATTCCTGCGCCGCTAGCCCGCTACGATAGGCATGAGCTGCACTGCCACCGGTGACCGTACGCCTCGCCGATCTTCGGCAGTGGATCCACCGGAAATGGTGTCACTTCAGATACGCGCGAACCAGGTCGATCAAGTCCTCAGCCAGCTCGGGGGCGATCTGCTCCTTGGCTCCGTCCACGAGGTGGAAACGAATATGCGTCTCAAGCACTTCAGCCATCAGGCTGTTGACGCCGCCGCGGACGGCTGCGAGGAGCATCAGCTGATCCCCGCAGTCCTCATTGGTCGTCAGAGTGCGCTCCACGGCATCCAACTGGCCGCGCAGCTTGCGTACGCGCTGCAACAACTTGATCGTTTCGCGTTCGTGGCGGGGCATGGATTCTCTCCTCTTGACAATACCCATCTGGGGTATAGTATTAACCCTGTTGGGGTATAGTTCCCCTTCATTCTATGCCTCTTCTCCACCCCAACCCACTGCTATCGGCGCTCAGCGGATTGACGTGGCCATTTCTGCTTACTGCCGTCCTCGCAGTCGCCCAAGCGCCACAGTCCTTGCCCGCCGCGCCGCAACTGCGGTCGATGCCAGCGGCGCAAACGGCAAAGCAAACGCAGATCAACCTGGCGTTCTCCGCGCCACAAGACAGCGAGGCGGGATCGGCTGGCAGCCCCAGCTCGGCCACAGATCCTGTCGACAATGAGACGGAACCTGCGCAGGTCCTCACCATGGCGACCCACTCCAAAGACGCGCGCTACTGGGTCTCCGGCCAGGCGAACAGCATCTTCCAGATGCACGGTCACTTCCACTCGCCGTACGAAGGGACGAACAGCCTGATCGACGAGTTCGAAACCAAAGCGTCTGAGGTGGCCACGCTCTATCTCGGCTATCAATTGCGCCCGAACACCCGCTATAACACCGACCTGATCGTCGACTTCGAGAACGCCGGCGGGCGCGGCATTTCTCAGGCGCTGGGACTGGCGGGCGCGACCAATCTTGACGTGGTGCGCAATCCCACCTTGAGTACGGCGCCCTATCTCGCGCGCGGTGAAATTCACCAGATCGTGGGCCTGACCAATGAGATGGCTGACCAGGATCGCGGTCCGCTGGCGCTGGCGACGAAAGTGCCGGTGCGCCGTTTCGAGATTCGGATCGGCAAGATGACACTCCCCGACACATTCGATATCAACTCCGTCGGATCGGACAGCCATTTGCAATTCACCAACTGGACCATCGATAACAACGGCGCATGGGACTACGCGGCCGACACGCGCGGCTACACGGTCGCTGGAATCCTGGAGTACGACGACCGCATCTGGTCGGCGCGATACGGCATCGCTGCGATGCCCACCGTTGCTAACGGCATCACCCTTGATTGGGCCTTGAGCCGCGCAAACGGGCAGAACTGGGAATTTGAACTGCGCAAGGGATTGTTCGGCCAGTGGCTCGATCCAAAACGACAAGGCGCCGTGCGTGTGCTGAGCTTTGTAAATCATGCGCACATGGGCGATTACCGGCAGTCGGTGCAGCAGTATCTGGCCGGAAAGATTGCGACGCCCGACATCACGCAGACCGAGCGCTTTGGCGCGGTGAAGTACGGGTTTGGGCTGAACACCGAGCAGGAGGTGACAGGCAGCTTGCGGCTCTTCGGGCGATTCGGCTGGAACGAGGATCAGCACGAGTCATTCGCCTACACTGAGGTCGGGCAAACTGTCGAATTCGGGGGTGACTACAACGGCCAGAGCTGGCGTCGGCCCAACGATAAATTCGGCGCCGCATTCGTCTCCAACGCCATCAAGCGCGACCACCAGAACTATCTTCACTACGGCGGGCTCGGCTTCCTGCTCGGCGACGGCGGCCTGACCTACGCGCGAGAAGACATCACGGAGTGGTACTACAACGCACACATTTGGCGTGGGCTCTTTGGCACCGTCGGCGGAACCTATATCGAGCATCCCGGCTACAACCGCGACCGCGGGCCCGTGTACGTCAGCACAGTGCGGGCACACATCGAGTTTTGAACGGGCAGGGAACAGGGATCAGGAATGCGGAGTTGACTCCTATCCGCTGTCATTGGAAAGCTGAAAGCCAAGACCTTAGAGCTGAAATCTTATTTGGTCGGCGGTTGTTGCTGCGCCTGCGGTTGATCCGGCAATGTATAGATCACTTCGCCGGGCTTGGCGTAGTGCAGCTTCTCCCGCGCCTCACGCTCAATAGCGTCGGGGTCCGACTTGAGCCGCTCGATCTGCTGCCGCATCTGAGCGTTTTCCTGCTGCAGGTTCTGGATCTCCAGTTGCAGCGCGCGGTCTTCCGCACGTTTCTGCTGCCAAACCGACACGCCATGGTTGCCGTAGATCACGTGCCACGTGACCAGCAGCGCCAGCACTACCGCGATCACGGTTCCTGCCGGCCGCCACAGCCGCTGTGCCCAGTCGCGCGCCCAATCGCGCAACGGCTCGTGCTTGGTTTCCCGTGCCCTTTTATCTACCTGCACATCCTCTTTCGGCATCTCTATCTCGATTCACGCTTAGGGACTATAAATAAACCCTAGCCCAGTACAAACTTCTCCGCCGCCGAGCGCAACGCCTGCATGTCCTGCTCTCTGCGTGCTTCGGTATAAGCTCGCACCACCGGCTCAGTGCCCGACAAGCGATAGCAAACCCAGGATCCATCGTCCAGAATCAGCTTTAGCCCATCAGTCCGCACCACGCTCGTCACCTTGCGTCCGCTCAACTCAGTTGGATCAGCCTTCAATCTTTCAGTGAACGCGGCTTTCTGGTCCGCGGTCAAGTGGAAGTTCTCACGAACCGGATAATAGGAACCAACCTTGGCAAAAAGGCGCTTGAGTTGCTCACCCAGGCTTGCGCCGCGAGTGGCCACCATCTCCGCCACCAGCAGCCCGGCGATCACGCCGTCTTTTTCCGGAACATGGCCGCGGATGGTCAATCCCGCCGACTCCTCGCCGCCAATCGCGATCTTGTCCTCGTCGATGAGCGCGCCAATGTACTTGAATCCCACTGGCGTCTCGTAGATCGGAACTTTGTAATATTCGGCGAGCGCGTTGATCAGGTTAGTCGTGGCCACACTTTTCGCTACGCCGTTTTTCCAGCCGCGCGTCTCCACCAGGTAATCGAAGAGCAACGCAATGACATAATTCGGCTGGATGAACGTTCCGTCGCCATCCACAATGCCGAAGCGGTCTGCGTCGCCGTCCGTGGCAATCACGAGCGCCGCGCCCAACTCCTTCATCTTTGCTTTGGCCTCGCCCAGCAAATGATCATCGGGCTCTGGCGCGTGTCCGCCAAACAGCACATCGCGGTAGTCGTGCACCGTTTCCACCTTCACGCCGGCCTCGCGCAGGAGATCGGATGGGTAGCCGCGCCCCGCGCCCCAAAACGGATCGTAGACCACTTTGATGCCCGATTTTGCAATCGCTTTGAGATCCACCAGCTCGGCCAAGCGCTTCAGGAATGCCGGCTTCACGTCGGCAGTTTCAAATTTCTCTACAAACGGACCGGGAACGCCGCCGCCTCCGCCGCTCGCAATCTTTTCGATTGCGGCCTCAATCTGCTTCGTCACCTCGGGCAGAGCCGGCGCTCCGTCTGGCGTGGAGTACTTAATGCCGTTGTACTCTGGCGGATTGTGCGACGCAGTAAAGTTGATCGATCCTGAAGTTTTCAGGGTTCGCACCGCATAGGCAATGGCCGGCGTGGGCGCAGCCTCGGGAATCACGATCGGCGCGACGCCCGCTCCGGCCAGCACGCGCGCGGCTTCGGCTACAAAGCTCTCACCCAAAAAACGCGGATCGCGCCCCACCAAAACCCGATGTGGTGCAGGCAGCATCTTCACGTACGCCGCGATTCCAGCCACCGCCAGCCGGATATTGGCCACCGTGAACTCGTCCGCCACAATGGCTCGCCACCCCGAAGTGCCAAATTTTATTGCTGTGCTCATTGGTTTCTCCGCGCGCGGCAGACTTGCAAGCCGCAACGTCCATACTGCAACACGGCGCCCGGATCGGCAAGCATTTCTGCCAATAGCGGCGCCGGGCAACGAGCTCGCAGCCGCATCGCCAGGGGCGCGGCCGATGCATCATTCCCACATCCACCGTGAAATATTGTCGAGCGGAATCTACAACTGCCCGTCTTGTTGGGTAGAAGAAGTTCTGGATCCAATCGAAAAACACACCATGGCGCTCTTCGGAACAACATCGAGGGGGAGAAATGCGATCAATCTGGAATGCAAACGGACGGCGAACGATATCCGCCGCACTCGTTTTTGTGGGGCTTGCGCTGACATTCACAATCCTTCTGAGAGGCGCAGGCGCGCAGGCGAATCCGGATCAGCTTAAGCCCGGCGAAACGCGACCCGGCATGCCGCCGCCACCAGCTCCGGAAACAGTTCAAACGATTTTTCTCACAAATGCCTCCCAGCAGAACGACCTGAATGACATTCAAACCGATCTCCGGAACGTTTTGCCTAGGGCAAGGATCTACGGAGTTGCATCGCAAAACGCCATCACCTTGCGAGCCACTGCCGAAGACCTTGAGACCGCGCAGAAGCTCATCGCCGACCTCGACCGCCCCAAAAAGGTCTATCGCCTCACCTTCACCATCACCGACTTCGACGGCGGCAGAAAAGCGGGGTCGCAGCATTTTGCGATTCTTGCCGTTTCGGGACAACGATCGACCTTCAAGCAGGGCAGCCGTGTGCCCATCGTGACCGGAACATCCGAGGGCCAGGCCCAAAGCTCCCAAGTGCAATACGAAGATGTGGGATTGAGCATCGAAGCGACGGTGAGCGGATCTCCTGACGCGCTGAACCTGCGTACCAAAGTCGAGCAGTCGAGCCTCGCGGACGAAAAACCGGGGGCTGGCGCGCAGGATCCGGTCATTCGCCAAACCGTATTGGATGTGACGTCGGAAGCAGCTCAAGGCAAGCCGCTCGTCCTCGGATCGCTCGACATCCCCGGCACCACCCGGAGCCAGGAAGTCGAGGTCGTCGCGGAGCCGGTTCACTGAATCCTTGCCGGCCGATTTTCGCAACGCTGGGCGGGGCAAGAACATACACGATGCCCCACCCGCGATGTGCTCTTCCGCAAACGACACTTTCAGGGTTACTTTTTGGCAGGCATTTGCCCCGCCGAGCCAATTCCGGCGTACATTGTTTGCAGCATCGCTTTCATTCTGGAGGGACGTCATGCTCGAATCCACGTCGTCTGCCCGCATCGTGATGACCACGGTCGTCAGCAGTGAGGAAGCCTCCCGCCTGGGCCACAAGCTGGTTGAGGAGCGGCTGGCCGCCTGCGCCACACTCCTGCCTTCCGTTCATTCCATCTACCGATGGCACGACAAAATTGAGTCGTCGGCCGAAACCCTGCTGCTGCTGAAAACTGCGGAAGATCAACTCCCCGCTCTCGAGTCCCGGCTTCAGGAACTCCACAGCTACCAAACCCCGGAGTTTCTGGTGCTTGCGATTGAATCGGGCAGTGACACCTATCTCACCTGGCTGAACAGTTGCCTGGGTACGACTCAGGGCACAGCCGCATAATCTGTCAGCGCATTACGTTGGTGCACGCTTGCATTAAGTCCTGTCGGCGCGCTCTGTTATGCTTGGGGAGGTTCGTCCCATGCGCTGGCTCCTGATTGCCCTTCTCGTCTCACTCGGAGCGCTCCTTTTTGCCGCCGCAGGTGTGGCTCGTCACATTTGGCTGCAGCGCAGAAAAGGAAAGGGCCAATTGCACGCGACCCTCGAACCAGCCGAGGAATCCGACCTGGAATTGAAGAGCTGATCAATCAGCCGGGCAACGCTGCCAAAAGATGACCGTCGCAACGTGGTCATCTCATGGAGGCTGCCGCATATAAAATTGATTTCAGTTATAGTTGCCGAAAGGATTTTTCCCCGTTGTGAGCACTCATGCCCCGGATTGTGCCCGGCCCGTAACCCCGGTAGAAATTTCAATAGCGCATAGCCCCGATTCCGACGACGCCTTCATGTTTTACGGTTTGGCGACGAACAAGGTTCGTGTGCCCGGCTATCGATTTACCCATACACTTTGCGATATTGAAACCCTCAACCGCCGCGCCCGCGAAGAAGCCTTCTACGACGTCACCGCCATCAGCTTTCACGCCTACCCCTATCTGCAGCAGAACTATACGCTGATGGGTTGCGGCGGCAGCGTTGGCGAGGGCTACGGCCCTATGATCGTTTCAAGCCGCCGGATGAAAGCCGGCGACCTCAGCCGCACCCGTGTCGCCGTTCCCGGCACGCTCACCACGGCTTATCTCGCGCTCAAAATCTTCAATCCGGCCATTGAAACCGTCAGCGTCCCCTTCGACGCCATCATCCCTGAGATCCAAGCCGGCAACTACGACGCCGGCCTCATCATCCACGAGGGCCAGCTCACCTATTCCACCAGCGGCCTCTACAAGGTCATCGACTTCGGCGTCTGGTGGCGCGAAACTACCGGCCTTGTGCTGCCACTGGGCGGCAACGCCATTCGCCGCTCGCTCGGCACCAAATCGCACGAGATCATCTCCACGGCGCTGCGCGACAGCATTCGCCACGCCATCGAGCACCGCGAGCAGGCACTCGAATACGCCATGCAGTTTGCCCGCGACCTCGACGCGACAATGGCCAGTCGCTTCGTGAGCATGTATGTGAACGAGCGCACTCTCGACTACGGCCCCGACGGTCGCGAGGCCATCCGCAAGCTGCTCGCAATGGGTCACGAGCGCGGCATCATTCCCATCGCGCCGCAGGTGGATTTCGTCGACTAGGTCTCTGACCGCTTCGTTCTCGTTCTGAGAGGGGTGCCCCAGGTTTCGATTTTGAGACCTGGGATTGGCAACCGCTGGTTTCGAAACCCCGCGGTAAGAGAACAAGGTCATTGCAAGAATTGAGATCGAGGACCAATCGTTCATCCTCATGTCCCGTGGCGGACACAGTACCTTCGGTTTGCCGACCTGATCCAAAGGTCATTGCAGCGGCCTAACAATCTATCGCCGCTGCCTAAGTTTTTTCTAACCTGCGCCGATACATCCAAACGGGAGAGTTCCCTGGATGCCTTCGCACACGTTACCCGCTTTTCTTCTCGCATCGCCCGACCCGGCGCTGCTTGGCGCCATCGAGCCGCTGCTTCTGGCCGCCGGCGCTCGCGTCGAGATTGTCCTCTCCGCGCAGGCCGCGCTTGCCGCCCTCGGCCGTCCCAATTCGCCCAGCCTCGCGTTGATCGACTCCAGCCTGCCCGGTATTCCGACCGGCCAATTGCTCGCTGCCGCACGCGCTCAATCCGACGTCCCACGCATTCCCGTCGTCCTGATCGCAGAAATCGTGACCCAGGAATGGGTCGACTTTCTCGCCGAGGGCGCAATGGACGATCTGATTCTGCGCTCCATCGAGCCTGCCTACTGGCAGCTCCGCCTTGACATGGTGCTGCGTATCCAGCGCATGGCGCAGGGGCTCGATACGCTGCGCGACGCGGCCATCCGCAGCGCGCAACTCGATCGCCTCACCGGCATCTACAATCGCGAAACTCTGCTCGCCATGCTCTTTCGCGAAACCGATCGCGTGCAGCGCATGAACAGCTCAATGGGCCTGGTGCTCTTCGATATCGACGACTTCGGCCACTGGAACTCGCGCCTTGGCGTGGACGCCTGCGACGAGCTGCTGTGCCAGGTGGCCAGCCGCACCGGCGCCTTGCTGCGCAGCTACGACCTACTGGGCCGGCCCGGCATGGATGAGTTTCTAATTGCGCTGCCCGCCTGCAGTCCCGCCAGCGCCATGATCCTGGCCGAGCGCCTGCGCGTCGACGTCTTTGCGGTGCCCTTCAAAGCGGCCGGCGAAGCCATTCGCCTCTCCGCGTGCTTCGGCATCGCGGCCAGTCGCGGCCGCTCTCCGGTTGTCGTCCTGCGGGAGGCGGAGAAAGCCCTCGAATGGGCCAAGGCCTCCGGACCCGAGTCGATTCAGTGCTTCGGCAGTCCGCCGCAACCGGCAGCGTCGCCCGTGACGTTCTTTTCGTCAGCTTCCGGTGACGAACTGCTGGCGTGGTAGCGCAAAAGCGGGCGTCATTTAAGAACTACTTCCGAATTGCCGGTCACTCGTTCCAATCCGCTCCACAGCCAGCTTGGGTGGGATGATTTCTTCGATACACTCATATCAGCAGCTTGAGGCCGTTCGGGAGGCAAGAGACAGCAAGGGCCTCGCGCATCGAGGAGGAGTCTTGGATACCTTTCTTAGGTTGGAGAACCTACGCACGGGAGAGATCCTGCGGATGCGCCGAGCGCGTGACGTCGAGGGGCAGACGATTTTGACCATCGATGGTTCGTTGCCCCCGAGAACGAGCGGCCCGCCGCTGCATGTGCATTTCCATGAGCGTGAGGAAGGGAGCGTCAAGGCGGGAACACTCGGAACAAGAGTCGGAAACAGAAAGATCGTTGTGCCAGCCGGAGGGACCGCAGTCTTTCCTGTTCGGGTCGTTCACACTTGGTGGAACGCCGGGGAAGATATGCTGGAATTTGGGGGACAGGTAATTCCGGTCGTTGATCTGGATCGCTACCTCCAGGCGATGTTTGCGGTTCTCAACGCCAGCAAATCCGGTAGGCCGTCAATTTTCTACCTGGCCCACGTGTTGTGGCGGCACCGGCGCACACAGGCAGTTGCAAAGCCTCCACGAGCCATTCAGCGGATCGTTTTCCCTTTGGTTGTGCTGGTCGGCTACATGCTGGGCAAATACCGGGGAGATGGCTGGCCCGGTTCACCCGCATCGTGTCCGGGTGCGCCGGAGGTTAACGCTGCGAATGCTCATCCCGTCCAATGAGCGTTCTGTCCACGGAAGTGACCGTGCCCAGCATCGAATTTGGATTACTACGGGATCATTGCTGGATTGTCGCCTATTCGGAAGTAGCGATTGCTGGCAGCACGGAATGAAAAATGTTCTGTTTTGAAGCCGTGACCTCCGTCTCCATGTCCAGAAACTCCTGAAACACGTCATTCGAGATCAGCCGTCCCCGCGCCGTGAGCCGCACATGTTCACCGTCGAAGATCAGCAGTCCATCGCTCGCCAGCCGCTCCACGACCTCTATCGCCGGCGCAACCAACTCGTTCCCGAACTCCCGCGCCAGTGGGGCCACATCCGCGCCCGCGTTCATCCGCAGCCCGAGGAACCACGCCTCCTCATGCTGCCGCGCCGGCGCGTGCCATGTCGTCTCCACGACCCCCGTCCCGGCAACATACGCCTGCAGATCGTCGGTCGTCGTTGCGCGCAGCACCGAACCACGGTTGCCCCATCCTTCCCGCGCGTCTGTCTTTGCGGTAAGGGTGGAATCGCACCGAAGGAATGACGACGCATCCAACCCCACGCCCAGATACGGCCGCCGTTGCCAATAGCGCAAGTTGTGCCGCGACTCGAATCCCGGCCGCGCAAAATTGGAAATCTCATATTGCCGCAGCCCCGCTCCCTCCAGCCGCTCGATCGCCCGCTCATACATTCGTGCAATGGCATCGTCGTTCGGCACCAGCCCCGCGCTGGTAGCGCGATCCGCCCTTCAGCATCTCGCGCCCCAGCCGCGAGTCCTCGTCCACCTCCAGCATGTACACGCTGGCGTGAGGCACGCTTGAGTCCGACAAGCGCCATCCAGCGACTCTTCCCATGAAGCAACGTCTGCCCGGCCAGCCCCGCAATCAGATCCACATTCAGGTTGGTGATTCCAGCCGCGCGCAGCCGCCGCAAATCCGCCTCAACCGCTGCCCGGCTGTGCAGGCGCCCGCTCGCATGCGCCTCGCATCGACAAATGACTGCACGCCCAGGCTCACGCGGTTCACGCCCGCGGCCGCCATCGCCTCCAGCATCGCGTCTGCCAACTGTCCCGGCGCGCACTCCACGGTGATCTCTGCGTCCGCGTCGAGCGGGAACTCCGCGCGCATCGCGGCAAACAGCTTCGCCAGCAACTCCGGAGCCAGCAGGCTCGGCGTTCCCCCGCCCAGGTATACCGTATCCACGCGCCGCGGCAGCTCCAGCTCCCAGCCCCGCGGCCCAAGCTCCAGCGCCGGCCAGGTCCTCGATCACCCGCTCCACATAGCGCGCATGATCGCCGGCCGGATACACTCCCGAAGCAAAGTTGCAGTAGGTGCACTTCGACCGGCAAAAGGGGATGGAAACGTAAATCCCGAGCGCATTGTCCGCGCCGTCGCCAGTTCATGAAAAGATTGTTTCACGCAGGTTGCGCGCTTCGCCGCGCATCGCGGAAAATCGCCCTTCGCGCTTCATGCAATCATGATGAAGTAAGGAGCTCCGTTTGAAAGCCTGGCCAGTCCTTGCCATCTTCGTCATCCAGGTCATCCTTCTTCTCGCTCATTGGTTCGTCTATTCCACCTGGATCGCCTTCTGGCCGGCTCTCACGTCCCGCTGTGGCCGCCGATCTGCGCGTCGCGATGCTCATGCTGGCTTTCAGCTTTGTCGCCGCCACTCTGCTCGCGTTCCGTTTCTCCAATTTTGCCGTCCGATCTCTTCTACTGGATCGCGGCCATCTGGCTCGGCTTTCTGAACTTCTTCTTCTGGGCGTCGCTCCTGGCCTGGCTGGCCTGGGGTCTGCTCCGCGTCTCGCATCCTGCCGGCGAATCCTGCCGCAGTCCGGCCGATGCTCGCTGGCGTCCTCTACGCAATCGCCGCTTTCGCTGGAATCTACGGCCTGATCAATGCCCGCATCATCCGCATCCGGCGCATCGCCGTCCATCTTCCCAACCTGCCCGCGTCCTGGCGTGGCCGCAGGGCCGTCTTGCTCAGCGATCTGCACCTCGGCCGCATCAACGGAGTCCGATTCTGCCGCCGCATGGTCGCCATGGCCGCTCGCCTCAATCCCGATATCGTCTTTCTTCCCGGCGACCTGTTCGACGGCACGCAAGCCGACCTCGACCGCCTGATCGCGCCCTTCAGGCAGCTCGCTCCGCCCTTCGGCATCTACTTCTCCACCGGCAACCACGAGGAGTTCACACGACCCCGCGCATTACATCGAGGCCATCAGCGCGCGCCGGCATCCGAGTGCTCGCCAACGAGCTGGTTACCGTAGACGGCCTGCAGATCGCCGGCGTGTTCTATCACGACTCCATCCACGTCATCCGCATGAAAGCCGTCCTCGACGGCCTGCGTCTCGTACCCGCCCGCGGCCAGCATTCTGCTCAACCACGCGCCCACGCGCCTGCCCATCGTGGAGCAGGCCGGCTTCAGCCTCCAGCTCTCCGGCCACACCCACGGCGGGCAGCTCTTCCCCTTCACCTGGCTCACGCGCCGCATCTATGGCCGCTTCACCTACGGACTGCACCGCTTCGGCGCGCTCCAGGTCTACACCTCCACCGGCGCCGGAACCTGGGGTCCGCCCATGCGCGTCGGCAGCACGCCCGGAGATGGTGTCCTGCTCCAATTCGAATAGAGACGCCCTATCATATGGCTCATCGATCCCGCGCGCATGGAGAAAACCGTTGTGAATTCCGAATCCTTCCTCGTCGCGCCACCGTCCGTGATTCGCACCAGCCTCTCCGGGCTCGATCTGCTCATGAATCCGCGCCTCAACAAGGGCACGGCCTTTACCGAAGCGGAGCGCGACACCTTCGCCCTGCACGGCCTGCTGCCGCCTCACATCGGAACCCTGGAAGACCAGCGCGAACGTCGCAAGCGCGTCCTCGACAGCCGCCCCACCGCATTCGGCAAGTACAGCAACATGCGCGACCTGCAGGACAACGACGAAACGCTGTTCTACTCGCTGATCGCGCACAACATTGAAGAGTTGCTGCCCATCGTCTACACGCCGGCGGTGGGCGAGGGCTGCCAGCGCTTCTCCGAGATCTGGCGCAGGCCGCGCGGCCTCTTTCTCAGCTATCCCAACAAGGACCGCATCGAGCAGATCCTCGCCGACTCCGCGCTACGACGACGTGCGCTGCATCGTGGTCAGCGACGGCGAGCGCATCCTCGGCCTCGGCGACCAGGGCGCCGGCGGCATGGGCATTCCCATCGGCAAGATGGCGCTCTACACCGCGCTGGGCGGCATCCCGCCCGAGCATTGCCTGCCCATGCTGCTCGACGTGGGCACCGACAACGAAGCGCTGCTCAACGATCCGATCTATATCGGCTGGCAGCACAAGCGCATCCGCGGCCAGGAGTACGACGATTTTGTCGAAGCCTTCGTCACGCGCCGTCGAACGCCGCTGGCCGCACATTCTCTTGCAGTGGGAAGACTTCGCCGGCGCCAATGCGGCCCGCCTGCTGGAGCGCTATCGCGACCGGCTCTGCACCTTCAACGACGACATTCAGGGAACCGCGGCCGTAACCACCGCCACGCTGCTGGCCGCCGTCAACGCCACCGGCATTCCGCTCGCGTGAGCAGACGATTGCCATGTTCGGCGCCGGATCGGCGGGCATCGGCATCATCAATCTCCTCATTGCCGCCATGAAAGAAGAAGGCCTGAGCGAAGAGCAGGCGCGCAAGCGCATCTACGCCTTCAACCGCTATGGCCTGCTCATCGAGGGCGGCAAAGGAATCCGCCCAGCCCAGCAGCCATTGGCTGCGCAAACGCGAAGACGTTGCCGGATGGAAACTCTCGCCGCCAAGCGCCGAAACCGGAGTCATTTCACTGCTCGATGTGGTGCGCAACGCCGGCATGACGGTGCTGGCTGGCGTCAGCGCTCAGCCCGGCGCATTCACTGAGGAGATCGTGCGCGAGATGGCTCGCCATACTCCGCGCCCCATTATCTTCCCGCTGTCGAATCCCACTTCACAATCTGAAGCCGCGCCCGCCGACCTGCTGCGCTGGACCGAAGGCCGCGCGCTGGTGGGTACGGGCAGCCCCTTCGCTCCAGTCGAGATCAACGGTAAGCTCGTCCGCATCGCCCAGATCAACAACTCCTACATCTTTCCCGGTCTCGCTCTTGGCATCCTCGTCTCTCGCGCCAGCCGCGTCACCGATGGCATGATCATGGCCGCAGCCAAGGCGCTGGCCGCGCTCTCGCCCGCGCGCGAAGACAAGGACGCCCCGCTGCTGCCGCCCATCGCCGACTCCCGCAAGGTGAGCCTGGTGGTTGCTGAGGCCGTAGGCCGGCAGGCCATGGCCGACGGAGTGGCCGACGCCGACTCTGAAACGCCTTCGCAAAAAAGCTCCGCGCCTATGTGTGGGAGCCTGTATATCAGCCCTACGAGCACATTGACAGTCGCTTGCTAAGCTTGCTTAGTCCCCCGCGGCACCTGCTCCAGCAGCCGTTTCCACGTCTTCTGGTTTTTGCGGAAGCTCTTCTTCAAATCCTCCAGAATCCGCTCGAAGTCCGCATTCGTGCGCAGATTATTCCACGCCGGATTCTTCTGGAACCACGGATAGTTTTCGTTGCCGAGATAGATGGCGCGGCGCAGCCAGTGCAGCGCCTCGCTGGAGTCGCCCTCGACGGCAAAGTAAGTCGCCAGCCGGTAGGCCATCTCGCTGTCGGCCTCGGCCGCGGCCAGCGTGTCGTCTTTCAGCAGCGCCGCGCCCCGCTCGCGCTCGCCCGCCTGCACATAGCAGAGAGCCAGCGTGGGCACGGCAATGCGCAGCAGGCGTCATCGCGGATCACGCCCTCCAAAATCTCGATGGCCGCATCCAGGTTGCCCAGGCGCATCTGCTGGTAGCCCGCCGACGTGCGCAGCAGCGGATGCCGCGGCTCCAGCGCCAGGCCTTTTTCCAACTCGTCGCCGGCCAGCTCGATCTGGTTCTGGTAGTGATACACGCGGGCGCGGTGGTTATAGAGAATCGCCGCGTTGGCCGGGTTCAGCTTGAGCGCGCGGCTGAATTCGCCCAGCGCCTCCTCGTACATGCCGTCGCCGCGCAGCGCAAGGCCGGCCACCATGTGCACGTTCCAGTCGTTGCCGCGCCGGCCAGCAAATTGGCGATGCCATGCCGCGCCGATTCCTTCTCGCCGCGCGAAAGCAGCATGTAGATGCGGTAGAGGTTGGCTTCGGTCGATGCAGGATCGAGCTTGAGCGCCTCGATCGAACGCTCTGCCGCGCGTGCATCACATGGATCTGCCCGCCAAAGCCATGACGCGCATATTGCAGCTCGGCAATGCCGAGTCCGCTCCATGCCGGCGGCGAACGCTCGCATTGGCCGCAGTCACGCTGGTGAAACAGCGCGTGAGCGCGATCCAGATCGGCGCGCGAGCCGGTGCGCACCATGAACGAGCTCAACAGCGCGCGAGCCTGCAGATACTTTTCGCTCACAGGGCCCGGCAGCGAGCCCTCGCGCGGCGAACGCCGCGCGCGGCGCCAGCGCTGCTGTCCGGATTGGCCTGCTCGAGCGTCGCTGCAGCGCCCACACCTTGCAGCGCGGCAAAAACTTCGTTTGAAATCTCCGTCTGCACCGCGATCAGGTCCAGCGAAGCCACGCGAATGGAGCCGCCCGAACGCACGCTCTGTGACGCCACATCGAGCAGTTGCCAGTTCAGGTCGAATCCGCTCTCTGAGCGCACAAAACTTCCGGCAAGCACAAACGAGACCAGCAGCTTTTTGCCGACCGCCAGCGGATCCATGGGGCGAGGCTGCGCGCCGGCCAGCGGCATCAGCGTGCTCGAGGGCCGCACCACCAGTGCGGGAATTCGCGCCAGCCGCGCCGCGATCGCATCGGCCAGCGCGTAGCCGTAAAGCGGCGCCACCTCCGTCGCGCCCAGGTTCGCAAAGGGCAGCACCACCAGCGAATTCTGCGGCTGCGCGTTCGCCCGCCGACTCGCGAAACCGCTCCGCCAGCATCGACAGCAATCCCGTCGCGCGCTTCTCCGCCTCCGGTCCCGTGGCCGGCAGGTTGGCTGCCGCATCGCCAGGAATGATCCCTGTCTCAATGCGCAGAGCCTTCATGATGGTCTTCAGCCCTTCGCGCACCTCGGCCGCCGAAGCCATGCGCGCGCCGGGATTCTTTTCAAGACAACGCCGCGATCACGCTCTTCAGCTCCGGCGAAATTCCCGGCACAATCTCGCTCAAATCCGCCGGCTCCAGAAACTGGATGGCGCGAATCGCCTGAAAATCCTCGGCGTCGGGGCGCGCAAACGGATGCCGGCCGCTCGCCAGCTCGTACAGGATCACGCCCAGCGCCCACACGTCCGACTGCACGCTGGAGTGGCCGGTGACAAACTGCTCCGGCGCCATGTAGCGAATGGTCCCGCCGCGGGCCGTGTACGTCGCCGGCAACGAAGCATCCTTGGCTAGCGACGGCTGCGCGGGATCGAAGCGGGCGTCCTCCGGCGCCAGCCGCCGCGCCAGCCCGAAGTCCAGAATCTTCACCAGGCCGCCGTCGGTTAGCATCACGTTTTGCGGTTTCAGGTCGCGATGAAAAATGCCCAGTGCATGCGCCGCCTGCAATCCATCGGCAATCTGAATGCCCACCGAGAGCACCAGTTGCGGGCTGGACGGTCCCTGCTCGATGAGCGTGTCCAGCGACTGGCCCGGCACATACTGCATGGCGATGTACGCTTCGTCGCCGCTCTCGCCTACCTCGTAAATCGCGCACACATTGGGATGCTCGATTGCCGAAGCCAGCCGAGCCTCGCGCAGCACCGTCGAGCGCATCTGCTCCGCAGTCAGCAATCCGGTGTGCAACATCTTCAGCACCACCGGCCGCTGCAGCAGCGTGTCGTTGGCCGCGTACACCACGCCGCTGCCTCCGGCGCCCAGCCGCCGGAGAATCTCGTAATGTGCAATCGTCTTTCGCTTCATCGCTCATCTCAAGTCTACCGGCGGCTTCGTAAAGACCGTCTTAAAGTGCGCAAGCTGTTCAGCCTCCACGCGCCCCACATTGGGAGCAGGTCGCGCGCAAACGTAAGGCATTGCTCGCCGTGCTCTCACTCCCGATCAATCTGTTAACGTCGAAGTGGAGATGAACTGCGCCAGTGGACTCGCGGAACGAAGCAACCGGAATCCGGCGAACGAGGCCCTTGCAGTGTCGTTGCCGATCGCAGGCCTGGCCCTCACATTTGCGCTCATTCTTGGCGCGTTCCCGCTCATTGCGCAGCGGGGCACACCGCCGGTTCCATCGCAGTCGCCCGCAACACAGCCTCCATCCACACCGCAGCAGCAGCCCGGCGCCGGAGCGCAATTGCAAACCGGAACCAGCAGCGGCTCTCGACACCGATGCCCGGCTGCTAGAACCTGCTCGCCGATCATCAGTACTTTCGCGTAGCAGGCGCAGCTGGCCAGTTGCCGCCTGACCAGGCGCAGTTCTATCGCGGCATCCTGGCCAACCGCTCCAACGACCTGAAGACTCCATCGACTGCTCGAGCCGCTCGTCGATCAGGTGACCGCCAGCGGCGACGTCGGCTCACGAAAAGCTGCTGCGCAAGGCGCTGGCCGAGGACTACCTGCGCCTGGGCGACTGGGCCAAGGCCGCGAAGGCTTACCAAACGCTCGACACCCGCCTGCACGCCAAGCTCAGCGCCCGACGAGCAGGACGAGATCGAGATGCCGCTCAAGATGCTGCCGCTGGCCAAGGACAATCCGCCCATGACCGTCGACCCCTGCGACCCATTCAGGCTCCAGGTCAGCAACGATCCCCTCGGCCTCATCGACATTCCCGTCTTTGTGGATGCGCGATCGCGCAGTTGGATGCTCGATCCCACCGCGCCCTTCAATCTGATTTCGCGCTCCACAGCGAAAGAGGTCGGTCTCAAGATCTCTGACGAAACTGCGACCATCCACACGCTCACCGGCCGGCCCATCCAGGTTCACGTCACCGTCGTTCCGCGCTTCACCATCGGCGGCCGCCTCACCCTGCACAACATGACGGCCTTCGTCTTCGACGATGCGGACTACTACTTCCCGCATTCTGGCTACCAGGTTGAGGGCGTGCTCGGCTATCCTGCGCTCTCGGCCATGGGCAGCCTCACCGTCTCTCGACAACGCCATCCAGGTGCGCCCCTCCAAGGAGATTGATCCCGCCGTCGACCGTGACCGTCTCACCGTCGGCGCGCGCGTTCTTTCTCGATGGCGATCAGATCATCGTCGCGCTCGGCAGCTCGCTGGACCCCGCCGCCGGTGCATCTTCGCCAGACGCAACCTCGGGCGAGCCGAGCCGGCTCCAGCGCATCAGACGACCGCATGTTCGCGATCGACGCGGGCGGCCAGCAGACCTACCTGACCTCGCGCTACTTCGACGAGCACGCCGCCGACTTCAATGGCCTGAAGATTGTGATGTTCTCATTCCCCGGCGAACAATTTCCGCCGCAGCCCGCCTACGTTGCTGAGACCGTTCCCCTCGTCGTCGGGGACACTGCCATCGACCTTCACTACATCAGCGTCCTCACGCAGCCCTTCGGATCAGCCGCCCATGACGACGTCTACGGTGTGCTCGGCATCGACGCCCTCGATCAGCTCAAGAGCTACACCTTCGACTACCGCACCATGCGTTTCAGCGTGAAGGGGGATTAGAACAGAGAGCAGAGATCAGGGGACAGCAAACAAGGAACAGGAAACAGCGCCGTTTTCTATTCCCTGTTCCCTACTTCCTACTTCCAGCTTTTTCCATCCGCGCCTGCGCACGCCTTCCCAGCAACAGCACCGCCACGCCAAACACCAGCAGCACTAATCCCCACCAGAGATTCGCATCGATCCGCAGGCTCTTCACATAAACCTCTGGGCTGTTGCGCGTGGCCAGGCCAAATGCCCCGAGGATCGTTCCGATCAGCGTGAACATCATTCCAATGGAAATGCGCGCATCGAAGAACATCGCTAGCCCTCTCAGTTCAGATAAAAATCAAATTCACCGCGATCGCCGCCAGCAGAATCGCCACCGCCAGAGCCTCCGGCCGCTTCCACCACGTTTTGCTCACACGACCCGGCTCAACAAGCGAGTGCACCAGCCCTTTGAGTTCCGCCTCGGGCCGCGCTTTGGTGAATGCACTCACCACAGCGATCACGATGAAACTCACGAAGAATGCGATTCCCGCGGTCCCTAAACCGAACGCCAATTCGCTCGAAGGATGATGCAGCACCGTAATCCATCCGCCGTGGATTCCCTTCTGCGCGCCCCTCGGCAATGCAAGCCCATGATGCAGCAAGGCCCCGGCCGCGCCCGCGAGCAATCCCGCAAACGCGCCGCATCCGGTTGCGCGTTTCCAAAACGCGCCCAGCAGCAGCGTCGCAAACAGCGGCGCGTTCACTACCGCAAAGACCAATATCATGGCGTCGAGCATGCTGTTAAATCGCATTGCCGCGCATGCCGCGCCGATTGCAAGCAAGATGCCGCCCACCGCCGCCCATCGCCCCACGGCAAGAATCCGTTTGTCGCTCGCATCCTTTGCCAGGAAAGTCTGGTAGATGTCACACGTGAACACCGTGCTGAACGCGGTCAGGCTGGCAGCGACACCGCCCATCAGGCAGGCCAGAAGCGCAGCCACACCCAGTCCGAACAGACCCATCGGCAAAAACTGCAGCAGCAGATTGGGCGTGGCCATCTCGTAGTTCAGCACCGGATGGCCGTCCGGTCCCATCACAGGTTTTCCGGTCGCCGCATCAGCCTTCGCCGGAATCAGTCCCTGCCCGGCCTCTACTGCCGGTGGAACCACTGTGATGTCGTGGTAGATCGTCCCGTTTTCATAGCGGACCATGGTTGTCGTGTGCGGTGTTGGCAGCCCGATGGCAACCAACCCCGGCAGAATCACCAGCAACGGCACAAACACCCAAAGCGCCGCGGCAATCAGCGGAGCCCTGCGTGCCGACCCCACATCCTTCGCCGCCATCGCCGCCTGCAGAAGCCTGAAGTCCGTACACCACGTTCCACCGCCCAGCACCAGCCCCAAGCCAAGCACCAGTCCAATTGCTCCGATTCCCATGGAATGCGTCGCCGCATGTGCGGCGCCAGTCCACTCGTTCAAAAAACCGGAAGGAATCGCGGTCTTCAGCCCGCTCCAACCGCCGGCGTTCTTCAACCCCAGCAGAATCAGCGGGAGCAGCCCTGCCACGACCACACAGAATTGCAGCGCCTGGTTGTACATGGCTGCACCAAGCCCGCCCAGCAGAACATACGTCAGCACCAATGCCGCAGGCAGAGCGATGGCGAGCAGCAGAATCCCCGCGTGCGGCAGATTGAGCGAGTTTGAAATCTGATCGAAGACATGCAGCGCCACGAAGACGCGAGCCATGACATAGAACGAAATTCCCGCGCTGAATACGGCCGTTGCCGCGAATAAGACCGCACTCAGCGCCCGTGTCTTTGCATCGAAGCGCAGTCCGAGATACTCCGGAATCGACCGCGCCGAAGACGTTGCCGGATCAGGTCCCGATTTCGCTCCGTAATAGACAGGTATCAGGTAAAGTCCGGCGAAGATCATGGCCGGAATCGAACCGAGCGCAAAGAATCCAAGGCTCGCCAGCCCATATCTGGCCCCCGCGGCGCCCATCGCGAGCACTTCTTGCGAGCCCAGGCTGGCGCCCACCATCGCCAGGCCGCACAACCAGCCAGGCAGTGCGCGCCCGGCTTGCAGATACTGGCGGCTCGTCGTCACCGAGGGCCTTAGCGAAAATCCGGCGGTGAGTACAAAAAAGCAGTAGATCAGGACGATCAGCCAGTCGGCGGCGGCAAGGCTCGGCACAAGCGGCTCCTTCCATCCTGATGTTACAGAACCCACTTGATGCCGCGCTGCTCACCACAGCTCAAGATCGAGCGGCCAAAACTCCTTCAGCACGTTCATCCGCAGACGGACGACAAAAAATGGCGGCAAAGAGAAATCTCTCTGCCGCCTCCAGTTTGCCTGTCAACTGCTGTTGCTACCTGCGAAACTCTCAAAGCCGCGCCGAAACCTCACGGCCGCGTTGACTGATTCGCGAGCGTGCTCGCGAATCAGAGCGGCACTGTGCGCTGTTACTGCTCCTCGCCCGTTCCCGAGCCAGACGGCCCACCCGCCGGCGGTGCTTGCGGAGCAGGCGCTCCCTGCGGAGCAGCCCCTGCCGGAGGAGGCCCCTGGGGCCGGTGGAATTGTCCGCCGCGGCCGCGGAACTGGTTGCCCGGCCCGCCCATACCCGGTTCGCCCATGCCCGGCCGTTGGCCGTCATGTCCCTCGCGTCCGTCGCGTCCCCATGCATGCATCCCGCCACGCTGCATGCGGTTCTGGCGCAGCGTCTCCAGTTGTTTCCACTGGTCCGGCTTCAACTGCATGCGAAGATCCAGCAGAAAACGCGCATTCGCCTTTTCCAGATCCGCCCGCGCCTGCACGACCTTGTCGATCTGAGACTCAATCGCAGACTGGTTCGGTGTATCGGCTTTCATCAGCGGCCCCAGGGTAACCTCCGCCTTTTCCAGGTTTGCCTGCATGTCGATCAACTTCATCCGATGATCCTGCATAATCCCGTCCATCGCCTTGCGTTGATCGTCTGTCAGAGTCAACTGCTTCACGATGTTCGGATTGTTCCACCATTGTCCGCGCGCACCCATTTCTCCGAACGCCCGCTCCATAGGAGGCCTGTGCTCCGAGAACCCAGGCCCCATGCCCCCTCCGCCGGGCCCTTGAGCGCCCGCAAATCCACCGAGCATCAGAATTCCCGCTACCGCCAAAACTAGTCCTGCAGACTTCATTGTCTTCATCGCCCTCTCCTCACTGGCATCTGAGGATCTCCCCCGTTGTTTTGGCTTGCCTCTTACTACATTTCCGTTGTCGTCCATTAACTGTGCCAGAGGCTCCATAGCAGACGGAACCTGCCGAGAAACATCGGTGTCAACCGTTGCCATCAAATCCGCATCCGCATTGGTCGCACCCGCGGCACCACCTGCGGTGGATGGCTCAATTGCCGCCTGCTCCTCAAGAACTTTCTGCGCAGCCGAGGCAGAGTGTTCAGCTGCTGCACGCTCCTGCGCAGCTATTTGGGCGGCCGTCTTCATCGCCCCAATCCGCGCCAGTTCCTGCCTGTGATGGCGCTCGTACACTCCGCCCGCCAGGCTGCCTGCTGCCAGCACGCATCCCAGCGCCCAGCTTGCCGCCAGACGCCACCGCTGCGGCGGACGCCCGTCAACTGCCACTCCGGGGCCGGCTATAAGCCGCGTCGCTCCACGCATCCACGCTCGCCTTGAAGTTCTTCAGCGCCTGCGTCAGCACCGGATCGTCCATCTCTCCCGCCAATTTGTCCCGAAAATTCATCGTGTTCCTCTCAACTCCGCGCGCACTCTACCCAGCGCCCGCGAAAGGTGCGCCTTTACCGTGCCCTCGCTCAGCCCGGTGGCTTGCGCTATCTCTGCCAAATCCCGCTCTTCCACGTAGCGCAGCAAGAATACTGTTCGTTGCCGCTCGCTCAGGCCTTTTACGGCCTTCCAAACCTGCGCCACCTGTTCCTTCGCCAGCATCTGCTGCTCCGCATTCGTTCCCCGTTGGGCAGCCACTCGCTGGCCTCGTCCAGATCGACGGCGTTGGTCCGAGTATGCCGCCAGAATTGAATCCGGCGGTTGCGCCAGTAGTCCTTCTGCAGGTTGATGGCAATCCGCATCAGCCAGGTCATCGCGCTTGAGTCGCCGCGGAAATGGCTCCAGTTCCGATGCGCCTTCAGGAAGCATTCCTGGGTAAGCGTCTCTGCCAGGTCAACGTCGCGCAGCGACGCCAGCAGAAACCGGAAAATTTGCGGACGCCGGGTCTCGACAATCCTGGCAAACTCTTGCGCAGCAATCTCTTCCGCCCCTTCCGCGGTCATTGGCTTCATTGCTGTGCCGGCTGCCATCATTTGGTAGACGTCCCCATGCGGCGCAAGTTTACAGCCCTCCCTACTCATTTTGCGCGTTTAGGTGAATACAGCGCCTAATACTCACGTATTGACGCAGAGCGCCCGAAAGAACGGCCCGAACGTTCCCGGATTTGAACAGACTGCAGCCCGTGTCACCCGCCGCACTCGCTTTCAGCGCCGATCATGCCGCGGCGTGCATGTGGTTCACAACGATATAATTTGTGGCGGATTGGAGACTGGAATGATTTCGCGCCGAAAATTCGTCAACGGCCTGGCCGCGGGTGTGGCAGGCTCGGCATTTGCCTCCACAGCCAAAAGTTACGCGCAGATTCTCGGCGCCAACGACCGCCTGAACTTCGCCATCCACGGCAACGGCATCAAGGGCCGCGCCGGCGCGCACCTCTGCGTCGCTCAAGGCCAACAGCAAGACCGCCCGCGTGGCCTACGTCTGCGACGTGGACTCCGGCATCCTAGCCAAGTTTGCAGCCAAGGCGGAGCAGGCGCTCGGATACGCGCCCAAGGCTGAAGGCGATTTCCGCCGCATCCTCGAATCCAAAGACGTGGACGCCATCACCGTAGCCACGCCCGACCACTGGCACACGCCCATGGCCGTGCTCGGCCTCAAGGCCGGCAAGCACGTGTATGTGGAAAAACCATCCAGCCAGAATTGCCGCGAGGGCGAGTTGCTGGTGGCCGCGCAGAAGAAATATGGAAAGCTCGTCCAGGTTGGCGATCAGCAGCGCTCTTCCGACTACACCATCAAAATGATCCAGAAGATCCACGACGGTTACATCGGCGACACCTACATGGCCAAGGCCTGGTACGCCAATACGCGCGGCGCCACGTACTACGGCAAGCCCGGCGCCGCTCCCACCGGAACTCAATTGGGATCTGTGGCAGGGCCCTGCGCCACGCAGCGAGTACCGGGAAAACATCCATCCCTACAACTGGCATTGGCTGCGCCGCTACGGCACTGGCGAAACCCTCAACAACGGAACCCATGAAATGGATGTCTGCCGCTGGGCGCTACAGGCCGAGTTCCCCATGCAGTTACTGCTTCGGGCGGCAACTACAAGTTCAAGGATGACTGGGAGTTCTACGACACCCTCATCACCAACTTCGAATATCGATGGCAAAGCCCTCTCCTGGGAGGGCCGCAGCCGCCAGGGCATGCGCCTTTACGATCGCGATCGCGGCTCGGTGATCATGGGCACCAAGGGATCGGTTGTCATTGACCGCGGCGGTTACGACGTTTACGACTGGAAGGGCAAGCAGATCGACAATTTCCGCGTTGGCCATGCAGCCTGCGTCCGCGGACACTTTCGGCGCCGATAACATGACCGATGCGCACTTTGCCAACTTCATTGCCGCCATCCGCGGCCAGGAGAAGCTCAACTCGCCTATCCCGGTCGCCAATGTCACCGTCACCATGCTTCTGCTCTCGAACATCGCCTGGTTCGTCAATCGGATGTTGCGCATCGATCCTGAAACCGCGCACATCCTAGACGATGCCGAAGCGATGAAATACTGGGGCCGCACTTATGAGAAAGGCTGGGAAGTGACCGTGTAAGAGTCGCAGACTCTCGCACGGCCGTCCTCATCTGGTTGCTGGT
Organism: uncultured Acidobacteriaceae bacterium; assembly: GCA_963841365.1. Lineage (GTDB taxonomy): Bacteria > Acidobacteriota > Terriglobia > Terriglobales > Acidobacteriaceae > Telmatobacter. The sequence continues at coordinate 26,730 of CAWJDG010000002.1, forward strand.
TGCCCCATCCTTTTCATGGTTTCATCGTGAAAAGGATGGGACATCACCTTCCGGCTTTACTCCGCGAATAGGATCTAAGAAGAACCAATCCAATGAACTCCTCCATGCAAATCCTCCCCGCCGCGCAAGCCGGAACTGTTACCCTCGGCGGCGATCTCATCGTGAACCGCATGGGCTTCGGCGCCATGCGCATCACGGGCAAAGGCATCTGGGGCCCTCCCGCCGATGTTGATGCCGCTCTTGCTACACTCCGCCGTGCCGTCGAACTGGGCGTCAACTTTATTGACACGGCCGACTCCTACGGCCCCGAAGTATCCGAAGAGCTGATCGCCAAGGCCCTATGGCCCTATCCCACCGGCCTCGTCATTACTTCCAAGGCCGGCTGGGTACGCCACGGCCCCGCCATTTGGCAGCACAACGCCGCGCCCGGGCACATCGAGCAGGCCATCGAGGGCAGCCTGAAACGCCTGCGCCTCGATCGCATGGATGTGTACCAACTCCACGTCCCTGATCCGGCAACATCCTTTAACGCATCCATGGAAGCACTGGCGCGGCTCAAGGAGCAGGGCAAAATCCGCCACGTTGGGCTTTCCAATGTGACACTCGAGCACATTCACCGCGCGCAAAAAATCGTGCCCATCGTCTGTGTGCAGAACCGCTACAGCTTTTCCGATCGCGAATGGGATTTCGTGCTCGACTACTGCGAAGCCAACGGCATCGCGTTCCTGCCCTGGGGACCGATGGCTCAGGGCCGCAAGGCGAATGACGTGGTGGAAAAAATCGCCGCCGCCCGCCAGGTTTCCACTGCAGTCGTCTCTCTGGCCTGGCTGCTGCACCGCTCGCCGGTCATGTTGCCCATTCCCGGCACCAGCAACGTCCGTCACCTTGAAGAAAACATCAGCGCCGCCGCTTTCCGCCTCAACGACGCCGAATTTGCCGAGCTCGCCGCTGTAGTTCCCAAACCCTACTGGCTCCGCGTGTAATGGCTGGCAGCACGCCGTGAAAAACGAACGAGATAGATCTTGTCGACGCAACGGTTGTTGAAAGATCTGCATCCGGGCAGGCCCTCGCTCATTGCGAACTCCTGCGCAGTAATCGAATGCGACCTCCGGCGTTACTTCACGCCGCCACAAGAAACTTCATTCCAAAGTTGCCTCTGACTCACCATTCAGCATCCAACCATAGAGCCGAAAAGCCTGTCGTTCGGCACCCAATCATAAATTTAGAAGCCAGAAGGCTTGGAGGATGCAATGCCCGCAGTCGTTTCAGATGGGCCCGCCGCCCAGTCCGGAACCGTTACCCTTGGCGGTGATCTCACCGTCAACCGCATGGGCTTCGGCGCCATGCGCATCACCGGCAGGGGCATCTGGGGACCTCCTGCGGATCGCGACGGCGCCATCGCCATGCTGCGCCGCGCCGTCGAACTCGGCGTCAACTTTATCGACACTGCTGACTCCTATGGCCCCGATGTTTCAGAAGAGTTGATTGCGGAAGCGCTATCGCCCTATCCCAACGGCCTGGTCATCGCCTCAAAAGCAGGATGGGTGCGCCGCGGCCCGCTGGTGTGGACGCACGATGCCAGTCCCCGCCACATTCAGCAAGCGATTGAAGGCAGCCTCAAGCGTCTGCGTCTTGAACGCATCGACATTTACCAGCTGCATGTCCCTGATCCGACTGTAGATTTCGACGCTACCGTCGAAACCTTCGCGCGGCTAAGGGAGCAAGGCAAGGTGCGTCACTTCGGGCTCTCCAACGTCACCCTCGAGCACCTGCACCGTGCCGAAAAAATCCTACCCATCGTCTGCGTGCAGAACCGTTACAACGTCAACGACCGCGAGTGGGATTTCCTGCTCGACTATTGCGAATCGAAGAATATCGTCTTTATTCCCTGGGGACCGATGGCACAGGGGCGCAAGGCCAACGAAGTTGTCGGAAGGATCGCTGCCGCGCGCAACGTGTCCACTGCTGTTATTTCGCTGGCGTGGCTGCTGCGCCGGTCGCCCTTCATGCTGCCCATTCCCGGCACCAGCAATGTCAATCACCTTGAAGACAACGTCAGCGCCGCGCCTTTCCGCCTCACTGACGCCGAATTCGCCGAACTGGACGCCGTTGTTGTTCCGAAACCTTTGTGGTCCCGTGCCGCTTGACCCCAGCCGGCTGCACATAATGAAAGCGGATCAAATAGATCATGTCGCCGCGGCCGTGCTTGGCCACCTTAAGCAGATCCAGAACGCCCAGAAATCCTGATTCTCGCGCCAGTTCCGGCGTAATGTCCGGAAACCCGATCGACTCGATCGAGTCCACCTCGATCTCGCCTTCCTCCATGCGGTAGCGTCCGCCCACGCGCACATGCGGCCGTGTCTATATCCGCACGCTGCAGGTAATCTCCCCGCGCCGGACCCCATCCCGCAGTCGCTTGGCGAACATCATGCCGAAAAGTGTACCGCGCGACGAACCGATCGTAGGTGCTGCTTGCCCATCCTTCATCGGTTTCTTTGCGGAGAGGTTGGAATCGACCATCCTCTGCTTAATTAAGATTCTTTGCGGTGCCGCCGGTTGTGTTCGGCCCCGCGCATCAGTAGCACCAGGGGAATGTTGACCAGAAAGAGGATCCCCATCAGGTAAAACGCGTCTCCATAACTCAATAGAGCCGCTTGTTGCTGCAGCAGCCGATAGATGAGCCCGCCGGCCTTGTGTGCTGCTGTCACCCGATCAAATCCCTGATGAACAAAGAAAGGCGCGAGCTGCGCCATGGCCTGCTGGCCAATGGCGCTTGATGCGGTGAGTTTGTCGCCGAGGATCTGCTGGTGAAATTGCGCGCGTCGCGCCACCAGGGTGGTTACAAACGAAATGCCCATGCTGGAGCCGATGTTGCGCATCGTGTTGTACAGGCTCGTTCCGTAGCTCGTCTCCGCCTTCGGAATCGGGCTCATGGTCAGCGTAGTCAGCGGCACGAAGAGGAAGCCCAGCCCGAATCCCTGCACAACTTGAAGCCAGCAGATGTCCCATGTACCCGATTCGAGAGTCATCCGCGCATAGCCGAAGAAGCAAACGCCCGCCAGGGCCAGGGCGAAGACCAGCATCCACCGCGCGTCCCACCCCCTGCCCAGCAAATAAGCAACCAGCGGCATGCACAGCGCGGTGCCAATTCCCCGTGGACTGTTCCATAGTCCCGCCGTCGTTGCTGTCCAGCCCAGCAACGTCTGCATAAACAGCGGCAGCAGCACCAGGCTTCCGTATAGCACAAAGCCCATCATCGTGGTCAGGGCTACGCCCGACGCAAAAGTGCGCGAGCGCAGCAAGTTGAAGTGCACGATGGGATCTTTGGCGCCCAACTCGCGCAGCACGAACGCCGCAAGACAAACCACTGAAAGCACGCACAGCGCGCGAATCAAGCTCGATTCGAACCAGTCCTTCTCCTGTCCTTTATCAAGCATGATCTGCAATGCACCCATGCCCACCGCCAGCATGCCGATGCCCCACGCATCCACGCCGAGCTGCCTGCGCCTCAGGTAGTGCGGATCGGAAACATATTGCGAGATCAAGAGCAGGCTCAGAATTCCCACCGGCAGGTTGATAAAGAAAACCCAGCGCCAGGACCATGTATCCGTGATCCAGCCGCCCAGCGTAGGGCCCAGAATCGGCGCAGCGATAATCCCCAGGCTCCAGAACGCCATCGCCTTGCCCTGTTCCTTGCCGGGGAACTCCTCAAGGAGCACGGCCTGCGAAAGTGGTTGCAGTCCGCCGCCGGTGGCGCCCTGCAATACCCGAAAGACAATCAGCATGGGCAGATTGGGAGCCAGCCCGCAAAGCAGGCTCGACAACGTGAACCCGGTTACCGCAATCAGCAGCAGCCGCTTGCGGCCCAGCACACCTGCCAGCCATCCGGTAATCGGCAGAATGATGGCGTTGGCCACAAGATAGGAGGTGAGTACCCAAGTAGCCTCCTCCACGGTTGAGGAAAGCGAGCCGGCGATGTGCGGCAGGCTGACGTTGACCACCGAAGTGTCGAGCAATTGCATCGTTGCACTCGACATCACCGCGATCGCGGTCATCCAGCGGTGCGGCGGAATGGCTTGAACTTCGAAGCTTGGCCGAATCAGAGAGGCACGTGCCGTCGCTGCAAACGGTCCGGCCGCAGGCGAGGCGATTGCCGGGCGCGGAATGGTGAGATTAGCCACGGCTGCCCGCCCCGGGGCGCAGCGGAGCACGGACCGGTACTGCAAGCGGGCTTAACCCGGCAGCGAAAACTCGGGCGGCGATGCTTCTTGCGCGCACAGCCAAACCTCGGCGCTCTCGCACCGTTTAGCGGGTGAGAGATGCTCGATTGCAAGCAATGGAAAACTAATCGAAGCTTAACCCCGGTTCGTTGCACCGTCAATCACGGTGAGACATGGGGACGCCGCAACCTCACGGCATCGCGTTCGGTCTGCTTCACTGTGGTAGGGCTTGCGGTTACTGAGTCCCAGCAGGCTGAGGGGCAGATTGCCCTCTGGGCGGCTGCTCCGCCTTGAGATCCACCGGAAGATCCTTTCCGTGCTCCGGATCGTACTGGTGTTTGACCATCCAGTCTTTGAATTCCGCCGCCGGCTCCTCAGTAAGCGAGCCGTTGTGCCGAAGGTAGACGGTGTCCTGCTTCATGCTGACGTTTAGATCGCAGGAATTCATTTCTCCCGGCTTGCCGCCCATCACAGGCATAACGATCTCGATCACGCGACCCGGCTTCTTCCAGCGCGCCATGAATGTCCCGAACCCTGGAGTGGGAACGATTGGCTGTGAGCAGCTGTAGTTAAAGTCGAAGCCCTGCGGCTGGCCGTTTTGGAAGAGGTTGGCTTGGCCCAGGCCATCGACAGCATCCAGTGATGACATCCCGCCGCCTAAACCGTGGTAATGGCGTATGCCATTGCGATAAATGATATTCACCCGCAACGGAAAATCTGCGGCGTTGAATTTGGCTGCCAGAGCGACGGGCGAAAGCATGAGACACGCGGAGAACCCAAGCGCAAAACGAGTCAAGACTCGACCCATAAAGACCTCTTGTTGAATCAGGGAAGTTACCTCGCCGATTCAACTCACGATTCGGCGAGTTGACCCATTGTACGGTAGATTTTGAAGAATTGGGCTGATTAAAATTATCGCTGGGCGCCGGGAACTGCCTGCCTCTTCGCATCCGGGGAGTGGGACAAGTCCCGGCGAATGAATAGGTAAGGAATCAGACAAGAGCCGATCGAGGCGCGCAAGTTTCAACTCGTCGGAGCGGTTCCTCCTCGCGGTTGTGCGGCAGCCGGCTGTGTCGCCGGCTGATTTCCGGCAGGATTCACAGGTAAATTCTTTCCGTGTACCGGATCGTATTCGTGCTTCACCATCCATTCTTTGTATTGAGCGGTTGGCTCTTCGGCGATCAGACCGTTATGCCGGACGTATACAGAATCCACTTTGACATTCACTTTCAGGTCACAGCTGTTCATGTCGCCAGGCTTTCCACCCATCACCGGGAGCAAAATTTCCAAATCTCTGCCGGCCTTCTTCCATCGCGCCATGTACGTCTCGAAGCCAGGAGAAAACATCAGGCGCTGGGTGCAGTGATAGCTGAAGTCGAAGGCGTGAACATCGCTGCCTTCGAAGAAATTGGCCTGTCCCTCGCCGTCTACGTCATCCAGCGAACTGGAGCCGCCGCCCGGGCGGTAGTAGTGCGAATATGCATTGAAATGAAAGATCTGAACCCGCAATGGATAGTCCGCAGGATTACGGCTCCCCGCGAGTGCTGAGGTTGACAGCAGGAATGAAGCCAGAATCGTACTTAGGCACAATGTAAGAACACGGCGCATTTGAGCACTCCTTCACAACCTGGGTCGGAAAATTGCAACCATTCTAACCCCTTTTTCACGGGAACGACTGAACGGTGTCTCGCGAAATCGTCGCCCGGCGCCGCTGTTACTCTGTATTGAGAAAACGTTCAAGGCGTTTTAAGCACTGCAAGGAACCGCCATGCTGCTCGAATCCCTTCGCGAACAAGTCCTCCACGCCAACCAGGAGATCGCCCGCCGCGGTCTCGCGCCCCATACCTTCGGCAATGCCAGCGGAGTCGACCGCTCGGGAGCCAAACCTCTCGTCGTCATTAAGCCGAGTGGCGTTGATTACGCCGCGCTCAAGCCCGCCGACTTGGTCGTCACCGATCTCGACGGGAACATCGTAGAAGGCTCGCTGCGCCCATCGAGCGATCTCGACACCCACACTCTCCTTTACCGTGAATTCCCCCAGATTGGCGGTATCGTCCACACCCACTCTGAGTTCGCCACATCCTGGGCCCAGGCCGGTCGTCCTATCCCATGTCTCGGCACGACCCACGCCGACTACTTCCACGGGCCGGTCCCTGTCACTGAGCCCCTCACAGCTGAAGAGGTTGCTATGGGCTACGTCCGGAATACGGGCGCAGTCATCGTGCGCCTCTTCCGCTCAGGCGGCCTCGATCCCATTGCCGTCCCGGGCGTACTCGTCGCAGGCCACGCCCCCTTTGCCTGGGGTAAAACTCCCGCCGAAGCCGTGGAACATGCCGACGTTCTTGAGTACATCGCCCGGCTCGCCTTTCGCAGCGTACTGCTGGGTGCGCCAGAGGCGGGAATCGCGAAGCATGTCTCCGAGCACCACTACCTGCGCAAGCACGGCCCCAAAGCTACTTACGGCCAACGCTGACCCCCTCTGAAAGGGTTGCGGCACCACCTCGATCCACCGCCCATCCGTCGGCACAGCTCGGCACAGAGGCCCATTAACCCGTCTCGGCTCATCGATCTACCATTTTTCATAGAATGATTCTCTTCTCAGGATTCCTGTTCTCGTTTTTTGCATCCGATAGGTGATTTGCTTCACCTTTGGTTGACTTTTTCTCGGAACGGCGAGTCCATATCATGCGTATTCTCAGAAGATTGGCAAATGGCCTTTCGCTCTCCTGTGCATATCCCCCTCGTGGCAACTAACGTGCTAACAAAACAGGTGTAGACAGAACCCCTCCGATGGAGACAAACCTCCTTAGCCGCGTTCAGGCTACGTTGCTGGCCTTGGCCACAGCGGCTCTGTTCGTGTTGGCTGTCTTCAACCTCCTCCAGGAGCGCGGTTTCCGGCAGCAAGCCGACGATGGCGTGTGGTGGCACGAAACCACGGGCGGCCTCGTAGCGGATCGAGTTCTGCCCGGCATGGCAGGCCAGTACGCCGGAATCCAGCCCGGGGACCTGTTGACCGGGGTGAGCGAAACCACCGACCAGCAGGCGACTCCCGTTGCACGAGTCGCCGATCTGGACCACGCGCTCTACAGCGCCGGCCCCTGGGTCCAGGTGTTCTACACGATCACGCGCGATGGCATTCCGCTCGAAACGCCCGTCAAGGTCATTCCTGAGCCACCGGACCGCAGCCTGCAGCTTGGCCTGCGCATCATCGGCCTCATATACCTCATCATCGGCTTTTATGTTCTTTTCCGCCGCTGGGGCGCGCCCCGTTCCACGCATTTTTATCTCTTTTGCCTGGTTTCGTTCGCGCTCTACGCGCTCAAATACACCACCAAGCTCGACGCCCTTGATTGGACCGTCTTTTGGACAAATGTCGCGGCTGAGGCGCTGCAACCCGCGCTCTTCCTCCACTTCGCGCTCAGCTTTCCTGAGGAGCGATTCAAGAAGTTCAACCGCCGCTGGCTGCTGCCGCTGGTTTATGCGCCCGGCATGGCAATGCTGGGGTTGTGGCTCTGGTCCATCGGTACCCGCGAGGCCACAAAACTTCTGCTCGACCGGCTCAACCAGATTGCCACGGCGTACGACGCCACTTTCTACGTGCTCGCCGCGCTGCTCTTCCTGCGCAGTTACAAGCGCGCCAACACGCCTCTGCTCCGCCAGCAGTTGAAGTGGGTCACCCGCGGAACCCTCCTGGCCGTCCTGCCGTTCACGTTCTTCTACGCGGTGCCCTACCTGCTCAACCTGAACCCGCCGAGGCTTATCACCGACCTGGCCGGCCTCTCGCTGGTCTTCCTGCCCCTCACTTTCGCTTGGGCCATCGTCCGCTACCGGCTGATGGATACCGACCTCATCTTCAAGCGCGGCGTGGCATACACTCTCGCCACTGCATTGATACTCGGCGCCTACTTTGGCGTTATCGCTCTCATCTCGGTCATGGTCCACAACGTCATGCCCGAAGCAGTGCGCGAGTGGGGCCTTGTTCTCGCGATCCTTGTCACGGCAGCCGTCTTTGATCCCCTCAAGCGCCGCATTCAGGGTTGGGTCGATCGCGCCTTCGATCGCCATCGCTACGACTATCGCCGGGCGCTGGTCGAGTTTGGACGCGGGCTTGGTTCTGAAACCGACCTCAAGGCTCTGCTTAAGTCGATTGTCGAGCAGTTGCCGCGCACTCTCCTGGTCGCGCGCGTCGCGGTCTTCCTCACAGAGGAGTCCGGCCGCCTGCGCCTGGCAGCGTCACACGGCTTACCCGAGGAAGTGAGTGCAGACGAAGACAATCTGGACTTGGGGTTCCTCAACTTCGATTACGCCAAGGACCACTCTCACATCTTTCTCGAGAATGCGCAGCAGGCTCTCCACCTGCCTCGGGATCAGCAGTACACCGCTGCCCTGCTCGACCTCAACTACTATCTGCCTTGTCGCGTCGCTCCGCTGCGGCTTGACGACGGGCAGGCCGCCAGCCGCACCATCGCCGTCATTGGCCTTGGCCGCACACTGGGTGGCGACTTCCTATCGAGCGAAGACGTTGAGCTTCTCGAGTCTCTGGCCAGTTATATCGGTATTGCGCTGCAGAACGCCAGCCTCTACGCGCGCCTCGAAGGAAAGATCGCCGAGTTCGAACGGCTGAAGGAATTCAATGAAAACATCGTCGAGTCAATCAATGTCGGCATCTTTGCCATTGACCTCAACGATCGTATCGAAAGCTGGAACGCCCAGATGGAGGCCATGTACGCCCTGAGCCGTGCCGAGGCCATCGGCCAGGGACTTGGCTCCGTCTTTCCGCATGAGTTCATCGAGGCCACTGAAGGTTTTCGCAACGACCCTGGTGTGCATCACCTTTACAAGTTCCGCCTCACCACGCGCGCCGGCGAGCAGCGCACTGCCAATATCGCCATCGCGCCTCTCCTCTCCCGTGACTTTGTCCCCGTTGGCCGCATCGTGCTGGTCGACGACATCACTGAGCGCGTGACGCTCGAATCCCAGCTCGCCCAGGCCGACAAGCTCAGCTCCATCGGCCTGCTGGCCGCTGGCGTCGCCCACGAGATCAACACCCCGCTCGCTGTCATTGCCTCCTACGCGCAGATGCTCGCCAAGCAGTTGCGCGGCGACGCACGCCTGGGTCCGGTGCTCGATAAGATTACGCAACAGAGCTTCCGCGCGGCAGAAATTGCCAACGGCCTGCTCAATTTCTCTCGCACCTCCACCACCGAGTTCCGCTCCACCAACCTCAACCAGGTCATCCTCGACACGCTTTCGCTGCTTGAGCACCAGTTCAAGACCGCGCAGATTCTTGTCGACCTCGATCTCGCCGACGAGCTTCCGCCCATCCACGGCAATCCTGGAAAGCTTCAGCAGGTCTTTCTCAACCTGCTGCTCAACGCCAAGGACGCCATGCCGGGCGGCGGACGCCTGCGCGTCGCCACACTTTACAACAGCCATGTCGAGGCCCTCGTCACCGACTCCGGCTCCGGTATCGCGCCCGAACATCTCAAGCGCATTTACGATCCCTTCTTCACGACAAAAAACCGCCCGGGCGACAAGCGTGGCACCGGCTTGGGCCTCTCCGTCAGTTACGGCATCATTCAGGAGCACGCAGGCAAGATTCACGTTGAAAGCGCGATCGGCTCCGGAACCACTTTTCATCTCGAGTTTCCCCTATTAAGGAATTCCGTCCATGCCTGAGTCCGTAACAAGGGACGACCTGCCCCTGAACGCATCTGTCCCCGCTTCCGCAGGCAACGGCAATGGCCCCGCCGCGAGCATCCTTGTCGTTGATGACGAATCTGGCATTCGGGAATCGCTCGAAGTCTTGCTTTCCCTCGAGAACTACGCTGTCAAAACCGCGGGCGACGGCGAAGAAGGATTGCGCCTGATTGATCAGGACAGTTTCGATCTCGTCCTTCTCGATCTCGCATTACCCGGTCAAAGCGGACTCGAACTGCTGCCGCAATTCAAGGAGCGCCACCCGGAGCTCCCAATCATCATGATCACGGCCTACGGCACCGTCGACAATGTCGTTGAAGCCATTCGCGCCGGCGCGGAAAACTTCATACAGAAGCCCTGGGATAACGAAAAGCTGCTCGCCGACATCCGATCCGCCGTTGCCCGCCGCCGCGCCGAGGAAGAAAATCTTCAGCTCAAGCGCACCCTCAAGCAGCGCTACAACTTCGCCAACATCGTCGGCAAAAGCGAGTCCATGCTCAAGGTCTTCGATCTTGTCGCCCAGGTCGCTCCCAGCCGCTCCACCGTCCTCATCCAGGGCGAAAGCGGCACCGGCAAAGAGATCATCGCCAAGGCCATCCACGCCAACTCGCCGCGCCGCGACAAACCCTTCGTCCCCATCAACACCGGGGCCATGCCGTCTGAGCTGCTCGAGTCCACACTGTTCGGCCACGTCAAGGGCGCGTTTACCTCGGCCATCGCATCCAAAAAAGGCCTGTTCGAAGTCGCCAACGGCGGCACGCTCTTCCTCGACGAGATCGCCACCATGGGCCTCGACACGCAGTCAAAGATTCTGCGCGTCCTCCAGGACAAACGCTTCATGCACCTCGGCGGCATCCAGGAAATCCAGGTGGACGTGCGCATCCTTGCCGCCACCAACATCGATCTGCGTCAGGCCGTGCGCGACGGCCGCTTCCGCGAAGATCTTTTCTACCGCCTCAACGTCATCACCGTCGACCTGCCGCCTCTGCGCGCCCGCCGTGAAGACATCCCCCTGTTGTCGCAGCACTTCCTCGATCTCTACGCCGGCGAGAACAGCTTCGCTCCGCGCAAACTCTCCGCCGATGCACTGCGCGCTCTCATGGATTACGACTGGCCGGGCAACGTCCGCGAGCTTGAAAACGCCATCGAGCGCGGCGTCGTCCTTTCCTCCGGGCCCCTCATCAGCGCCGACCTTCTGCCCGGCCAGATCACCGGCCGTAGTTTTCAGGACGCGCTCCTCGAACACAACCCCAACTCCTCACTCTTCGACATCCTCGAAGTCATCGAGCGCCGCATCATCATGGAAAAGCTCGAGCGCTGCAACTGGAATCAGACTGAGGCCGCCGAGCAGTTCCGCGTTCCCCTCTCCACACTCAACCAGAAGATCAAGCGCCTCAATATTGAGATCCGCAAGCGCGGCCGCGAATAGTCAGGCCTTTCTCAAATCGCACTGACCCGTCACTGGCCACGCCCAAAGCTGTTAGAATCAATTGCGATTTTCGTAGCTGCACTTTTTCGAGAGCGAGCGCGCCAAAAGAGCACGGCTGCGCGCCTTTCCTGCTGCGAACAAGCGGACGCGTATCGTCGCAAGGGGACTTTGGGGGATGTTGAAACGCAGGGATTTTTTGAAGACCGCGGGCGCCAGCGCCGCAATGCTCTTTTCCCGTCATTCATTGGCCGCACAGGCCGCCACCGACGCGAGCAACAGCCTTTCCTTTTCTTCGCCAAACATGGAGATTGAGCTCTCCCCGACCGCGCCCGAGTTCTTCAGTCTCAACATCGACGGACTCGGTAAAGGCCGCCGCGGGACCAACATCGTCAAGGCGTCAAAGACTGACAGCGGCTACAACGTGTCGGCTTCAAACTCCAATGGCGTGCACCGCGTGGAGTATCGCGCCCAGGGCGCTGCCCCCGATTCCCCCGCCATGTGGACCTTTGTGATCGGCGACAGCAGAATCCTGCTCACGTCACAGTGGTCAGGAGAATTCAATCCCCCACCCATCGTCTTTCACTTCGATCTCTCGCAAGTCCACAGCACAGTGCTCGGCCTGTTTTCACACACAGGCCTGCTGGCCACGCCTGCTCTCCTCCACTTTCCCGGTCAAGGCTCCGTGCGGCTTACTTCCAGTGTCCCTCAATTCGAACTGACGTATACCTCTGACCGGCCAAAGCAATCCGCAATGCTCTCACTTCCCGCCGCGACCTTCGAGCACAACCGTGTCGACTACACGCTCGACGTCACGGCAATTTATCCCGATGTGCCTGGAACCGCCGGCGATCCCCGATTCGACGCGTTTCGACGCAACTGGCTCAACGCCCTGCAACTCAATCCCTCGCTTCAGGCGCTCGCCAACAATACGGCCAGCGACTCCTGCGCATTCTGCTACTACGAGTTCGCCGACATTGCGGCGCTCACCCCGCCACTGTCTGGCAGCCTCACAGCCCTCGATGTGATGCGGCAGACGCTCGACCGCATGCTGGCTGGCGGATTCGCCTACGGCCTGCCTATCGCGCCGGACCATCCAACGACCGCTTCCGATACATTTCCTTCCATGGTCATCGCCGCGGCCAACTGCGTTCGCGCGGGCCACAGCGATCAATGGCTCGCCGCAAACTACAACGGCATTCGCGGCTGGGCGGAGTCGATGCTGGCGTCCGACACCAATGGCGACGGCCTTATCAAATACAGCGTCAGCGGCAACTCCGGCATCTGGTCTGAAGGATTTCCGAAGATCCGGCCGTCCAACTGGTGGGATACGATCGGCTTCGGCTACGAAGATGCCTACGCGAACGCGCTAGCCTATCGCGCCTATGGCGATATGGCCATGATGGCCGCGAAGTTCAACAACGGCGCCGATGCCGCGCGCTATCAGGGTGCAGCCGACAAGCTGCGCGCCGCTTACTACGACCGCTTCTTCGATCCCGCTACCGGCGTTCTGGCTGGTTGGCGCAGTGCCGACGGCGAGTTGCACGATTACTACTTCCTCTTCGTGAGCGGCATCGCCATCCACTACGGTCTCGTGCCCAAGCCGCAAGCCAACTCCATCATGGACAAGCTTCTCGCCAAGATGAAGGCGGTCGGCTATAGCAACTTCAATCTCGGCCTGCCGGGCAACCTCATCACCGTCGCTCTCAAGGATTACGTCCACAAAACGCCTGACGCGCGTTACGGCGGCGGCGTTCTGCCTGATAACTCAGACGGTTTCCAGAATTATGAGAATGGCGGGGCCACCGGCGCTTATGCGTTCTTCACCATTGCCGCGCTCTACGACCTGGGCCGCAACGCGGATGCAGACAAGATTCTTTTCCCCATGCTCGATGAATACGGCCGCTGCGGCTTTGAGGGTAAAGACGCCAAGGGCCGCTCCAACGACTGGCGCCGCTGGGATGGAACTCCCATGGGCTACGAAGGCCTCCTCACCGACGACTACTACACCATGCTCGCCGTTCCTTTGCGGCAATCGGAAACGCGCTGGCAAGACGGTTACCGCCCGGCAGCACCGCTGACGTAAGATTTGAAAGGGCCGCTGTCTCGTCGAAAAGGCGGCAACAGCTTGAAGCGAACCGGCCAATGTACGCTGTGAACCGCGAACTAAGGAATACGAACTCCCGACACCGAACTGACCACTGACCATCGTTATGAGCTACTTCCTCTTCAAGTCCGAACCCGATGTTTATTCCTTCGACGATCTCCTGCGCGACGGCGAAACCGTGTGGGATGGCGTGACCAATCCAACGGCAGTCAAAAATCTCCGCGAAATGAAAGCCGGAACCAAGTGGATCTTCTACCACACCGGCGATGAACGCACCGCCGTCGGCACGGGAACGGTGCTCAGCGTCGACGCAGCCGATCCCAAGGTTCCCATCGTCCGCGTCAAGGCGGGCAAGCGCCTCAAACACCCCAAAACCCTCGCGCAGATCAAGCTCGAGAAGCTCTTCGCCCGCTCGCCACTCCTGCTCATCGGCCGCCTCTCCATCGTCCCGCTCACCAAAGAGCAATGGGACTGGTTTGTGGGATAGATTCCCGCAAGCCCGCTATCCCGTCACTTCCTCAACTCAACGGCAATGACTTGCCCGTCCACCGTCTTGTCGGCGCTCTCCACATACACCGCGCGCGTCTTCATGCCTTCAAAGTCAGTGCACGGATTCATGGTGCCTTTGGGCGCGAATCCGACCACGGTCAGATCAATCTTGGAGAAGTTGTTGTTGTAGAGCGCGACCGCTTTCCCCGTCGCCCCCTCCACACGAAACTCTAGTATCGACGGATAGCTGCAAACCACGCCTCGAATCACTCCAATCGCCGAGTGTTTCGGTCCCGTTGTTGGTTCGGTGGGATGCTTCGGCGTTTCCGCTGGTAAGGTCACATTCACGTTCATTTGCGCATCGGTCTGTGCCTTGGCGAATGCATCGGCCTGCTCTTTCTCATAGGCCGCTGCCTTTGCGCGAGCTGCTTGAACCTTCTCGACGATGTCAATTCTGCTTTGCACCATGGCAGCTTCAGTTGGATTCTTTGCCACCTTTGCCGCTGCATGCAAGACGGAAATGGCATCGTCCAATCGTTCCATGGCCATCAGGACATTTGCCGCATTGACGCGATAGACAACATTCCCCGGGTCCAGTTGAACCGCCCACAGACTCAAGCGGTGGGCCTCATCGAGATTCTCGCGATGCATCGCATAGAAAACCGCGAGCCGATCGTAAGACGGAGCAAAGCGCGAATTCAATCGGATTGCGGCGTGCAGGCTGTCTTCAATCGCCTTGTTATCGCTCGCGCCCGGTTCGCTCATTGCAAGCGAAGCGAAGTAGTAGTAAGCCAGGTAGTCCTTTGCATCGAGCTTCACCGCCTCTTCATACCACCTCTGCGCCTCCGCCAAATTCCCGGCCCGAAATTCGAGGTATCCCATGGTTTCATGCGCCTGCACGTTACTGGGATCCTCCTTCAGTACCGTATCCAGCAACGCGCGCGCATCTGCGGTGCGGTCCACATATGCCAGCACGTCCGCCCTCGCGGCGTCCGCCTCAACCTGTGTAAGTGGCCTGACCCGATACCCTGATTCGCCGATCGGCGCAACCGCACTCGACAGTACGAATTGTTTGTAGTTGCTCGCCCCGATGTACGATTCGAGGGATCGCTGCAACTGCTTCAGGTCTCCAAAGGCCTTTTCCGCCGCTGCCGCCGCGTCTTCGTGATGACTTACCAGCGCCATGTAGTCATCGAGCATGTTCGTGTGTTTTTCGCGATCGGTCATCATCAGGTAGTGAGTGAGCGCCCACGATTCGGCATAGAACACTGAGCCCTTCTGCTCTTCGTGGTAATACGGCGACGTGGCATCCACCTTGAAAAGTACGCTCAGCGGAATCAACCGGTTTTGTCGCAGGTAGAGAATGTCATCCACGCTCGCTTCACCGATCTCCACATCCTTGTCGTGAATCTCGGTGTTCTGCATGAACTCTGCCAGGCCCTCGTTGAGCCAGATGGGCATCCACTCTGCCGCGCCCGCGAACTGCACGTGGGTGTATTCGTGATACACGCTCGCAAACGGATGTTCAAACTGTGCGTCAAGCCGCAGCAGGATGTAGTTCTTCACCTGCGTGTGCATGTAATATCCGCCCAGCTTCATCTGGCCGCTCTTCATGTAAGCGGCGGGCTCCAGCGTCTCAAACACCTTTTCGTTTTTCGCAGCCAGCACAATAATCGGTTCGGCCGGGTCGACGTTCGCTTTAGGAAACAAGGTTTGAAACACCCATCGCATGCGCTCGAATTGGTCCGCGATGTGGCGGCCCTGTTTCTCATTTGCGTCGGTCAGCAGGGTGAAATGCGCGCTGTGAATTTCAATCCATTGCTCGGTCGCGCCCAGGGCGGGGCGGCACAGAGCTGCGGCAAGAAGCGATACGCTCAACAATCTGCGGTACATGGGAGTCGCCGCAATTCTAGCGCACTTTCACTTTTCCCGTGGACCGGAATTCAGCCACGCCTTCGTATTTAGCAATTGCCGCTGATCCAGCGACCACACCTTGCCCGTCAGCTCGTCCGGCGGCTTGCCTTCCCGCGCACATTTCTCAAACTCGCTGGTCATCGCCTGCATCTTCGCGTCCAGGTCATCGATAAAGTTCAGCACCAGCGCCTCGGGAATCATCGGCAGTTTGGGCGAGCCGAATTCGAGCTTGCCATGATGCGACAGAATCATGTGCAGCACCAGCGTCCGCAGCCGGTCAGGGAAACCAGGCAGACCAGCGATCGTCTTCTCCACCAGGTCCACGCCCATTTGGATGTGTCCGAGCAGTACGCCTTCCACCGTGTAGTCGAATCCTGTTTCCCACTCGAGCTCGCGAATCTTGCCGATGTCATGAAGAATCACGCCCGTGACCAGCAGATCGCGGTCGAGCATTGGATAGTGCGCCGCTACGCGATCAGCCAGCCCCAGCAAGCTCTCCACGTGTTCCAGCAGGCCGCCCAGCCACGCATGATGAAGCTGCCGCGCAGCCGGCGCCTCACGAAACGCCTGCGCAATCGCGGAATCGGCAAGCAGCGTCGTGAGCAGCCGTTTCAGGTCGGGATTCGCCACGCTCGCAACACTCGCCTCAAGCTCGGCCCACAGCGTGGCCACATCGCGCGTGGTCGCGGGCAGCATATCCATCTTGTCAGCCTCGCCGGGCATCGCCTTGCGAAGCTGATCCACCTTTACCTGTCCGCGGTCCTCATACCGTGAAAAACAGCCCCGCACCTTCACGATTTCTCCGCGATCAAATTCCCTGGCGATGCGCGGGTCGCTTAGCTCCCACACGCGGCCTTCAATCTGCCCGGTCTTGTCGCCGAGAATCAGGTTCAGGTACGGCTTGTTGGTCTTTGTAGTTCGTTGCTGCTTGGCCAGCACAAGGAAAAAGCTGTCGAAGGGCTTACCCTCGTCAAAGCTCATCAGATCGGCGATATAGATGTCTTTCATTCTGCCGAAAAGCATACAGCATCGGAGAGACGGCTCCAAACGCTGGCAACACTGCTATGCAAAGATGGTCTTAACGGGATCGGTATGGATCAAAGCAGCAACAAAGATCAACTGGTTGTACGCGAGATGCTGCCGCTCGATGCCTCATGGGTCAGCCTTCTCATCAAGCAACTCGGTTACGAGCGCTCTCCCCACCAGGTGCTCGAGTGGATCGCGAACCTTGCCTCCGCCCTGCAGCAGGCGGCGTTCGTTGCTTGCCTGGGCGACGAAGTTGTCGGCTGGGTAGAAGTGTCGGTCGAGCATCGCCTGCAATCTGCGCCATTTGCATTGATCGGCGGATTAGTGGTCAAGGAGGGTGTGCGAGGGCAGGGAATTGGCCGTGCGCTTTGCTCGCGTGCAGAGGCGTGGGCCTGGGATCGATCCGTGCAGAAAATACGCGTCACCTCGCGCAGCATACGCCTGGAAGCACACAGCTTTTACGCCCGCGGCGGTTACCAGGCCGTCAAGACATCACTCGTTTTTGAGAAGCATCATCCCGGGGCCACAGCCTCGAATCGTGAACCTGGGCTCTAGAAGCAGTCTCACAGATGCCTCAACAGGATTAACATGCATCCGAGTTGCAGCATGGCGAGGAAGTTGGTTGCGTAACGCTCCCATCGGCAGGTGAGTCGGCGGAAATTCTTCAACCAGGCGAACAGCCGTTCGATCCTCCAGCGGCGGATGTAGCGTCGTAACGGTCTGCCATCCTGGGTCCTCTTTCGTTTGCGCCGGTTGGGAGCGATCATTTCGATACCGTGCCGTTCACGGAGCCGCTCATCCAAGGGGTCGCTGTCGTAGGCCTTGTCGCCGATCAGACGCTGCGGCAAGGCGGCGATATGTCGTTGTGCGAGCGTGTCTTCGACCAGCGTTGACTCATTCGGTGAAGCACTTGTAATCCGGACGGCGACAGGAAGACCGTGGCGGTCCGCGATTGCCACGATCTTGCTCCCTTTGCCGCAGCGCGTTGGACCAATGTGGTCGCCCCCCTTTTTGCCCCGCTGAACGAGGCATCGACGAAGCCTTCTGAAAGGTCCAGCTTGCCGCGCGCCATCAGATCCTCGCACAATGCCCACAAGATCCCGTCCAACACTCCCGACTGCTGCCACTGCTGAAAACGTCGATGGCAGCTTTGATAAGCTCCATAGCGCGACGGAAGATCCTGCCACCGAGCTCCGGTGCGCAGAATCCACAGCACTCCGTTCAACATCCGGCGAGCATCGCCCCAGCGCCCGCCACGACCATCCGGCCTTTGCCTAAGCTCCTGATCCCGCTCCACAAAAGGCCTCACGTACTCCCATTGCGCTTCACTCAGATCGGCCATACTTCTTATTTGCAACCAATCCACACTCCGCGCAAGCATTTATTCATTCGCTACATTGGCGAGATGGGTTCTAGTCTGCGCGCCGGCACAAGTGCCGGGTGCCTTCGCCGGTCTCTCCCGCAAACACCGCGGGCCTGGGATTTGATCCCAGGCCCGCGGAAGTAACACGTTGATGCTCGATGCTCCAGCGTTATTGTTGCGGCTGCTGTTATGGTTGCGGCCCCTCAGGATGGTCAGCCGGAGCCGGCGCTCCCGGCACAGGAGGGATGGGCGTAGGCTGTTGCACTTGCTTTGGCTCCGATTCGGAAGGGCTCTTCTTGGTCTCGCTGTATCGCGTTTTCTCTGCAGCTGTGGCCGCGTTCTTTTTCTTCTTCTTGGTCTTTGCGGTGTCGCCATTCAGCCCCAACGGTGCCGATTGCGTCTGGCGGTCGGCAACCTCGGCTGCATCGGGAGCCGTCGGCCCGGCATTACCAGACTGCGCCCCGCCGCTCTTCAATTTCTTCGGTGTGCGCGCGCGAGAGCTGAACCGCGTCTTCTCTGTCGCCCTTGTAGGCTCTAGCGGATTGACCGGCTGATCCGCATTGGCGGCCGTTTGAGTATCCGCGGGCGCCTCCGGCAGCGCACCAGCATTCTCTGTCGCTGAATTTGTGGTTGCCTCGGGTAATGTCTCCCGCGGCGCCTGCCCAAAGCGGATCTTCTCTTTCTTGCCAGGCTTCTCTGTGCGCGCCTCTTCTTTATTGGCCTTCTTCTGCTTCTTCGTCTCCGGGACCGTCTTTGTCGCCGGCGGCGGAGGCGGTGCAGCCTCGGGCGCGGTCGCTCCCGACTTCTGCCGGAAGGTATGCGTGCTCTCGCGGAACCTGGTCCGCTCTACCTTAGCCTTCTTCTTCGGCGCCGGAGGCACATATGCGCTAAACGAGATGCTCGAGTGCAGTTCGCCCGGGGTCGCTCCCGTGTCGACATATCCCTGCTTGATCTGGATGAAGGCCTCATCCCGCATCTTGCTCAGATACGTGCGGATCGCCGGTTCCATCTGGCTCATGTAAAAAGCTTCTTCCACGTCTTGCTCAACGTCCGCATACGGCCGCGGTCCGCCTGGCGTGTGTTGCACCACCTTCAGGATGATGTAGCCCTGGCGCGTAAGGATCGGATCGGTGTACTGACCTGTTTTCAGGTCGAATGTCTTGTCCTCAAGTGCTTTGCCAAGCTGGCCGCGCTTGTACTGGCCCAAATCGCCGCCCTCGGCCGCCGTGGTGCCATCGCTGAAGCTGCGTGCCAACTGCGTAAAATCGCCACCCGCGTGCAACCTGGCTTCAATGTCGTCCGCTTTGGCCTTGGCCGCCGCCACTTTAGCTGGATCGTCTGTGCCCGGAGAACCCGTGGAGATCAGTATCTCGCTCAGCCGCTCGCTTTCCGGCTGCACGTAATCCTGCTGGTGTTGCTCGTAGTACCGCTGCACCTCGCCCGGAGTCATCTCGATATGCGCCCCAACCTCCTGCCGCATCACTGCCTGGGTGATGATCTGGTTGCGGATGTTGGCCTTGAAATCCTCGAACGATACTCCCTGTTCCTTGGCTGCCTTCTCCAGGTCGTCAAGCGAGGTCATGTTGTACTGTTTGCGGATCTCATCCAGCCGCTTGATCAGTTCCGTCTCGCCGGTAATATCCAGATCCTTGCCCTTTGACAGCCACAATTGCTGGTCGATCAGGTTGCGCAGTAGATCCTTCCGCTGCGTCGCCATCTCCTGCATGGTTTCGCCGTGTTGCCGCCCCTCCTGGTCCAGCTCGTCCAGCGCGCGATTGTAATCCGACTGGGTAATGATCTGGTCGTTCACGCGGGCAATAATGTCTTCGACCACCGTTCCGCCGTAAGGGCTCGCCGGTTCGCTCGCCTGCCCTCGCGCCAGGTTTGCGCTCACAAGCAGCGCCGTGCCGAGCGCGATCACCGCGAAAACACGAAGAGGTCTCAATGTCATAAAATCGGCAACCGGCCGAGCTGTTGGCGCATGCTTCTTTGCCACCTGATGCATAGACGCCATTGTAAATCCCTGGGCAGCAGAAGCGAAGAGTTGAGCCTCCGATTCCCCCCGGGATCCGGGCGGGATTCCGGCCGCTTCCTGAAGCCACATCGGCGCGCAACCTGGCCGCGCCGGCCCATCCTTCTACCCGGCCTGCTACCAGCCCCCGCCCGTGCGCGTCATATAGGGGAGTGCTATACTCTAGTCGAAGACGGCCTCGTGGGTTTTGCGTGGGCGGCTCTTCGATCCCCCTGGCCTTGCCGGTACCGGGCAAGGTCTATTTTTATAGAGCGGCAATCCAGCAATCATCGGATTCGCTCTCGGGTGATCGAGAATTTGCCCTCTACCCCCCGGAACGCGCACCGTCTGGAGGTTCGGTCCACCTATGACTTCCCGCGCACGCCGCGCTCTTTTCGCCGTAGCTTTCTTCTTCGCCGTCTGCGCGTTTGCCGGCACCTTCCTGCAGCGCCGCGTGGGCGCGCAGTCCTCGCAGGATGAGAGCCAGCTCCGCGACAGCCTGAAGTCCTTTACCGACGTCTACGCGCTCGTTGAGCAGAACTACGCCGAGCCCATCTCGCAGGACAAGGCCGATGACGTCATTTACGACGGCGCCATCCCTGGCATGTTGCAGGTTCTCGATCCGCACTCTCATTTTTACGACCCCAAGGCCTACGCCCGCCTGCGCGAAGATCAGCGCGGCCACTACTACGGCGTCGGCATGATGATCGAGCAACAGAACAATAAAGTCTACGTCGTCACGCCGTATGAGGACACGCCCTCATATCGCGCCGGCATCCATCCTGGCGACCAGATCTTCGCCATCGACGGCAAGTCCACTGACGGATGGAATTCTGACCAGGTTGCCAAGGCCCTCAAAGGCCCCAAGGGCACCCATGTTCAGGTGACGATGGTTCGCTATGGCCAGACCAAGCCCATGGTCTTCGACCTCGTTCGCGATGAGATTCCCCATCCCTCCATCGATCTCAAGTTCGAGATCCGGCCCGGCATTGGCTACATCCACCTCACGCAGTTTCAGGAGACCACTGGCCAGGAGATGGAAGACGCCATCAACAGCTTCGGCAATAGCAAGGGCCTGCTCCTCGACCTGCGCGAAAATCCCGGCGGCCTCCTGAGCCAGGCCGTCGACGTTTGCGACCACCTGCTCGCCAAGGGCCAGACCATTGTCTCGCAACGCGGTCGCGCCTACTCCGATCAGAACTACACAGCCACGCACGGCAACGGCGGAAAAACTTTCCCCATCGTTGTGCTGGTCAATCGTGATACCGCTTCGGCCGCCGAAATCGTCTCCGGCGCCTTGCAGGATCATGACCGCGCCCTCATCGTTGGTGAAACCACTTTTGGCAAGGGCCTGGTGCAGACCGTCTACAACCTCGACGAATCCACCGGTCTTGCACTCACCACCTACCACTACTACACGCCCTCGGGCCGCCTGATTCAGCGCAACTACCAGGGCATGTCGCTCTACGACTATTACAACCATGCCGGCACGTTCTCTTCTGATTCCGGTAATCGCGAAGTCAAGCTTACCGATTCAGGACGCACCGTCTACGGTGGCGGCGGCATCACTCCCGATGAGAAAATCGAGCAGCCCAAGACCAACCGCTTCCAGGATGAGCTGGGCTATAAGGATGTCTTCTTCCACTTCGCTCCGGTCTACGTGGCCACGCACCCAGTCGACAAGAACTTTGAGGTGAACGACGAGGTAATGGGCGAATTCAAGAAGTACCTCACTAGCCAGAACATCGACTTCACCGACGCCGATATCAACGGCGTCAGCGATTGGCTAAAGGCCCAGATCAAGAAGGACATCGTCACCATCCAATTCGGCGAGCAGGCGGGACTCCGCACCATGTACGATAGCGATCCCATGGTGATGAAGGCGCTCAGCTACATGCCCGAGGCTCAGGCCCTCGAAGACAACGCGCACAAGGTCCTTGCTGAAAAAGCGCAGGCCCGCACCACAGAAAACCCGGGCTTGGCCTCTCGGCCCTAAGCGAATAGAAAATTCGAACGTAAAAAAGGCCATCCTCACCTCGGGATGGCCTTTTCGCACTTCGGATTATCAACGAAAGCAAGGTTGCGGGCCTGCCCTTGCGCCCAACAGCAACCATACTCCTCCCCACACTGGCTCTTCAGCCGCGGGGTGAATCGTATCCCTACAGCAAAACCAGAGTAACAGCACTCCGAAGCCACATCACTCAAGTCGACGCGACCAGCAGGGAGCGGCGACCCTGCACAGAACTCAACCCGTCGCACCAACTCTGGTTTCGCTCTGAACCCCGGCCTACTTGGGAGGCGCCGGCGGCATAAACATCTCGCGTTTACGCCCAGGTTCCGGTTTTGGCTTCGGCTTGGGAGCCTTCTTCGCTTCTTTTTTACCTCTATCTTTGTTTCCCATGTGTGCAAGCATGACACAGAAGCCCCAGCCTGAAAAGTCCAAAACGCAGCGCCCGTACATCGGCTAGCACGCCCATTCATTGTCCACCGTTGTGGCTGTGTCTCCAGTCCCAATACTGCTTCTGCTCGTTGGCGCCGCGCTTGTTAAAGTCCTGATGATCCCGGTGGGTGTCGTGTTCCCACTGGCTGTAGTAAGGTTCTTCGGCTGCCCAACCGTGATAGTCGTGGTAATAGGGGTCGTAGACGCGAGCATGGACCTCGCAACCCGTCATGAACACTGGCAAGGCAATTGCCGCTGCCAGCAAAAGTGGAGCGGCCTTCCTGAACATCAAGCGCATACCGTATCTCCTTCGTAGCGAGTGATTCCGCGATTCAGGACCAAAATCGCGAATCTTATGGAACTCGGCCCTGGCTTCTGAGAGAGATTCCGACGCCCCGCAAAGGGTTGTTCGTCGTCGCGGCGCAGATCCGGTTAATCGTTCCTGATCAACAACATAAGAACGCGCCATGGCATGGCCGGCCGTTAGCCCTTCCCGTCGGCCTTCGTTTCGACGATACTTTGTATATGGACGCAGTGTCCCGGCACGCTCACGTGAACGAAGCTGCCGTTACCATCTCCGCGGGTCCGCGCTTGCGCGTGGCCATGATCCTGGCCATCGTCGCCGACGTGCTCCAACTCGCAGTCTTCCCGTTTGTCATCGAAGGCGCTGAATCGCCCGCTGACGACATCCTCGATCTCTGCGTCGGCGGCCTGCTCACTTACCTTCTAGGTTGGCACTGGGAGTTTGCGCCGTCGTTCCTCGCCAAGCTCGTCCCCGGCGTCGATCTGGTTCCTCTGTGGACGCTCGCCGTCGCCAACGTCTACCGCAAATCCAGGCAGGTCGCAGTCGCAGCGGAATCCAGCGGCCAGCAACATCCTACCGGATCTGCCCCGCACACTTCGTAGCAGGAGGCCGCCCGCCGTCACTGGCTCCGCGCTCCGGTTCGCGTATCAGACTTGTTCTTGTTGCAGGCCCGTCGGCACCGGTGCGCCCTGCAGTGTCACGAATCGATCTCGCCGGCAGCACGCCCGGTCCAGTTGCGCCCAGTCCGCCAGCATCTCCCGATCCGATCCGAAAGATTCCAGTGTCGCATCCAGTATCGCGGCCGCTCCCGCGTCACCGGGCCGCTCGATCCTGTAGTGCATCCACTTTCCCTCGCGCCGCGCCCTCACCACGCCCGCTCTACGCAGATACGCCAGGTGCCGCGACACCTTCGGCTG
Source organism: uncultured Acidobacteriaceae bacterium (assembly GCA_963841365.1). Taxonomy (GTDB): domain Bacteria; phylum Acidobacteriota; class Terriglobia; order Terriglobales; family Acidobacteriaceae; genus Telmatobacter. The sequence goes on from CAWJDG010000002.1 coordinate 50,647, forward strand.
GCTCTGCTTCAAAATCTCAACGAAGTAGCACACGCACACCTCGCGGCCGTTCATCAGGTTCAGCAGGCGCAACCGCGTGCGATCGGCCAATGCCGCAAACAGCCGGGTAAGATCGAATGCCTTCGCGCCGCGTCCCATGCTTCTAAATATACGCCTTGACAGATATGAATACCAGAGATATATTTGCTTAAGCATATACAAGGAGAGCGCCGATGGCGGCCCCAGCGGAAGTAAAAGAGCAAGTCAAGCAGAAATATGGCAGCGCGGCGCGTGCTGTCGCGGAATCAGGCAGCGTGCAGGCCTGTTGCGATCCCGGCCTGCGCTGCTGCGACCCAATTACAGCAAATCTCTACAGCGACAGCGAAAAGGGCCTCATTCCCGAGAAAGCCGTTATGGCTTCGCTCGGCTGCGGCAATCCCACCGCCCTCATCGAGCTCAAGCCCGGCGAAACCGTTCTCGACCTTGGCTCCGGCGGCGGCATTGACGTGCTCCTCTCCGCCCGCCGCGTGGCGCCCAACGGCAAAGCCTACGGCCTCGACATGACCGACGAAATGCTGGCGCTGGCTCGCGAAAACCAGCGCAAGGCAGGAGTCGACAATGTCGAATTTCTCAAAGGCGAAATCGAAAACATCCCGCTCCCCGATAACTCCGTCGACGTCATCATCTCCAACTGCGTCATCAATCTTTCGGCCGATAAAGACCGCGTCCTCCGCGAAGCCTTTCGCGTCCTCAAGCCGGGCGGCCGCTTCGCAGTGTCTGACGTGGTCGTTCGCGGCGTCGTCCCTGACGCCGTGCGACATAAGCATGATGCTTTGGGTCGGCTGCATGGCGGGCGCGCTCGAAGAGCAGGAGTATCTCGCCAAACTCATCGGCGCTGGCTTTGCCCATGTCACCGTGGAGCCTACGCGTATCTACAACGTCGAGGATGCGCGCCAGTTTCTCACCCAGTCCGGCGTCGACGTGGACGCGATTGCGCCTGCAGTAGAAGGCAAGTTTCTCAGCGCCTTCATCCGCGCCGTCAAGCCGCAAACCTCCTGCTGCGCTCCCGGTTGCTGCAGCGGCGCTCTCACCCCCTGAAACCGGGTGCCCCACCCTCGCCGTCCGCCGCGGCGGATTTTTACGGTTGAGCACATCTTTCGGAGCACACCATGCCGACCCATTACAACGTCCTCTTCCTCTGCACCGGAAACTCGGCCCGCTCGCTCATGGCTGAGGCGATTCTCAATCAAAAGGGTAAAGGTACGTTTGCCGCCTACAGCGCCGGCAGCCATCCTTCGGGGCAGCCGCGCCCCGAAGCCCTGGCCCAGATCGCCTCCGCCGGCATGTCAACCGCCGGCTTGCGCAGTAAGTCATGGGATGAGTTCGCCGCGCTCGATGCCCCCAAAATGGACTTCGTCTTCACCGTCTGCGACAACGCCGCCAAAGAAACCTGTCCCTACTGGCCCGGCCAGCCTATGACCGCACACTGGGGCATTCCCGATCCCGCAGCAGTGCAGGGAACTCCCGAAGAAATCGCTCGTGCCTTTCGCGATGCATTCGTCATCCTCGATCGCCGCATCGGCCTCTTCCTCTCGCTGCCCTTCGCTTCGTTGCAGCAACTCGCCATCCAGAGTGAAATCGACAGAATCGGCCGCTCCTGACAATCGGCGCGCCCCGCGGTGAGGCGCCACATAGAACATCATCGAGGTTCGCAATTGAAAATCACCGGCCGTCTCTCTTTTCTCGATCGCTATCTCACCGCATGGATCTTCGCTGCCATGGTGGCCGGTGTAGCGCTCGGATGGCTGGTTCCCGGCGTGGTCCCATTCCTCAACCGCTTCAGCATCGGAACCACATCCATTCCCATCGCTGTGGGCCTCATCGTCATGATGTACCCGCCCTTCACCAAGGTCCGCTACGAGGAGCTGCACGAGGTCTTTCGCAACAAAAAAGTGCTCGGCCTCTCGCTGGTGCAGAACTGGATTATTGGGCCGATCCTCATGTTCGTTCTCGCCGTCGTGTTCCTGCGCGGATACCCGGAATACATGGCCGGCCTCATCATGATCGGCCTTGCGCGCTGCATCGCCATGGTCATCGTCTGGAATGAGCTGGCCAAAGGCGACACCGAATACGCTGCCGGCCTCGTGGCCTTCAACTCTCTTTTTCAGGTCTTCTTCTATTCGCTCTACGCTTGGGTCTTCATCACAGTTCTCCCGGCAAAGCTCGGTCTCCAGGGCGCGGTCGTCCATGTCTCCATCAGCGAAATCGCGCAAAGCGTCTTCATCTACCTGGGCATCCCCTGTCTCGCCGGATTCCTCACCCGCGTCGTCCTTCTCCGCGCTAAAGGCCGCACTTGGTACGACTACAACTTCGTCCCACACGTCGGCCCGCTCACTCTCGTGGCTCTCCTCTTCACCATCGTCGTCATGTTCTCGCTCAAGGGCAGCTACATCGTTCGTCTCCCGCTCGATGTGCTCAGGATCGCCGCGCCGCTTCTCGTCTACTTCGTGGTCATGTTTCTTGTCTCGTTCTACATGGGCCGCAAGCTCGGCGCCGACTACTCCAAAACCACGACCCTTTCCTTCACCGCAGCGTCCAACAACTTCGAGCTCGCCATCGCGGTCGCCGTCTCCGTGTTCGGCATCAACTCCGGAGCCGCCTTCGCCGCAGTCATAGGGCCGCTGGTTGAAGTGCCCGTGATGATTGCCCTGGTCAACGTGGCGTTATTCTTCCAGCGCCGGTACTTTCCCGATCCTCAGCCGGCACGCGTCGATTCTGCATGAGCATCCGCTCCAAAGTAGCGCGCGGGCCCACGCGAACTGCCCTCTTGCCCAATGGTCCGCCCGCACAACCTGGGTCTTGTATGCATTCAAGCCCTCGTTTGATGAGATGAGAAAAAGCACGAGCAACCCGCTGCGAATTCTGTGCTTCTGATGGAGGAAGTATCCTCGACCACCCTTGACTTTCAATGACAGGGCGATCGCCTTATAGGTTGCAAGTAAATCGAAAATAGAGGAGCAGATAATGAAAAGAATCAATCATCCTGGAGAGGTGCTCGCGCTGATTTTGGCGGCGGCCCTCTGCGTTTTCACCCCCGGCTTGGCTGCCCAAAGCAGCGACAACGCCCAGCAGCCTGGGCAGCAGCAACAAGCCCAGCAGCCCGGGCAACAGCAACAAACCCAACAGGAAAACAAGACATTCACAGGCAAGGTTGTGAAGGTCCAGAACGGACAGTTTGCCCTGGTCACCGGCCAAACGCCCGAAGGCAAATTAGCCGGACACTTCCTCGATAATCAGGACGAAGCGAAGAAATACGAGGGCAAACAAGTGACGGTTACCGGAACGCTCGACGTAGCAAGCAACACGATTCACGTAGCCAATATTCAAGCCGCATAGTCACCGGCATGCTGCAGGCCAAGCGAGAGGACTGCCGTTCGTGGTGGTCCTCCCGTTTCTCGAGACTGAATGCGTTTCCTCCGAATGAATACAGCGGACTTCAAAATCGTCAGAAGGAATCCTCGCTTGCTTCCAAGCTCCACCAGCCTCAGGAGAGAATGCCGGGCAGCCAAAAGCTAAAGGCCGGTCCGTTCCCTTATTCTGCGCCAATCCCAGCCCTCAAAATCGCGAAGGGTGCCCCTCCCTCGCCCCGCATTTTTTGCGGCTAGGATCGGAAACGTCGATCTCACCCTTTCGCATTGTTATCTCGAGCGGAGCGCGTTCAGGGCCCCGTAATCGCGAAGCGATTTTGGGGTAGCGCCGCAGGCGCTGGGGGGAGTCGAGAGCCTGCCCTGAGCGAAGATTGCGCGCGCAATCGGAGTCGAACGGGGACCTGCTTCTTCGCCCCGCATCAGGGCATGACTTTCAGGCATGCCGCAAGCGCCCACCCGTTTTTCGAGAAATAAAGTACGCGGCGAAGCCGCTCTGCGACGTGCCGCTAGCAGCTCTCAAATTGTTATCGTGATGCGTTACTTGAGTGGCTCCTGGCCCTGAAGCGAGCTAACCTTGCTGGCCTACCCCATCAGCGGTACTCTTGCTTCAATGCGACCCCTTCGGTATTCCATTAACGTCACATTGGACGGGTGCTGCGATCATCGTGCAATGATCCCGGGCGAAGACTTGCATCGTCACGCAGCTGAGAACCTCAACCAGGCTGATGCCCTTCTCTTTGGCCGGGTGATTTACGAAATGATGGAGGCAGCGTGGCGGCCGCCGGCGCAGATGGGAGCGAGGCCTGACTGGATGGAACCCTTCGCCCGGACGATCGATGCGGCAAAGAAGTACGTCGTGTCGAGCACCCTGGACCGCGTCGATTGGAACGCGGAGCTCGTGCGGGGAGATCTGGAAAAGGCCGTGCAGCAGCTCAAACAGGAGCCGGGTAAGGGACTGCTCACGGGAGGCGTGAAGCTCCCGCTGGCGTTGGCGGAGATGGGGTTGATCGATGAATACGAGTTCGTGGTTCATCCCAGGCTGGCGGGCCACGGGCCGACGTTGTTCGCGGGGCTATCGAAGCTTGTCGATTTGAGGCTCTTGAGCCGGCTGGAATTCGGCTCGGGGGCGGTGGCAATGCGGTATGAGCCGAGAAGGTAGCCATTGGGCTTGCTGACCACAGTCGGCCGCATCACGGAGTTGGAGGACGAGACTGAACGATGCAAGTTCCCTACGCGAAGAAGTGGCAGAAGGAAACGGAAAAGTTGCGCAGCATCGCACTCGACTGCGACCTGACCGAAAAACTCAAGTGGGGCAAACCCTGCTTCACCTGCCTGAAGAAGAACGTGGCGATCGTCATTCCGCTCAAGGAATCGTGTGCGTTCTCGTTCTTCAAAGGCGCGCTGCTCAAGGACCCGAAGCACATCCTCGAAAGGATCGGAGAGCATACACAGGCCGCACGATGGATCAAGTTCACCTCGCTCAGAGGGATCATAGCCCTGCAGTCGCCCCTGAGAGACTACCTCTACGAAGCCATCGCCCTGGAGGAGTCCGGGAAGAAGGTAGAGCTCAAAAAGCCTTCAGAGTACGCAATTCCGGCGGAGTTGCGGACCAGGCTGGATGACGACGCAGCTCTCAGGGCGGCATTCGAAGCACTCACGCCAGGCCGGAAGAAGTCATATATCTTCCACATCTCAAGTGCGAAGCAAGCAAACACCAGAGCGGCGCGAGCAGAAAGGTGTTTGCCGATGATCCTGAGCGGGCGAGGGTTCAACGAACTGCCGAGCTGAGGCTCGATTCGAGCGGATTGGGTCTCGACATGCGGAGGCGCCGGCGACGCGATTCCGTTTCCCCTTAAGTACCCTCGCGCAAGAGCGTCTGGTGATCGAGAAACAAAGAGCGATGAAAGGTTCAGGCGAAGAGTAGCCATCTGGCCGTGGGTAGTTGACCGGGAACTCGGAATTTATCCAATATTCCTTACCCGGGCACGCTCTTCCTGCAAAATGCATGGCTAATTTTGTGACGGCTTTTCGACGTGATCGACGACTAGAACGTCGATTGACGCTGTGCCGGCCGCCATCTTCAGGCCGAGTTCATCATTCAATGCGGCTTTGAGGATGGCGGTTGTATCCGGCTTGGTTCCATCCATATTCTTTGTCGGGTCAGGCAAATAAGGCGTGAAATCGAGAGCGAAATCGTATTTCCCGGTGAGGCCGGTGTGATCAACGATGGGCATATCAAGTGGCCCGGAGAGAAAGTCGGCGAACTCACCGATCGGCATGGATTTCGCGATTGTGCCATTGACTGAATTCTCGCGGAACGGCTTCGCCTCGGGTGCCGCTGTGGGTGTGAGCTTGGGCCCGCTCTTTGCAATGGTGAGTACGATAACCTTCATCTCTCTCGGCTCGCGATGGAAGCTGAGGCCAAAACGATCGGCGAGCAGAGATTGAAGCATCCGCTTCATGGTGCCTTCGTCCGCAGGGCCATCGGTCTTTGCCGTAATGTCGAAGCGATCTGACCCAAGCCAACCTGGGCCGGCGATCTGGCGGTCCTGCACGTGATAGGCAAGCTTGATGCAGGTGTTGACGGTTACGTCCTGCATGCGAAGCGTGTCGCCTGAAAACTCTCTTTTTCCATCGTGCTCGAATTTAACAGCTTCTCTGCTGGGCCTGATGGTTGCAACCTCGAATGTCGGTTTTTGAGCCGCCACGCCGGCAAGGAAGGGTCCGACAACGAGGAAGTAGAAGCAGACGAGGTTGATTCTGAAGAGACGGGCCATGCAGCTAATACGCGAGTGGCAACGGATTGGTTAACTTGTCCGGCCGATCCCCTGGCTGCCTCGCCCACCTCGATGTCAACCTCCTCGCCTTCCTCGCTCTACCCCATCGCCCTCATTCCAAACCAGATATTCCCAGCTCAACTTTGCATTTTATTTCCGCCAATTCGCTAGACTCATATCAGCAGTCGAACAGTTCGTTCTCCGAGACGATTGGCCGGCGGCCCGGAGTGTACTCCCGGGCCGCCAAGGTTTTCCGGCAAACCGCCAGGTACGAGAGCAAATTGCCCCATTTGTGGTGCAAAGGCTCCCGTAAGTCCTTTAGATCGGGATCTTACGGTCTAACCATTTTGTTATCATCGGGTTACAGCCAGAGATCAAAGGTACATCTCGTTGAAAAGAAACCCTTTGGCCCCAAAAAGGGGTGGGGGGGGCCTAAGGGGGAGGGGGTATACATCTGGTATGTACTTGGCATGTCGTCAGATCAAACCCAACGGACTCAAGCCTTCCTTTGCAACTGCGAAACTGTGAATTCGCATGAGCTCCCGGCTACAGACTTCCGGCTCCCGACCATGTTGATCGCGGACAGCTAAAAGCCGTCTCGCTTGTTCTAACCACCGTTAGCTGTCAGCCGTTTGCTCTCGGCTGTCAGCTGTTTGCTGTTAGCTGCCAGCTGTTATCTGTCGCTCCACTCTTGCCGCCGGAAACCCCGTCGGCCGCAGAATCTCGGCGGAAACTCGCTTCAAACCGGCCATTTGAGAATTTGCCTTCAACATGACTTTGCTTCCCGGCGCGAGCGCAGGCAATCGATCGATCTTGCCTTCCATCGGCAGATCGTCATAACCGTAGAACAGCCACCGTGCAACGTATCCGCGGAGCGTGTAGGCCGGCAAGCTCTCCCGAGTCGCAATCTCTAGGTTGTATTGGTCGCCCGTTCGACTCAGCAAAAGCGATTCCACAGGGCTCGCCTGCACGCGCAGCGCGTCAAACGATGGCTTGCGCGTGGAATAGACGTCCACTACCCCGTGCACCCTCTGGCGCAGCGCTCCCCTGCCGTGGTCGCCCACGATGGTGCGATAGTCGTTGTAGTCGAAATAAATGGCTCCGGCCACTTCGCCGGACTCACGCATTACCTGCGTATGTTCGTCCACAATCTTGACGCGATTGTCGTCGCCCGGCGGAATCTTCGCCTGGCACTCGCACCATCCGTACTCTGAAACCACAATCGGCTTATCGGGAAACGCCCGCTGCAGGCTGGTCAGATGCTCGCGCAACTCCACCGGGCCGCCTGGATACCAGCTCCCGAAGTATTCATTCGCCGAAATGAAATCGAAATCGCCGGCCATGTCTTCTTCAGGATGCTCGCGCAGCGTGTGCGACGCGTAAGTGAGCAACCGCGATGGATCCAGCTTGCGTGCCTCCTGCGCAAGCGCGTTCGCGAAAGCGTGTGAGTTCGGATTCTTGCCATCCACTTCATTGCACAATCCCCAACTCACAATGCACGGATGATTGCGGTCGCTCGCTATCATCTCATGCAACTGCTCCAATCCGTTGGCAGTCAGTTTCGCCTGCAAACCCGCGTCAATCCCGGCGAACGTCATCGGTCCCCACGCAGGAACCTCTTCCTGCATCAGGATTCCGTTGCGGTCACAGAACTCCAGAACGCGCTTGTCCTGCGGCCAGTGCACGCGCGTGTAGACGCAGTTCAGCTCCTTCATGTCACGGTGATTCGCCTCGATCCATTCCGTCGGCTCGGCCATGCCAAACTCCGGATGACTGCCCGCCATTCGCTCCACGCCCATCAGCCGAACGCGTTCCCCATTCAGGTAGAACTCGGTCCCGCGCGCCTCGAACCGCCGAATGCCAAAGCGGTCGCAGAGTATGTGTTGCTCACCCTCAGCATCCAGCGTGATCGTGGCCTCGTAGAGATCAGGCGCATCGAAGTGCCACAGATCCGGTGAATGGACCACAACTGCATCCAGAGCGACTGTCTGCGTCGCTCCTGGCGCCAGATGAACCGACTTGTCCGGAATGCGATGCTGCTCTTCCGCCGTGCCTTCGCGCTGCACGAAGCCCGCGAGTTGTACGGTCTGCTCCTTCGTGAGAGTGTTGCGAACCACCGCGCGCACGGCAACCTGCGCCGTATTCGCCTCAAGGTCGGGAACCGCGTCAATCTCCAGCCGCTCGATGAAGGCTTGTGGTGTGACTAGCAAATGCACAGGGCGAACGATGCCACCATCATTGGTCCAGTCGAACGACTTCATGCGTGGCAGCATCGTGTTTGAGTAGGAGTTGTCAACTCGCACCATCAGCACGTTCGCCTGCCCAAGCTGCAGCCCTGGCGACAGGTCGCACTGGAAAGCCGTGTATCCCTTGCCGATGTGTTCGCCAATCTGCTGCCCATTCAGGAACACCTGCGCCGTGTGAAACACCGCCTCAAACTCCACCCTGACGAAATGGCCTCTCCACTCCTCCAGCGCAGCGATCTCGATGCGATACCAAGCCACGCCCACATATTCCGGATTGCCGCCGAGCGTCTGCCACGTGTGCGGAACGCTGACTGGTTCCCAGCCTTCGGTGTCGCGTTCCATGGTGGCACTGGTCGCAGTTGCCTCGCGATCGAGCCGGAACTCCCAACCCTCGTCGAGCAGCACCCTCTCCGCGCGTGCTTGCGCTCCCCGCGGTAGGCCGCCGCCGAGTTTTGTGGCTCCACGGGCCAGCGCCACTCCCGCGCCAAAGACCGGCAGTGCGGCAAGAAAATCCCGTCGTGATGACATAGGATTACTCTAAAGCATCTCCAGAATCACTCGATCCTGGAGCGATGACTATCCAATCCATGCCATTTGTTGAGAAAAATCTGCCGGCAGCGCGACTCGTGCTTCCCGAAGCTCCGGCAACCGAACGCGGCATTGTGAAGGCCTGGCAGGAGCCGGTTGTGATGCAGACTTATCTGCCCGCGGCGCCGGACCGGAATCCGATGTTTCTTGAGAAGCGTGTTTATCAGGGAAGCAGCGGCCGCGTTTATCCGCTACCGATCATCGACCGAATCGCATCGGAACCGGTCGAGCACGCCTGGCAGGCCGTTCACATCGAAAACGAATATTTGCGCTTGATGATCCTGCCCGAGATCGGCGGCCGGATTCACGTGGGGTACGACAAAGTCGCCGGCTACGATTTCTTCTACCGGCAAAACGTCATCAAGCCGGCCCTGGTTGGCCTCGCCGGACCATGGATCTCTGGAGGCGTCGAGTTTAACTGGCCGCAACATCACCGCCCGGCGACCTTTATGCCGGTTGAGATCGAGATCGAGCGCGACCGCGACGGATCGGTGACAGTGTGGTGCAGCGATCACGACCCGATGACGCGGATGAAGGGAATGCATGGCGTCTGCCTTTACCCCGGCAGGGCCTATGTGGAATTGAAGGTCCGCCTCTATAACCGCACGCCGTTTGTGCAGACGTTTCTCTGGTGGGCCAACGCCGCCGCCAAAGTCCACGAAAAATACCAGTCATTTTTTCCGCCCGACGTCCGCTTTGTGGCAGATCATGCCAAGCGCGCGGTTACCAGTTTTCCCTTGAGCGACCGGCCATACTACGGAGTCGACTATCCTAAGCGCGCGCGCTCCGGCATTCCCGCAGACGAGATGCCGGCCCGCTTTGTTCCCGATGGCACTTATGCGGCTAACGATTTGAGCTGGTACGCAAACATTCCCGTGCCGACAAGCTACATGATCGTCGGTACAGAGCAAGACTTCTTCGGCGGCTACGATCATGCTGCGCAGGCAGGCTTTGTGCATGTGGCCGATCACCGCGTCGCTCCCGGCAAAAAGCAATGGACATGGGGCAATCATGAATTTGGTTATGCCTGGGACCGTTGCCTGACGGATGCCGATGGTCCTTACATCGAGCTGATGGCTGGCGTTTACACGGACAATCAGCCTGACTTCTCGTTTTTGACGCCGTGGGAAACCAAAACATTTTCGCAACATTGGTATCCCATCCGGCAAATCGGCCCGCCACAAGCCGCAAATCTTGACGCGGCAATCAGTCTTCGTGTTTCCGGTGGCCGCGCGCGCCTTGGAGTTTGCGTCACGCGACCGATTCCTGGCGCGCGCATCGGGCTGATTTGCAGCAATGATCTGGTTCACGAATGGATCCAAGACCTGAACGTCGTGAAACCGTTCTTGGCTGAGGTTGAAGTGGGCGACAAAGCGACAAGCGCGAATCTGTGCGTCCGCATCGAGGCAAACGGGGCGGAGATTCTGCGCTACGACCCACCGCAGGCAGCTCAAGCAACCGAACCACAAGTGGCCACCGAACCTCCGATGCCTGGAGAGGTCAAGTCGAACGAGGAACTCTATCTCACAGGCCTTCATCTTGAGCAGTACCGCCATGCGACGCGTGCTCCCGAGATTTACTGGCAGGAAGCGCTGCGCCGTGACGAGGGCGACGCCAGAAGTAACAATGCGCTGGGCCTGTGGCATCTTCACCGAGGCGAATTCGGCCAGGCCGAGCAGCATTTTCGCACTGCTATTGTGCGCCTTACGCTTCGCAACCCGAATCCGAACGACGGTGAACCTCACTACAATCTCGGCCTCGCTTTGCGGTTCCAGGGGAAAGACGAAGAAGCTTACGACACTTTCTCGAAAGCGACGTGGAACGCGGCCTGGAGTGGGCCGGCGTTCCATGCACTTGCTGAGATTGATGCGTGCCATGGCGATTGGGAGCTGGCACTTGACCATACCCGACGCTCGCTTGCCGCGAATGACGGCAATTTGAACGTTCGGAATCTTCAGGCGATGATTCTGCATGAGCTGGGCCGGGGCTCCGAAGCCGACACTATTTTGCGCGACATCCTCGCAATTGATCCATTAGATGTCTGGGCGCAGTTTCTCGCTAGCGGCAGGGCACCCTCAGACAATCAGAAGAGACTTGATGTCGCATTCGACCTTGTGCGTGCCGGATTCGATCAAGAAGCTCTCGCGCTTCTTCAATCCGCAGATCTTTCCAAATGCGATGGCTCGGCGCCCATGATTCTTTACGCCATTGCCGACGTGCGCGCGCGATTGGGTGACGTGCAGGCGACTGCGGAAGCATACACGAGTGCGGCGCAGGCTGCGCCTGATCTCTGTTTTCCCAGCCGGCTGGATGAGCTCCGTATTTTGGAGCGGGCAATCGCCGCAAATCCTCGTGATGCACGGGCGCATTACTATCTTGGCAACCTGCTTTACGACCGCCGCCGTCATAAGGAAGCGATCACGGCTTGGGAGCACTCTGCCGACATCGATCCGCGCTTCCCGACCACATGGCGCAATCTCGGAATTGCTTACTTCAACGTACGGCGCGATGCAGAGCAAGCACGCGAGGCCTTTGATCGCGCCTTCGAGGCGGACCCAAACGATGCCCGCATTCTTTACGAGCGTGACCAGCTTTGGAAACGAATTGGAGAGAATCCGCAACGCAGGCTCAATGAGTTGGAGCGCCATCCCGACCTTTGCAGCCGGCGCGATGACCTGACGGTAGAGGTGGCCACACTCCTGAATCAGACGGGACAGCCCGAGCGCGCACTGGATCTGCTCCTGGCTCGCAAGTTCCAACCATGGGAGGGCGGGGAAGGCCTCGTGCTGGCACAATTCACGCGGGCGAACTTGCTTCTGGGACAGCGCGCACTTTCGGAAGGTCATCCCGCTGCGGCGAGCACGTTCTTTGAGGCTGTTCTCGATCCGCCTCAGAACCTGGGGGAGGCAAGGCACCTTCTGGCGAATCAGAGCGAAGTTTGGTTTTGGCTTGGCGTGAGCCTGGTGCAGCAGAGTAAGCGCAAAGAAGCAGAGCAGTGTTGGATGGGCACCGCGCGGCAACGCGGTGATTTCCGTGATATGGCGGTCCAGACGATTTCAGCGATGAGCTTCTGGAGCGCGATGGCGAGCGAATGCCTCGGCGACAAGCAGGAGGCCAGTGCGGTGTTCCAGGCGATCCTCGATTACTCCATGCAGTTGGAGCGAACGGTACCAAAAATTGACTACTTCGCAACTTCATTGCCCGCGATGTTGCTATTTGAGGACGATCTCGAGAAACGAAACAAGATCGACGCCCTTTATCTGCGTGGACAGGCATTGCTTGGCCACGGAGAGAAGACGGAGGCAGTGCGGCTACTCAGCGAGGTTCTGCAGTTGGACCAGAATCACGCTGGAGCTGCGGATCTGCTGGAGCAAGCCGATCGTCTGCGAGACCTTGCAGGGCTGGAGTAACGATGCAGACAAGCGTGCCGGATTTCAAGCAAGTTCCGAACAGCACGGCGAATCTCCACACCGGCTACATCTGGGGCATGGCGTTAGTAGCCGCGATGGGCGGGCTCCTTTTCGGTTATGACTGGGTCGTGATTGGAGGAGCCAAGCC
>CAWJDG010000003.1:0-17078 GCA_963841365.1 uncultured Acidobacteriaceae bacterium
CCTCACCGCCGATGCCATCTGGTTCCTGGGCGCGAGCGAGGATGCCTGGCCTGCACCCGGCGCGACACATCCCTTCCTCCCGATCTCCGTCCAGCGTGAAACAGAAATGCCGCACGCCACAGCGCAGCTTGACTGGGATCTGGCCTCCGCCATCACTCGCCGATTGCTAGCCTCCGCGCCCGAGGTCCACTTCAGTTATCCGCGACAATGCGATGGGGTCGATGCGCGTCCGTCAAAACTCATCACACAACTCACCGGCCCTCCCCTTTCGTTACCGCCCCAGCTCCTTGCGCCACCGATCGCCGCCCAGCTCACGATCTCCGTTGAAGACGCAATTCAACTTCCATCTTCTTCCGGCAACGTGCTCGGCGGTTCCGGCGTTCTCACCGCGCAATCGCAATGCCCCTTCAAAGCCTTCGCCGTGGCTCGCCTCGCCGCGCAAGCTTGGGATCCAGCCGAAGCCGGACTCACCGCCTCGGAGCGCGGCCAACTCCTCCACTACGTGCTGCACTCTATCTGGGCAGGCCCGCCAAACGGCATCCGCTCGCGCGCAGAACTGCTCGCCATTCAAGACCTCCCTCCTTTTGTCGCAGATCATGCCCGCCGCGTTTTGCAGAACAAAATGCCGGCCCGCGCGCAACGGTCCATGCCGCAACGCTACCTCGCGCTCGAAGAGACTCGGCTCATCACTCTCGTCACCGAGTGGCTCCGCTATGAATCCACACGTGTGCCATTCACGGTCGAGGAAACGGAGCAGGACGCCGTCGTCTCCGTAGAGGACCTCACCCTCCGCCTCCGTCTCGACCGCATCGACCGCCTCAACGACGGCACATTCCTCATCATCGACTACAAATCCGGCAACGTCACACGCCCACGACCTGGGATCTCCCCCGCCCCGACGACGTGCAACTGCCGCTGTATGCCGGCTTCGCGCTCGACGCTGGATCGAGCCGCTCGGCGGCCTCGTCTTCGCCAAACTCCGCGCCGGAGAGGGCAACCTCGAATTCGTCGGCCGCGTCGCAGATGCCCGAGCGACGCTGCTGCCCAATCTCACCAGCAACAGTCGGTTTGGTGAAGAAGCCACTCACGCGCCGACGACATGAGCGCATGGCGCGACGTACATTGCGCAACTCGCCCACGACTTCCTCGCCGGCCGCGCCGATGTTGACCCGCGCGACTATCCCGAAACCTGCGAGCGCTGCGGCCTGCAGGCGCTCTGCCGCATCCAGGAGCATCAAGACCGGACTCGAAGCAGGGCAACGGCGACGAAGACGAGGAGGCTGGCGATGCCTGACGCGCCGGCAAAATCCGCCTCCCGATCAGGCCCAGCGCGAGCGCGCCCTCGACCCACGCCGCTCCGTCCTGGTGCAGGCACCCGCCGGCTCGGGCAAGACCGATCTGCTCACGCGCCGCTTCCTGCGCCTGCTCGGCGAAGTCGACGATCCCGGCCAGATCGTCGCCATCACCTTTACCAACGCCGCCGCCGCCGAGATGCGCAATCGCATTCTCTCCGAGCTTGAAAACGCCGCACCGGCTCGATAGCGCTTCCGAGTCCGATCCGTCCTCCATGGGTTCCCTGGCCGACGCGCGCTGGAGCGTTCGCGGGCGCTCGGCTGGAATCTCCTCGATCTTCCCGCGCAACTCCGCATCTCCACCATCGATTCCTTCTGCCGCGACCTCGCCCTTGCAGCAGCCGCTGCTCTCCGGCCTTGGCGGCGGCCTCGACATCAGCGAGCAGCCCGACGGAACTCTACCGCCGCGCGGCCCGCCAACCCTTGAGCAAATTGACAGACGGCGATCCGCCGCTCTGCGCGCAGCCATCGAAACGCTGCTGCTTGGCGCGACAACAACTGGCAGGAGATGGAAGAGCAGCTGGTCGAGATGCTCGCAGAACCGCGACCGCTGGATGCACGACTTTGTCCTGGACCGCGAGCCGGATTGGGATGCGCTGCGCGAGCGGCTGGAGCGGCCATTTGCGCGCGCCGTGCGTGACAGCGCTCGACCGCGCTGAGCGGACTCCTCGACCAGGTTCCCGGCGCGCACGACGAGGCGCTGGCCCTGGCGCGATTCGCCTGCGTCAAACCGGCGGAAGCTTCACCAGGAACTTGGCCGAGATGTGCCGATTTTCCCACCGCTCCGTTCCATTCGCCGAGACGAGCTCGAAGACGGCGCGTCAAGCATTCGCGTGCCTGGCCAATTCTGCTCCTCAACGGAAGATGGCGTTCCGCAAGAGTGTCGACAAGCGGCACGGATTTCCCACAGAATGCAAAGTCGGGAAAGCGCGGTTCGCTCGATCTGATTGCGAGCCTCGCAGCCGTTCCCGGCCTCGAGTCCGCTGCTCGCCGCCGTCCGCAATTTGCCTCCCGCCCGCTACACCGAAGAAGAGTGGCAAATCGTCCGCGCCTGCTTCACGCTGCTGCGCCACGCCGCGGGCGAGCTGCGCGTGGTCTTTGCTGAGGCTGGCGCCGCGGACTTCATTGAAGTCGCGCAAATCGCGCTGCACGTGCTCAGAGGCGAAGACGGTCTGCCCACCGAGGCCGCGTATCGGCGTCGCCGACGGCATCCATCATCTGCTCGTGGACGAATTCCAGGACACCAGCCGCCGCCAGCACCAACTACTCGCGCACCTCATCGCCGCCTGGTCCGACAGCGAGCGCCGCACCTGCTTCGTAGTCGGCGACCCCATGCAGTCCATCTACTTTTTCCGCGATGCCGACGCCGAGCTCTTTCCACGCGTCGAGCAAATCGGCCTCGAACTCCCCACCGGCCTCCCGTTGCTACTCGATCCCGTTCAGCTCAATGCCAACTTCCGCACCGCGCCGCCATTGGTCGAAAGCATCAACGTTGCTTTCACCCAAATCTTCGGCGTCGACGATGGCAGCGGCATAACCTACGCCGAGGCATTGCCTGCGCGCGAAATCCCCACGCAGCCGGGCCTGCATCTCGTTCCAGCGCCAACCCCGCGCATGAATCTTCATCTCGAATTCATGCCCGATTCGTCGCGCGGCAACCCTGGCGGCTCCGATCAAAAAGATGCGATCACAGCCGAACGCGAAGCGGCGCAGCAGAAACAAACCGAGGAAATCGTCACTCTCATCCGCAGCCACTTTCCCCAAATGGAAAAAGCCCGAGCGGCAAACGAGAAATACCGCATTGCCATCCTCGGCCGTGCGCGCAAATCGCTTGCTCCCATTGCTCTCGCGCTACGCGATGCTGCGATTTCCTTCCGCGCCGTGGAGCTCGAAAAGCTGCAGCAGCGCCCTGAGATCATCGACGCCCTTGGGCTCGCCCGTGCCCTTCTCAACCCGCAGGACCGGGTCTCGTGGCTAGGCATTCTGCGTGCGCCATGGTGCGGACTTTCGCTCGCCGATCTCCATATACTCGTCTCCGCCGATAACGCAGACCTCCTCGCTCGCCCCGTCCCGCAACTCCTCTCCGAGCGTAAAGCACTCCTCAGCACAGATGGCCAAGCCGCCGTCGAACGTGTGCTGCGCGCCATCGAGTTCGCCGAACGTCTGCGTTCCACGCAGCCCGCCACCACCCCCGGAACCTGGCTCGAGCAGGTCTGGCTGCATTTGGGCGGCGCGCAATGCGCCGACGCAACGGCGCGCGCCAATCTCGATCTGCTTTGGAAATGCATCGACAACCTGCCGCAAGGTGAACCCGATCTCCTCGGTCCCGCTCTCGGCGCTGCTCTCGACAAACTCACCGCACAGCCCGACCCCGCCGCCGACGGCGATTGTGGCGTGCAGTTGATGACCATCCACAAATCCAAGGGGCTCGAATTTGAAGTCGTCATCGTACCTGATCTCCAAGCAGGCACAGGTCGCGGCACCCACAACATGCTTTCCTGGCTCGAGCGCGGCCTCCCTCCCGGCGCTCCTTCAGATGAGATCGGAGAGATCACCGAATTTCTCGTCGCGCCGTTCCAATCCAAGGGCGCCGAGAGTGGCGCGGCGAAAAAGTGGGTCGATCGCATCCGCCGCGAGCGCGAATCGCAGGAGACACGCCGCACCCTCTACGTCGCTGCAACCCGCGCCCGCGAAGAGTTGCATCTTTTCGCGCGCCCATCCTATAAGACTGCGCAGGACGGTTCTGTCACCCTTGTCGACACTCGCGAAAGTTTTCTCTCGACCGCCTGGCCGGCATTTGAAGACGAAATTCGCAGTCGCTTCGAAACCTGGCGCGCTCCGGCCGCCGCCGCCCCGACCACTCAACCCACAACCATCGACTCGCTTGCCGCATCAGCCGCCATCAGTCTAAGCTCAAGCGCATCGGTCTACTCGCTTACACGACTCCGCCGCCTCCCGCCCGATTTTTGTGCCCTGCATCCCGGGCCGACCGAATCCGCCACAGAATCGCCGCTCGTCGGCGCCGGCCGTCTCTACGAACGCCACGAGGGCGGTTTGCAATCGCGCGCTCTTGGTTCAGCGGTCCACGCATTTCTCCAGCAATTGGCGCAGCTTCTCGTGACGCAGCCGTGGGATTCCGCTCGCGCATCTCTTGCTCCTTTTGAGCCGCGCATCGCCGCTCAGGTCCGCGCCGCAGGCATCGATCCGACTCACGCAGGCCGGGTCGCCGCGCAAGCGTCTCAAATCGCACTGGATGCGGCCGCCGACCCCCTGGGAAAATGGATCCTCGCGCCGCACCCCGATGCCGCCAGCGAGATTCGCTGGGCGGGAGTCGTCAACGGCAGCCTGCGCAGCGTCCAGGTCGATCGCGTCTTCCGCGCCGGACCCACTCCACAATCTGCCGCCAACTCGACTGCCGACTCCGCCTGGTGGATCATCGACTACAAAACTGCGCACGAAGACTCGCTCGACCCCGCTTTAGCGCTGCCGGAATTGCGCCGCATCTTCGCGCCGCAACTTGAGGCATACGCAAAAGTGCTCCGCAACCTGCATGGTGCAGGCGCGCCGGTTTTCGGCGGTCTCTTTTACCCGCGTATGTTGCTTTTTGACTGGTGGCAGCTCTAGCTTTCGGTTCGCCCCGTCATTCGCACCGAACAACTCACGATGTGACTTACGCCTTGCACAGCTCTTCAATGAGCGTGTCCCGGTGGTCCATCACCAGCTTCTCTGCATTTTGCAAGAGCAGCACGTAAGCCAGCACAGCCACGGCCGCAAGTGGTGCAAAAATCACTGCCGCCAGCCAGGGCTGATTTAAGTAGCGGCACAAAAGCACAACTGGAATCTGCAGCAACATGCTTCCGAACAAAACTACAAGGATCAACAAGCTGCTGGTGCGATTTGTCGGAGTTCCGCGCCTCTGCCTCGTTTGGCCGGGAACAAACCTGTGCGGCGCCTGAATCGATCGCAATGTGCCCAGGGCGAGGTTGGTCGCAATCACAAAGCCCGTCCACAAACCGGTAGCAATCTGTGTCGCCAACGGAATCGGGGCGCGCGACAGCATCGCAACAAGAATCCATGCAATCCCCGCTTCGGCAACGATCAGCACCAGGCTCGCCAGGTTCTTGGCCAGAATCACGTCGCGCATGCGGACCGGCGCCAGCAGATAAATCTGCACGCCAAGCCCATCCGCTCCAAAAATATTGTAGAGACCCGCGAGCACGCCCACCATCACATACGCAATCGCCCCTGGCAAAAAGTACGCGGGATGCCGCGCGAACGTCGCCCGGTTCAGAATCACGACAAAAATCAGCGGAGTCAGCAATCCAATCAACTGCGATCCGTTGCCTCGAAACGCCAGCCACTCCTTGCGCAGGCACGTTCCCACAATTGGCGGAAAAATTGCACTCGCGGTTTGCGGAGCAGGAGTCGCCAGGCTGGCCTCGCGTTGCTCTCTCCGAGCTTTCGCACGTGCCGCCTGGTCCACGTCTCCGCGACGTGCCGCTCCTTCACTCAAGTATTCGCCGAGAAATTGCTTGTGCAGCCGCAGCGCGAAAACGCTCGCAAACAACAAAGTGCTCGCCATCAACCCGGTAAATTGCGCTAGCGCCGACAGCGGATGCGCCGTTACCAGGATCGCATTCGCCGCGAATCCCGGCGGCAACCAATTCAAATACGAATCTGAGCCGCGAAAGAAATTGAAGAGCCAGCTATGCGCCGCGCTATGGCCATGCAATGGGGCGCGCTGAAAGTTCAAAAACTGCACGCTCACTGCAAACAGCGCCATCAGCATCCCAAAGAATTCGCGAAACCGGCGATTCGCCAGCCAGCGCTCCATCCACGCCTCAATCATCCGTGTCAAAAAAATGTTCATCAATGCGTAGGTCGCCAGAACAATCACTGCGGGTAGCGCCAAGGCGGGTTTTGCCACGCCGATCCCCACCGCTGCCGCCATCAGCGCCAGGCACCCCACAATCGTGCTCGGTGTCAGCAAGCCCAGCAGGGTCCGCAACACCAGGTAGCGCCCGAACCGCAGCGGAAAGCGTATTAGCGACGACGGATCAAAATGGGTGATCGAGGCCGCGAAGTTCATCCCGTTGACGCTCACAAACTGCCATAGCAGGGTGATGCCTACCAGCAGGGGCACCAGGTTTTGCTGGTGCTTCTCGGCGATCGCCGTCCAGGCCAGGAATCCGCTGCCCACAATGGGCCCAATCGCCATCAGCGCAATGAAAGGCCATGCGATCAAGCGCAGCAGAACCGCGCCCACAACGCCTGCCGCCTGTCGCGCCGTGATGGGCCGGCGGCGAAACGCGCTGTTCACAAACATGCGCCAGCGCAGCCACGCAACGGCGAGCAACTGCGTTCGCGCGGAAATCGGCTGCATCGGAACGTGCGGCGCGCTCTCAGCAGTTACCCCAACCATGAAAGCTCCTGCTCCGGAGCCGTCGCCGCCGGGCTCCCTTCACGATCCGTCCCCACAATTTCGAGAAAAATCTCTTCCAGGCTGCGATGCTCCGCGCCCGCCGGCGCAGCTTCCACTGCATCGGCCCGTCCCGTGCGCCCGCCTCCCGCACGCAACTCCGCAAGCGACCCCTGCGCCACGAGTTGACCACGGTGAATGATCGCCACATGCGTGCAAAGCCGCTCCACGATCTCTAGCACATGCGACGTCAGAAATACGGTGGCGCCGCGCGCAATCATTCTTTGCAGCATCGACTTCAGCGTGCCCGCGGCAACCGCATCCACGCCTTCAAAAGGTTCGTCGAGAAACAGCACCTTCGGCCCGTGAATCACCGCCGCCGCTAGCGCCAGCTTCTTCTGCATTCCATGGCTGAAGTCCGTGATCAGCTTCTTGTGCTCATCCGCCAGTTGCATGAACTCCAGCAGTTCCTGCGTGCGCTGCAACGCGGTTGCGCGGTCAAGGCCATACATGCGTCCCACAAAGCGCAAATACTCTTCCGCGGTCAGGCGGCCAAACAAGGCCATCCCTTCCGGCACAACGCCGATTTGCCGTTTGATCTCCGCAGAATTCGCTTGCAGATCTTCGCCAAGAATGCGAATGCTGCCGGATGTCAGCGCCAGCAGGCCTGTCAGCATCTTGATTGTGGTCGATTTGCCCGCGCCATTCGGCCCCAGAAATCCGAAGAACTGTCCGGCATCCACGCGCAGGTTTACGTCTTTAACGGCTTCAAATTCGCCGAAGCGGCGCGTTAGCGCCGTGGTATCGATTGCAGGGATCATCAGAATTCTCAGAGCTATAGGATTCACTCTACACGCTTGAAGCTCATTCCATGTGCAAAATTCTACGCAATCAAAAGCCCGCGCCCTCAGACTTCAACGAATGAACATGGTCGCAGGTTACGCACCATCAAACCTCTCGTTCCGGCAGCCGTTCCACCGCATCAGAATCTTTACATTCAAGGTTCATTGCACCCCATTGCCGTCTGGATCACAAGTCCATATCGAGTTATCATAGTGGTAACGGCTCGTTCGTTGGCCCCGAGCGTATCTCGGATTGGTCTGGACCAAAGCCGCAATAGCGCAGTGGTTCTTCCCTGACAAATCACCGCCTTCAAAGCGGAACAGGCCCTGACGAAATCCAAGAGATACCCTAACCCCCAGGAGGATATCCAATGGCTGGAAGTGTCAAGAAAACGAGTACGAAACCAAAGGCTGCAGCAAAGCCGCGCAAAGCGGCGGCCAACGCCAACGGCGCTGCAGTAAGCAATGGTGCCTCGGCGAAAGTCACCGAAATCAACATCTCGCGCGAACAGATCGCGCAACTGGCGCATCGCTTCTGGAACGAGCGCGGCCGCCAGCATGGGCATCATGAAGAGGATTGGTTCCGGGCGGAGGAGATGTTGCGCGGAAAAGCGTCCTGACCGGCACGTTCGTGTCAATCACTACGCTTCGTCCCTTGCGGACGATTCTAAAATCCTTGCGGTGAAAGCAATCTCGGAAATAGCATACCCGCACTTATAGCATTTGAGTCGGCGGGAGCAGCGGAGAGCACCGCCGGCTCCGGTCAAACAGAGTATTTCGGAATCTGCTCCGGATCTTCCGCCGCGCCCTACTGCAGGTTCGCCATCAGGCTGTCGAGAGCTTGCTTCGGCGGTCGCGTCACCGATTCGGGCAGCGTTGCCAGCGGCTCATCCACCATGTTCAGTTGGTCGATGAATGTCGGCTTCTGCGTCTCGATGTAAAACACGCCGGTGAGAATCTCGTTCTTCTCGTGAGCTTCCATCAGCGTGCGCACCGCGTTCGCCTTGTCCGTCGGATCGTAATCTTCAAGCAGCTTGCGCAGCCTGAGTTGCGATCCGTCGTGCATTTCCACGTCCAACACTTCGCCGGAATCGTAATCCACTTCGATATCGTCGAAACTGGCTACGAATCCGATCTCGTTGATCGGCTCGTCGTTCTCCTGCAAAAACTTGTAGCTCTTTGTCGAACCCTCGTGGTCGTTGAACGTCACACATGGGCTGATCACATCCAGCATCACTGTTCCCTTGTGCGCAATGGCCGCCTTCAGCATCGAGAGCAACTGCTTCTTGTCGCCTGAGAACGATCGCCCTACAAACGTCGCGCCCAACTGGATCGCCATCGCGCATGTATCAATCGGCGGAAGGTCGTTGATCACACCCGTCTTCAGCTTCGATCCGATATCGGCCGTTGCCGAGAACTGGCCTTTGGTCAATCCGTAAACGCCGTTGTCCTCAATGATGTAAATCATTGGCAGGTTGCGCCGCATCAAGTGCACAAACTGTCCCATCCCGATCGAGGCCGTATCGCCGTCGCCGGAAACCCCCAGCGCCCTCATGGTGCTGTTCGCCAGCACCGCGCCTGTGGTCACGCTCGGCATGCGCCCATGCACGCTGTTAAAGCTGAATGAGCGATTCATGAAGTACGCTGGGCTCTTTGACGAGCAGCCGATCCCGCTCATCTTGATCACCCGCTCCGGCTCAACGCCCATCTCCCACATTGCGTCGATAATGCGCTCTGAAATCGCATTGTGGCCGCACCCGGCACACAGCGTCGACTTCCCGCCGCGATACTCCAGCACCGGCAGCCCAATGTGATTCAGTTTCGGGCCCGTGGCCCCACTCGCTGTTGCGGTAGCCATATTAGAGGCCCTCCTTGGTCGCAAATTCATCGCTGATCGTGCGCGCGTCAATCGGCAACCCGTTGTAGTGCAAAATGCTGCGCAGCTTCACCACCTGGTCCGCGGGCAAATCCAGTTTCAACAAGCTGGCCAGTTGCGCATCGCGGTCCTGCTCCACCACGTACACGCGGTCATGGCTGGCTACAAAGTCGTGGATCTCGTGCGCAAACGGATAAGCGCGGATGCGCATGTAGTCCACCTTCATCCCATGTTCCTTCTCAATCAGGTCCATGCTTTCGCGCAGCGCAAAATCGGTGGAACCGTACGCCAGGAATCCAATCCGCGAGCTTCCGTCCTTCACCACCACCGGCGCCGGAACCAGTTTCCGCGCATTCTCAAACTTCCGCGCCAGCCGGTCCATCACCGCCTGGTACTCATCCGGTCTCTCGGTGTAACCCGCTTCATCGTTGTGCCCCGAGCCGCGCGTGAAATAAGCAGCCTTGGGGTGATTCGTCCCCGGCAATGTCCGCCAGCCAATCGCGTCTCCATCCACATCGCGGTAGCGCGCAAAGCTGCCCAGCCGATCGAGATCTTCGGCGGTCAACACCTTGCCGCGGTCCAGCGGTTTGTCCGGATACGCGAACGGCTCCGACATCCAGTTGTTCATGCCCAGATCCAGGTCGGTCAACACAAACACCGGCGTCTGCAGCCGCTCTGCCAAATCAAACGCGGCATAGCTCAGCTCGAAGCATTCCTTCACCGACCCCGGCAGCAGAACCACTTGCTTGGTATCGCCGTGCGATAGAAACGCCGTCGACAGCAGATCGGCCTGCGAGGTGCGCGTCGGCATTCCCGTCGAGGGCCCCGTCCGCTGCACATCGAAGAACACTCCAGGAATCTCGGCATAGTAGCCCAGTCCTGAAAATTCGGCCATCAGTGAGATGCCCGGTCCTGAAGTCGAGGTCATCGCTCGCGCGCCGGCCCAGCCCGCGCCCAGCACCATGCCGATCGCAGCCAGCTCGTCCTCTGCCTGCACCACCGCAAAAGTCGCTTTGCCTTCCGGCGTCACGCGAAATTTTTTCAGCAAATCGGTCGTCGCTTCAATCAGCGATGTTGACGGCGTAATGGGATACCACGCCACCACCGTTACGCCCGCGAACACCGCGCCCATGCCGCAAGCCGCGTTCCCGTCCACGATGATCTTGCCCTTCGTCTGGCTCATCGGCTCCAGGAAGTACGGATCCTGCTTGGTGAATGTGGCCTTGGCGTAGTCATAGCCCGCTTTTACCGCGCCGAAGTTCAGGTCGAAGACCTTCTGCTTCTTGGCAAACTGCCGCTGTACGCTCTTCTCCACCACGCTCAGATCGATCTGAAGCAGTTGCGCCACCACGCCCACGTACACCATGTTCTTTACCAGCTTGCGTAGCTTGGCTTCGGGGCAAATCGAGATCGTGATCTTGTCGAACGGCACCGGATAGCACACCACGTCATCGCGGTATTGCTTCAGGTTCAGATTCTCTTCGTAGATTGCCGCCGCGCCCGCCGGCAGCGCCAGCATGTCTTCACGCGCGGTTTCGGGATTCAGCGCCACCAGCACATCGATCTCTCGCTTGCGCGCAACGTACCCATCTTTGCTGGCCCTGATTGTGTACCACGTCGGCAATCCGGCAATGTTCGATGGGAAAAGGTTCTTCCCACTTACGGGAATTCCCATCCCAAAAATGCTCTTCAGCAGCACGCTGTTCGCGGACTGCGACCCCGATCCGTTTACCGTGGCTACGATGATGCTGAAGTCGTTGACGATGCGCTGACTTGCGCTGCGGGCGCCCTGCTCTTGACCCAGGGCCAGGTCTCCTGTCGCCATGTGGCGGGATTCCCTTCCAGAAGATTCTGAGCGGTCTTAACCGTCCTGCGAGCGCTGGCTCATCGCGCCCCAAATGTGATTATAGTCACTTCTTACCTTGCCCGTCTCATTCCTTGCTCCAAAGGTAACCCTTCTGGAATCCACGTTTACACGGCCAGCTGAAAAATGGACAAATCACAAGCGAAAAGCGCTACCAAACCCCGGCTGCCCCATTCATGGCGCGCTGTTTGCGACATAAGTGGGAGACGACACAGCGCACATCAACGGGTCCCGCCGCGTGCCCCATTCCAGCCGTGTCTTTGCCTCGAGCGGCCAGAGCGGGAAGGAAACTACCGGCTACCGGCTACTGGCCACCGGCGACCGGCTAAGAACCAACAGCCAAAAGCTGCCTTTCGGAATCCCTCTTCCACCGCGCCAGCACCGCCAGCGCAATCGCAATCAGAGCCGCCGTCAGCCCGATCCACAATCCATAAATTCCCCACTTCAATCCAAAGCAGAGAAAAAATCCCAACGGCAGCCCCAGCACCCAATATCCCACCAGGTTCGCCATCATCGGCGCCCGCGTCTCGCCCAGTCCCCTCAGTGCCCCAGTCGATACGATCTGGATCCCGTCGAACATTTCAAACGCCGCCACAATCACAAGCAGCGTCGGCCCCACCGCCAGCACCCGCGCGTCGCTTGTATACAACTCGATCAGCGGCCTCGGCCACAAAACAAACGTCATCGCCGCAAGCAGCATAAAGCTCGTGCCCAGCCCCAGCGCCAACCACCCGGCGCGCCGCGCCCGCGCTGTGTCTCCCGCACCCACCGCGTGGCCCACGCTAATGGCCGCTGCCGCTGAAATCCCCAGCGGCACCATATACGTCACGCTCGCATAATTCAGCACAATCTGGTGCGTCGCCAGCGCTACCGGCGTCAGGTACCCAGCAGAAAATGTTGCCAGGTTCCACGCACCCACCTCCAGCAGAATCTGGCCCGCCGCCGGCGCTCCCAGCCGCACCAGCCTCTTCACCCGTGCCGCCTGCGGTCCCGCCCAATGCTTGAACAGCGGATGCCCACGCTTGCGCTCATACCTCCATGCAAATCCCATCAGCGCCGCCGCCATCGTCACGCGCGCCGCTACCGTAGAAATTGCCGACCCATTCACCCCCAGCGCCGGCATTCCCAATTTTCCGTAGATCAGCACCCAGTTCCCGAACCAATTCACCAGGTTCGCCAGCACATAGGTCAACGTAATCACGCGCACCTGGCCCACGCCCTGCAAGTAGCGCCGCGAAGCGCCGTACAGCAGCAAGGGCAGAGTGCCCCACAACAGCAACCGCAGATACCCGCCCGCCGGTACGGCCACCGCAGCCGCAATCCCGAATCGCACGAATCCGAAGCTCGCCAGCCAGATCGCCGCCATAATCGGCACTGCGGCAATGCAGGCCAGGTAGACCCCTTGCGCCAGCCAACGGTGGCATTCGTCGTGGTCCTTGCGCCCATAGGCCTGGGCCACCAGCGTGTCCAGCCCCAGCATCAGCCCCATGCCAAACAGCGCCGGCGTATAGCAAACGGCGTTGCCCAGCGCCACTGCTCCAATCGCCGCCGGCCCCAGCCGTCCCACCATAATGGTGTCCACCACGCCCTGAGCCATCCAGCCCAGCTCGCTGAGCACAACGGGAACGGCAAGCGCAACCATCGCCCGCAATTCCCGCCGCCACTCTGCCCTCACATGACCCATCACTCCAATGTATCGGGAGGGGTATGCCATCCGGCTAGGCTGCGCTTGTCGGCTGGGCGCGCAGTTCGCTGCGCCCCTGCGGCCTCACAATCATCTTCCCCATGCGGTCGCGGTGTTTGCGCGCGATTGTGAACGCCTCAGACGGGTGGCCTGTCGTCGAGCGTTTCGCGCTCTCGCAGCTAGTCAACTATATCCGTAGCCATCAATAGGAAAAGATAAAGTCGTAGGTCTCGCTCTCCGGGTGATAAACGGCGTTGAAACTCTTTGGATACCGAACGTGCGGGGTCGGCTCGATCTTCGGAACTGCCAGCGAGAACGAGTGCTTTCGGAGCAGGAGTTCGCGCGTGAGCATCGGCTCGATGAACATCGGTTTCCCGCCGTAGTAGCCCACCACCAAGGTGCCTTCCCAGTGTGTCTTGCCGTTGAGGTCTGTGGCCGGAACAGCGTGCATGCCCATGGCGGGGATGCACATGCCGATGAGCGTGCCCAACTGCGGAATTTCGTCGTCGGGCATTGCATACCCGGCGGGCATGATCTGCGGTTTTCTTGTATCTTTGCAGTCGATTCCCTGCATCTCTTCTTCCGGAACAAAGTAGAAGTGAAAATCGAAGTGCGGGACCATATAAACAGCTGGTGTGTGGCCTTCGGCATTCCAGTAAATGTTGGCGAAGGTGAAGCCCGTCTGCTCGTGAACCTCGGTCGCAAAGGGCACAGCCACATCGGCCTTGGGCGGCCATACCATGGGAACAGATGGCGGCGCCTGTTCGATCGCGGCGGTGGGCACTGTCATGCTGAACTCGGTGACCTTCCCCGACTGGGTCCGGTAAGACGTGCAGACCTTCGCGCCGAACACGGAACCGCAAGGCCCCGCGACTGCTTGTTCGCCTTGCGCTCTCGCTCCGCAGGCTAACGCTGCGATCACCGCGAGCCCAGCCACACAGTGGAATTTGTTGCGTAATTCCGCACCCGTTTTCATCATCCCCAACCCCCAAAATTAGTTTTACGAACCCCGAGCGGCAATAATTATAACTTCCCCGTACCCAATTTCGAACCCATCAGCCACAGAGCTTCCTTTAGAACCTTCCTGCTCCTCCGCGAGTGATCAAAAAACGCCGCACATCCTTGCTGGTCTTTTGCCGAATTACGCAAGATTGGGCCATTGCATCCTGGCCCTGTGCGGTTTTCAGACCTCGCCGCTCTGACGTTCCTTCTCTCGGGTCGTCCACCGGCAACATTCGCGCCAACCCTGCCTGGCAATGGCCGTTCTGCAGCAACGCCCACGCAGGCCGCACCGCCCGAAGACGACGCTCAAGGTGAAGCGCGCGAGCGCCACCATCGTGCCCAGCTCCCGCCGCCATTCTGCCCGAATTTGACCCGTCTCTCCAATTTATCCGCGGACCCTCGCGGCGAATTCGCGTCGCGGCGCAACCAAAAACTGAAGACTGAAAGCTAACGGCCGTTCGCAGTCTCTTTTGCGCTACAATTAGGCCAAATTACCGTCGCATTTTGCGCCTCACGCCAATTCTCAACACAACGAATTTGCGCCCAGGCGTATCGCAGAAAGGGCCGCGCATGCCGACTTTGAATCTCATCGGCGGGTGGTTGGGAATGTTGGCGGGAGTGCTTTCCGGCGCCACTGCCGGCCTCCTGTTCCACA
Source organism: uncultured Acidobacteriaceae bacterium (assembly GCA_963841365.1). Classification (GTDB taxonomy): domain Bacteria; phylum Acidobacteriota; class Terriglobia; order Terriglobales; family Acidobacteriaceae; genus Telmatobacter. Next base: position 14,695 of record CAWJDG010000003.1, read on the forward strand.
ACGACGGCTGGATGGGAGGCTATTCTTCCTATCCCCGCCGCCTCACGCGCCTCGGCCACATATCCTTCTTCGGCCTCGCCTTTGTCAATCTCTTCTTCGCGGTCACCGCCAGCCAGCTCCATCTCTCCGGCGCTTATCTCACCATCGCCTCCTGGGGATTGATCGTCGGCGCCGTCACCATGCCGGCCTGCTGCTTCCTCTCGGCGTGGCGTAAACCCATGCGCCGTCTCTTTCCCATCCCGGTAGTCTCCGTTCTGTCCGGCATCCTTGCCATTCTGATCGGATGGTGGCGCCGATGAAACTCGGCCTCATCGCCATGAGCGGCGTGCGTGCCCACAATCCAGAGCTCACTGCGCTCGGCCTCACATTGCCCGGCTTTGTCGAGCGCAACAAGGTGATCGCTTCCCTGCCCAGCCTCGGTCTGCTCACGCTTGCCGGCCTCACGCCTGCTCAAGTTGACCTGCGCTACCTCGAAGTCTCCGACATTAAAGACCTCACCGGCGTTCCCGAGGAATTCGACGCCGTCGCCATCTCCAGCTTCTCCGCGCAAATCGGCGAAGCCTACGAGCTGGCTGGCCGCTATCGTGCGCTCGGTACGCAAGTCATCCTCGGTGGCCTCCACGTTACGGCATGCCCCGACGAAGCCCGCCTCCACGCCGACGCAATCGTCATCGGCGAAGGCGAACCTGTCTGGCCGGCCGTTGTCGCCGATCTTCTAGCTCCTGGCGCCGCGCTCAAGCCCATCTACGACGCCCGCGGACACCCATTCTCACTCGACGACTCGCCCACGCCGCGCTTTGACTTGCTCGACATCGAGCGCTACAACCGCCTCACCGTACAAACCCAGCGCGGTTGTCCCTTCCGCTGCGAGTTCTGCGCCGCGTCCATCCGCATCTCGCCCACATACAAAATCAAGCCAGTCGACCGCGTCCTCAGCGAAATCCACGCCATCAAAGCTCTCTGGAAGCGCCCCTTCATCGAATTCGCTGACGACAACACATTCGTCAACAAGGCCCACTCCAAAGAGCTTCTGCGCGCTCTCGCCCGCGAAGACGTCCGCTGGTTCACTGAAACCGATCTCTCCGTCGCGGACGATGAGGAGCTCCTCGATATGTTGCGCGACGCGGGCTGCGCCGAGATCCTCATCGGCTTCGAGGGCACCACCTTCGCCGGCGTCGATGGCGTCGAGCAGCGTTCCAACTGGAAGGCAAAACGTGTCGACACTTACCTTGAAGCCATCCGCAAAATTCAGGATCGCGGCGTGCGCGTCAACGCCTGCTTCGTCCTCGGTCTCGACGGCAGCGGCCCCGAGTCCTTCAACCAGATTTGGGAATTCGTACAGGCCGGCAGCCCCTACGACGTGCAGATCACCGTGCAGACCGCATTCCCCGGTACGCCGCTCTACGATCGCCTCAAGCGCGAAGGACGCATCCTGCACGACGAGGCCTGGGAACTCTGCACGCTCTTCGACGTCAACTTCACCCCCGCCAAAATGACGGTCGCGGAGCTCGAAGCCGGCCTCCGTTCGCTCGCCGCGCGCATCTACTCCGAGGAATTTACCGGCAGTCGCCGCGAAACTTTTCGCCACAACTTCATCGCAAAGCATCGCCAAAAACCAGGTCTCCCAACGACAGATCCCGGCCGTTGGGGCGAAGAATCCAACCAGCCGCGAGGTGCTCATGTCAATTAAATGGATTAAGACTCTCTTTATCGTCGCCGCCGCGTACGACATTGTCCTCAGCGCCGTCGCAATCGTTGGCTCCCCACAAATCTATCGCGCCTTGGGCGTCACTCCGCCAAACCACTGGGGCTACGTGCAGTTCCCGGCGTTGCTTGTCCTCGTCTTCGGCATCATGTTCCTGCGCATTGCTGCCGATCCCGTCGGGCGCCTCGAACTGATTCACTACGGCATGGGTCTCAAGGCCGCCTACTGCGGAGTGGTCTTCTGGTACCAGATCATCGGCAACGTACCAAAGATGTGGATCCCATTTGCATGGGCCGATCTCATCTTCTTCGTGCTGTTCTTCTTCGCGTGGAAATCCCTCACACGAAAGAGCGCGGCCGTCTGAGCATTTCGATTGGTTGAGTTCGCACTCTGAAAACTCGACCTGGATACCGTGGTTCTTCTCGCAGCCCGCAGATCTCCAGGTCGTAACTCGCTAAGACATCTGTGTCCCTATCCCGTTAATTCCTGATCCTGCCTGCCTCATTTCTGCTTGCACGAAAGCACTACCTTGTTCTTCACGTAGAGCTGGCACAGACCCATCATCCCCGGCGGGCACTCATAGGTTCCGTTCTGGCCATCCTCTGAGCAACCGCGGCGCCGCGGAATCTGGTCGGTCGAGGTTGGGATGAACGCGCCGCAGCTCAACACCGCACTGTTC
>CAWJDG010000004.1:0-7758 GCA_963841365.1 uncultured Acidobacteriaceae bacterium
TAATTCTGAGCGTCTTGCGCAGGTGCTGAAACCTCCGCCTCCCTCCGCCGCGAGTTTTTCCGCAACCTGTGAGGCTGTGCGCTTTCAGGCCCGGACAATCAATCAGCTTGTGGACTCAGTGTCGGCATGAAGGCGAATTCAATTTACCTTCGGCGGCGGCGCGGGGATTTTGTGCGCAGCAAAATCATCGCGCACGAGCGTGAGACCGAGGAGGCAACGCTCAAAGCCGTCAGAAAGGCGCGTGAAGAGCGGAGCTTCCTGGGCGTACTCAAAGAGATTGAACTGGCTTACGATGTAGTAGCTCTCTTTGCCGGCGCGAATGAGCTCGTCGAGCGTAGGCTGGCGATGCCTGTGCCTGCGGCTGGGGCCCGTGGCCTCAGGGTACATGCCGCCTACAAAGAGCGCGTAATCGCCGATGTACTTGCGCAGCGCGCGCTCGGCGTCGAACGAAGGTGCGGAGCCGAGCACCGGGTCGGAAGCGCGCAACATCTCGTCGAACTCTTCGACGGGCCGCCCTGTCTCGTCGCGCACCTTATAAAGATTTCTGGCATCGGAGAATTCGCAGAGAAGGTGCGCTACATAACCGGTGACGTCGGGATCGTGCAGTCCCAGCTTGCCTTCGTAACTATTGCGGACCGCTTGCTGAAAGAAGGGTTCGAGTGGATGAGCATGAGCTGACATACACACCTCCTGCGTGCGGATCCGAGAAAGTGTGCCTGTGCAGGATGCCCGATCGAGCCGTCCCGCGAAGGCGACTACTTTACTCAGATGCCGCAAAGGCTGCGCGCGAACAGCCGGGTTCTGTCAGGGGCCCCGGCTGTTCCTATTGGTGATGCGCGGGGAAGGTGCCAGCCGCTGCCCAAGTTAAGTAGCTTTAACACTGAGATAACCGGAATTGTTGCGTTTGGCAAGAGTACGGAAGGATTTTGTTGGCAGAGTGGGAACCTAATTGCAAACGGAAGTAACAAAAGAGGGCGGGCGCCGGGTGCCCCCTTTGGCGTAAAAGAAGGTGGAGCTTCGCGGGATTGCCCGCCGTTTCGCAGATGGCACGAATGAAGTGCGGCTTAGCGGCTATCCCACCCTAGCCGCAAGAACAAGAACGCGGCGAGGGTGGGGCACCCAAATGAATGACTTCAGGCACCGCGACATGAGGTGGGCGCCCAACCAGGCGGAGGTTCGATTCAAACCGTGGCGGGAGCACGCGATTCGAGCTCGGCGAGGCGCTTGGCGAGCAGCGTTTCCAGCTTGACCAGCGCGGCCGAGAAGCCTTCGATGCCTTCCTTCAGTTTGTCAGTAGCCATGCGGTCGGCGGCATGCATGCGGTCGAAGGTTGCCTTGTCCATGCTGATTCTTTCGATCTGCATCGCCTTGGCTTTTTCGGGGTCGAGTTTGCGCGGCAGATCGGCCTGGGTGGATTCGAGCTCGCCGAGAAGCTGCGGCGAGATGGTGAGGAGATCGCAGCCGGCGAGCTCGCTAATTTCGCCGATGTTGCGGAAGCTGGCGCCCATGACGACGGTTTTGTAGCCAAACCTTTTGAAGTAGTTGTAGACGCGTGTGACGGACTGGACGCCAGGATCGTCGGCGCCCTGGTAGTCCTTGCCCGTGTCCTTCTTGTACCAGTCGAGGATGCGGCCCACGAAGGGCGAAATGAGCGTGACACCGGCATCAGCAGCGGCGATGGCTTGATGGAGGCCGAAGAGGAGCGTGAGGTTGCAGTGGATGCCCTCCTTCTCGAGGACTTCGGCGGCGCGAATGCCTTCCCAGGTGGACGCGATCTTGATGAGGATGCGATCGCGGCCGATGTTGGCTTGCTTGTAAAGACCGATGATCTCCCGGGCCTGCGCGATGGTCTTTTCAGTGTCATAAGAGAGGCGGGCGTCCACTTCGGTCGAGACGCGGCCGGGGATGATCTCCAAAATCTTTTTGCCGAAAGCGATGGCCAGGCGCTTGAACGCAAGGTTGGCCACGTCTTTGTCGCTGGCGCTATCTCCTAGCTCCTTGTGAGCATCCGTCAGCACGCCGTCCACAATGGGTTGATACTGCGGCATCTGCGCGGCGGTGGTGATCAGCGAAGGGTTGGTGGTCGCATCCTGGGGATGAAACTTCTCCATTGCCTCCATGTCACCGGTGTCTGCGACGACCACGGTGTACTTGCGCAATTGTTCAAGTAGATTTGGCATGATTTCCTCCTCCGGCAGGGGTACCCGGCTGGCGTGCTCCGCACCAGTGTACCCCTTCTTTAGGATGCGGTGGGTTAAAGCCGGTTGCATTGCGGATGGGTGGCGGCCCTCGGGCTCAGACTTCGTGATTGGGTAATCATGGCTCGGTGGGCGCGGGCGTGGACGCCCGCACGACAGCCGGTCTGGAGGCCGGCGCTACGGATTCGGCATTGCGAAACCAAGCGGCACAGACGCTAGGGCGTATCGGCTTCCACCGTATTTGAAAGCACGCCGAGTCCGGCGATGGACACTTCGATGCGATCGCCGGGAGAAAGCGGAGCGACACCGGACGGAGTCCCAGTAAGGATCAAGTCGCCGGGCTCGAGTGTGAATGCGGCGGTGATGAAGCTGAGAAGAGCAGGAAGGGGAAAGATGAAGTCGAGCGTGGAGGCATGCTGGCGGAGTTCGCCATTCTGTCGCGTCTCGATGGTGAGCCCCGCGTCGAGGTCGAGCTCGTCGCTAACCAGCGGGCCAATGGGGCAAAAGGTGTCGAAGCCCTTGGCGCGGGTCCACTGCACGTCTTTCTTTTGCAGGTCGCGGGCTGAGATATCGTTGGCCAACGTGAAGCCGCGGACCACGTCGCGCCATTTGACATCGGGCTTGAGGCTGCGCGCGCGGCGGCCGATGACAACGGCAAGTTCGCCCTCAAAGTCCACGCGCTGTGATACGGCGGGCAGGCGCACGACGCCGCCGGGAGGGAGCAGCGACGAAGGCGGCTTGAAAAAGAGAAGAGGCTCGGCCGGCATTTCGTTGCCCAGCTCGCGGACGTGCTCACGATAGTTGCGGCCCACGCAGATGATCTTTGAGGGTGTGACGGGCGGAAGCAGATGGGCTGCGCTCAAGGGCATGGGAACGAATTCGAATGCGGCCGCATCGGGCTCTTCGAGCGCAAGGCGGTAGGCCAAATCTTCCGCGGGTGCGGGGGCTAGTGCCGTGATCCACGGCTCGCCGTTGCGGTCGGCAACCGTTCCATAGCGAATGTGCCCGACTTGCGAGAAACGGCAGTATTTCATGGGAGTCCTCCTCGGTTGGCGGTGCTCTAAAGCGCTGGAACTGTTTCCTGCGCCTCGGCGGAGCGTGCGCTCTCATGTCCATTTTGCCCGACAGCGCTGACCGCGTACTGATAGGCGTGGCCAGGCTGCACGCCGGCATCGTGATAGCCGGGGCCGAATAGCGGCTGCGGGGGCGAGATGCGCCGCCAGGCCGTGCCGCTTTCGCCCTGCGCAGTAAGCTCGCGGCGATAAACGAAGTAGCCAGCGAGGTCGGCGCCGGAATCCGGCAGCCAGCTGAGGTCGATCGCGGGCAGGTTGCCATTTTCGCCGGCCGCGGCCACGGCAGCCAAACCCGTGGGCACTGCGGGAGGGAAGGTGTTTACGGCGTCGATTTGGACGGGCGACGAAAGCGGCGAAGCAAGCTCCAGCGTTTGGCTGTCGGTGGTGATGTGGGCGACGCGCTGGGCCTGATACTCGTAGGTTTCGCCGAATTGGATGTGAGCGTCGAGGGCGCGATCGGCGGACGCGCCGGCCTCCACCATAAGAGTTTGCTCCACGGGCTCGGGAGGTTGCGCGAACGGGCCCTGTGCGGATTTTTTTGCGGGCGGCGTGAGCAGCCTGCGCTCGAGGCGGATTGCCGCCGGCGAGGCTTGAGGAGGCCCGGGAGTCCAGCTCAGCAGGACGCCATCGTTGCGCAGCTCCGCAGTGAGGCCGACCACAGCGGGCGGCGCCTGGCCGGCCAATATAGCTACGCCGTTCGATAGCCCCGCTGAGCGGCCCTTGCGGTTGTCAAGCTCGACAAAGTAGGTGAGCAGGTGCGGCGAGCCTGTGGCCAGCGGCGGCGGCAGCGAGTCAGTAAACGCGCCAGCCGCGCCGGGAGCCAGTCGCAGGGTGGTGATGGCGGAACAAGGCGCAGTCGCGGCGGCCTGATTGCGGCAGACGCGCACCGCGACGGTCGCCTTGAGCAGCGTCTTGTCGGTGGTCCTAGTGGGCATTGTCCAGGTAAGGGCCACCTGATCGCCGGCGCGGATAGCGGAGAGATTGGCAACGCGAACGGGAAGATTGAGCGAGGGAGGCAGCGGCGCGCCCGGCATTCCGCAGCCGGCGAGAAACGCGGCGGCAACGAGGACGGAGGCCATCGCAGCGCCCATGAGCTCTGTGTGCGGATTTGTTGCAGATTGCATGGCGCTTTCAGTGTAAAAGAGCGGCGCGGCAGTGAGTGCGCCCCGGATAAGCAAGAACAAGGCGCAGAAGCACCGCCTGGCGAGCCCTTGAGCGAAGATTGCGGTTGACTCTGCCGCTGAGCGGTTGGGAGAATTGTGCATTCCTCTTCGCTGGATACCAGGAAATGGGGTCGCCATGTGGCAACCCTGGACCCGGATAGGATGAGCAGCCCACTCGCGCAGATCGCTAACGAGGGAAGCCGATGTCATTCTTCCACGAGTTTTTGAGGGCGAACAAGGTCATCCCTGATCCACGGTTCGATGAGTCGGACGAGGCCGCGCTGGTGCAGTTTTTGCTTCTGGCACGCATGCGGCGCTCAACTGCCGACTTGGAGATCAAGTTGGGGATTTTGGCCCGGATGGAATTTTATCGCGAGCTTGCCAGCGCCGAGGCGCAAAACGCATTGTTTTTTGTCGCGGCATTTTTGTGTTTCTTCGTCACGAAACCAATGCAGTATTTGGCGGAGATAGAAGCTTTCAAAGACCACTTCATTCCAGGATTTGCAGGGGACCGGGCAAAGCAGATGCAACTGACGCGGGGATTGAAGCCGGAGTTTTTTGAGGCGACAGTGCAAAGCCTGATCACGACCGAAACGCTGGACCGGTTTTTCGATATCGCCGAGTTGAATGAGGCGGCAGGTGCGGCAGGTTAGCGGAGCGATGCAACGGTTCAAGTTGGCTCGACGGAAGTGATCGGCGGGCGAGGGTCAGATCCTGCGCAGATTTGCGAATTTCTCCATCAGCTTTTTCATGCCGTGTCGGGCGAAGAGAACGGTGAGCTTGGCGTCTTCGCCGTCGCCCTCGCGCATGAGGACAGTGCCTTCACCGTACTTGGAGTGCATCACGCGCTGGCCTTTCTTGATGCCGGTGGCGCCGTTGGGCGTGGGGATGTCAATGGAAGGACGCGCGAAGGCGCCTGGGCGGCCCGTACCAGATTTGCTACCAAAGAAGCGGGCGATGTTATCGAGCGCTTGCGCGCCTCGATCTTTTGGAGCAGATCTGTGGCGAGTGGAGATGCCAGAGGGCGTGTTCGCGCGGGGGGCCTCTTGGCTTTCATCTTCGTAGTTGAAGTGCTTGCCATCGATTTCGCCGGAATGGCGGCGCGCGGCGGACGAAGATCCGTAGGCGGGAGTGGACCAGGCAGGACTGCGACCGCCGAGGTTTTCGACGAGTTGCGTCGGGACCTCTTCGAGGAAGCGCGATGGGATGCTCATCTCAGGGACGTCGGCGCCATAGCGGCGGCGGTAATGAGCGCGAGTGAGGATGAGGGTGTTCATGGCGCGCGTCATGCCGACGTAGCAGAGGCGGCGTTCCTCTTCGAGCTCTTCGGGACTCGAGAGAGTGCGCGAGTGGGGAAAGAGACCTTCCTCAAGGCCGGCGAGAAAAACCAGCGGAAACTCGAGACCCTTGGCGGCATGGAGGGTCATGAGCGTGACGCGGGCGTTGGGGTCGAACTGATCGGTGTCGGAGGCGAGGGCGGCGTGGTCGAGAAATTCGGCGAGAGTCTCGCCGCGCTCCTCGGCGTCGTGTGCGGCGTTGGCCAGTTCCTTCAGGTTCTCAATGCGGCTGAAGGCCTCGGGCGTGCCCTCGGTTTCAAGAGCTTTGATGTAACCAGTGCGGTCGATGAGGAAACGGATCAGCTCGGGAAGAGTGGCGGAGTCGCCGGGAGAACGGAAGGGCCCTTCGGGCTGTTCTGTTTTTGGAGAGGGCGCGTTGCCGACCCGCGAAGGCATGACCAGGAACGGCGACTCAGGCCCGCTTTCAGCGGGAGAGAAGTGCGACTTGTCGAGCAGAGGTATCTGATTCTCATCGCCACCGAATTGCGCATCGACGCTTTCCAATTCGTGAGATTCCGGCTCGGTCGCGGCTGCGCCAAAGCCGAATCCGGTGTCGCCGCCTGAAGATTCGGCCACGTCGGCAGCGAGCTTGCCGGCAAAGTCGGGATCCATCATGGCCTGCGCATCGAGGATGAGCTGGCGAAAGGATTCGAGCGCCATGAGGGCGCGCGTGGGGATGAGCCGGTTGGCGATGGCGGCAGCGGTCGCGTCCCAAGTGGAGCGGTTGGTTTCCAAGGCGAGCCGCTCAATGGTCTCAAGAGTGGTTTTGCCGATGCCGCGGGCGGGCGTGTTGACGACGCGCTGCAGGGCCATGGAGTCGTGCGGGTTGCGAACGAGGCGCAGGTAACCGAGCAGGTCCTTGATTTCGGCGCGCTCGTAAAAGCTGAATCCGCCAACCATGGTGTAGCTAATGTTGTAGCGGCGGAGGGCCTCCTCGACGAGACGCGACTGCGAGTTGGTGCGATACAGCACCGCACAATGCTGGGCGGCTCTGCCGTCTTGAGTTTCGGATGAGTTTTCAGGCTGGCGAAGGAACGCCTGAATCTTGTCGGCGATGAAGAGGGCTTCGTTTTCACCGTCTGGAGCTTCGTAGTAGCCGATGAGCGAGCCGCCCTGGCGCTCGGTCCAGAGCTTTTTGCCTTTGCGGCGGATGTTGTTGGCGACAACTGCGCCAGCGGCCTCGAGAATGATCTGCGTGGAGCGGTAGTTCTGCTCGAGGCGGACGATGCGGGCGTCGGGGAAGTCCTTTTCGAACTCAAGGATGTTGCGAATATCGGCGCCACGCCAGGAGTAGATGCTCTGGTCCTCGTCGCCAACGGCGCAGACATTCTTGTGATCGCCGGCAAGTAGCTTCATGAGCTCGTATTGCGGGCGGTTGGTGTCTTGATATTCATCGACCAATAAATAGCGATAGCGATGCTGGTAGCGCGCGCGCACTTCGCCGGAAGCCTTGAGGAGGTGGACGGCTTCGAGGAGCAGATCGTCGAAGTCCATGGCATTGTTCTTGAGCAACTCGGCCTGGTAGGCCTTGAAGATGTGGGCGACGCGCTCGCTGGTTGGATCCTTGGAGCCGAGGAAATAATCCTGCGGGTCGACCATGTGGTTTTTGGCCCAGGAGATGCGGCTCTGCACGGTACGCGGCGTGAGCTGCTTGGTGTCGAGACCCATGCGCTTCATGATCTGCTTGACGATTCCTTGCTGATCGTTCTCGTCGAAGATGGTGAAGGCGCGGGTATAGCCCTGGCCGCCAACTTTTAGGGCTTCGATGTCGCGGCGGAGGACGCGCACACAAAAAGAGTGAAAGGTCGAGATTAGAGGCTTGGCGAGCGAAGAGTGGCCGAGAAGCTCGTTGACGCGCTCGGCCATTTCTGCAGCGGCTTTGTTAGTGAAGGTGACGGCGAGGATCGCATCGGGCGCGACGTTTTTCTCCTGAATAAGCCAGGCGATACGGTGGGTGATGACGCGGGTTTTGCCCGATCCGGCGCCG
>CAWJDG010000005.1:0-80684 GCA_963841365.1 uncultured Acidobacteriaceae bacterium
TTTAGCCCTGACTGCCGCAAATTCCGCAAAATGAACTTGGGCTTTAGCCCCTGCGGGACGTTTGTACAACCACCCAAACGATTGGTGCAACCAGCGCTAACGGGGGCTCGCAACAGGCGTCAACTTGCTCCTGAAGAACTCCAGCGATTTCCCAAGCCCTTCCTTCAGCCCGATACGCGGCTGCCAGCCAAGCAAGGTGCGCGCCTTGGTGATGTCGGGGCGGCGGCGCATAGGATCGTCCACCGGCAAATCGACATGGATCAACTCGCTCTTCGATCCCGTAATCTCCACCACTTCCTTCGCGCATTCCAGAATCGTGAACTCTTGCGGATTGCCAATGTTCACCGGGAGATGTTCCTCGCTCCGTGACAGCCGCACAATGCCTTCGATCAGATCGTCCACATAGCAGAAGCTGCGCGTTTGGCGCCCATCCCCGTAAATGGTCAGCGGCTCGCCGCGCAGGGCCTGCATCATGAAGTTCGAGATCACCCGCCCATCGCCCGGGTGCAGCCGCGGGCCATAAGTATTGAAGATGCGCACCAGGTGCGTGTTCACGCCCCGCGAACGGTGATAGGCCATCACCATCGCCTCGGCGAAGCGCTTGGCCTCGTCATACACCGAGCGCGGACCAACCGGGTTCACGTTGCCCCAGTAGGTCTCCGCTTGTGGATGCTCGAGCGGATCGCCATAGCACTCCGAAGTTGACGCGTGAAGATAGCCAGCGTTGTAGCGCTCCGCAATCGCAAGCGTGTTCTCAACACCCACTGAGCCCACGCGCAGCGTTTCGATCCCCAGCCGCAGATACTCCGGCGGGCTCGCCGGCGAAGCCATGTTGAACACGTAATCGACAGGCCCCGGATCGAAGCTTGTGCAAATGTCCCGTTCCTCAAACTGGAAACGCGGTTCGCCCGCGAGGTGGGCGACGTTGTCCAGCGCGCCCGTCGAAACGTTATCGACACCCACAACGCTGTGGCCCTCTCTCAGCAAGCGGTCGGTGAGGTGAGAGCCAAGAAATCCTGCGGCGCCAGTCACAAGTACACGCATATTCGAAAATCAATACTCCATCGATGAGAATCTGCCTATTGGCGGATCATCACTGCATTGGATGGGTGAATCAAACGCGGGACAGCGAATCTTGAGTCCGCTGCCGCGAGCAAACACTTCGCCTACGCCTGCAGCTTGCGCGGCTTGCCTTCTTCCGCGTAGTAGCTCGCTTGCCTTCCCATGCTCACATAAGTAAACCCGTGGCTCTGCATCTCTTGCGCCTTATAAAGATTCCGTCCATCGATAACAATTGGGAAGCGCACGGCTCGGTTCAACCGCTCGAGGTCCAACCCGCCAAACTCCTTCCAGTCGGTCAGAATCAGCACCGCATCGGCGTCTTTCGCTGCCTCGTACGGATCGCTCGCAAACTTCATATTCGCCGCGGGCGGCAGCACTTCCTTCGTGCGCTCGATCGCCGCCGGATCGTATGCCGTCACAATCGCCCCCGCCTGCAACACTTTCTTGATGATCTCGATTGCGGGAGACTCGCGAATATCGTCTGTGTCGCCCTTGAAGCTCAGCCCCAGCGCGGCCAGTCGCTTGCCGCGCAACGTCCACAACGCCGAGCGCACCTTGTTGAAGAAGATCTCTCTCTGGTTGTCGTTGATCTTGCGAACTTCATCCAGCAGTTGAAAATCGACGCCCCGCTCCTGCGCAACCCAATGGAATGCCGCTACATCTTTGGGAAAGCAAGAGCCTCCATACCCCAGTCCTGCCCTCAGAAATTTGGGACCAATGCGGCTGTCGAGTCCCATGCCCGCCGCGATATCTTCGATGTCCCCATCCACGGCTTCTGCCAGATTGGCCACCGCGTTGATGAACGAAATTTTCAGCGCCAGGAAAGCGTTCGATGCGTGCTTGATGATCTCCGCGCTTTGCGTTGACGTGACCACGAGCCTGGCGGGACGCGCCGCGCTGTGAGCTCCCGGCACCGCGCCCTGTTGCTCGTAATACCCGCCTCCGGTCAGCGGCTCATAGATGTCTCGCAAAACTCCCGCGGCCCGCTCGTTGCTTGCGCCCACCACAATGCGATCGGGATGCAGAAAATCCACGATCGCCGTGCCCTCGCGCAGGAACTCCGGATTCGAAACCACATCGAATTGCTCTGCTTCCACACCATGGCGGCGCAGTGTGCGCCGGATCCAGTCGTTGGTGTACACGGGAACCGTGCTCTTCTCCACGATCACCTTGTAGCTCTTGATGCTGCGCGCAATCCCTGCCACCACAGCTTCTACATAGGAGAGGTCCGCAGCTCCGCTGTCGCCCTGCGGCGTGCCTACTGCGATAAAAATCGCCCGGCACTGCTCCACGGCCGCACCCAGGTCGGTGGTGAAAACGACCCCTTGGCCCCGGTGTCGCGCCAGAAGTCCGGGCAGATGCTCCTCGAAGATAGGCACCCCACCCTCGCAAAGCAGCTTCACCCGCTCCTCGTCGTTGTCCACGCAGACGACCTTGTGACCCATGTCCGCAAAGCACGCTGCAGCCACGAGTCCCACGTATCCTGACCCAATTACGCAAATTGGAACTTGATTTGTCACGTAGTGGTGCCTTCTCCTTGCGCCATTCTAGCGGCGCCCTGGTGGAGCTATGCAATTCCCATTCGGTGTTATGGCGCAAAACCGGCGAATCCAGGACCCTCCAGCAGCTCGCCGGCTTACTTCACATTCTATAGCGCCGCTGATCGTGCCCTGATACCGTCCCCAAACGCCGTACCGCCAAAGGTCACCGCCTGTGGGTGACTTGCGGCGCCCCGGCCAACTCCGGCCGCGTACCCGCTACAGCCTTCACTCGCCTGCCAAAGACCCTCCCTAGGCTACAATCGAAGCAGGCCAAAAGGCATCATTTCTCTGCGCGTTGCGCGCAAAATCAGCAAGGAGCTGCATCATTTATGGCGATTCCCGCCACCCAACTTCGACCCGGCATGATCATCAAGCACAACGACCAGCTTCACACGGTTTTCAAGGTCGAGCACCGCACGCCCGGCAATCTTCGCGCCTTCATCCAGGCTAAACTGCGCAATCTCAAGTCCGGAGCTATGTTCGAGCACCGTTTTCGCTCCGCCGACGCCATCGAAAAAGTGGTGGTCGACGAAGTCTCCATGGAGTTCCTCTACGCCGACGGCGATGATTACTACTTCATGAATCCTGTCGACTTCGAGCAGACCGTGCTCAAAAGCGCCACCCTCGGCGATGCGGTGGAGTACCTCACCGCCAACCTCCAAATCAAGGTGAGCTACTTTGACGGCCTGCCGGTCGGCATCGAACTGCCACAGACCGTTGATCTCCAGGTCGTCGAAACCGAGCCCGGCCTCAAATCCGCGACCGCTTCAAGCGTCACCAAGCCGGCCAAAACGGAAACCGGCCTCGTCGTGCAGGTCCCTCCCTTCATCAACGAAGGCGAAAAAATCAAGGTCGACACCAGCGAAGGCGCGTATCTAAGCCGCGCATAGCGCATCCCCGCGCAGAGCCAACCAAAGGAGGTCCAATGCCCGTTCCAGCAGTCATTGCAACGGCCGCAGAGAACTATCGCTTCAACTCCGATTTCCTCACCAAGATGGTCGGTGACCTCACACCCGAAGAATGGCTTCGTCACCCCGAGGCCAATTCGAACCATATCGCGTGGATCGTCGGCCACGTTGTCTGGACGCGCAGAGCTCTGCTCGGCCGTCTCGGCACGGAGTGGTCCCTGCCCTGGCTCGATCTCTTCGCGCGCGGCAAAAAGTTCGACGATGCAACCTGCCCCTCGCGCGATACCCTCTTCGACGGCTGGCGCCAAGCCTCCGGCGTCCTTGCCGCAGCCCTCGATAGCACCTCGGAAGAAGCACTCTCGCAGCCTTCCGTCAAGGGGCCGCCCAGCACCGATGGCAAGATCAGCGGCGTCGTCAACTTCCTCGCCATCCACGAGACCTACCACATTGGCCAGGCCTCGTATCTGCGCGGCTGGCTTGGCCACAAAGGTCTGATGGGCTAATCGCAAACTGGCTCGGCAGTCGGTTCAATTCTCGTGCAAGAAAGGCCGCTCCCTGCGTTCTACGGTTGCCGGGTCTGATTTCCGGCATTACACCGGGAGGGAGGTTCGCATGAAATTTCTGCTCGCCGCGATTCTTGTTCTATTGGCCGCTCCGGGAGGCGTCGCCGCGCAATCGACAAACCGCCAAAACGCCACTCCGCAATCCCCGGCCCCAACTCCCGACCAGGTCGAGGCCGTCAAAGGCAGCAACGCCTTCGCCATCGATCTCTATCGCCAATTGCATACGCAATCGGGCAATCTCTTCTTCTCGCCGGAAAGCATCTCCACCGCCTTCGCCATGGCCTACGCCGGAGCGCGCGGGCAAACGGCCGCAGAGATGCAGAACACCCTCCACTTCACGCTGCCGCCAGACAAGCTGCACCCCGCCATGGGCGCTCTGCTCGCCCAAATGAACGCTCTGCACAAAGGCTACGAGCTCCGCGTTGCCGACGCGCTCTGGGCGCAGCAGGACGCGAACTTCCTCGCAACCTACCTCAAGCTCGTCCAGTCCGACTACGGCGCCGGTTTCCATCGCGTCAACTTCAAAGCCTCTCCTGAAGTTGTTCGTGCCACCATCAACCAGTGGGTCGAGCAGCAGACCAACGACAAAATCAAGGACTTGCTCGCGCCCGGCGTGCTCACCGCCGCAACCCGGCTCGTCCTCACCAACGCCATCTACTTCAAGGGCGATTGGCAGGACCAGTTTCAAAAGGCCGACACGCGGCAGGAGGAGTTTCACCTGTCTTCATCGCAGTTCGTCATGGCCTCGCTCATGCACCGCACCGGCAGCTACTCCTATTACGATGGCGGCACCTTCCAGGCGCTCTCGCTGCCCTACGCAACCGGCGAACTCTCCATGGTCGTCCTGCTGCCCAAAGACATCGGCGGCCTGCCTGCCCTCGAGCAGTCCTTCACCGCGCAGAACGCAGGCGATTGGCTCCAGAAGCTCGCGCCCGCTGACAAAGTCATCCTCACTTTTCCGCGCTTCACCATGACGCAGCAGTTTGAGCTCTCCAGCGCCCTGTCAGCGCTCGGCATGTCGCAGGCCTTCGGCAATGGAGCAGATTTTTCAGGCATGACCGGCAAGCGGGACTTCACCATCTCCGCGGCCATCCACAAGGCTTACATCGATGTGAACGAGCAGGGCACCGAAGCCGCCGCAGCCACCGCCGTCACCATGCGCGCGCTGGCCGCCCGCGTTCCCTTCGCCGCGCCTCCGCCCATCGTCTTCCGCGCCGACCATCCCTTCCTCTTCCTCATCCACGACACGCAAACAGGCGCCATCCTCTTTATGGGCCGCATCACCGACCCAACGAAATAATGGCGGGCGAACGCACGACACAGGGATGCGGGGTCCGGCCTTAAGCCCGCGTAGCGCGCAAAAGAAACTAGCCCCAGGCGCAAGCCTGGGGATCTAAGACGCAGCCACGGCCCCCAGCCCGCTTCAGCGGGCGCAAGACCTGACGGGTGCCGGCATTCTCGCCGAGCCATTGTTTTCTCCCTCGCCTGACACGGCCTAAAAAGAATCCGAACATCAGAGCCTTGTATCAGGGCACGGCTTCAGCCGGGCCGAAAAAGCTCAACCCATTTTTTGAGAAACAAAGAACGCGGCGAAACCGCGCTCCATTCCCCCCAAAACCCAGCCGACCACGCAGCCAGCGTCCCAGCGACGCGCCCGCGAACTGCATCCCATAAGCCGACTTTTGAGGAGTAACCAGCTTCGGTGAGTGAATTGGCGATTTTGCCCCTATGGTCTTACAGAGACCAGGCTTTCAAGCACGCATCATGCCTGCCAGCCGCCGCCGAGCGCGCCATAGAGTTGTACGAGGGCAAGCGCTTCGCCCTGTTGTGCGTTGACGAGGTTCAACTCGGCAGCAAAGAGGTTTGAATCCGTGGTCAGGACTTCAAGATATCCGGTAGACCCGGCCTGGTATCGAAGGCGCGCAAGCCGCGTTGCATCTTTCGCGGCCCCAACGAGTTTCTCCTGCTGCTCACGGTAGGCACGCTCCTTGTTCAGCGCGATGAGAGCATTCGACACATCGCGGAAAGCGCCGGCGATGGTCTTTTGATAGTTGAGTACCATCTCTTCCTTGGTCTGCTGTGAGAGCTGAAGCTGACCGCGAAGTTTGCCGCCTTCGAAGAGCGATTGTGTCAGCGTGCCGAGGCCGTAGATGGTTTTCCCGCTGGTGTCGAAGATACTTGAAAGACTGTCGCCGCCAACACCACCCGATGCACTGATAGATAAGTTCGGGAAAAACTGCGCGCGAGCCACGCCGATTTGTGCGTTCGCAGCGATCAGTGTCGCTTCAGCCTGCTGGATATCGGGCCGCCGCTCAAGAAGCTGTGAAGGCAAACCTGTGGGAAGGTCTTGAGGCGGAGGCGCAAGCGCATTGGCGTCGTCGTGGCTGATCGGTCCGGGGTTTTCTCCGAGCAGCAGGGCAATGGCGTTCTCCTGTTGTTGAATCTGCTCTTCGAGTTGAGGAATCTCCGAGGTTGCTGTGTAGAGCAATTGTTCCGCTTGCCGGACATCTGACAGCGGCACCGAACCACTACTTTCCAGTTTCGTGGTGAGGGCGACTGAATCCTGCCGGGCCCTCAGAGTTTCCTTTGTGATCTCAAGTTGTGCGTCGAGCGCTCGAATCTGCAGATAGGCCGTCGCCACCTGCTGCACCAATGTAAGTTGCACCGCTCGCTGTGCCCAAACCTGCGCCAGTAGCTGGGCGCGTGCGGCCTCAGTCTGTTTGCGGTAGAGACCCCAGAAATCTGGCGTCCACGCAGCTGAAACGTTCAATGATCCGGCAACCAGAGGATTGGGAAGTTGTGTGCCAAGCGAAGTCGGCAGAGTGGCGCCAATCCCTGTGCCCCCAACGGTGATGCTTGGAAATTCCTGTGAGCGGGTGATCCTGACCTGGGCTTGCTGTTCAAGAATGCGCCGCGCCGCAATCCGCACGTCGTAGTTATTGGCAAGAGCCTTGCGAATCAGGTCCTGTAACTCGGGCTCACGATAAACCGCAGCCCATTGATCATCGCCGAAAGAGTTCTTAACCTCACTTGTGATCGCGGCATCATCCGCTCCACGAAAGGCGGGCGGCGCTGTGACGTTGGGGCGTACGTATTTTGGGCCGACGGTGCAACCGGTAAGAAAACCGAACGCTCCGGCGAGAAAGCTCAAACGCAAAAGTCCCTGGTATCTCATCATGCCTGACCTCCTTCCGCTCCGGCGTGGACACCAATTGGATTGGCCGGCCTGCCTGACGGGACACCCGGACCACAGATTGAGTCCATCGTGGTGCCTGCGCCGCCTCTGACGAAGCGATGCGAAAGATATTCCACCACGGCAAACGTTACTGGAATAAAGATCAGGCCAAGAATGGTGGAGAGCGTCATGCCGCCGACGACCACAGTACCGAGGATCCGCCGGGAGGCAGCCCCCGACCCGCTCGCGGCCCACAAGGGCAAACAGCCGACAATGAACGCCAAGGCGGTCATTACGATGGGCCGAAAACGCAAGCGGGCAGCGTCCAACGCGGCATCGCAGATGCTTTCGCCGCGTTCGTAGTTCATCTTCGCAAATTCGACGATCAAGATGGCGTTCTTGGCCGAGAGCCCAATGAGCATCACGAGCCCAATGGTCGCGAAGATGTCGTTTTCAAAATGCCGGGCATGCAGCGCGAGATACGCGCCCAGGATGGCGACAGGCGTACTAAGCAGAACGCTGAAGGGCAGCGTCCAGCTTTCATAAAGAGCAGCAAGAATCAGGAACACAAATACCAGCGACAAACCGAACACCGCCCACGATGGGACGCCTTTCTCTGCTTGCTGTTCCTGGAAGGACATACCGGAATAGTCAAAGCCTGCGCCTGGCGGCATGGTCTCGTGGAAGACCTCTTCAAGCGCCTTCCGCACCTGGCCGGAACTGTATCCGGGCGCGCCAGTAATGTTCAGCTGCGCAGCATTGAATTCGTTGAATCGGTAGATGAATTCGGGTCCCGTAGTGCGGCTGACTTTGACAAGTGAGTTGAGCGGCACCTGGCTTCCGTTGGCGCTGCGCACGTAAAACTGGTCAATGTTTGCGATGTTCGTTCGCGATTGGCCGTCGGCCTCAACATACGTCTGCCACTGCCGACCGAATCGGTTGAAGTAGTTTACGAGATACCCGCCCATGAAGGTCTGCATGGTGGTGTAGATATTGCTGAGGTCCACTTGCTGCTGGAGCGCCTTCTCTTTGTCCACATCGGCATAGAGTTGGGGCACCGCAGGTTGGTAGGAGGGAATAGCAGCCGCAATCTCAGGACGTTTGGAGATAGCGCCGAGAAACGTGAAGACATTCTTCGTCAGCGTCGTCGGATCGTCTGAACCCGAGCGGTCTTCGAGAATCATCGTTACGCCCCCGGATGTTCCGATGCCCGGGATGGAAGGCGGCGGAAACGCGAAGGCGATGCCGTCCGGATTTCCTGCAAGCTGCTTCTGCAGGTTGCTCTGGATGTACTCGAGTTGCTGTTCCTTGCTTTTGCGGACAGCCCACGGTTTAAGGCTTACAAAGAAGAATCCCGAGTTAGTGCTTTGCACCTGGGTTAGCAGCGAGAAGTCGTTGACCGCGATGACTCCCTCGATGCCGGGAGTCTTCAACAGGGCGGCGCTGATCTTCTGCTCCGCGGCATCGGTACGCTGCGCCGAAGCGCCATCGGGCAGTTGCAGGGCAAGGAACATGTAGCCCTGATCTTCAGTCGGAATGAATCCCCCGGGAAGGCTGCTCCCCAGAAACACCGCGATCACGCCCACCACGATGAGGCCAAGCATGGCGAAGGCAGATTTGTGAATAAGAATACGAGAGCTGCTGACAAAGCCATCCGTGGTGCGCCCAAAGAGCTTGTTGAATTGACTAAATCCCTTCGCGAGCAAACTCTTCTTGCGAGTCTCGTCTCTTGGTTTCAGAAGGAGGGAGGCCAAGGCCGGCGAGAGTGTCAGCGCGTTGAAGGCGGAGATCAGAACTGAAATCGCAATGGTGACAGCGAATTGTTGATACATGCGCCCGGTAATTCCTGGAATCGCAGCAGTCGGGATGAAGACGGCTGCAAGGATGAGCGCGATGGCGACGACTGGTCCCCCCACCTCCTGCATTGCTTTTTCGGTTGCCGACTTGGGGTCCATGCCCTCGTCGATGTGGTGTTCCACGGCCTCGACAACGATGATGGCGTCATCGACAACGAGGCCAATGGCGAGAACAAGACCGAACAGCGACAGCGTGTTGATGGAAAATCCGAGCGCCGGAAAGATGATGAATGTTCCGATGAGCGAGACAGGGACCGCAAGCAACGGAATCAGCGTGGCCCGCCAGCCTTGCAGAAAAATGAACACGACAAAGACCACGAGGCCAAGCGCCTCAAAGAGTGTCAACAATATCTCGTGGATGCCGGCGGTGACAGCCTTGGTGGTGTCCAGCGGCACGCTATAAGAGATGCTTGGTGGAAATGTCGCTGAGAGCTCCTTCATGCGCTGGTTCACCGCCCTGGCAGTCTCTACAGCGTTGGAGCCCGGAAGCTGATAGATTGCCATCACACCAGATGGGGCCTGGTTATAGCGAGCCGAAACTCCGTATGCCTGATCCCCAAGCTCGACGCGAGCAACGTCGCTAAGATGCAGGATCGAGCCGTCAGGATTGGCTCGGAGAATGATGTTTCCAAATTCTTCGGGCTTCACCAGTCGACCCTGCGTGCGGACGGTATAGGTGAACTGCTGGCCTTTCGGAATCGGCTCGCCACCAATCTGGCCAGCGGGGTTCACGTTGTTTTGAGTCTGGATTGCTTCAATCACATCCGTAGCTGTGACGCCGAGCTTGGCGAGTTTGTCGGGATCGAGCCATACCCGCAGCGCATATTGGCCGCCAAAAACCTGCACACGAGACACGCCTTTTACGCGAGCCAGTTGGTCCTGAAGATTGATGATGGCGTAATTGGTGAGAAAGTCCTGGCTCAATTGGCCGGTCGGGGAGTTGATGGCGACAAGCATGAGAGGCGACGTCAGGGCTTTTTGCACGGTGAGACCGGCGGTGGTAACCTGCGCGGGCAGTTGTGACTGTGCTTGATCCACGCGCAGTTGGGCAAGAACCTGATCAATATTTGGATTTGTCTTGACATCAAAATCAACAAAGATCTGGGCCACGCCGTTATTGGCGCTGACGGAGTTCATGTAGATCATGTTGTCGACGCCATTCATTTGTTGCTCGAGCGGCGTCGACACCGCCTGGCTGACCGTTTTTGCATCGGCGCCCGGGTAGGTAGCGGTAACCAGAATTTCAGGTGGAACGATATCCGGATACTGCGAGATAGGTAATGTGAGCAAGGAGACGACGCCAACCACCACAGTAATAATGGCGATCACGATGGCGACAATTGGGCGGCGTATGAAGAATTTCGACATCGGTTATTGTCCCCCCGATTGAGCCGGCTGCGAGACGGCGGCATGTAGTTCTGAAATTTCCGGCTTGATCGGCTCTCCTTCGCGCAGCTTCTGGATGTTGTCGGTGATGACCAAGGACCCGCCGCTAAGACCGCTTTCCACAATCCAGTTGTTGCCGTACTGCGGACCGAGGGTCACGTTATTTACGTGAACCGTGTTGTTTGCGGCGACGGTATACACCTGTTCCTGGCCCTGGAAATCATTTACGGCCGCCTGCGGAACAAGGATCGCGTTGCGGCGAACCTCTGTCGCTGCCTTCACTCTGCCGAATTGCCCGGGACGCAGAATGTTTCCCGGATTTGGAAAAGCCGCAGCGATCCGAATTGCACCGGTTTGCGAATTCAATTGTCGATCTACAAAAACGACGTGTCCCTTTTGTGGATAGACTTCCCCATCGGAGAGGATCAGGGTCAGCGGTATCTTCGACGCGCCGTCAAGAAGATCGCCGTCACTCTTGCTCGCCTGTTTCGTCAACGCGAGATACTCGCTATCGGAGATGGAAAAATAGACCTTGATTGGATTGAGCTGCGAGACCGAGGTTAGAACGGACTGAGTGCTCACCAGATTTCCGACCTGCGTGGTAGCCTGGCCCGCCACCCCGGTAATTAAAGAGCGAACCTTGGTAAACCCAAGATTCAAGTTAGCCGTCGCAACCCCGGCGTCTGCGGTCTTTACGGCAGCTTCCGCCTGCGCTCTCTGCTGGATTTCGTTGTCGAGCTGGCTTTGGGCAATCGCGTGCGCTTCCGCCAGCGGGGTGTCGCGGTTCACGTTGATTTGCGCGAGAGCGAGTTGCGCCTGCGCCTGGCCCAATTGACCCTGCGCCTGTTCAAGAGCCGCCTCGAACGGGCGGGGATCGATCTCAAACAAGACCTGCCCCTCTTGAACCTCTGAACCCTCGCGATAATCCTGGCGGATGAGATACCCGTTCGCCTGGGGCTGAATCTGCGCGTTCACGTATCCGTCAAGTGTGCCAACCCACTCACTCGTTATGGGCACATCACTCTGCGCAGCCTTTACGACCGCGACCTTCATCGATGGACGGGCGCCTGTGGATGCGGCATTTACGCGGTTTCCGCATCCCGAGAGCACTGCACTTCCAAGAACTGTTGCACCCATGAAGACCGCGAACAAACCGTAGAAAAGGAGGGGGGCAGTCCCGGCTCTCTGTCCGTGTCGCACAGTCATATTGAATTCTCCGTTAGGGATTTGAAAATGTTAATGGGGCTTTACGACGCTGTCGTTCGCGCCACGTATATTCGCGTACTTGTCAAGCTTTGATGAACCAGAGCCGAGCTTGGATTCACAAACTCAATTTGGCTGTACCTTACAATCGAAACTGACTGAAACCAGTCCCGGGGAGTCGTCGCCTGTATCAAGAGGTGTGGGTCGTGGCACAGGTGAGAGCGGTCAAACCCACAGCCGACGGTTGCTCGAACGATTCCTCAACCCTGGAACGTTTACGGGGAGTAATCCTGAGACTTGCGTGCGATCGGTGATCAATGAGCGAATTGGCATGTTGTCGCCAGTTCAGAATGAACTGTGCAAGTTGGTGTGTATCGGCGAGAGCATCGGATTTCCGGGAGCGGTCGATTCTACGTAATCCGGCCGGTCCAGTGCACTCGTCGGCAGATCGAGATGGCGTGGCGGCTAAGTCGCCGATGCAGCTCAAAATGCCGAGAGCAGCCGGCAGTCGCAGCGCCAGTTCCTTAAGCTTGACTGCCAATTCCGCGGTCAGCAGGACCCCGACTGAAATGCCGAAGATGGCAATGTGGATCACCATCCTCTCGCTGGATGGAATAGAGGGGTCCGCCTTCGGCCTTACGACCGCCAATGGCCCGAACAGCACCTCCGACTCTCTGCGTAAGGTCGTTTGACTCGCCTTCGGGTTGGCACAACCGGACAGCACCAAACGATTACCTGCGAGGTAATTGCTCCGCCTCAAGATCTATTCGATATTAGGCAAGTAGCCATACAGGTCCGCCTGCAACGCTACAGATCAAAAAGGAGAATCACATGCCGAACTATCCGATTTATACGATCGCTTCGGCGCCCGAGGGTTCGAAGTCGGCGCTCGAACAGCTACAGCAAGCGTTTGGTGTTGTTCCCAATATTGCTGGCGCCATTGCCAATTCACCGAAACTAGTCAACTCTCTCGTTGGCGTGTTTCAACAGGTCCACAGCAGCGGCCTCACTGAGCCGGAGAATCAGATCGTTCTTCTGACAGACGCAGTCGCGAACTCCTGCACGTATGCCGTCGCGTTCCATGGCCCTGGCGCTCCGACAGGGAATCAGTTCCAAAGAGACCGACGCGATTCGCGAGCGTCGCTTGCCCGCGGACAAGCGATTTGCTGCACTTTCCACCCTGGCAAAGACGCTCATTGAGAAACGTGGCCACTTGAGCGAACAAGAACTCGATTCGTTCATCGCTGCCGGCTTCACGAAGGAGCAGGTCCTGGAAGTTATCGCCATAGTGGCAGCCTCGACAATTACGAACTACGCTGGAACCATCGCCAATCCGCCGCTGGAAGATCCCTTCCGGCAGTACGCCTGGCAAGGGTAAGAGGCGGCAATCAAACCCCGACGAATCCGTTGCTCGTGCGGAATCATCCAATCGCAGTTCAGGAAGGAGGAATCGTGATGGGAACACAGTCGACTCTCGCAGTTCCTCAACTCGGCCAATTGCTGCGCTACTGGAGACAGGAGCGCGGCAAAAGCCAGCTCGACCTCTCGATGGATACCGGCATCTCACAGCGACATCTGAGTTTTGTGGAGAGTGGGCGCAGCGCTCCCAGCCGGGATTTTCTTTCCATCGTTTCCGATGCTCTGAACATCCCTCTACGCGAGCGGAATGTTCTGCTGCTCGCGTCAGGATACGCCCCTCATTACAGCGAGCAAAGTATGGATGACCAGCAAATGGCTATCGTGACACTGGCCATCGACCGGATGCTGCAGCAACATGAGCCGCATCCGGCGCTCGTGCTGGACCGGCACTGGTACGTCATCAGAACCAATGAGGCCGCGCCGCGATTCTTTGGCTCATTCGTCGATCTGGAGACGATACCAAATCCGCGGAATCTTCTCGATCTCATGTTCGATCCAGCGGGGATGCGGCCCTTTGTTGAAGAGTGGGAAAAGGTCGCGGCCGGCCTGCTGCAAAGGGTTCGGCAGGAAGCGGTGGGACAGGTGCTGGATGCGGAACTCCAAAAACTCCTGAAGCGATTGCGGGAGTATCCCGGTGTTGCAGAGTTGAAGCCGTCGTTTGCTCCCCAGAGTCCCGTGCTGCCCATCACGTTTCGGCGAGGTAACCAGCGCTTCTCTTACTTTTCCCTGATCACAACCGTCGGCACGCCACAGTGCATCACCGCGCAGGAACTGCGCGTGGAGTGCATGTTTCCGACTGACGCCAAGGAGAGATGAGCCGTTATGAGTATTCCCTTGTTTGTTAGCGAGAGATCCGGGCCGCAGATTACAACGCGACCGCTTTCTGTGGGCTGCTTTATCTTTGCCCAGATGGATCAGATTGATTTCACGGGACCATTTGAGGTTCTTTCACGCATGCCGGACACCACAGTCCGGGTCGTAGCAAAGGAACTTGCTCCTATCCGTGACGTGCAGGGGCTTAGGCTTACCCCGGATCTGAGTATTGCTGAGGCGGGACCCTTTGATCTTCTGCTTGTGCCCGGCGGTTATGGGCAGCAGGCACTGATGCACGATGAAGAAGTGCTTGCGCTCATCCGCAGACAAGTACAGATGGATAGACTACTATTTTCCGTTTGCACCGGAGCCCTGCTTTGTGGTGCGAGCGGTGTTCTCACAGGAAGGCAGGTGACGACACACTGGTCCGCACGGCACCTGTTGCCCCACTACGGCGCGGATCTCGTGGATGCAAGGGTCGTGGTGGATGGCAAAATCATCAGCGCTGCTGGAGTGACGGCCGGGCTGGATGCGGCCCTTGTGCTGGTCTCTCTTCTGCGAGGAGATGCGGCTGCTCAGGAAATCCAACTTGCCATTGAGTATGCCCCGGACCCTGTTTTTCGTAGTGGGACGCCCGACACTGCGCCTGACGACGTGCTGCGGAGCTTTCAGAGCAAGTACGGCCCCATCGGCGCTGCAAGGGAGGAGGAGGCGCTTCGCCACGCAGCAAACGCTAAGCGCGCAAACTTCCGGTAATCTTCCCGGCCCGCTGCATGGCGAGATCACCAATGTGAAAGCGGGGCCCACTAGACTGGGCTTCCCATCATTCCCAGTTCTCCACCGGCAATCCACGTCGCTGCGCTCGTTGAGGGCGGTTGAGTCCATCGATGTCGCCTCTGGCTAGCCTCAACTGACGCACACAGGCCAACGCACTCATTGAGCATGTTTTAGGCGAGAAGCGCTGCATAGGTCCTCGTAAACGCCCTAGGGTGCGATAGATCGGGATCATGCTTTTTGCCACGGCTAATGGAGGCCGTACCCATGGCGGAGAGCAAGATAAACCGCAAACGGACACCAAAGCATGTTCTGAAACTTCTGGATCTCGAGCAATCGAAGTCAGCCGTATTAAACAGCCTGACGTCTCAAAGCTCACAACGAACTTACGATCATGCGATCAGAGAATTCATCGAATGGTACTGTTCAGAACCTAGGCTCGCCTTCAACAAGACTGTGGTCACCCGGTACAGAATATCTCTCGAACAGCGGCACTACGCCTCAACCACGATCAACCTGCGTTTGGCTGCGGTCCGAAGATTGGCCTACGAGGCCGCCGATTGCGGTCTCCTCAGTTCAGATCTCGCTGCTGGTATTCGCAGGGTAAAGGGTGCAAAACGATTGGGCGTGCCTGTTGGCAATTGGCTCACTGCCGATCAAAGCAAGCGATTGTTGTTGGCGGCAGACTGCGCAAGTCTTCGAGGCAAGCGCAACTATGCCACTTTGGCGATTCTGCTGGGTTGCGGGCTGCGCCGAGCCGAATTGACTGCGTTGCGGGTTGAAGATCTCCAATAGAGGGAGGAGCACTGGGTAATAGCTGAGCTTGTCGGCAAGGGCGGGCACATTCGCACCATCCCGGCCCCCGATTCGGTGAAGGCTGGAATTGACGCTTGGATGAGGGAAGCCTCGATCACGAGCGGCACGCTTTTTCGTTCGATCAACAAGGCCGGCAGGATTTGGGGCACGGGATTCAGTCCGAAGGTCATTTGGGATGTAGTGAAGCAGAAAGCAAAGGACTGTGAGATTCCGTCTCTCGCGCCGCACGACCTTCGAAGGACTTGCGCCCGTCTTTGCCATCAAGCCGGTCGTGAACTAAAGCAGATTCAGTTCCCTTTGGGGCACGTCTCGGTGCAAACAACGGAGCGGTACTTGGGTTGCAAACGGCGCTTCCGCAACGCAGTCAACGATCGAATTGGCTTGGAACCAGATACGGTGGGATCTCAGTAGATCCCACCCCGCTTACCGACATTTCGGTACGAATCAGTCTAGACAAGACTCGCGCATGTTCCCAGTTGTCGCCCAAATAGCAAATGGCGGACAGTCTATCAAGCGCCCAAAACAAACCGGTGGATGGAGGGGCCCATGCAGGATATGCCATCACTTTACGCCGGGACGAATCCACCGCGCGATCACATCGCGCATCACCACAAGCCGTTTTCGCATCATCGGCCGCGAATTCAGATCGCTCTCGAAGACCGTTGACAAGGTGTGTCGATTCATCAAGTAGAAGAATCCCAGCGAAGCAATATTGATGCTCAGTTGCAGTGGATCCAGATTGCCCCGAACCGTCTTTTCCTTCTGTCCCCGTTCAATCAAATCGCGGTAAATTTTCAAGTGATGGGAATTGATCTTCAAGATGCGCCGCGAAGCTTTCAAATGGCGCGCATGCATCTGGTTCTCGCTGTTCAGGAGCCGGATAAAGTCCGGATGAACCACGTAGTACTGCCAGGTAAAATCCAGGAGCGCAAGAATGGCTTCGTTAGCCGGCAGTGCATCCAGGTTCAACGCCGACTCCTGCTCGCGGAGCTCTTGATATGCCCGCTCCAGCACCTCAGTGAAAAGCGCGTCTTTGTTCCCGAAGTAGTGATAAAGCAACTGTTTGTTGATGCGCGCCGCGCGGGCGATCACGTCCACGCGCGCACCATCGAACCCTGCCTCGCCAAAATGCCTCGTGGCCGCATCGAGAATGCGCAATCTGCTCTCAGCGGGGTTTCGTTTCCGGGATGCGGGTCGTTTCTTCATGGCTCAAGTTGCTGGCAGCAGAGTTCGGTGTGTATACTAACCAACCAGTTGGTTATAACACGAATGAACGACGACTCTCAAATCGCTCAGTTTGCTGCTGAGCGAAGGAAGCCCGTGGCATTGGTGACCGGAGCCATGCGAGGAATCGGCCGAGCGTGCGCCATCGCACTCGCCCGCTCCGGATTCGATCTCGCCCTGAACGACCTGGACAATGAAGAAACGTCCCGCCTGGCCGGGGAGCTGGCCGTGGAAACCGCAGCAGCCGATGCAGAGAGCATCTTCGTCCCTGGCGATGTGTCCAAGCTCGAAAATCACACCGCGATGGTCCGGCGTGTCCTCGAACGGTGGGGGCGCCTCGATTGCCTCGTCAATAATGCGGGAATTCCTGCGCAAAAACGCGGCGACCTTCTCGATGTCACTGCGGAGAGCTTCGATCGCTGCATCGAGGTCAATACACGCGCGGTCTTTTTCCTCTGCCAGGCGGTCGCGCGATATATGGTCTCTGTTCAGGCTTCCTCCGCGGTCCATCGCTCAATCATTAACATCACTTCGAGCAATGCCCGCGCAGTCTCGATTGCGCGCGGGGAGTATTGCGTCTCAAAGGCAGCTTCGTCGATGACCACCAGGTTGTTCGCCGTGCGATTGGCCGCGCACGGAATCGGTGTATACGAAGTTCGTCCCGGCATCATCGCAACCGGCATGACCAAGCCTGCCAAGTCGCAGTATGACGCGATGATCGGCGCGCATCTCGTTCCTGCGGAGCGCTGGGGATACCCGGAAGACGTGGCATCGACCGTCGTATGCATTGCGCAAGGACGTCTTCGTTACACGGTAGGCCAGGCAGTCACCGTCGATGGCGGATTGACGATGCCCAGATTCTGAGCGGTCGCGGAGGGGGCAAGATGAACGCGGAATCCGAGATTCTCTATCAGGAGCGCGAGCGCAACGGGGCGGCATGGGCTGAGATCACGTTAAACCGGCCCGACAAAGGAAATGCTCTCACCCTGCCGATGCTCGATGCCATTGAGCGTTTTGTCCGGCTCGTCGCATCATCGCGACAAATCAGGGCGCTTGTGCTTCGCGGCGACGGGCGATTTTTCTCTACGGGTGGCGACATTGAGGCCTGGGGCAGTCTTGCTCCAGACGAGATGGCAAATCGATGGATACTCCGCGGCATCGAGGTGTTTGAATCGATCGCAAGGTTGCCTCAGCCCGTGATCGCAGCTATCTCGGGGCATGCGTTAGGAGGAGGGCTCGAATTTGCGCTTATGGCCGACCTGCGCGTTGCGGTGGCGGAAGCCAAACTGGGAACGCCGGAAGTGAGTCTGGGCATGATTGCAGGCTGGAGCGGAATCCGGCGCATCGCAGAGATCGCTGGAGTGGTTCGTGCCCGCGAGCTCACTTTGCTCGGTTCGCCGATCTCCGCGGAAAAAGCGCTCGCCTGGGGCCTCGTGAACGCTGTGGCTGCCGACTGCGCGGCAATGGAGTCGCAGGTCGACGCATGGCTCGACAAACTGCTTGCCAATGCGCCCGTCGCGATGGCGCTCACCAAGAAGCTGCTGGCGACCATGCATGCCGAAATGAGCCGCGATCATGCAGAGGCCGTGGCCCAAGCCCGTGCGACTGAAGACTGTGACGAAGGCATTGCGGCCTTTCGCGAGAAGCGGAAGCCGGTTTTTCGCAATCGATAAAGGATCAGAAATGAACCGGACAAAGTTTCTCAGCGCGGAAGATGCTGCCCTGTTAATCAAAAGCGGCGATACCGTCGCGGTCAGCGGCAACGGCGCGGGAATGACTTCTGCCGAAGGAATTCTGGCCGCTATCGAAACGCGCTTTCTCCAAACCGGAGAACCCCGCGATCTCACCTTGGTTCACTCTCTGGGATTGGGCGATCGCGACCGGCAGGGAACGAATCGTTTTGCTCATGAAGGAATGCTGCGCAAAGTCATGGCTTCGCACTTTACCTGGTCGGCGCGCATGCAACAGTTGATCCGCGAAGAGAAGATTGAAGCCTACTGTTTTCCTGCGGGCGTGGTGCAGCAATTGCTGCGCGAGATCGGCGCCGGCCGGCCCGGACTTATCACCCATTCTGGCCTTGGGACATTTGTCGATCCTCGGCAGGATGCAGGGCGCTGCAATCAAAGGAGCACGGAGACGCTTGTCGAACTCCTGCACCTCGACGGCCGCGAACTCCTTCGCTACAAGCCCTTCAAGGTCGACGTCGCCATCATCCGCGGCACCTACGCCGACACGCGAGGCAATATCAGCCCTGAAGAAGAAGCAATGGATCTTGATATTCACACCATGGCTCTGGCGGCGCACAACAGCGGCGGCATCGTGCTGGCCCAGGTTCGCCAGGTGCTGGAGCAGGGCGCGTTGAAAGCCAGGTGCATACGCGTGCCCGGTATCATGGTGGACGCAGTGGTGGAGGATAGCCGGCAGGAGCTTTTTTATGGCGTGCCCTACGATCCGGCCATCAGTGGATCGCGAAGAGTGCATTTAGACCGGCTCTCAACCGAGTTGCCAAAGAAATTGGAACGCAGGATCATCGCGCGGCGCGCTGCCATGGAACTCACCCGCAATGCCTCGCTCAACTTTGGCTTCGGCATTCCAGGTGGCATCTTCGGCGTCATTGCCGAGCAGGGCATCGCTGACGATCTTTGGATGAGTGTCGAGCAGGGCGCGCACAATGGCCGCATGCTCGATGACCATTTGTTCGGCGCCGCGCGGAACCCTGAAGTGATCATTCCCTCCATCGAGCAATTCGATTACTACAGCGGCGGAGGCATTGATCAAACATTCCTTGGCATGGGCCAGGCAGATGCACAGGGGAACGTCAACGTTTCGCACCTTGCCGGAAACCTGGTGGGGCCCGGTGGCTTCATTGAGATTGCGCAAAACGCAAAGAAGGTGGTTTTCTGCGGCACGTTCGATGCGCAGGGCAACGAAGTGGCATTTGAGGACGGTCGCCTACGCGTCGTGAAGCCCGGAAAGATCCAGAAATTTGTGAAGGCTGTCGAGCGAATCACCTTTTCCGCCGATTATGCGAGGCAACACGGCCAGGAAGTCCTGTACGTTACAGAGCGCTGCGTATTCCGGCTTGATCCTGTCGGACTGGAGCTGATCGAAATTGCTCCTGGAATTGAAATCGAACGCGACATCCTTCCTTTTATGGCATTCCGCCCCACGATTCACGACCCTCGACGCATGGATATTTCAGTCTTTGCGTAAGGACGTGAAGAAAAAGTGACCGAACAGGGACGCGAGGTGACTGTGGAAAGCACGACTGAAAGACAATTGCCGCCTGGAAACTATTGGTTTGAAGATCTGCATCGTGGGGATTGGTTTGAGACCGGGCATCTGGTCGTAACGGAAGCACATATCGTCGCTTTCGCTGGATTGTCCGGAGATTTCTTTGACGTCCATATGGACGACGAGTTTGCTCGTGCACAAGGCTTCCCTTCACGAATCGCTCATGGATTGCTCGGTCTTTCCCTGATTGACGGCCTGAAAAATCGTTCATCGGTACGCATCATGGCGATTGCTTCTCTCGGCTGGAATTGGCGGTTCGTGGCTCCTATCTTCGCGCGGGATCGCATAGGCGCCAATATCTCGGTTGCGGGAACCCGGACCTCCCGGAAAGGACAGGGCGTTGTCACTCTGCATCTTGAGGTGACGCAGCAGGAAGGCCGCGTTGTCCAGCAGGGAGAAACCACGCTCCTTGTCAGAAAGAATCCTGCTCCGGAGCCATCTTGTAGCTAACCGTCGACCTGTTTTCGATCACGGCCCCCTCTCGGGCATTGTCTGTCGCAAGGGTTAAACGGCCGAGATTTCCGTTTCCAAATAGCTAAGAATCGTCCGTTTTCGTCTCCGACTCTAGGATTATTCCTCGAAAACGCCGAAGGGTTCACCGATGTCCCCGGCAGCAGATTCCCATTCGACAGCGCTTCGCGTCACCCACCTTGCATCCCCGAACAACCCGCAAGAATCACCGCCAAGTCAAGCCCCTCCCCGCCAACATTCTCTCTTTCCCCATTCTTTTCAAACGCTTCCCGCTCCACTTTCTTTGCAGTTAATTTCCGCCAATTCGCTAGACTCAGATCAGTAGTCAAAACAGAGCGTTTCCGAAAGGATTGGCCGGCGGCCCGGGTTCGTATCCCGGGCCGCCGCCGTTTTTCCGCGCCAAAACTGCCAAATTTGGCGCGAATTGCACCATTTGTGGTGAACGGGCGCCCGTAAGTCCTTTAGATCCGGATCTTACGGCCTAACCCCTTTGGAATCATCGGGTTACAGCCAGAGATCAAAGGTACATCTCGTTGAAAAGAAACCCTTTGCCCCAAAAAAAGGGGGGGCGGGGGTAAGGGGGGTGGGGTATGTATCTCGCATGTCGTCACATCAAGCCCAACGGGCTCAGGTGTAAGTCACCGGCACTCCGCGGCAGGGCCTTCTGCTACTTTCACTCGAAGCTCCACGCCACATCCAAGCTTTCTAGCTTGGACGACATCAAGCTTCCGCTCATCGAAGACCCGGCCGCCATCCAGCTCGCGCTCGCCCAGGTCTTCGACGCGCTGCTCTCCTCGCGCATTGACTCCAAGCGCTCCGGCCAGATCCTCTATGGTCTTCAGATTGCCTCGCAGAATGTCGAGCGCAGCCGCTTTCCCTGGCCCACCGAATCGGTGCAGTCCATAACCGAGTCCAGCGAGGGCGAGGAACTTGCGCCAGAACTCCGCGTCTGCAACCCCAACGACGATTGCAGCGCCTGTCAGTACGCCAAAACCTGCCCCAACTACGACCCCGACGACGATGAGGATGAGGATGACGACTAACCGCGCCAGAACTGAGAGCTGGAAACTCGGAGCTGGGAGCCGTTCCCTGTTCCCTAGTCTTTCTCCAGCACTTCGTCCAGCAGCAGCCGCAGGCCGGCCGCCCGCGCGTGTCCCAGTTGCAAATCGGCTGACGTCGCCTGTGACAGCTCATCGGCCAGGTTGATCGCCGCCAGCACGGCCACGCGCAGCGAGTCGGCGGTCTTGCCGTGCGCGGCCACGGCGCGCATCTTGGCGTCTACGTAAGCGGCCAGCTCGCGAATGTGCTTCGGATTCTGCCCTGACAGGTGATAAAGCTGGTCGTAAATCTCCACCGTCACGTATTCGCCTGGGTTGCTCCGTGCTTCCTGGGTCATCGCGTCCTCACAGTTCCAGGGCGTCCAGTTGCTTCATTAACCGTTCCACCCGTTGCCGCACCTGGTCGCGCTCCGCGCGCAGCACCGTCAATTCGTTTTGCAGTTGTTCCACCATCGGCGATTGCGTGTGCAGTTTTTCCTCGGCTCGTGTTGCGCGCTCTTCGGCCTCTGCCTTCGCCTGCCGCTCCTGCTTTACCAGTTCCACGGCGCGCCGTACGCGCTCTTCCAGCGCCGAAAAATCATCCGCGCTCACCGCCAATGTGCTCGGTTCCGCCAGCGCATTCTGCAGCCGTTCTTCGCTCCAGGCCTCCGCCTTTCCGTCCATTTGCGTGAAAATCTCTGACATCTAACCTCCTCAAAGCTGTGTTTCCGTTCGAGTATAGCGCCGATTGGCGATAATGTTCGCTCACACCCGCAACCGGGCTCCCACTTTTTCAACCGCTTCCACAACGCGCGCCTGGAAGGCCTGCAATTCCTCCTCGCGCAACGTGCGATCCTGCGCCTGAAAGGTCGCGCCCAGCAGCAGCGCGTACTCGCTCGCGCCCAGCCGTGCATCGCGAAACACCTCGCGCACACGCCAATCCACCAGCTCCGGAATTCCCAGCGCCGCGACTGCCCGATCAATCTCTTCCCAGGCAACACTCTCGCCCAGGACCAGTGAAAAGTCTCGCCGCACCGGCTGATACCGAGAGATCTCCCGCGCAACCGGCCTGCGCAGCGGCAGCTTGTACAGCCTGTCGAGATACAGCTCGCCAACAAGCACAGCCTCCTTCACCTTCCGTGCCGCTGCCTCGCGCGGATGCAGTTGGCCGAACCAGCCAACCGTGACGCCATCAGCCACTACGCGCGCCGCGCGGTAAGGATGCAGCCACTCCGGCGTCAAGCCAGCCTCAGCCGGAAAGCGGTCGAAGTACATCGCCCGCATCTCGAACCGCCCCACAACCTGCTCCACCACGCCCTTCACGTCGTGGAAGTCGAACGCTCGTCCCGCGTGCAGTGCGCTCTCTTCCGGCAAGCTGCCCACCGCTCCGAACGCCAGCGCAGGCCGCTCGTCCACCTTCTCCGCGGCGCCCGCGAACACCGTGCCCAACTCGAACAGCCGCACATCGCTGACGTCGCGGTTCAGGTTACCCGCAACCATCGCCAGCATTCCCGGAACCAGCGATGGCCGCAGCACGCCCGCCTCCTCGCTCAGCGGATTGCCGAGCGGCACCACCAGCGCCGGTTGCGGCGCGGTCAACGCGCCCTCAGCCGCCGAGCAGAAGGTGCTGCCAATCGCCTCATGGAACCCCGCCGCCAGCATCGCGCCACGCACCGCCGCTTCCTTCTCCGCCCACGGCAGCGCGCGCACGCCCTCGCCAAACGCCGGCAGAGTATTCGCGAACCGGTTGTAGCCGTAAACCCGCGCAACCTCCTCGATCAGGTCGATCTCCCGCTCCAGGTCGAGCCGCCAGCTCGGCAGCGTCACGTGCCATGCTGCGTTGTCTCCGTGTTGACGAGCTAACCCACATCCCAGCGCCGTCAGCACACCCTCCACAGTCGCCGCGGTGATTCCCTCTTTCTCCACCGTCGCGCCCAGAATGCGATGTACTTCGCTCAGCTTCAGGCCGATGGGCTTGCGCCGCGCCGTGCGTTCTTCCGCGGCCGCCACGCGCACGTCAACCAGCTCGCCTTCGATCCATCCTCCATTGGCGAGCAGGATGGCGCTCACCAGCGCCGACGCCACCGGCGCCGCATCAAAGTCCGCCCCGCGCTCGAACCTGTGACTCGCGTCGGTATGCAGACCATGCCGCCTTGCGGTTTGCCGCACCGCCATGGGATCGAACCACGCCGCCTCGATGAGCACGTTCTTCGTCTCCGGCGTAATCATGGTGTCCCAGCCGCCCATCACCCCGGCCAGAGCCAGGGCCTTCCCGTGATCGGCAATAACGAGATCCTCGGTATCCAGAGTGCGCTCCATGCCGTCCAGCGTCTTCAGTCGTTCACCCTTGCGCGCTCGCCGCACAAGAATGCCGCCCTCCAGCTTGTCCAGGTCGAAGGCGTGCGTAGGCTGGCCCATCGCCAGCCAGGCAAAGTTAGTCGCGTCCACTGCGTTCGAGATCATCTTTTGCTCGAGCAGCCTGAAGTATGTCGCAATCTCAGCACCCGCGAACCAATCGCGCGAGACGCCGATCGTTACATCGCGCAGCACCCGCGCCGTGAACCGGCCGCATGCATCTTCGGCCTCGATCTTCACTGGGAAAGGCTTGGCCGCAGGCCGCGCCGTGGGCAGCACGAAATCCAGTGCCGGCAACTTCAGTCCATAGATCGCCGCCGCCTCGCGCGCGATGCCGTAGTGGTTCATCGCATCCACGCGGTTGGTGGTGATGTCCATCTCGTAAATCGAACCATTGTCGATCGAGCCATTCCGCTCGCTGAGCGGATAAATCCCCTCCACCGCAATCCCGCGCAGAGTCAAATCCTCAGCCAGTTGTGCATCGTCAACGGTGAGCGCCGGCATGTAGCTGCGAAGCCATTTGGTCAGTATCTTCATGCGAACTGCCCCAGGAATCTCATATCGCCGGCGAAGAACTGACCGATCTCGCTGATGCCGTATTTCATCATCGCAATCCGTTCGACCCCCATACCGAATGCGAAGCCTGAGATCTTCCTCGGGTCGTACGCGGGTTGCTTCTCCGCGGCGAAGGCGAACACCGCTGGATCGACCATGCCGCAGCCCAGCAGCTCAATCCAGCCCGACTGCTTGCACTTGCGGCATCCTTTGCCGCCGCAGAAGATGCAACTGATCTGCACGTCGGCGCTCGGTTCAGTGAACGGAAAGAACGACGGGAAGAAGCGCGTCTTTACCGCCGAGCCGAACAGGGCTTTCATAGCGTGGTCCAACGTGCCCTTCAGGTCGCTGAAAGTAACATTCGTATCCACGCACAGCCCTTCGACTTGATGAAAGATGGGCGAATGCGTCGCGTCTGCGGCGTCGTTGCGATGCACCTTGCCTGGAATCACGATCCGTACCGGAGGCGGTTGCTGCTCCATCGTCCGCATCTGCACGGGCGAAGTATGAGTGCGCAGCAGCAGACGGTCGCGCAGCGACTTTCGCTCCTGCCCGGCAACCACCAGCGTATCCTGCGTGTCCCGCGCCGGATGCCCCGGCGGAAAGTTCATGCACTCGAAGTTGTAGTAGTCAGTCTCAACCTCAGGCCCCACGCCCACCGAGTATCCCAAAGCCGCGAACACTTGAACAATCTCGTTCAGTGTCCGCGTAATCGGATGTTCGGCGCCGGTCAGCCGGCGCGTTCCCGGCAGCGTAATGTCGATGGCCTCGGCGTTCAGCGCTGCGTCCGTCGGCTCCGCGCCGAGCGCAGCGTCCAGCAGGCCCTCCACAACCTCTTTCAGTGCGTTGAACCGCACACCGAGCGCCTTCTTCGCCTCTGGCGGAGCAGCCTTCAGCCACCGGCCGGAAACTTCGTTCAGCCGTCCTTGCTTGCGCCCCAGCCACTCCAGGCGAAAGGCCTCCACGGCCGTCTCGCCGTCGATCGCGACCGCTGCCTGGCGCGCCTGCGCCTCCAGCGCAGCAAATGCCTTGTCCAGCGCGGCTTCATCAAATGCCGTCAGATTCGGAATCGCTTCGTTCATCATGTTTAATGATCAGGATAAATCACTGCGCGCGGCACGCGGCGTGGGCTCGCGGTGCTGGCCTCAAACCCTACAACCGGCAGAATTCTCTCCCTGCTCACGGCGCCATGACGTAGCATGGTCACCATGAAAATCTCAGTTACCGTAGCGATCTTCTGCTTGTCCATCGCGATGATGAGCGTTGCTCCGCATCTAGCCGCCCAAGCGGCGCCAGCCAACTACCCGGCGCAGGATGGCTATGTCGATGCCAATGGTGTCTTGATTTATTACGTGGCATTTGGCAAGGGCTCGCCGCTCATGATCGTCCACGGTGGTCCCGGCGCCGACCATACGTACTTCCTTCCCTGGCTTTTGCCGCTGGCACGTACACATCGCCTCATCTTCATTGATGAGCGCGGCTCCGGTCAGTCCGAGCGCCTTCAGGATGCGAGCAAATACACCGTCGAAAACATGGCCGACGACGTGGATGCGGTGCGCGTTGCCCTCGGCCTGGGCAAAATCTCGCTGCTCGGCCACAGTTACGGCGGCGTCCTGGCGCAGGCCTACGCACTCAAATACCAGCAGAACCTCAGCCACCTGATCTTGAACAGTACCTTCGCCTCCACCAGCGAGATGAATCAGGTGCTTGCGCGCGAGAAGGCCCAGATGCCGCCCGACAAGCTCGCCCGCCTCAACCAACTCGAACAGGCGGGCCTTTTTGGCAAAGGCTCTGCATGGGAGCATGGCCGCTATCAGCCCGAGTACGAATCCCTCGCCTGGGGCGATGGCTATTTCCCGTTCCTGTTCGGCGCGCGCCCTGATCCCGCCTATGACCCGGCAACCGGCAACGCCCCCACAAATTGGGATCTCTACCGCGAGATGTGGGGATCGGACGGCGAGTTTATCATCGATGGAAACCTGAAATCGGTGGAGTGGGTGGATCGCCTGCACACCATCCACGTGCCTACGCTCATCGTCGTCGGTGACCACGACGAATGCGACCCGCGGCTGAGCAAGGAGATGCACACGAAGATCGCCGGATCGAAGCTCGTGATCCTGCCCAACTCCGGCCACATGAACTTCATCGACCAGCCGGAGATGTGGCAGCAGGCAGTAGCAGGCTTTTTGAGCGACTAGCGAGCCATACATACACACAACGGCCCGGAATCCACTTGGACTCCGGGCCGCTTTTCCGCCAGTCGTATTTCGATCTATGCTGCCTTGGCCGGCTTCGCCGCCTTCGCTTGCTCCACGAGCTTGGTAAAACCCGCTGGGTCCTTCACGGCAATCTCCGCCAGAACTTTGCGGTCGAGCTCGATGCCGGCCTTCTTCAATCCGTTGATGAACTGCGAATAGCTCGTCCCGTTTAGCTTGCAAGCGGCGGCAATGCGCACGATCCAAAGCGAGCGGAATTGCCGCTTTTTTAGCCGTCGGCCAATGTAGGCAAACTTCAGGCCGCGCTCTACGGCCTCCTGGGCCGCCTGGTACAGCTTCGATTTCGTCAGGAAATAGCCGCTGGCGCGCTTCAAAATCTTCTTGCGGCGGTCATTTCGCTTAGTGCCACGTTTTACGCGGGGCATGTTGGTTTCTCCTTTTTGCGTTTCTGCCTATGCGGCTGGAGGCAGGAGGCTGTCACGTTTGTGCGTGAGAGCTGTAATCCTCTTCACTCGCTTTTTCAAGCCTGATCTCTCGCCGCTGCGAACGCTTTTCGCAATCGGCGGGGGCCGAATCATCAGCCCTTGAGCAGCGTCACAGCCCTCATCCAAGAGGCTGCTGCATGCAATGCTCAGGCGTAAGGAATCATGCGCGCTACCTTCTTGTAGTCGCCGTCGCTCACCAGCAGAGTCTTTCCCAACTTCCGCTTGGTTTTTGGCGCTTTCGAAGTAAGGATGTGCCGCGTCTTCGTCTGGCCCCGCTTGATCTTGCCGGTGCCAGTCTTGCTGAAGCGCTTGGCCGCGCCCGAATGGGTCTTCAACTTTGGCATTCTGTTCTCGTTTTTGCTTGTTTTGTGGCGAGCAGATCGCTCGCCGCAGGCCGTTGGACAGGGACTTCCCTTGTCTTGAGACCTTAATAAGTATAGCGTACGGCCGGTTTTAAGGCTAGCATTGCCCAAACAGAACTTGAGTTGGAGGCTGCCATGCGAAGAACCGGTCTGAGAATTGGCCTATGGCTCCTCAGCGGAGCCACCGTGACCTGCTTCTGGGTCCTATTCGCAATGATTGCTGGTCCGGGCCATTTCGACGGGCATTGGATGGTTGTCGCAATCACTATTCCCGCATCGCTATTGGAACGAACAGGGGCGCACACCTGGTACTCGGTCATGCTCCTAAACGCTGGCCTTTATGGCCTTATCGGTCTTGCGGTTGAGCCGTTCCTGAGACACCGTCACCCACCCGATTTCAGACCCGCAATAACCGCCATTCAGTCTAAATAGAAAAGCTAATCCGCTGGGTCTTCGGCCGTAAAGGGAGAGCAGCACGGCTTCTCGGTCGCGTGAAAGTTCATCACTTCGGTGCGAATGCCGTCCGGATCATACATGTTGAATTGGTACTTTCCGTCCAACCCGATCTTTGGTGCCGCATCGTGCCGTCCATCGAGACGCTTGCCTGCCTCCAACACCTTGTAAGTGTCCGGAACCGAAACCTCGCCGATAGAAAAATGGTCCATCACGCCCAGTTCGCGTTGTGTCATGTCAGCCGGAATTCCCGACGTCCCACGCGTCATCATATATTCCATCCAGTCGTGGCCGTCGGGGCACTGTTGGCTTACCCAGTTCACGCTGTCTCCGCGCCCACCCCACCAGTACGGCCTGAAGCCGAGCAAATCGCGGTAGAACTTATCTTCGGCGGTACGATCGTGCACCATGTAACCGACGTGGATGATGTGATGGCCGATGATGTTCGGCGCATCGACCGGCTTGGCATGCCGGGGCGGCTCGACAAACTGCACCTTGTTGCCCTCGGGATCGAGTACCTCAAACCACCGGCTCCCGTCCACGCCCTTCTCCAAGGCTGCCGGCGTCTTCCATCCCTTTGCTGCTAGGTACTTCCGCATTCGCTCTGCGCTTTCGGTATTCCACGCCGTGTGGTCCAGCCGGTTCACGCTGGCACCGGAAGGCAGCGGCAGCACTTCAATGAACTGCGTGGGGCTGACGGCGTAGCGTACTCCCTGCGGGTTCTCAGGATCGGGCAACTTCGCAGCTCCAACAACAACCGTGTAGTAGTGCTCGGTTGCCGAGGGGTCTGAGGTGTACACCGCGATGTGCGAGATCCCCGTGATCTTTGGTCGCAGCGGCGCGTTTTGCGCCGCGGCAGCGGTCACGGCGAAAGCGGCAACGAAGGCAATTAGAAGTTTTGTTTGCATCGCGATTCCCTCACGATCTCTGGAGCCTCATAACAATAAATCGATTTTTAGCGATGCGCAATCCGCGCCGGTACGTTGACCTAAACTGATCTGGGAGTCTGACCACGATGTTTACGCGGCGATCGTTCCTTGGTGCTTTGCCTGTTCTTTACGGCTTGGTACGGAAAGCTGGAGCTACGGCCGAAACCGCATCCGTGGCGCATGAATACCATGTTTCTCCTACGGGAAACGATGGCCAGGCCGGCTCTTCCTCCCGGCCCTTGCGGACCATCTCGGCGGCAGCGGCTCGCGCCTATCCCGGCGATACCATCACGGTCCATGCGGGCGTCTACCGGGAACGCGTATCCCCTCCTCGCGGCGGCGCTTCCGATGCAAATCGCATCGTCTATCGTGCCGCGCCCGGTGAGCGCGTGGAGATCAGCGGCGCTGAACCGATCAAAGGATGGGCCAAATTCCAGGACGACGTGTGGAAAGTGTCGATTCCCAATCGCTTCTTCGGCGGTTTCAACCCCTACAGCGATGTGATTCATGGCGACTGGTTCGATCCCAGAGGCCGCGTGCATCATACGGGGGCGGTCTACCTCAACGGCGATTGGTTGACCGAAGCGGCGTCCTTTGACGATCTCTCCAGAACTACGACCGGCACACCGCTCTGGTTCGCGCGCGTTGACGCCGACGCGACCACGATCTGGGCACAGTTCAAAGCTGTCGATCCGAATCAACAGCAAACCGAGATCAACGTCCGCCAGACAGTCTTTTACCCCGATAAGACCGGCATTGACTACATCACCGTTCGCGGTTTCATTCTTCGCCAGGCGGCAACACCGTGGGCGCCGCCGACAGCCGAACAGATTGGCGTCATCGGCCCGCATTGGAGCAAGGGCTGGATCATTGAAGACAATGTCGTCAGCCACTCGATTTGCTGCGGCATTTCGCTCGGCAAGTATGGCGATCAATGGGACAATACCTCGGCGAACAGCGCTGAGGGCTACGTCAAAACCATCGAGCGGGCGACACAATCCGGCTGGTCCAAAGAGACGATTGGCAGCCACATCGTGCGCAACAACCTCATCTCCCACTGTGAACAAGCGGGGATTGTCGGCAGCCTGGGCCCGGTCTTCAGCACCGTCACCGGCAATACCATTCACGATATTCACGTGCGCCAGCTATTTTCCGGCGCTGAAATTGCCGGAATCAAGTTCCATGCGGCAATCGACGTCGAAATCAGCCACAACCACATTTATCGAACCTATCGCGGCCTTTGGCTTGACTGGATGGCGCAGGGCACCCACGTTACGCGAAATCTATTCCACGACACCCAAAACGAAGATTTGTTTGCCGAGGTCGATCACGGCCCGTTCATCGTGGACAACAATATCTTTCTGTCGAAGACGTCGCTGCATATCAATTCGCAGGGAGGCGCCTTCGCCCATAATCTCTTTTGCGGAGGCCTTGCTCTCGTGAAGTACGACGGCCGCATGACGCCGATCATGAGGCCGCACTCAACCGAGGTAGCGGGATACCACGACAATCCGAGCGGGGACATGCGCTTCTACAACAACATCTTCGCTCAAACCGCCAACCTCGCTCTGTACAACGAAGCTCCCCTGCCGATGCAGCTTGGCGGCAACGTGTACCTGAAAGACGCGACGCCCTGCTTGCAGGAGACGGTCCCGCTGCTCAGGCCACAATTCGATCCGCAAATTCAACTCAGCGACAAGAGCGATGGTTCCTACCTTGAGATTTCGCTCGATGGAGCATGGGCCGCCTCGAATCGCCGTGATCTCGTGACAAGCGATTTGCTCGGCCTCGCATTCATTCCCAAACTTTCTTTTCAACGAGCAGACGGCGCGCCGGTTCGCCTCGACAGGGATTTTGAAGGCGCCATGCGCAATTCCGCCGATCCATTTCCCGGCCCCTTCGAACATCCCGAGGGCGGTAAGGTTTCCGTGAAAGTTGCGGACTTCGCACCCGGAGTATAGCGGTGGGCTCCTGCGTGGTCCCGCCTCAAACGATCGTTTCGGGCGACGGTGAGACAGGGTAACCGCTCCAAGGTACCCAATTATAGGCAATTGAATTTTCTAGAGATAATACGCCACGGAAAGAAACTGAAAATAAATCTTGACAGCCGTTCTGCCCATTTGAAAAGATTCTCTCCGAAGTTCGTGGTCTGACCACTTCCCCGTTCGTATACGTATTCAGGACTCTCGCTTGTTCGTGAATGAGTCTTTCTGTGCGAAAGCAAGCCACAATCTCAGGAGGCACCAATGCAACACATTGCTACGAAGTCAGTTGTGAAGCTCACTGCACGTAGGGCGGGGTGGTATGTACACCTCGTTTGGTTGTCACTTCTAATGGCTCTAGTTCTCGCGCCCTGCGCGATGCGTGCGCAAATCGCGGGCGCCGCAAACATTCAGGGCACGGTCGCGGATTCGACCGGCGCTGTTGTCGCCAATGCCACCGTTGCGCTCACAGATGAGGCCACTCACGTCAAGCGCACCACCAAGAGCGACGGGAGCGGTCTGTATGGCTTCCCCGGTGTCCCCATCGGCACTTACGACCTGAGCGTCGCCGCTGCCGGCTTCAAAACCTACATACAAAAGGGCATCGTTCTCGAAGTGGGCAGCAGCATTGCAATCAATGCCGGCCTGACCGTTGGCGCTGCTGACGTGCAGGTCGAGGTGAGCGCGGAAGGCCTCGCGCTCCAGACTGAGGATGCCACATTCAAGCAGACCATCGACCACACTGCCGTAACAGAAATGCCTCTCAATGGCCGCCAAATGACCGCATTGATTACAGCTTCCGGCGGCTCAAGCCCGGCCCCCGGCGGGGACTTTACCGGAAGCAAATACTCATACCAGACCATCTCTGTCTCCATTGCCGGCGGCGGCGGTAACACCACACTGTGGCGCTTCGACGGCGGCGACAACCAGGACTACATGGCCAACGGCAACCTGCCCTATATCTTCCCTGACGCGGTCGCGCAATTTAGCGTCGAGTCAACAGACCTCGGCGCGCAGGACGGCGGACACGTGGGCGGTTTGGTCAACGTCGTCACTCAGTCCGGAACAAATCAGTTCCACGGCAGCGGCTTCGAGTTCATCCGCAACAACTACATCGACGCCACCAACTTCTTCTCTGTGAGCAAAGATACTTTGCACCAGAACCAGTTTGGTGGAACCTTCGGCGGCCCCATCAAGCGCAACAAGATGTTTGCCTTCGCCGCTTACCAGCGCTGGAAGGCCGATCAATCACAGTCGGCCACGTCGGCCACCGTGCCCACGGCAGCCAACCTGACCGGCGATTGGTCCGTCACGGATGGCAATCCCCTCACTGGCGTAAACCTTTGCAACTCAACCGGCAAGCCCATCCCGCTTGTTGACCCACTCACCGGCACAGCATTAGCGGGGAACAAGTATCCGTCCAAACCAACCTATAGCGCACCGGCACTGGCATTGCAGGCATACCTGCCTGCACCAAACTCGACTGTCGATCCTAACAACTGCGGGTTTGTCCGTTACGCCATCCCATATTTGCTCACCGACAATCAGTTCGACACCAAAGTGGATTACACCATCAGCCCGAAAAACAACCTTTACGGCCGGTATTTTATTGACGGGTACCAGTTCCCAGCGTACTTCGACAAAAACAACATCCTCATCACCACGCAATCAGGGAACATTGAGCGCGTGCAGACTTTTGTCCTCGGCGATGCCTGGACCATCACGAACAATTTTGTGAACGCGGCGCATATCTCCATACTCCGCCGCGTTGACAACCGTGGTTACGCACCGAATGACATCAACGCCTCAACGCTCGGCATATCAACCAGTGCTCTCTACCAGGTCCAGCCCAACGGCCTGCAGATGGCTGAAGGCAAATTCTCCATCGGCGGCGGCACTAACTCCGTGGCCCATTTCAATGACAACACCGGGTCCATCGACGACGACGTAACCTGGGTGCGCGGCAAGCACCAGATCATGTTCGGCGGCGAGTGGGTGCAGAACCAGCTCAACATCGGCAATGTCTATGAAGGCAACGGCATCTTCACCTTCAATGGTGAATACAGCGGCAGCGGTTCCAAAGGCGGCAGCACAATCGGCGACCAGAACCTCGACTTCCTGATGGGCACGCTGGGTTCTTCGACTCCATTCCAGCAAAGCAAAAAGCAGCAGAATGCGCTGCGCGGCCCCATTCCCAGCCTCTACGTCCAGGACACTTTCCATGCCAACCACCAACTTACCCTGGTCGGCGGTTTGCGCTGGGGGCCGTGGATTGCACCGGTTGATTACTTCAACCGCGGCGTGGTGTTCAACCAGGCAGACTTCCTCTCCAACACGGCCAGCTCCGTTTATCCCAATGCCCCCGCCGGCGCTTTATATTATGGCGACAAGGGCGTTAGCCGCGGGTTCACCAGCAACGCATACGGGCAGTTCTCTCCGAACGTGGGCGCGTCCTTCGATCCCATCGGCGACGGCAAGACCGTAATTCGCGCCGGCGGGGCACTGATGTACGACAATCCGAACTTCTTTACCAGCCAACGCAATCAGCAAAACCCGCCCTTCGCTACCGCTGTGACCAACGTGCAGACTTCATCGTCGTTGCCTGTTCCCTTCGCCGCTCCGTGGTCAACGGGCGCTTTTACCACCAACCCCTTCCCGCAACCGGCCGTGCCCACTCCATCACAGGCTCTCTTCTTCGCTCAGTCGCAGTACATCGTGACGGTGCCGCACTTTAAGCCCGCCTACACCATCCAGTGGACCCTCAGCATCCAGCGTGAGTTCGGGCACGGATGGCAGGCGCAGGTCGACTACATCGGCAACGCCACGCGCCACGATCCCATGGGCATCACCTTTGACCCGGCTGTCTTCATCCCCGGTGTCTGGGGGGCGAACGGTACAGGCTGCACGGGCATCGTCACAACCGGTCCGGCCGCGGTCAAGGCAGGCGCAGCAGGCACCAATTGCTCCACAACGGGCAACCAGAGTTCGCGTTTCCTGCTCACGCAGGAGAATCCTACGCAAGGCAACCAATATGAAGGCAGCGGCGGCGGATCCGTGCTGGTCGGCAACGGCGCCTCGGCCAATTACAACGGCCTGGTCTCCTCTCTCAACCACCGCCTTTCCGATACCTTCAGCCTGTTCGCCAACTGGACTTGGTCAAAGTGCCTCAATATTTACGACGCCCAGGGCGACTATGCTGGAACCGGCCCGGAGAACCCGTACAATCCAGGGTTGGATTACGGCCCATGCGGCTCCGATTACCGGCACATCGAGAATGTTTCGCTGGTCGCGAAGAGCAACTTCAAGAACCATCTGAATCGCGCGGCGCAATACGTTGTGGATGGCTGGGAACTGGCGCCGCTCATGCGCGTCCAGACCGGCGCGCCCTTCAACGTTACTTCGGGGCAGGACAACTCCCTCACCGACGTGGGCAACGACCGCCCCAATCTGGTACCCGGAGTCAATCCTTATGCCGAGGTCAAGCTCAGGAATGCTTCAGGCGAGTCCAACCGCGAGTACTTGAATCCGAATGCTTTTCAACAGGTCTGGCAAACAGCAGGGTGTGCTTCAGCCACAGCCAACACCTGCCCAGCCCTGGGCACCTACGGAAACGTCAGTAGAAATGCCTACTACGGACCCAAGTCTCTCCAATTCGACGCCCAGATTTCCCGGATCTTCCCGATCCACGAAACCTGGACCACCACGTTTCGGCTGGAAGCTTACAACGTGCTGAACCATCCGAACTTCAGCAATCCGACCGCGGGGTTGACATCCTCCACGTTCGGTCAGGTTTCATCGCAATCCAACGCCGCCCGTGTCTTTCAGGGCGCCGTAAAGATCAACTTCTAACCTGTTCAAGACTTGATGTTCTCTAAATCTGGGCGCCTCAGGTCCCGATCTCGGGTTTCCGGGGCGCCCACCGCATTCATGGGTACTTAGAATCCCTATCTCTG
The DNA here is from genome assembly GCA_963841365.1 of uncultured Acidobacteriaceae bacterium. Classification (GTDB taxonomy): domain Bacteria; phylum Acidobacteriota; class Terriglobia; order Terriglobales; family Acidobacteriaceae; genus Telmatobacter. Next base: position 34,833 of record CAWJDG010000005.1, read on the forward strand.
TCTCCTATCCGCTGCACCCGAGTACAATCCTCCTGAAAGATAATTCCTAGAGGGACACATCATGGAATCCAAAGAAAACAGTCGTAGAGAATTTTTGAAAGCAGGCAGCGCGGTAATCGCCGCAACCGCATTCTCGTCGAGTGCGCGCAGTTACGCTGCCATCCCGGGCGCGAACGATCGCGTGCGCGTCGGCGTCGTCGGCTGCGGCGAACGCATGAAGCAGGGCGACTTGCCTGCCTTTCAGGCGAACGCCAAGGACATGAACTTCCAGATCGTGGCCGTCTCCGACATCTGGAACCGCCGCCGCGAAGAAGGCGCCGACTTTATCGAGAAGCTCTGCGGAAATCGTCCCGATCAGGTCCGCAACAATGACGAATTGTACGCCCGTAAGGATGTTGACGCCGTCATCATCGCAACTGCGGACTTCCAGCACGCCTATCACGGCACTGAAGCAGTAAACGCCGGCCGCGATGCCTACGTCGAAAAGCCGACGGCGCACACCATGGCCGATGCCCGCATGTTTCTCGCGGCCGTGAAGAAGAGCGGCAAGATTGTGCAGATCGGCACGCAGCGCCGTTCAACCCCCAGTTATATGAAGGCTGCCGAGTACATCAAATCCGGCCAATTCGGCGACATCGTGATGGTTGAAATGACATGGAACGTCAACCAACCCGGCCGTTGGCGCCGCCCCGACGTGGTTCCGCTGCTTAAAGAAGAAGACACCGACTGGAAGCGTTATTCACTCGGCAGGAATATGGGGCCGTTCGACGCTCGCAAGTACCTTGAGTTCCGCCTCTTCTGGCCCTATTCCTCCGGAATTCCCGACCAGTGGTTAGTCCACCAGATCGACACGGTGCACTGGTTCACCGGGCTGCCGCACCCGCGCTCCTGCGTCGCCAACGGCGGCATCTACCTTTGGAAAGACGGCCGAACAAACTGGGACACCATGACTGCGGTCTTTGATTACGGTCCGCTCGACGACCCCTCCAAAGGCTTTCAGGTGCAATACACTTCGCGGTTCACCAACTCTGCCGGCGGAGTGAAGGAGCTTTACTACTCCAACGGCGGCATGATGGACATGTCAACGCAGAAGGTGACTCCCACCGGGGGACTCACCGCAAGGTCCGCTGCCGAGATGAAGATGCAGCCGAACCTGCTGCCCAGCTTCTCGCTTCTCGAAAAGACTGAGGCGGTGAACACCGATGCCAATATGCACGGCGATCCTGAAACCGGCGCGAACATGCGCAACTGGATGGAGTGCGTGCGCTCTCGCAAGACTCCCAATGCGCCTATCGAAGCTGGCTACAGCCACTCCGTCGCACTATGCATGAACGTGGCTGCAATTCAGACCGGCCTCAAAGTCACCTTCGACGACAAAACGCAACAAGTGATGGCGGGCGGCAAGGTTTTCGCATAGAGAAACCCGAATCACTCACTTCAGAGGTGCCCCGGGCTCGTCCGCCGCGGCGGATGAGACCCGGGATCGCACCAATTTGAACCAGCCGCACCGTCCACATCATGATTTTGAAGACTGAAAGTTACGGGCTCCAGCCTCCGAGGATTCTCCTCATGTCTCCGAAAAAAACCAGCTTTCTCGTCGTGTCCGCCGCCTGGCTCCTGACCACCGTCGCTCTCGCCGCGCCAAAAGGGGTTCAGGTCGTTCCCGACCAAGTCAACCGCCGGGTCGACATCACCATCGACGGCCAGCCCTTCACGTCCTACATCTGGCCCACTAATCTCAAGAAGCCGGTCCTGTATCCGATCATCGATGCCGGCGGCGTGACCATCACCCGTGGCTGGCCCCTTGAGCCGCGCCCCGGCGAGCGCACAGACCATCCTCACCACGACGGTCTCTGGTTCAACTACAGCAACGTGAATGGCTTCGACTTTTGGAACAACTCCGACGCCATTCCCGCTCAGCGCGCGCCGAAGATGGGCACCATCGTCTTTGACAAGATCGTCTCCGCTAAAAGCGGTGCGACCCATGGCGACCTGGTCACCAACTCCACTTGGATTGACGGTCAGAATCGTCCCATCCTGGCAGAAACCACGCATTACATCTTTGCGCACGACGGCCAAACCCGCAGCATCGACCTGAATGTCACGCTCAAGGCCCTCGATCAAGTCGTCTTCAACGACGACAAAGATGGCCTGCTTGGCCTCCGCGTCGCCCGCTGGCTCGAGTCGCCGGAAGAGAAGGGCGGCACGTTCACTGACGCCAACGGCGTCGCGACCAAGGTCTCTGCCGCGGAAAGCCTGTCCGGCATCGCCCCGCCCACTGGCGAATACCTCACCAGTGAGGGCATCAAAGGCGAGGCTGCATGGTCAACGCGAGGCCGCTGGTGCTCGCTCACGGGTCACAATAACGAAGGCCATACGGTGACCGTCGCGATCTTCGACCACCCCGGAAATATTGACTATCCGACGTACTGGCACGCGCGCGGCTACGGCCTGTTCGCCGCCAATCCGCTCGGCCGCCACATGTTCGATCCCAAACAACCTCCACTCAACTGCACACTGGAGAAGGGCCAGTCCACGACCTTCCGCTATCGCATCGTCATTTACACACATCTCGCCACAGTTGACGAACTGAATCACGAGGCAGATGACTTCGCCGCGGAGTCGAAGTAAATCCAGTCACGGCTCATAAGCAAAACAAAGGCGTACGCCCCATCCCGGAATTTGCTTTCTGCGCCAGAATGATTCGTACGCCTTGTTGCTCTAACTCCGCTCCTTAGAAGTTGATGTGTCCCGCAAACTGCCAGTCGCGCGCACCGCTTGCGCTGCTGATAGTGCCGAATGAAGTGGAGTAGACCGGAGTCGTTGAACCCGCGGCCGGAGGGCTCGCGGACCAACTTGCGTTGGGACTGCCGAATGTGTTTTTGTTCCACAGGTTCAGGCAATCTGCCTCAAACACAAACTGCGCGTTTTCCCAATGTAGCGGGAAGCTGCGGCTCACCCGTCCATCGATGTTCTGAGTGCCCGGATTGCGCAGATTCAATGGAGCAGTTCGCGGTGCGTTGCCAATCAAATAGGCGGCATTGCAGGCGGTAGCCTCGATCCTTCCGCCAGCAGTACATCCGGGTGCAGTCGACACGCTCACCGGAGAAGTAAACGCAGAAGGATCCACATATTGGACGGCTCCGAGATTGGCGTACTGGGTTCCGTGTGGACCCTTTCCGTAGCTCCCATTGATGCGTGCACTGTGGTTCATATAGCCTTCCGACAGCGTATTCAAGTCAGGCATGCCGGTGCCCTGACCTGGCGTGTTGGTGCCGCTGGCCCCCGACCAGGTCACAGCTGCCGGCGACCCGGACGAATAAGAGTAGTTTTCCGAGATCTGCCAGCCGCCGGCGAGTGCTCGCACCAGCATTGAGTTGCCGCCGATCTGGCCCTTGCCGAACGGTAGTTGATATACGCCAAAGACGTGCACGATTTGCGGCAATGAGATCACCGTCCAGGAACGGTCAATGCGGTCCTGCTTGATGGTCTGCCCATTCGTCGAGCCAGAGAGATCGGCCGCCGGAATATCGAAGCCGGTCCGGTAGGTGCCGTCGTCTCCGATATTCTTGGCGTAGGTGTAGTTAACAGTGAAGGTCAACCCATGGGCCAGGCGCTGCTCGATCAGTAGCTGCAGCGAATGGTAGCTGAAGTTGCCTACGTTGCCCCATGTATCGCTCACGCCGCTATACTGCGGAAACGCAACCAGCATCTGCTGAATCGTGGCCGAGCTGCTCACTGCCCCGGCGGCCGTAAAGAACGCAGGTTGTGGGGCGCTGGGCGCATATTTTGCAAGGATGGCCAGGTTGGCCGCCGTTGCCTGCGCGTTCAACAACGGCTTTGTGCCGGTTGAGTCCAGAACCGGTCCCAGAATCGACAAGTAATATGGATTGACTTCATTGGTCCACAATCCGCGAGCGTTGGCGCCGGTCGATCCGGAGTTGACGATGAAATGGCTCTCGTTGCCCACGTAGTTCATAGCCAGTGTCATGCTGGGTGTAAGGGCCCGCTCAATGCCGAAGTTCCAGAGTTCCAGCTCGGGAGCGCGGGCGGAATAATGTGGATCGGCATAGGAAACGCTGCTGGCGCTTACAAATTTGCCCCCGCTGACATAGAACCCGGTATTCAGCTCCTGTGCGGCAACACCCGGTGAGGGAGCCGCCGGAAAGGTGGTTGACGCACCGAGGAACGCCGTGTTGGCATTGGCGCCCAGGTAAGTGCTGTTGCCATTGAGCCAATAAGCCGGACCGGCGGTCGCTCCGTTGCCGCTTTCTGTCGGACCGATTGCGCTTATGTTAAAGCCGGTCTGCCCAGTTCCACCGGTGGCTCCGCCGCGGCCGCCCACGCCGCCAGCCTGCGTAAAGACCTGCGCGAAACCGGTGCGGATGACAGTTTTGTTGTTAATCGAATAAGCGATACCCACCCGCGGACCCCAGTTTCCGAAATAGGTCGGTACCGGAGTGGTGCACTGGCAGCTCACGCCCGCGCCGCCGTAGTTGCCGGCGAATTGCAGAATGCCGGGCGAACCCGTCAGCGGGTTGGTCATCGTGGGATTCAGGAAGGTCCACCGGTTCCGTAGCTCGTGGAACGGCGGCAGATAATCCCATCGCAGGCCCAGATCGAGGGTCAGCTTGGACGTGATTTTGTAGCTGTCTCGGACATATGGCGAAAACGTCTTATACCGTCCGGCAAGCTCGCTCACGTAGTCCAGCCCAATCGATGGCGCCGTCGTGTCGTTCGATGTGGACCCGCCCACCGCGCCTAGCAGGAAGCTGGCATATGAGTATCCGGTGCCTGCATCGTTGAGCGCGGTTCCAGAGAAGTTGGCTGTTGAGTAGGCGTTGAAAGCGAGATCGAGCACTCCAGTCAATGTCGCAGGGTTGGCGTTGTTGATCTCCTGCCACTGGAAGGTCATGCCCATGGTCAAAGCGTGCTTGCCTTTAAGCCACTGCACGTTGTCGGTCAGCGAATAGTTATTGGGCGTGGTCAACTGGGTCGACACTGAGTTGCCATTGCCTGTCCAGGTTTGCTGCGCGGTGCCAAACTTTGTCGTGGTCCCAAACGATGCTCCCGGAAATTCCTCGCCGGCCTGGCCGCCCGGAATGTTGGTGACTCCCAACGTGCCGATCTCCCACGTCTTCACGCCCTGTGTAGCATCGTGGATGTTCTGGAAGAAGCGCGTGAATCCGTACTTCAACTGATTCACCACGTTTGGCGTGATGGTGTATGCGTCTTCCACGATGAAGTTCTTCGGGTAAATGTTCGCCAGGTCGCCCCCGATGTAGGGCGGAGGCAGGAATGGAGACGCATAGTTGTTCAGGTAATTCTCCACGCCAATCGTTCCCACAGACGAGATGCGGTGCCTCGAACTCAAATCGTAATCAACGCGCCAATCGGTCACATGGTTGTCGAACCCGCTTGGCCAGCCGCCGAGATAGTTGTTCACCAGGGTGCTCGAGTTCCAGTTGCCGTAATATGCGTTACTGCTGTTATAGGTTGGCAGGAACGACTCCATCGCCTTGGTGATAGGAGAGATGTCGCCCGGCGGGATCACGTTGTAGGTGCCGTTATATACGAACGGCTGCCGCGTGCACGTGCTGCCAGAACAAGTCGTGGTTGCAGGGTCATAAAGAAACGCCGGGTTGGTCGAACCCGTTCCCGTCAATCCAGACCCCACTCCGCCATTCAGCTCGGTAAAGTTGCCCTGCGTCATCAGTGCGCTTGGGATTGTGTAGAGCTGATACGCGGCGCCCTTGCGCTCATGGTATTTGTCGTAGGCGACAAAGAAGAACAGTTTCTTGCCGGTCTTGGGAACCACGCCACCGAAGCTCAGTGACATTTCATTCTGATGCTCAACTGGCTTGGGCGCCTGGACAGTCTGGCCCGCCAGATTCTTGGTCGTGGCATGGGGAGCGCTAAATCCCCAGGAATCAAAAAATGTGTTACGCACAAAGTCGGAGACTTGGCCGTGGTAATGCAAACCGCCCGACTTCATGGTGAAATTCTCCGCGCCGGCGCCCATGTACTCAGCGGGTGGCGTGCTCGTCACCATCTGGAACTGGTCAACGGCGTCAACACTCATGGTGAGCGATACCAGCCGGTTGTCGCCCTGCTGGCTTACGGTCTCAGCCGGCATGCCATCCACATAAAGTTGACCGAGATAGCTTCCCGTTCCGCCGACGATGGGCAGGCGACCGCCGTTGTTTGCATTCTGCGCCCCCGGCGTGAGAATGCCGAAAGCCGTGGGGTCGCGTTGCGCACCGTTCATCTGGACCGGCAGATTCGAATAAGTTGAGTTCTCCACTGTCATTCCGATCGTCGCGTCGGCGGTGTCCAGCACTGGCGGCGCTCCGGTCACTGTCACCGTTTGCGTCTCAGTGCCTACGCTGAGCACGGGGCTGACGGTCCTAACCTGCAGGGCATCCACGACGACGTTGTCCTGTAGGAGCGTTTTGAAACCCTTGGCCGCGACTTGAACCGAGTAGGTGCCGGGGAGAACAGGAGCAATGTTGAAAAAGCCTGCCGAAGAGGAGTACTGCACCGTCTTCACTCCTGTCGCCGCATTGGTAATTGTGACGGTTGCATGGGGAACGACTGCGCCCGTGGAATCCATGACCGTGCCTTGGATCGAGCCTTCACCAGCCGTCTGCGCCGCGGCCGGCACGGCCGTCCATATCAGGCAGATCGCTATTGCGGAAATTGCCCATCCGGCGCATGCCCGGATTCCGTCGCATTTTTCAAGTGCAATGTTTGATTTGTGATGTGTGTTTTTCATGGTGTGCACCTGCAAGCCTCCTCAATCAAAAGTAGTTGCGTGTGAGCGTACCTAGAGCCGCACTGACGCGATCAAAAGCCAATGCTGGCACACGAGGGCGGTGGACCCTACCGAGGCCGAATTAGGGGCGGTCTGACCTCAGCCAAGAATTTAACCTACTTTTGTGAATGATTGTCAATAGAAAAATTATTTTGCTCTCGATGCGAACGGTCTTGTTGATTGCCCGATCTCGAACGCAAGGATTTCCCGTTGTAGGGTCGTTGCCGGAAATTTTTGCCGCCGGGCGTCACAGCCATCGCGCTGGCTGGTGCCATCGGAAGGGAAGGCCAATCAGGTTTTGCTGCATCTACGGGAGACCGCCGTTCTGGACGATCCCCCGCCTGATGGGAAAAGCAACCGGCTAGAAGTTGAATTTGAGTGCGAACTGCCCGATGCGCGGCCCGCTACCGTTCTCGCCCGTGATGGTTCCAAAGGTCGTGCTGCTGCTGATCGGGTTAGAGGTGTTTGGATTGTTGAGAATCGTGTGGTTGAGCACGTCGAAATACTCCATGCGGAATTCCACGTTCATTTCGCGGACGACCGGGAAGGTGCGCACCAGCGCGCCATTCCAAACCGTGAAGCCGGGCCCACGAAGCGATCCCTTGACGACGTTGCCAAACCCAGTCCCCGGGCCGGTATTGGCGGGAACCGAGAAAGCGGCGCTATTGAACCAGTTGACGCATATCTTGCCTGCTTGGCAATAGCCAACGTTTCCGGCCTGCTTGGAATACGCCGGCAGAGTGAAGTTGCGCTGTGCCCGGTCCTGGCTCAGGCCGGTCAGCGAGTTATCCGTGCCCATGTAAGCGGTCAGCGAATCTCCGGAGTGGTGTTGGATGAGTCCGCTGGTACGCCAACCGTTGAGTATTGCGCGAATAAGAAGATTCCCATCGTGCAGTTGGGGAAGTTCGTAGACGTAGGAGATCGAGAGTGCGTTTGGATGGTCGATATCCGAGATGCCGCGATCGAGTGCCTTGACATCGCCTACTATCGCCGCTGCGGGTATGTTTGTCGCGTTCGACGGGTAGATCGGATATACATACGACTCGCCCGGGTTCATATCCTCGGTGTTCGACACCCTGGTTGCCTGTGGCATGTCATCTAATGATTTCGACCAGGTATAGTTGGCCAGCAGCGACAGGCCATGCTGCATCTTCTTGGTCAATGTGAGTTGCAGGCTGTTAAAACCTGCCGAGCCAATCATGGCCGCTTCGTTGATGTTGGAATAGCTTGTGGTGCAGCCCGTTGCGGTTGTGCACGGTCCGACAGTGGGAGCCGTGTTGTAGACCTTTCTTTGATTGACGCTCAATCCTGACCCGGTGTTCACAGACGGGTTGAGTTCGAGGCTCTCAATCTGGTGGCGGGAACCCGAGCCGACATAAGCCGCCCGAACCGCCCAACTGGCCATGATCTGGCGTTCGATAGTCAGGTTGTAATCGTAGGTCACAGGCACTTGGAAGTTACCGGATGGGTCGTACTCTGCGAGCTGAAAGGCATTCGGAAAGGCCTGCGCAGACTTGAACGGTAAGGTGAACGGGAAGGGATTGATGTACGCTCCCACCGCGCAACCGGTGCAATACGGATTGCTGAATGGCCCGCCAGGGTTGGAGCCCGGTGTGGGGCTATACATACCCAGGTTCGACAACGACACGGAGATGGTATTGGGCACGTAACTTGCTTGAGTCAGGTTGAAGAATCCGGGCATCCGATCCTGGTAGAAAATGCCAAACCCGCCGCGCACCACCGACTTGCCATCACCAAAGACGTCGAAGGCGAAGCCGACGCGAGGCATGAACTGTGCATACTTGTTGTTCACGCCGTTCGTCGGGAAGCCCGAATCCCCTGAAAGCACCATGCCGGCCGGCAGCGTGCTGAATTGCGACGTGCCCTTGTTGGCCGCGTAGTTGGCGGGGTTGAACGCTGTCTGCTGGCCGTTTCTGTTCGCCCAGGGAGCAAACATCTCCCAACGCAAACCATAGTCCAACGTCAGCTGGTGATTTACCTTCCAGCTATCCTGTGCGTAGATGCCTGGGAAGTGGTTCCGGTCGTTGACCTGTTCGAAATTCCCCTGGCCAAATCCTGTCATGAAGCCCGTGAGAAAATTCGCTGCAGCATTGTTGTAGTAGTAGGTCGTGCTGCCGATTTTCTGGCTGGTTGTTCCGAACGTGAACCCGCCGTACGAGGTGTACACGTTCGTCACGTCGAACTTGCTCAGCTCGAAGTGACCGCCGAATGCCAGGCTATGCGTGCCTTTCACCCAGTGCAGGTCGTCGTTGAAGGTATAGTTGTTGCGGTCCCAACCTGCGAATGCCGATGAACCAACGCCAAAATAGCCAGTAACACTCGCGGCCATATAGGGGCCGGTGTTCGGCTGCCAGAGCGTCTTTGTCACTCCAAAGGACGTGATATCGGGACTTCCTGGAGGGCCGCCGCGGAGGGACACTTCACGCTGATAGTTGAGGATCAGGTTGTTCAGGAGGTTGGGTGTGAACGTGTGCGTTTCAGCCAGCAGTGCGTTCTGATAACGCGTATTAAAGTACGACGTATAGCTCTGCAGCATCAACGGGTTGTAGATGGCCGGCTGCTGGAACCAGTCGTAGTAGTAGCGGCCGAAAAGGTGGTCGTTGGCGCCAAAGTTGTGATCGACGCGCGCCACATATTCGTCATAGTAGGTTTGCGTAGCCTTGAAATAGTTAACCGACCCTCCGATCTTCCCGGCTGCCTCACTGCCGCTGTAAGTAGGAAACACCTTCTCGAAGTTTACTGAACTCGTATCAAAGTCGCTGCTGGGGATCCGGTTCAATGGGTACGCAACGTTCGTAAATGGGTTGCGGATGATTTGGGTTGCCGTGGTGCAGATGTTGCTTGAATCCCAACCCGATGTGCAGAGGTTGCCATAATCTGCATATGCGGCGGTGCTTAGGCTGGAGGTCAGGCCTTCTTCGGCGAGGGTGGGAACCGTAACCTGGCTTGCAGCGGAGCCCGAGTGCTGAAGCGTGTGCTGATAGCCAAAGAAGAACTGCGTGCTCTGCCCCTTGGAAAGGAGTGGGATGATAACCGGGCCGCCGACGGTGCCGCCGAATTGATGGCGGTGGAGGGTATCCTGTGTGCCTGCAGGAGAAAAATAAGACTCGGCATTGAAGAAGCCGTTGCGCAGAAATTCGAATGCATCGCCGTGGAACTGATTTCCTCCGGACTTCGTGACGATATTTACCATCGCGCCGGCGCTCTGGCCAAACTCGGCGTTGTAGTTGCTGGTTTGCACGCTGAATTCCTGCAGCGCGTCAGGGAACGGGAACGGATCGTTAACGTTCGTCATTTCATCTACGTTGTTGCCACCGTCCAACAGATAGTTCTCTTGGTTAGGCAGGGTTCCGTTCGAACTGGAGACCACCGCGGCAGGAAACGTCTTGCCATTGCCCTGGTTCACGCCGTTGCCTTCGTTGGTGGCATCCACGACACCCGCGACCAGCGTAATCAGCGATGCCGCGTTCCTGCCGTTCAACGGAAGGTCGACGACGCGGGACTCGTCGATGACCTGGGACAGGGTGCCGGTCGTTGTATCAACCTGCGGCGCATCGCCTGAGACGCTCACGACCTGCGTTTGCGAACCAACTTTCAGACTGACATTGAGAGTAAGCGCCTGGTCTGCCTGAAGCACTAGACCGGTGCGAGTATGGGTTTCGAATCCGGGCGCGGTAACCGACACGGTATACGCATTGGGCAGTAGAGCGGGAAAAACATATTCTCCATCCTTACCGGTCTCAACAGTTCTGATGGCGCCGGTAAGTGGTTGGGTCGCCGTGACGGTTGCAGATGCGATCACTGCGCCCGTGGAATCCGTAATCGTTCCGCTGATGGTTCCGTAGCCTTGGGCATGAAGGCCCGCCGCGGAAAAGCCCAAGCACAAGCAGAGGATCGCCGCAATCCCGAACAACATCCGAGGCAGGTGGCGTCCCGTGGTTTCGGATTCATTCCACGCAAACCGCGCCCACTGGGACCGGCACAATGTTGGAAATTGAGTCTTGCTGGAAATCGTTTTCATAAGTTCTTCTGGATAGCCTCCTTGCATTCTTGCGGTTCCAAAGAACTGGTGACTCCGGGGCGCAACCATGCCGCCCTGATGAGTCGCTTTCTGGGAGCCACGAAAATCCGTGTTTTGATTCTTGCGCGAAAGCATAGGCGCGCACAGTTGAGAATGTCAATAGAAAAATTATTTCGGCTCATCTTTAGGCTACACTTCTTTTTTCCTCGACTTCGCCAAGCCAACTTAACCATTTTATTTCTGGATGTTTAGGCTCCTGACGCTTCTCAGCTCACGCTGCACGCACCGCGTTCCTCGTGCCGGAGGCGCCATCGCGGCTCCAACCTCTAGGATCGCGCTTGTGAACTGACAGAGTGCCTGGCGTCTGCCCAGGAAACCGCAACTCGCGGCAGCGTTTTCACTGGGCGCCAGGCGCCCGCCTAATTCGTGACCGTCAGGGAATATGAAGCTGTTTGCATTTCTGATCCCGCGGTTGCGGTCACGGTGATCGTATAGGTAGCCGACTGCGGCGGTGGCGTTGAAGTCGACGATCCCGAGCCCGTACATCCGGCCAGAATGGCAGCGAATGTCGCCAGGCCAACGACCACCGGCATGATGAACGGCCAACGAAGACTCTTCCCGCGTCGGAAGAACCACCAGACTCCCGCTGCCAGAAACGCGCAGGTCGCCGCGCCTCGTAAACCCGGCCGTGAAGCGGGGCGCCCGAGCGGTGCCAGCACAGCCGATTGAGTAGTAGTGGCAAGGCTCATAGTAGTGCTGGCCGCACTGCCGCTGGGTGTGACCGTGGATGGGTTGAAGCCGCACGTCACGCCATTCGACACGCCGCTGCACGCAAAGCTCACCTGCTGATTGAAACCGTTGACCGGCGTCACGGTGATCGAGGTCTGTGCGGTTGCGCCGGCAACCACCGTGCCGCTCTGCGGCAACGCGCCAATTGTGAAGCTTGGAGCCAGTGCCTGCACTGTCACAGTGACCGCACTGGACGTCGAGCCTGCGTAGTTCGCATCGCCACCATAAACCGCGGTGATCGGATGCGCGCCAACCGCGAGACTGCCGGTGGAATAGCTGGCTGCGCCGCTCGAAAGACTCATCATGGCCAGCGTCGTTGTGCCATCCATAAAAGTTATGGTTCCCGTCGGCGTACCAGCGCCCGAAGCCGGCGAGACAGTGACGTTGAACGTCACACTCGTCCCCACGCTAACGGTGGTTGCCGTTGCCGTCAGCTTCGTTGTGGTCACAGTCAAGACCGGAGTCGTGACAGTGACGGTGATCGCGGAGGAAGTGCTGGCCGCAAACGTCGAGTCGCCCTGATACGCCGCTGTGATCGAATGGGGGCCTATGCTCAGGCCGGACGTCTGATATGTGGTGACTCCCGACCCGTTGAGTGTGCCAGTTCCCAGAGCGGTCATCCCGTCATAAAACGTCACCGTGCCCGACGGCGTGGAGCTGGCCGTTATGGTCGCGGTGAAAGTTACGCTTTGTCCCGTAGTGATGCTGGTCGCTGAGGTGGACAGCGTCGTGGTGGTCGGAGTCAGTGCCGGAGCCGTGACAGTGACGCTGGCGGTGCCGGAGGTGCTCGCCGCGAATGTCGAGTTGCCCTGATATGCCGCCGAAATCGAATGGCCACCTACGCTCAAATTCGACGTGGAATAGATCGCGACTCCCGAAGCGTTGAGTGCGCTCGTGGCCAAGGCCGTGGTGCCGTCAAAGAATGTCACCGATCCCGCGGGGGTCGAGCTGGCCGTTACAGTCGCGGTAAAAGTCACGTTTTGCCCGGTGGTGATGTTTGTCGCCGATGCAGAAAGCGCTGTCGTGGTCGGCGTCAAAGTTGGCGTGGTGGAAGCTTGATTGACGAGCACTGCTTGCCCGGCAAAGAGGCCCGGCAAACTACTCCCGCTGAAGTTCGCTGCCTGCGCGGGCCCATAAACAAGCAAATTGATTGCCTCCGATGGTTGCGCCGTTCCGCCGCTTGGCGTGAAAGTCTGTACGGTTCCATCCCCATTGCCGAGAAAAATTCCCGTGTCAAACGGGGGATTGAAGCCGGTTACGGCAACATCGAGCTTGCCGTCTCCGTCAAAGTCCGCCACCGCCAGGCCATATCCATCGGTTTCGCCGCCTGCAAAGTCCAGTTTGGTGGGCGTCTGGTACGTGCCATCTCCATTCCCCAGAGAGATGGCCAGTTCGGAATCTCCATTGCTCGCCGTCCCCAGCGTCACCAGGTCCGGCTTCCCGTCGCCATTCATGTCCGCGATGACAATCTGTCCCAGTACTCCGCCAAAGGAAGGCTGGTTGAAGTTATCGGCCACGGGCGGAGTCAATGCAGAGCCGAAGGTGCCGTCGCCGTTGCCCAGATACAATTGCACCGAGAACGTGTACAAATCGGTTGAGGAATTAAGTGCTCCTGATTCGGTGAAGAGATCCAGCTTGCCGTTCCCTGTAACGTCGCCAAATTGCACCACAGACGGCGGAAGATTCGCTGGAGCCGTTGTGCTCGAATAGGTCTGGATGACATGTGGCGCCTGAAACGTGCCATCGCCGTTGCTGAGTTGCACGGCGATTCCCTGCTCGTACGTGTTCGTTTGATACACCGCGACGCTATAGCTGTAAATCAGATCCGCCTTGCCGTCGCCGTTCACATCGGCCACAAACAGATTGCTTGGCGTCTCGTAATCGTCGAAATCGCCCGACGGGGCGAACGTGGGCGCCTGAACGAAAACCGGCGCATTAAAGCTGCCGTCCCCGTTGCCCGTTGCCAGAAAGAAACCCGCCACGCCGCCCGGCCAATTAAAGTTCGACGGAAGATACACTAGGTCGGCATCGCCATTGCCCCTCGTGTCTCCCACGCCGAAGAAATCCAGGGTCTCAAACGAAACCGCATTTCCCTGCACCGTGATCGGAGAAATCTGCAGTGTGGGCCCAGTCTTGAAGGTTCCGTTTCCATTGCCCAGATACGATGTGAACGAAACGTTCGTGCTGTTGATCGTCGCATTCACTCCGATACCGTCCAGCACCTTGTCGCCGTTTAAATCCGCAATGTTTGTTCCGGTGAATACGAAGGGCAGACCCGGCGCTCCCTGAAATTTGCCGTTTCCGTTGCCCATCAGCGCATAGGCTTCGCCGTGATCGTATTTGTCCCCTTCAAAGAAGCCTCCGCTGGCTACTCCGCTATACAGGTCTACATTGCCGTCACCGTCGAGATCGGTCGCATAGAGGTATCCGACATTGTCGATCGTGGCGTAGCCGTAACTGCGATTGAACGTTCCGTCGCCATTACCCAGGTAGGTCCAGATGGATTCGCCGTCATTCACGGCGAGATCGAGCTTCCCGTCGTTGTTGAAGTCGGCTGCAACTACATTCGGGCCCCACCCTGAAGTGTTCGGGAAGGCTGGAAAGGCCAGTGTTGCGGATTGGTCGAAGGTTCCATTACCGTTGCCGAGCAGCACCACGCCTCCGCCAGTCACGAGGTCTTTCTTGCCATTGCCGAGCAAGTCGGCGCTAATCAACCCGTAATAAGGGTTGGCGCCAGCCTCGAAGTTAAACGCCGACGGTGGCGTGACGGTGACAGACTCCGGCGCCTGAAAGGTGCCATCGCCTTTACCGGCAAGGAAGGTAAGCGAGTATGTTGTGGTACCGGTTGAAAATGATGAGCTGGAAGCAACGAGGTCGAGAATTCCGTCACCGTTGAAGTCGTCGATAACCACGTTGATGCCCGTATCGCCCGGCAGCGGATAGCTCACCGGCGTCTGCAACGAGCCGTCAGCGTTGGCGAGCAGAACGCTCAATGACGCCGATCCACCGCTTATCCCGGACGAATCGATGACCACCAGGTCCTGCATTCCTTTACCAGTCAGGTTCCCCGAGCTCGCTCCGATCGGATCCGCGCCGCTAAGGCTGATCGCGTCGACGGAAAGTGTGCTGCCAAGCGCGGGATTGCCCGACGAAGTCCAAATGACCGGGCCGCTCACCACCGGGTCATAGCCGACGGCGGCGGCCACGGGGTTACCGTTGGACGCATAACCCAATAGCGCCCATGTTCGCGAGGACAGGCCAACGACTGGATCACCGCAACCCGCCGGCCAATGGCCGCCCGTGGTCGTCAGGCCCGCTTCGCTGTGCAGCACCTGATCGTAATTCGGCGTAGATGAAAGCGGGGTATAGCTTACCGTAGGAAGGCTGACCGTGTAGCTGACTCCTCCCTCCGTCAGCGAACAGTTTGCCATGCGCTCCATGCCCATGGCGTCGCCGCCAGGTACGCTGATTGTCGTCAAATTGCCCAGAAAAGGCGCATTGGGTGGCTGTGAAGGATCTGATGACGACATCGTCAGCGCCACCAGTCGTCGCGCAATCTCGGCCAGCGAGAGATCGCGCCATAGCGGATGCTTCTCCGACTGCAACTCGCGCATGACGGCCATGTGCTGCGCCAGTGTGAACTTCGGATATCGCTGCGATGCAACCAGGAGGTTCATTCTTGCCGCGAGAATTGCGTGCTTCCGGCTCGCGCTCATGAGCACGGCCATCGCGATAACAGTGGCCACGAAGATAAATGGGACGACGACCCAACGCCTTGGGATTCTCATGCGGCACCTGCGGGGTAGCTGCGGCACAACGAGAAAGTGCGCAAGAACACGCCTACAATTGTCTTTGGGGGGATGGCCACCGGCGCCAGGCTTGCGGGGAATTGCTGCCGGTGATTCCGAATCTTAGCGACAATTTACAAGGCGCGTCAAGAACTTTCTGAGTCCTCGATCGCTCGGCCGCAAACCGCCGCCCAGTCGCTCTTATGCTTCCTGCATTTTGTGATTTCGCTGGTGTGCCGTCAACACAAGGGCCACTAAAGCCGTCAGGAACGAGACCCCCGCCAGCGCAAGGAACGCATCTCTCCACCCGAATGCCACGCTGATCCGCGCGATCGTGTCACCCGATAGCCAGCCGGCCATGTACCCGAATCCATCAATGATTCCCGCCGCCGTTGCGCTACCGCGCTGGCCCCCGAAATCGAGGCTCATCGCTCCCGCCAGGTAAGAGTACGGCCCGAGCAATGTGAAGCCCACCAACCCCACTAGTATCGTCGGCGCCCACGCCCCGCTGTTGTTCGGCACGTGCCACATCATCACCAGGCATCCCGTGCAGGCAGTCATCCCTGCCACCATCAGCAAGTTGCGTCCGTTCGGACCCAGCTTGTCGCTCAGAAAGCCGCCCAACAGGACAGATACCCCGCCGCACAGCGGAAACAGCGCGCTGCGGCTCGCCGCCACACTCCCCGAGAGCCCGACAAACTGCACAAAATAAGTCGGCGTCCAAAGGTTGAATGTCTCTCGGAGAAGCGTTGCTCCAAATGCAAGGATGCACACGAGCCAAAAGGCAAAGCTGGTCAACAGCGGCCGCAGAATCGCGCCTACGCCGCCATCTTCGTCGCCACTCTGCTCTATGCCCGCATAAACATTCCTTGGATTCACTTCCGGTGTCGGAAGCCCGCGCTCCTCGGGCCCCTCGCGCAGAAGCACCACGTTGGTCACCATCAGCAACGCCAGCGATGCCGCGCTGAAGTAGAAAACTCCGCGCCAGCCCACCCCGTGCGCCATCAGTTCACTCATCAACCACCGGCAGCCTGCGTCGCCAAACAAAAAACTCAGACTCACTACCGCCATCACACTGCCATAGGTGGAGTACGAAAACCACCGCGACGAAACCCGCACCAGCCCTGCCCAGCCCTGTGACTGAAACAGCCGGTTCCCGATCCATGCCAGCGTGAAAATCGGAAATCCACCGCTCATGGCAAAGATGATCGTGAAAAAGATCGACCCAGCCATTCCGCCCAGGAAATTTCGCCGCCCGCCGCCCGTATCAGCCAGGGCGCCTGAGAAAAACTTGCCGAACGCGTAGGCCACCGTGCCAAGTGAGGCGATAAAGCCCAGCCGTATCTGTGCCTGATTCGGTGTAATGCCGTGCCGAGCAAGATCTTGAATCAGTTGCGGCAGCACCACTGACAGGTCAGACCGACAGAAGTAATAGCCTGAATAGCCCAGGGCCAGGAGCGCGACCGTAGCCCCATGCCAAACCGTAAACTTCGGCTTCGAACCTGGCTGCGCAGGCTCAAACTTGCCTTGGGCCAATACTGTTTCGGTGGGCACACTAGAACGGTACCACACGCCTCCATCCGCTAAATTCGCCGCTCTTTCGCACTTCAGCGCGTCTTAACCTGATATTCATCTGACCACCGCGCCGGAGCCAGTTTCGTCAAAAGCCATAGCTCGCCGGTCACCTTTGCCGCTGAGAATGTCGCGCGCAACTTTGAACTTGAGGCGTAACTGCAGCATGAAGTTCCTTGGGGAATTAAGAAATGCGGGCAAATGGGAATTCGGCCCGCCGGACCCGCCGCGTGAAGCTCGGCGGATCCGGGCGGGGCTGGTCAAGCTAGAAGCTGATGCGTCCTGAGAATTGGAAATCTCGGCTGTCGGAGCTGGCAAAGTTGACGGCGCCGAAGCTGGAAGAATTGACGCCTGTCCCGATTTGCAAGTTGCCCGCGTTGATGCCGAACGTGACCGCGTTGGTTACGTTTTGGCAATCTACAGCGAACGTGAACTTGGCCCATTCTCCAATGTCGAACGTACGCTTCACTCCACTCGTCAGCCGGAACGTGCTCGGCGCTCGCAACCCGAAGGCACCGGTACGCGGAGCATCGCCGACCATCAACGGATTCGAATTGCAGAATGGACCGGAGCTGCTGCCGCAGAGAATGCTGCCGGTGCCTGCGCCATTTCCGGGTACGGTGCTGGAAATGTATCCGTTCACGTAGGAAACGGTTCCCAGCGTTAAGGCGGTCACTCCTTTACCCCATTTTCCGTTCTGCCGAATGGCGTTTCTTCCGCCGCTGTAGTTGGGGTTGACGTCGGGCATGCACGTACCTTGCGAAACAAAGCTGGTAGACGTGCAAGCCGACGAGGACAGCGTCAGCGGCATGCCGGACACGTAGGTCAGGACGTGCGAGGTCTCCCATCCGCTCAACAGCGCGCGGGTGAAGAAGTTGCCCCCGCCTAGTCCGTTTTTGCCGAATGGCAGTTGATATACGCCGAAGATCGCCAGACTCTGCGGTTCGTTCAGGGTGCTCAGGCTGTAGTCGATGCGGTTCTTGGCCCAGGCTTTTCCGTTACTCGTGAGACTGGCCGGAATCGCAAATCCGGTGCGCTGCGTTCCCGCGTCGTCCATTTGCTTGGAGTAGGTGTAGTTCACAGTCAGCGTCAATCCATGCGCAGGCCTGTGCGTAGCCGAAATCTGCAGCGCGTGATAGTTGGCGTTGGCTATGTTGCCCCACGTGTCCGAGGTGCTTGAGAACTGCGGCATCCACTTAAGCATCTGCGCAATGGTGGCATTGTTTCCCGCCGAAGTCCCAGTGGCCGCAATTGCTTGGAAGCCGGCATACGGCACCGCGCAGCAACTCGGCATGGCTGCTTGTGCCGCGGCCACGTTCGCTGCCGTGGCTGGCTTTGACAAAAGACCCAAGCCATATGTTCCCGCACCCAGAATGGGCATGTATTTTGGGTCGATCTCTCCCGACTGGATACCACGGATATTGCTGGCGCCCGCGATGAAATGGCTCTCCGAGCCGGCATAGTTCGCGCTGAGGGTGATGTTCTTCGTCAGCACGCGTTCGATACCGAAGTTGAAGAAGCTGAACTCCGGCGCGCGTCCGGCAAGATAGAAATCGGGATACCCGGGAGCTGAGCCCGGGGCCACGGCTGTGCCCGAGCTGTTCACGAAATTGCCCACATTAAGCAGTTGCGCGGCCGCCGTAGGGCCAGTGGCTGCGGGCAGAGTATAGGGCGAACCGCCAAAGTTGGCGTTCGCCTTGGCAAACGATGCATTGCTGTTGAGATAGAAGGTGGGTCCCGCCGTCGGGCCAGCTGAGTTCGCAGGAAAGGTGAGCGGCGTGTTGAATCCATTTTGCCCCGTGCCCGTAGCTGCGCCGCCCGCGCCGCCGGTACCGCCGGCATGCGAGTAAAGCATGCCCCATCCGCCTCGAATC
This sequence comes from uncultured Acidobacteriaceae bacterium, assembly GCA_963841365.1. GTDB lineage: Bacteria > Acidobacteriota > Terriglobia > Terriglobales > Acidobacteriaceae > Telmatobacter. The sequence continues at coordinate 53,712 of CAWJDG010000005.1, forward strand.
ACCGTCTTGTCATTAAGAGAATAAGCAAACCCCAGGCGCGGCCCCCAGTTCTTCCAGAAGGTGCTCACCGGAGTGGCCTTGCCAATGCTGATCGCGGAGCCGCCGTGACCGCCAACAAACATCAGCGTCCCCAGGTTGCCGGTGGCCGGATTTGTCACCGTGGGATCCAGGTAGGACCAACGCCCTTGCGCTTCGTGATAAGTGGGAATGTAATCCCAGCGCAGACCCAGGTTGAGTGTCAACTTGTTCGTGACCTTGTAATCGTCCTGGAAATACGGCGCCATCGGACGATAGCGTCCGCCCAGCTCTGAAACCGTCTGGATCGTATCACTGGTGCTGTTAAGAGCGCCCATCATGAAACTGGCATAGGAATATCCAGTGTTGGACGTATAACTGGTGCCGCTCACCTGTGCGGTCTCAGCGGTGTTCCACGCAAGAGTAAGCGGCGTGGAAAGGCCGTCTGCCGTGCTGGCTTGGTTCTGCAGCCACTGCACCTGGAAGCCTGCGGTGATCACGTGCTTGCCCTTTACCCATTGCAGATTGTCGAGCATGGTGAAGGTCTCGCTCACCGAGGTATACGTGGCGCTTGAGGCGCCATTGGACCACTGCGACTGAGCATTGCTCCCGCTGAAGGTGCTGGTCGGAAACTCCTCGGCAGCCTGCCCGGGGGGCAATCCTTTGATGCCCGCCGTTTGCGCTTCATATTGCGTAATGCCTTGGGTAGCGTTCAGCACTGGCGGACCGCCGAAGTTCACGAAGCCGTATTTGAATTGGTTCACGAGGTGCGGCGTAAATGTGTAGGTATGCTCCATGTCGGCCACGTGGCCCGCGACCACTGCTTTGGTGCCTTGCAGATATGGAACCGGAAGAATGGGCGTCGAGCCCACTGCGTAAGTAGCGTTGGCGCGGTTGCCCCCGGTTACACCGAACGAGATCCGCTGCTTCGATGAGATATTCCAATCGATGCGCCCGGCGTAGAGCCAGTTGTCGTAACCGCCGGCGATGCCGCCCAGGTAGTTGTTGGTGATCGCCGTGTTAATTGGATCGGGAAGAAACTTCTGCAGATACTGCGTGATCGGCGAAATCTCCGATGCCGGAATCACATTGCCAGTGAAAGCAGTGCGCGTGCAACTGCTTCCCGTGCAGGTCATTGTGGAGGGATCATAGATCAAGTATCCAGGTCCTCCATTGGCCGCCAGCAGCTCAGAGAAATCCCCTGTCCGCATCTTCGCGGTGGGAATGGTCGCCGCAGTGTAGTTGGGCGCAGTACGGCTGTGTGTCTTGTCGTACGCGGCAAAGAAGAACAGCCTGTCGCGGCCGCTGAAGAGATGGGGAATGCTGATCGGCCCGCCGATGCTGACAGCCAACTCGTTCTGGTGATCGGGGGGCTTGGAACCCACGTCCTTCTGGTAGCCCTTCACGCCCTTGTTATTGGTGATCGTGCTCCAGGGCGCAGAGAATCCCCAAGTGTCGAAAACGGTGTTGCGGATGAAATCGGCTACTGTACCGTGGTACTTATTGGTGCCGGATTTAAGCGTATAGTTTTCCAATCCGGCACCCTGGTATTCGGCCGAGAAGCTGCTCGTCACCACCTGAATCTGCTCGATGGACTCCATGGGGACAAGATTGAAGACCGGACGGTTGTCGCCTTGCTGGCTGGGAGTGGTCATGGGCAGGCCGTCAACATAGAGCTCGCCCAGGCGCTGCGCCGTACCACTGATCACCGACGACCTTCCTCCCGGGTTCACTTGCGCGCCCGGCAGCAAGTTGGAGAATTGCGTGATATCGCGCTGCTGGTTTCCGCTCACCAGCAGCGGCAGGTCCATGTAGGTCGCATTCTCCATCGTTCCGCCGAGTACCGGATTCGTCGTCTCCAAATCTGGCGGAGCGTCTGTCACCGTCACCGTTTCGGTTTGTGACCCAGCCTTCAACGTTACGTTCAGCCCGCTCACATGCATGGCGTCGATCACCAGGTTCTGCTGCTGGAAGGTCGCAAACCCTGTGGCCGATGCCGTGACTGTATAGGTGCCGGGGATGAGCGGAGCAATGTTGTAGTAGCCGGCCGCGGAGCTCGTCCGCGTCACCGATATTGCCGTGGCATTGTTGGTCGCCGTGACCGTTGCATTGGTGATCACTGCGCCTGTCGAGTCGGTTACTGTTCCTTCGATGGCACCCTCGCCGCCGGTCTGAGCTGCGGCGCGTTGCGCCGTCCACCCAAAGCAAACTGACAGAGTCAACAGCATGCAAGCAATCACTGGCCAAACTCGATTGCTTTGTTTCAGCGTCACGATTCGACTGTAAAACGTTTTCATGGACATTCCTTCGAGTAGCCTCTTGGCACTCTGTTGGTTGCAAAGCATCGTTTGGGGCCGAAACAGAGGGGCGCCACCACGCAAAGCCGGCTTCCGCGGCCCCGAATTTCAAGGTTGACTAATGCCGGGAAGCATATGCGTCGGCCACTTGGAATGTCAATAGGCGACTTTTTTCGATTCGGCGCGCAAAATACGGCCATTGCCAACTCGTCGGCGCGACCAGAGAAACCGCCGTTTCACTAGGCACTTTATTTCCCATTTTGTACCAGCACGCATTAATATGGTCCGCCGGGGGGTCCTGCCAGTCCAGAGCTCTGCTTAATCCACCTGTAGGCGACGCCAGGCAGTAACTCTCCGCGAGGGGTTCCGATCATGCGATTCCGCTGGCCTGCTCGTTGTCTGCGTCTCTTTTTCTCTGCTTTGCTCGTCTCAGTCTCTCTGGCCTTCACCGCCGCCAGGTCGGCCGCTCAGACGGCGGCGGCTCAGCCCGATCCCTTGATCGCCATCCGTGCAGGATTCGCAACTCCTCCCGGCGACGCTCGGCCAATGGTCCGCTGGTGGTGGTTTGGCCCGGCGGTCGAGAAACCCGAACTCGCCCGTGAGTTGCGCACAATGAAGGCGGGCGGCATCGGTGGCGCGGAGATTCAGCCCGTCTACGCGCTCGAGCTTGATGACTCCGCCAAAGGATTTCGCAACCTCCCTTTTCTCTCGCCGCAATTTCTCGACATGGTCAGCTTTACCGCGCAAACCGCGCACGATCTGGACATGCGCCTGAATTTCACACTCGGCAGCGGCTGGCCCTATGGCGGATCGTACGTCCCCATCAACGATGCATCGGCCCGCCTGCGCGTTGTGGCCGACGATGTACCGGCCGGCGCATCATCCCTTCCCATTCCATCCATTCGCAATGGTGAAAAGCTGCTTGCCACCTTCATCGCCGCAGGAACTCCCGCCCACTATGACGCCGAGCAGGCGCAGCAACTGGACACGATCCGCGACTACCGGCTCATCCTGCCCTCTGGCATTGCCGGCCCGCATGTGGTTCTGTTTTTCATCTCCAGCCGCACCGGCCAGCAGGTAAAGCGCGCGGCTGTTGGCGCAGAAGGCTTTGTTCTCGATCACTTCAGTATGGAGGCGATTCAGAATCATCTGAAAACGGTTGCCGATCCGCTGATCGAAGCATGCGGAAAAAACCTGCCCTACTCGGTCTTCAGTGACAGCCTGGAGGTGTACGAAGCCGATTGGACTCCGAATCTTCTTGAAGAGTTCCGCGCCCGCCGCGGTTACGATCTGACGCCGCACCTGCCCGAGCTGGTTGCCGGAACCACACCCGAAGCCGCGGACCTGCGCTACGACTGGGGCCGCACGCTTGCCGAGTTGATCGACGAGCACTATCTTGATGCCGCTGAACACCTGGGCGCGCGAGCATCATACGAAATTCCGGTCCCAGATGCTACGGTCAGCCCGCCGTTACGCTCTCAAGTAATGCGCTCGTCGATCTGCCCGAGGGCGAAGGTTCGCAATGGCACGGCGGATTCTCATTTACGCGCTGGGCCACTTCTGCAAGTCACGTTTACGGCCGGCCTATCACTTCGTCGGAAACCTGGACGTGGCTGCACTCTCCCTCGTTCCGCGCTACTCCGCTCGATATGAAAGCCGAGGCCGACACTTTCTTCCTGCAGGGAATCAATCAGCTCGTTGGCCACGGCTGGCCGTATTCGCCGCCTTCTGTAGGCGATCCAGGATGGTCGTTCTACGCGGCTGCCGTCTTCAACGATCACAATCCCTGGTGGATCGTGATGCCGGACGTCATGGGCTACATGACGCGCATGAGCTACCTGATGCGCCAGGGCTCTCCGGCCAACGACATTGCCGTGTTGCTTCCGGAAGAAGACGCGCAGGCGCGCTTCCGGCCGGGACATGTTTCCGTCACCGACGAGATGCGCTTGCTGCTCGGGCCCGATCTTGTTCCCGCAATTCTTGACGCAGGCTACAACCTCGACTTCATCGACTCGGCGGCGATCGACAAGGTTGGCATGAAGTACTATCCGGTCCTGGTGATGCCGAACGTGGAGCGGCTGCCGCTGGCCACGTACAGGTCCATCGAGGCGTTTGCGCAGCGTGGCGGCGAAGTGATTGCGGTGAAGAGCTTGCCTTCGCGCGCGCCGGGAGTGATCGAGGGGCCGCGCGATTCGGCAGCCGTGGCCGCAGATTTCGCAGGAGCTGATGGCTTCGGGCATGAAAAACGTGAAGATCGTTGCCAGCGCCGCAGAAGTTGGTGCGGCAATTCGAGCATCTTTCGAGAAGCCCGACGTTGTGATGAACCCTGCTACTCCTGAGGTGGGCTTCATTCATCGTGGACTACATTCGGCCCAAATTTACTTCGTCGCCAACACCGACAACCGGCCGCACTCGTTCGATGCGACGTTTCGTGCTGGCAAAGGCGGCGCGGAGTGGTGGGATCCGTTCACGGGAAGGATCACGGGCGCGGGTTCCGGGCCATCACTTCACTTCGACCTCGCCCCTTATGAGTCGCGCGTGGTGGTGTTCACCAATCGGCCCGAGCCTCCACCGCAGCAGCAAGCCGCGGCGCCGTTCGCACCAATCGACCTTGCGCACGATTGGAAGGTGACGTTCGACAAGAGCGGCGCGGAGGAAACCATGCAGACACTGCATTCGTGGGCGGACGAGGACAGCTGAGAAGTATTACTCCGGCACGGCAATCTACAAGCGCCCGGTGGAGATTCCCGAGGCGGTTGCGAATTCAGGCCGCGTGCTTCTGGACTTTGGCGAGGGAACGCCGGTTGCCGCGCGAGCAGCTTCATCAGGCAGGCACGCGCACCTGGTACGATCCGCCGCTGCGCGAAGTCGCGGTTGTTTACGTGAATGGAAAACTCGCTGGCGATTTGTGGCATCCCCCGTTCAATCTGAATGTCGACTCCGCTGCTTCATTCCGGCGCCAACGAGCTCAAGATCGTTGTCGCCAACACCGCAATCAATGAGCTCGCAGGTCGCGCCGCGCCGGACTACCGTCTGCTTAATTTCGCTACGGCGAGAAGTTCACTCCGCAGGATATGGATCATCTGCAACCGCTGCCATCAGGAATTCTGGGGCCGCTGCGCCTGATCTCGAAGCAGGACGCCCATGATTAGTGCAGGCTTCCCCATGTCGCAGGACCGAAATCCTTCAACTCGGCTCTGGACGGTTTCCGGGCGCTCCTTTTCCGCCCCAGGTTGCCTTCCCGAAACCTGGGCCGCGCGCTATTCAAAGAAGCGAACAAACTTCCATTGCCAAGGTCTTCTCCATCCCCATCGCCGTGCTTTGATTGGGAATGCCGTAAACATGAATAGCAAAGTAGGAGCTTCCCTTCTTGAAGTACAACGACGTGCCGAGAGCCGGAGTGACGCCGGGACTTACGGTATAGATCGCATCGTCACAAACGCCCGCGGCAGGAAGTGTTTTTATACTGCTTACGATCGGCGTCTTCGCAAATCCGAATGCCCGCTCTTCTGAAATGGTAAGCGTAACTTTTTTCCCATTCATTGAATTCGGCTGGTTAGGCGCAGACCATTGGCATAAATTGGGTGAGATGTGTTGAACAATTACGACGTCCGTGCCGACAGTGCTGAGGATCTGCGATTGCGTCAGAAGAGAGCAAGCATCACTTGCCGACTGAGCATCCAACGTCTGCGAAAACCACAAGCCGAGAGCGCAGAGAAAACCGCAGGCTACTAAAGGCGAACGTTTCAACTCCATACATTTCTCCTCTGATTCGGGTGATTCTACACCTCGAGTGCGTAGGATGTAACACAATTCTGGGAATATGTTTTCTGAAGGCAGCAAGATTCCGGTTGGTGGCGATATAAGGCGCGAAATCAAAAGGAGAATCGGCAATGAATCCAGAATCATTTGCGAACACGCAACTGGCGGACGGAGCATCTGCACTGAGCCGAAGGAATTTTTTGAAAACTGCTTCGTCCGTGGCGGCGGCCGGCGCGATGGGCAACAGCCTCGACCTGCTGGCGCAGCCCTCTGCAAATTTCACCGGCATCCTCATACCGAAAGACGCGCATCAGGCAGTCCGCAGCGCCGCCGAAACGCTCGCGTCAAAACTCAGTCTCAAACCCGACGCCATCCGTAATTACTCCGGCGCCGCAAAGCTGCGCAAGAATTTCATCGTCCTGGCTCTAAAAGAAACCCAAGGCGTGCCCACGACGCTCGCCAACCCCATCGAGCGTGACGGCTACTCTGTTCTCGCTGAAAACGGCGGCCTGCTCATCTGCGGCGCACGGCCGCGTTCGCTGCTCTTCGCCGTCGGCGAAACGCATCACTGGCTCGACCGCACAGATGGCGCCACACGAGGGATTTGGACGCGCAACCCTGAATTCGCCATGCGCTTTGGTACACACCACGCCGAACACAGTGTTGCCGATTTGGTAGCCGTCCTTGGCGCCAACACGTTTGTCGCGGGTCTTCACGCCAGCGTCTCACTCAAAGATGAGATGCCAGAGGTCTACGCCAAACTCTCACCAGGCGCCCAGCAGCACCTGGCCGCCGCCGAAGCCGACGACATGCAGCGCAACGCCGCGCTTGTAAAAGAATTTCACGACGCCGACGTCGAAGTCTTTGTCGACCTGCCTTATGGGAATAACTTCAGCCGCTGGTCACCGGAGCTGTACGAAGCGTTTCTCGCGGTCTATCCAACAGCTAAAGGCATACCCGAAGAACACTCCTGGGAGAAGGCCGCGCTCTGCCCATCCGATCCGGCGACTTGGAAACTCTTCGAAGCCTACGCCCGCGAATGCGCGCGCCAGTCGCAGGCCGACGGCGTCGCCTGCACCTTCTGGGATCAGTTCGGCATCTTCTGTCAAGACGAGCGCTGCCAGAAAAACGGCCTCGACCAGTTCAAGAACGAGTTGCACGCAGCCATCTCACACTACTACGCTGCCGTACAGCCGATGGGCAAGAAGCTGCACTTGCGTACGTGGTCCTCCGGCTGCCCGCACTGGCTTGGCCCTGAATATGTGCATGCGCCCGGCTACAGTAACTTCAGCGAATCGCACTACGAGCTATGGTCGCGCGTTATCACCGACACTCCCAAAGAAATCCTGATGCAGACCAAGGTGTACCACTCCGACTGCGAGCCCGACCCGCGCTTCACCACGCTGCTGGGCAAGTGCAAGCCGCATCCCGAGATCGTCGAGTATCAGATGGTAGGCCAAACCATCGGCCGCCACTACACGCCAGCAGCCACTGTCAACTACACGGCGTGGACCATGAAGAAGGCGCACGATCTTGTCGGCAGTGACGGCGGCGCGGAGATCACGCCGGGCGGCACGATGCAGTCGAACTACGATCCCTACGCCGACATTCTCAACAATGTGGACATCTACGCGTGGCGGGAGCTTACCTGGAACCTGAACGCCAGTGTGGATCAGATCTTCGCTGCCTGGGCCGCGCAAATTTATTCGCCGCAGGCCGCGCCGCACATGGCGAAAGCCATGCAACTCTCTGAGGAAGCCGCGTACCGCACATGGTCACCCCTGGGCCACGGATCTGAAACCAACTCCGGTTTCGCTGGAGACATCGCGCGCCGCGAGACGCTTTTGCGTTATACCAACCGCTACTATCTACCCGAGTATGCAAAATTTCTTGAGCCGACGAAAGAAAACATCGCGTTGATCGTTGCGGAAAAGCAGAAATGTCTGGCGGGAATTGACGCGATGTTTACGGAACTCGAGGCGGCAAAACCGTACCTAACGCCGGCGCAGGCTGACGAGATCGCTACGCGTTTCGACTGGTTCCGCGAGTTTGCCATCTGCAACGTCGCACTCGACATCAGTCTATGGCGCTTCCGCTGGCTGCGCGCCCAGGCGGCAGCACTCACCACCGATCCCGATCAAATCAAGCCACTGGCCGAGGCCTTCGACACCGTGACGGCTCACGCGCCCAAGCTCTTCCACTACGATCCTGCGCAGAAGTTCGCCTGCTACGACGTGCCACTGGGGCAACTCCGAGTGAAACCGAATCTGGGCTCGCCGCTGCGCTTGATGCACGAGATTTATACAAAATCACTCGCATTTATGGAGGAGTCAGTAGGTCCGGATTATCTGCCGAAGGAGTGGATTCGCACGGAGGTGCAAATGAACGTGCCAACACAACCTGCGCAACGGGCGTAGAGCATCCGAAGGCGTATCCCTGACTTCGCCTCGAGGAGATTCTGTTTGCAGACCGCACCGCCGATTCCGTACCATGACCCACGATCGTGAGGACACCCATGAACCGCCGCGAATTCTCCGCCCTCCTTTCCTTGCTCGCCGCCGCTTCCACTCTCGCGCCTGCTGCCGAAGGCCAGGCGCCCACAACCTCGCCCACCGCACATGCGCCGCTGGAGCCACTCGTCTCCGGCCGCTATCCACAAATCGAGCCCGCAAACCCGCGCACGTCGCCGCGAATGTCAAAGCACTTCCTCATGGGAATGCTGCCCGACAATATTCGGCTTGAGGCCCACTTCACGCATCTCGCCCCCGGCGCGCCGCCTGAGCCGATCGGCACCCACAAGCATACCGAGATCTGGTTTATCCATGAAGGGACGGCTCGCTTGATGACCGCGGGCGTGACGCGCGATCTTGTGGCCGGCGATATGGGCGTGTGCGTCGCTGGCGATCAGCACACAATTTACAACGCCAGCCAGACCGAACCGGCGTCGTACTTCGTGTGCACCGTCGGGCCGCCGGAATAAAGCCGAGAATCGGGAACAGCACTCAAAGCTACAGAGCTAACCGCCCCGCCCAGGCCCGCGCTTGCTTACGCCATCGCCATGTGATGCGCGGCCTGGCACTTTGCCGACATCAGCTCCAATGCTGTCTGAGCGATGTGCTCGGCGCTGACCTCGAACTCCTTCACCAGTTCCCACGGCGCACCAGACTCGCCAAAGCGGTCCTTCACGCCAATCGCACTTGCGACGACAGACACACCATAAAGCTCAGGGTTCGTGGCGAGAACCATGCTTACGCGCCCTGCCAATGCGCCAATCTGGTGCTCCTCGGCAGTCACCACGACTCCCGTCTCGCGCGCCGCGCGCACAATCGCCTCGACATCGATGGGCTTGAGCGTGTGCAGGTTCAGGATGCGTGTCTCGTAGCCGAATTCCCTCTTCAGAATCCACGCCGCGCGCATCGCCTCAGGCACCATCGGCCCGCACGCGACAATGCTCAGGTCCTCGCCTTCGTCCAGGCAATCCTCGGCCACGCGCGTCTCAAACGCGCTCGTAAACTCGGCCTCGGCGAATTCCGGCTTGTGGGCGCGCAGCCGGATCAAATTCGCTTTGCCGAAAACAAACGGCGCTGCCTCATCGGTCACGATCGGCGTGGCCTCGCGCGCAAAGCGAATATACTTCGGCCCCACGTGTTCGAGGAGCAAGTGCCGCGTCGCCTTGCGCGTCTCGATGGCATCGCAAGGCACAACCACCGACATATTCGGCAAGCCCAGCACGGCAAACAGATCTTCGAGCGCCTGGTGCGTAGCCCCGTCGGCCCCCACCGACACGCCCGCATGCGCCCCGGCCACGAGCACATTCAAATTCGAGTAGCACACCGATACGCGAATCTGGTCGAGGTTGCGCGCTGCAGAAAAAGTCGCGTACGAACCCAGCACCGGCAGCTTGCCTTCGCGCGCCATGCCCGCCGCGGCCGCCGTGGCCGACTGCTCCGCAATCCCCATGCTGATCCAGCGCTTCGCACGCTCCGGCTTGCCCGCATAGAAATCCGCAATCGTGATGGAGCCCGAAATATCGAGCCCGAGGCACACCACGCGCTCGTCATCGCCGTTTTCTGCGAGCGCCTTGCCAAAGCCTTTCCGCGTGGGCTCCATCGTCACGTGCATCGTGTCATTGCGCGTTCCACCAATAGTCGCGCGAGAACCGCGGCATCTTTGCATCGAGAGCGCGCGCCGCTTCGGCCTGCCAGCTTTTTGCCTTCGCCAGCAACTCCTCCACCGGCAGCCGTTCCGCGAGCCCCAAGTCCGCAAGTGCCCTCGTCAGTTCCTCGCGATTCGGCGCCTTGCCATGCCAACCTGGCTGATTTTCCATGAAGCTCACGCCTTTGCCCTTGACGGTGTCGGCGAGGATCACCACCGGCTTGCCTGCAACAGCGCGTGCCTGCTCGAACGCGTCCACAATCTGTCCCATGTCGTGTCCGTCGATGCGCAGCACCTCCCAACCGAACGCCGCGTACTTTGCAGCGAGCGGCTCCACCTGCATCACGTCCTTCACCCATCCATCGATCTGCAGACGGTTGCAGTCGATAACGGCAATGATGTTGTCGAGCTGATAGTGCCCGGCCTCCATTGCCGCTTCCCACACCTGGCCTTCCTGCTGTTCTCCATCGCCCATCAGGCAGAAGATCTTGTGTTCTGCTTGCCATCGATGCGCGCGGCCAGCGCCATGCCTACGGCAACGCTCAGGCCCTGGCCGAGCGAGCCGGTTGAAATCTCCACGCCCGGCAGTTTGAGCCAGTGCGGATGCCCCTGAAACGGCGACCCAAGCTTGCGCAGGGTCACAATGTCGTCAATCGGGCAGAAATCCGGCGATGCCGAGCGACACATAAAGTGCCGGCGCCTTGTGCCCCGCCGACCAGAGAATGCGGTCGCGATCGGGCCAGTCGGGATTCTTCGGATCGTGCTCCGCCGCGCGCAGATAGAGCGCCGCCGCAATGTCCATGATGGAGAGTGTGCCGCCGGCGTGGCCCGAGCCCGCCGCGCACAGCGCGACCAGGTCGTAGCCGCGCATCAGCCGCGCCGCGTCGCGCAGTTCATCAATCGAATATTTCTTCGTCACCTGCCCGGTTGTTGCATCTCTCAGCGCCATGGTCGTTCTCCTTTGCGAGCCCATTGTCGCGAGTGCCGCACCTTCGGTGCGTCTCTGTTTTCGCGCCTTAAATCGGTAGGCGCACATTACAATCTCGCCTTCACCCACGCGTCGATGCGCGCCAGCGCTTCCATCAGGTTCTCCATGGAATTGGCGACGCTGAAGCGCAGATAGCCCTCGCCATAGGAGCCAAACGCGGTGCCGGAAAGCGCGGCCACGCCAGCCTCTTCGAGCAGCGCGTCGGCCAGCGGCTTCGACTCCCATCCCGTGCCCGTGATGTTGGCGAAGACATAGAATGCGCCCTTCGGCATGCGCGCGCTAAAGCCCCGGATGCGGTTGAGGCCCGTCGACAAAGGCCCGGCTGCGCCGCTCGAATTCCAGACGCATCGCGTCCACCGCGCTCTGGTCGCCGTTGAGCGCCGCCAGCGCCGCGCGCTGCGTAAAGCTGGCCGTGCAGGAATTGGAGTTGGTCATCAGGCGCGTGATCTGCGCGGCCAGGTCGGCGCGCATCACTCCGTAGCCGATGCGCCAGCCGGTCATGGCGTAGGTCTTTGAGAAGCCGTCGAGCAGAATGGTGCGCTCCTGCATCCCGGGCACGCTCATGATGGAGAACGGCTCGCCTTCAAACTGCAGGCGGCTGTAAATCTCGTCGGCCAGCACCATGATGTTGCGATCGCCGATCGCCGCCGCGGCGCGCTCGATGTCGCGCGCGCGCCAGCACTCCGCCGGTGGGGTTCTGCGGCGAGTTGAGGATGATGAGCTTGGTGCGGGCGTGATCAGGCTCGCCATCTCGTCCACGTCCATGGCGAATTCGCGCTCTTCGCGCAGCGGAATCGGGCACCGCCGTGCCTCCGGCGTAGTGGATCATCGACTCGTAGATGGGAAAACCGGGATTGGGATAGATCACCTCGTCGCCCTCATCGACGAGCGCGAGCATGCGTAAAACATGATGGGCTTGCCGCCGGGAACCACAACCACTTCGTCGGGCGTCGACCGGGACGCCGCGCGTGCGGCTCACATAGTTGGCGATGGCTTCGCGCAACTCCGGCAGCCCCGCCGAGGGGCCGTAGTGCGTCCAGCCGCCGCGCAGCGCATCCACCGCTGCTTCCACAATGTGCGGCGGAGTCGTCGAAGTCCGGCTCGCCGATCTCCAGATGAACGATGCTCTTCGCCCTTGGCGCTCCAGCGCCTTAGCCTTGCTCAGAACTTCAAATGCCGTCTCCGTGCCCAGCCGCGCCATGCGCCGCGCCAAAAGCAGTTCGTGTTGCACTATTTGCGTTGCCATTGCGTTTGCGCTCCAATTCCCTGCCCGGTCCGGCGACGATCCATGCCTGCACAGAAGCTGGCCGGCTCTCAGGCCGGATGGGATTATACCCCCGGGTCAAAATCGCAAAATGTGATGGCCGTCTCCCTGCACAATGCCGGAATTGTCGCCATTTGCACAGCCAAATTGGTGTTCCCAGACACTCAGTAACTCGGGGCGGTAGAATGTCCGAAAGCGCAGCAACGGACTTTTCTGAATGACGTACTACGACCAGGTCGCAGAGGCTGCCGCATTCGTGCAAAGCCCGACTGGGCGCGCTCGCGCCGCGGGTGGGCATGGTGCTGGGCTCGGGGCTGGGCGCCGCGGCCGATGCGGTCGCCGATCCGGTCATCGTGCCCTACGGCGAGATCCCGCATTTTCCGCAATCGACCGTCGAGGGACACTCGGGACGGATGGTGGCCGGGTCGCTCGGCGGCGCGCCAGTGGTCATCCTGCAAGGGCGCGTCCATTCTACGAGGGCTACTCGCCGCGCGAGGTCACCTTCCCCATGCGCGTGCTGGGCGCGTTGGGAGTGCGCGCCGTGGTGCTGACCAATGCCGCCGGCGGAATCAGGCGGGCTACCACGTGGGCCAACTCGTGCTGCTGGCCGATCACATCAATATGATGGGCTGGAATCCGCTCAACGGGCCCAACGAGCCGCGCTTCGGCTTCCAACCCGGCGTGCGGGACTGCGTTTCTTCGACATGACCGAGGCGTACAGCAAGGCGTTGCGCGCCATGGCCGCCGAGGCGGCCCGCGAGGAAGGATTCACGCTGGAGGAGGGCGTGTACCTGGCCACGCCGGGCCCGAGCTTTGAGACGCCGGCGGAAATTCGCGCCTTCCGCACGCTGGGCGCCACGCTGGTGGGCATGTCCACCGTGCCGGAGACGATTGTGGCGCGGCACATGGGAATCGAGGTGCTGGGCATCTCCTGCGTCACCAACCTGGCCGCGGGGCTGGGCGCGACCCCGCTGAGCCATGAGGAGGTGCAGGAGACCGGCCGCATGGTGGAGAGCGCGGCTGGCCGGCCTTGCTCAAGCGCCTGGCGCCGCGGATCGCCGCGAAGGTGGAAGCAGAGCCGTGAGTCGACTGCTGAGCGCCCGAGTCGCACGCGAAGTCGCGGCCCAGATTCCGCGGCTGCCCTTTCCGCCCACCGTGCTGGGCATTGCCGGCTGCTCCGGCTCGGGCAAAACCACGCTGGCCAACGAACTGGCCCGCATGCTGCGCGGCCTGCGCTTCCATCTCGACGACTACTATCTCGATCTCGGCCACATGCCGCTCGAAGAGCGCGTGCAGCAGAACTTCGACGACCCGGCGATGATTGAGATTCCGCTGCTGGCCGAGCATATCGCCGCGCTGGCGCGCGGAGACACGATCCAGCGCCCGGTCTACGACTTCGGCACTTACACGCGCATGCCGGGCCGCACCCAGCGCGTCACCTCCGGCCCGTTCCTGATTATTGAAGGCATCTTCGCGCTCTACTTCGCGGAGCTGGCCTCCGCTCTACCAGCTGCGCGTCTACGTCGATACGCCCGGACGAGTTGTGTTTCGAGCGCGGCTGAAGCGCGATATGGACGAGCGCGGAAGAAGCGAGCGAGACGGTGCGCTATCAATATGAAATCGTGTGCGCCCGTCGAGCATGACGTTCGTGCGGCCCTCGGCCGCGAACGCCGATCTCGTCGTCGACGGCTCCGGCGCCCTGGACTGGAAGGTGGAACGTGTGATGGCGGAGATGCGCAAGCGCGGGCTGCTGACGGGCGTATCGTAAGGCGAAAAATCGAAGTCGGATGCGCAGATGACGGATTGTGATTACAAATGGTCCGGACCGCGCCCGCGATCCGGACCATTTGTGGTTAGGGTTACTTGCTCTGGCAGCAGCTATCGGTGCAGCCGTCTTGGCAGCAGGTCTGGCCGCACTTGTCTTTGCAGCAACGTGGCAAGAGATGGCCTTGGCCGAAAGCGTCGTGCCTGTGCGAATGCAGTGATGGCGAGGACGGCGGCAAGTGATAGAAGAGCGATGGTACGTTTCATTGGAATCTCCTTGACGTTAGAAATACGGGTTACAAATCGAGCCGAAAGGCCACGATGAGACCTCGCGACTGCTTCGTTAGCATGCACGTCAGGAGAGATTTAGATCCGGAAGGCTCGATTGAGAATGTACCGCGGGGGAGATGCAATTCGGGCTTCAATCGGCGTCCGCAGATTCAGCTCAGGCTCCGCCATGAAAACAGACCCGAGCAGCATGCTCGGTGCCGCACTCACTGCGAGCTTGAGCTTTTCCGGCGCTGCCACAGGAGCTGTCGCCTGCGGGAGCGCATGCCCACGGCAGTTCTGAGGACAATCGCCCGAAGCCATCTGGCTGGCCATCGGGCAACCCGGCCGCATGCCGTTCATGGCCATGGGGCATCCGGGAGCAGCACTCCGTGTTCGCGCCTGCCACGCAGGGCAAACCGGCCAAAGCGGGCTGAACTACGAGTAAGCCAATCGCAAGGACCGCAACGAATTGGACGAGCCGTTTCATCCGTCGTTTCGTCAAAGCTAGAGGATGGACTGCGTACTGGTCTGTGTGCTGGATCACATTGATGCGCTGAAGACTGCACCTAAAAGAATCGTGATCGCCGACGCAGCGGTAGGAAAAACCTCGGCTACTTCCCCGCCGTCAGCGCCGCCACCGGCACCAGCATGTCTTCCTTGCGCATCACCAGGTTGGTGGCGTTCAGCGTGGCCAGCTCGAAGCCGTGGCCGTGGGTGATGGCGTCGGTGGGGCAGGCCTCAACGCAGTAGCCGCAGAAGATGCAGCGGTTGTAGTCGATGTTGTAGACCTTGGCGTAGCGCTCCGACGAGGAGATGCGATGCTCCGCGGTGTTTTCGGCGGCTTCAATATAGATGCAGTTCGCGGGGCAGGCCGCGGCGCACAGGAAGCACGCCACGCACTTTTCCAGGCCGTTTTCGTCGCGCTGCAGCACGTGCGCGCCGCGGAAGCGCGGCTCAAAGACCGCTCCGCGCATGGGGCCGGGACCGTCAGGATAATTCTCCACCTGGTGGGCTGCAAGCATCTCGCGAAAGGTGATGCTCATGCCCTTGGCGATGCCGGCGATGTTGCGCACAATCGACATGCGTCCAGTATACGATGAAGGCTAGGAGGAATTCATGAAGCGTTGCAGGCGTATTCCGCTATCTTCCTGTGGCTGCTATGTGTTGCGGCGCCTTCCGTCAGCAGGCGCAAAGCCCGCAGCCGCAATCCGACGCCAGATGAGCGAGGTCCGACAAGCGGCCAGGCGCCGACGCCGTCGGGCCGCTGAAGATTACATTCGGCGACAAGTCGGCAACGTGGACTGTGACTCACGCTTACTGCGCTGCCGCAAACCACGGTGACAGTATACAACGAACACACCAAGGCCAACGAGACTTACTCCGGCGTGCCGCTGATCGAGCTGCTCAAGCCGCTGGGCGTGCACGATGCGCCGCGCGGCAAGGACTTGCGCCTGTATCTTGTAGCCGCGGGCTCCGATGGCTATGAAGCGGTGTATGCGATCGGCGAAGTGACACCCGAAGTGAACAACTCAACCGTCATCGTGGCCGATACGCGAGAACGGCGCAGCGCTGAAAGACGACGGTCCGCTCAAGCTTATCGCCACAGACGAGAAGCGCCCCGCGCGCTGGGTGCGAAACCTCGTGTCCATCCGCGTCCTCGCGGCGGAGTGAGTGCAACCCGGCCCATGCCGGGATCCCGAAAATCAGCTCTTAGTTAACGGCAGCCACGCGCCTCAGGATTTCGATGTCCCGAGGCGCGCGAGCGCCATCCTGGCCGATGACCATGGCCCTAGTGATGGTGGTCTTGCTGCCCGCCACCATGGCTCTGCCCGCCCGACTGCCCGCCTCCGCTGCGATTCTGTGGATGCACGTTGCGATCGGCCGGCAGCGGTTTGCTTATCGCCGGAGTGGCTGGCTTGCCATGATTCTCTGTTGCATACTGTCCGCGAACCGCGCCGTAGCTCTGCGCATGCTGCGTTTGTGAGCTCATGCGCGGAGCCGTCGGCTCGTGCCATGCCGCTCCTTCAGATGGCCGCGGCCTTGCCTGAACGCCGCCTTGCCCGCCACGGTAGCTGGCGCGTGGAACGTTGGCGACGCGCACCGGCGCGCGATAGTTGTACACGTTGTGCACCGTTCTCACATTGATGTGGTTGTACACCCGGTTGTAAAAGAAGTGGCCGGAGTTCCAGTAGCCGCCCTCATAGCCAAGGCCGACGTAGCCGAACCCATAATTGATCCCCCCATAGAAGCCGATATGCAGGCCCCAGTGGCCGGGATAAAACGAGTAGCGACCACCGTAGAAGCCCCAATAGCCCGGCGTCCACAGCGCACCCATATAAGGTGGCTCAACCCACGCACCCGGCACCCAGTAGTAGCCGATCGGTCCCCACGCCCAATAGCCGGGAGTCCAGATGTAGCCATCCGCCGGCGCCGGCGGCTGATCATAGTCGGGCAGCGGCGGCGGTGCCGCGTCAGCCGTTTCCGTGGGCTGCTCGGCGTAGCCTGAATCATCGGGAGCCTGGCCCGGAGCGCCGGCCGACTGATCGGGAGGAGGCGGTGCCTCGGTGGTGTAGGACGGGCCCGATGGCGCCATGTTGCCCGCGGCGGGATCCGGCCCCTGATCGGGAGGCGCCTGATCTTGTAGGCCGGCAACGGCGGCATGCACAACGGCCGCGGTTGGGGCGAGTTTGAAATGCGTCCCGGCTACGCAAAGAAGCGCCGCTGCCGTGAACGATGCGCAGATTGCAAATCGAGGAAGACGGTTCATCTTACCCTCCTACCTTCCAAATGATTAAACACGGCCCAGGGTTGCCAAGTCTCGCGATTTCAAAGAATATTTGTGCAAAGTTGACGATGGACAATCAACAACTTGCGGCGTAAGTGCCGCTTAACGATTGGTTCCGCAGGCGGCAGACCGAGCGAATCTGGTTAGATTTACTTCTGCACAAAAAACTCGCCCATGGAGGGAGCAGCTGCCGCAGCGCTGGGAGGGTCGCTGAGACCCAGTGCATTCATCACCGTCAGCAGCATGCTCTCGTGCTGGTACACAGTCGACGATGTTTGCTGGTAGCCTGCCCTGACGTTCGGCCCCCAGAGCACGGGCGCCACGTGACCACCGCCGTATGCGGTGTCGCTGGTGACGGATTCATCAAAATCCACAATAAGAATGCCATCGCCACCGGCCTGAAAAGCTGCGATGCCCGAAAGCGGAGTCATTACATTCGCCTGCAGCCAGGCGTCAGCGTCGAGCGGCGTCGCGCTATGAGCGTCGTCGTCAATGTCAGGCACGATAAACGAGAACTGCGGCAGCGCGTTGTTGGCCACGTCGGCGGCGAATTGTGTAAAGGGCCAGATCGTCTGGTTAGCAACCTGCGAATTGTCAGCCACGTCTGAGAGCATGGCAAACGGGTTGTGGCGGATCACGTAAAGCCCGGTGTCTTCACCGACATAACCTTGCGTGATCCCCTCTGCATACACCCTGAAAGACACTCCTGCCGCCAGCATGTGGCGTGCGATGTTGTCCACATCCCACACCTGCGTCGAGTTGTCGTCGTTGGTTAGGATCTGGCCGGTGGTCAGCATGAAATAGTTGCCAATCGAGGGATGCGCATCGGCGTAGTAATTGGTGGGCAGAGCGCCTTGGCCGATCAGCGCGTTCAGGTGGGGCCAGTCCGCGGTATTGCCGGCGACAGTGGAGTAACTCTGGTTTTCTTCAAGAACCATCACCACGTGCTTGCTCGAGGGCACCGCAAATGCGACCGTGACCGTTGCACTGCCTGTCATTGCGTTGTCCTCAACGCTGGTTGCCTTTACAGTTACCGCGCCGGGAGAAGGCGGGGCCATCAGCACTCCGCTGGAACTGATGACGCCGGAAGTCACCGACCACGTAACCGCAGAGCTGACGGGGCCGGTGCCCTGCACCGCTGCGATGCATTGCGAGCTTGCACCTGGAGCGATCGAGGCCGGCGTGCACGACACAGACACTCCCGAAATTGACGCGGACACTGACGGCGCACTCTTCACCGGCCCGCCGCAGGCTACACATGCCAGTAGCACCGCATCCGCGGCACAGGCCAGGGCCGCGCCAGAGCATCGAAGCTTCATCCTCAGCTTCATGCAAATCTTCTCAACTTGCATTTTCGATCGGCGAGGGGAGTCGCCGACCTATCACGCAATCGACTGACCCCGCAGCTTTCTCTTCCCCGCTGCTCCATTCCAGATTGGATGCAGGTCGTTGGCCATGCTTTGTACACAGAAGATGAATCGGCCTAGCGCACCATCGCCATGCGACGTGTCGCGCATGCCTGAACGCAGCGAAAGGCTCCGCCTATTTGAGAACGAAGTTACTTTCTGGGACCGTTAAGTATTAGTGCCTACCACCGGGCGGCGCTGACCGTCCCTGGTTGTTGGCCGGAGGCGTAGTCACAGGCTTGCGCTGCGGTTGCGTGTTCATCATTTGCGTGCACAGCGCTGAGTCCTGCCCGCGCTCCAGTCCCTGCACCGTATCCTGGCCGCGGCACAGGCGCAGTTCCATCGCGTCCACATTTTCGCGCCCCGTCACCTCCTGCGTCCGGTCTAACCCGCTGAAGGGGTCCACGTCGTAACAAAAGATGGTGTCGCTCGGCCGTTTTGCTTTGCCGAAGTCCAGATGGTTCCACGTGCAGAGCTCCGATCGGTTGTCCTCTCCCGTCATCACGGCATAGACCTGCGTCCAGGTAATCCCGTTGCCGCTGGGCGGAATCGCATTCCACGCGAGCGCGCCCTGGCCGCCACGAGTCCAGCGCGCCGACCATACGTGGCTCGCCTGATCGTAGTGCAACGCCGTGAAGTAGGTGCTCGCCACGCAGTTTGTGCAGTTGTCGTACAGCAAGGTCATCTCTTCCGGCGCGCCACTGGCAAAGTGCTCCCGCTCGAACCAGCGCAGGTTCACGCCCGTAAGCAGTTGCGCAGCCACATGGCTGGTAAGCGACACGTTCCAGATAGTAAAGGTATCGGTGCTGGGCGACGATTCGGGAGTGGCGCGATTCGTAGTCACCACCAGCGCAGCATCGTAGACCACGCCAATCTCGCGGATGGCCGTCCAGTTCGCTACCGCGAGCGAGCGCGTAACCCACGCGACGATGTTTTGATCCTTGGGAGAGTGGAAATCGATCCAGCGGAATGTATCCGAAGTTTGCTGAGCACAAAGGGGAACGGAGAAGGCCAGGGCCGCGGCGCCACAGATGAGGCGCCTGAAAAGGTGAACCTGCATGGGTCTAGATATAACAGAACGGGCAGCCGCAAAGCGCCCTCAGAAAGCATTCGCTAAAGGTGTGGCACGCATCCCACCGGCAAATCTATTTCCCCGTCGGAGTTGGTGCACCCGGTCCCGGCGTGATCTGCTTTGCGAAATCCGCGGGAGGCGCGTCTTCGCTGGCAGCGGCTGCGACCATCGCATCCCATCCATCGTCCGCGCCGTGATACTTCGTATACTTCGCCTTGCAGTATGTCACCATGCCGCTCGCATCCTGCTGACTCGTCCCGCTCTGTGCCAAATGGATCGCCCTCGCGCAATGCCAGAATCCATCAGCGTCGAGCGGCGTCATCTCCAAGTCCGCCGTCGCAAGCTGGTAGGTGTCTTGCAGGTTCGTTGCATCAATCTTCAGGGCGCGGGCCAGCCATTCCCTCGCCTGCGAGTAGTCTTTCTCCTGGACCTCGCAAAAGCCTTCCGCGCCGTAAAAAACCTGGCTCATCAGCTTGCTCAGATTCACATAGTCGGCTTCCGTCATGTCTGCGGGCTTGCGCCACATCGGCACCGCAAGCATCCCGCCTGATGCATCGGTGCACATCTCGTTAAGCGCCGCCTGATCGCCCTGCTCAACGCTCGTCCGATCCAGTGAAACCACAATACCCAATGCTCGAATGTTGCCGGAATCAATTTCCAGCAGGCTCTTGGCCACGCGTTTCACCTGTCCAGTGTCGCCGGCCTGCTGCCATGCGGCCATCTCCTGGTCCAGCGCGTCTGTCAAAACCACGCTCTTCGGATACTGCTGCACAAATGCCGCGAATCCCTCGGCCCGCGCCGTTGCGTCCTGCGTATCGGAGGCTGCCATGTAGGCCTTGTATTCGGCGGGATCCTTGACGACCTTCTGACCGGGAGGATTGGTTTGCTGCGCCGCCACAGAGACAGCAAGAAACAGGCTGAGCGCGTAGAGCGAACGGAGCGTCTGATGGATGCGCAGGCAATGCACAAAGGAAGCGTAGCACACGTGATCAGTGCTTCCTGCGGCCAGGTGTTGGCTCTCCTGATGCGGCGGTGGGCTCCGAATTCGTGAGCCCGCGCATGACGTTCGTGCCCGGCCATCCATTGTTGACCAAGTGCGCGATTTCGCTCACGACCCACTCGAGTTCGGCGGTGATGCGGCCTGGTAAGCGCAGCCGGAAGATGGCAATGAGCGAATGGAAGTACCACAGTTGTTCCTTCGGCCCGCGCTTGAACCGCTTCCAAACCGCCGGGCCGATCTCCTTCAAGTCGTCCAGCACCGCCTTCGCGTTGTAGAGCTTGTCGGTAGCTGAGATGAGAAGAACATCTTCGCGCTCGGTACGCAGGCGCGCCAAGTAAGCGGCCTTGCGTTCCTCCCAGCCTTCCTTCTTGTCGTGATCTTCGGCGAGAGTGTCGGAGAGGCCTTCCACCATCCGCGCAACATTCTCGCCGAATTCCTTTTTGACGTCGTCGAGGCGCGGCTTGCCGCCATGGTCCTCGACTGTATCGTGAAGAATTGCCGCGATCACCATATCTTCAGTGACAGGAATCGGGCCGCCGGCTTCGCCCATGACCAGCGCGGCGACTCCCAGCAGATGCGCCATGAAAGGAATTTGGGTTCCCTTGCGGGTTTCCGTGTGGAGGGACCGCGCGTAGTCGACCGCGTGGGTGAAGCGGTCGGACAAAATCAGATGCTGTGCGGGGTTTTTCATCTCTTATTATCTCACGCAGCAAGTGCGCAGAAAAATTGCGCATCCCTGGCCGTCCCGACGTCTGCGTTAGAGCCCCAGCTTCTCCCACATCGCGTCCACCTTCGCCTTGGTCGCGCGGTCCATCTCGATCATCGCCGGCCACGGCCGCTCGAACCCCTCGGCCTTCCATTTGCGCGTGGCGTCGATCCCCATCTTCGACCCGTAGTTCGGTAATCGCGCTGCGTGATCCAGCGAGTCCACCGGCCCCAGTGTGAACTGGATATCGCGCTCAGGATCAATATTGTTGGCCACGCGCAACACCACGTCGGGAATATTCTGCACGTCGCAGTCCTCGTCCACCACCACAATGCACTTCGTAAACATAGCCTGCCCCAGCGACCAGATGGCGCTCATCACCTTGCGCGCCTGGCCGGGATAGCTCTTCTTGATCGACACGATCATCAGGTTGTGAAAGACGGCTTCCACAGGCAGATGAATGTCCACCAGCTCGGGAATCGTCATCTTCATTGCGGGTAGAAAGATCCGCTCCACGGCCTTTCCCATCCACGCGTCCTCCATCGGAGGCTTGCCTACGATCGTGGCAGCATAAATAGGTTCTTTGCGATGCGTGATGCATGTCAGATGAAAGACCGGATATTCGTCTTCGAGCGTGTAAAAGCCGGTATGGTCGCCGAACGGGCCTTCCGCGCGCAGCTCGCCCAGCTCCACATAACCTTCGAGCACGATCTCGGCGTGCGCCGGAACTTCGAGATCGACCGTCTCGCATTTCACAATCTCCACCGGCTTGCCGCGCAAAAAGCCGGCAATAAGAAACTCCTCCACCTCAGGCGGCGCCGGCACAATCGCTGAAAATGTCATCGCAGGATCGGTACCGATAGCCACTGCAACCTCAAGCCGCGAGCCTTTCAAATTGCCCAGAGAAATCTGCGGCATTCCGCCCGCCGCTCCCTCGGGAATGCTCACCGCTCCACCAGCCGACTCCGCCATCATGGCCACGCGCGCGGCCTTCGCGCTCAGCGTCGCGTCACCCTCCGCCCCGGCCGCCGCCGCATTGCGCAGCGCCTCGCGATAGTGCTCTGCTGCCACCTTCTGTCGTTGCCAGTGCATACCCGTGGTCTGCCCGTCGTACACCTGCATGCGATACATGCCGATGTTGCGCTTGCCTGCGCCACCGCTCCTGGGATCGCGTGTGTGCACGCAGGGCAGCGTGATAAATCGCCCACCATCGTGCGGCCAACACTTGAGAATCGGAAAATAATTGAGATCGAAGTTGTCGCGCCGAATCACTTCCTTACACGGCGCATCCTTTGCGCTCACCGTTTTCGGAAACGCGCTCGTCAGCACTCCCAGTTGCGGCAGCATCTTCAACTTGTCGAACAGGCCCTCAGGAGCCCTCAGGTTCATCAGCCCGCTGATGCGCTCTGCAATCTCGTCCAACCGCCCCACGCCCAATGCCAGCGCCATCCGCCTCTCGCTGCCGAATTGGTTGATGAGAACCTTGTGGCCCGGATGGCCCTTCACATTTTCAAACAGCAGCGCCGGCCCACCGGGAGCATACCGCTCTCTTGTCCTGTCATCCTGAGCGGAGGTCGCCTCGGCGACCGAAGTCGAAGGACCTGCATTTCGTCGGAAAGCGCAAGAACGAGAGCCAATCTTGCTCACCCGGTCGGTGATTTCCGTGATTTCGAGCTCCGGCGAAACCTCTTCGCGGATACGCCTAAGCTCACCGTGCTTCTCCAGCGTTTTGATCCAGTCGCGCAGATCGTCGTAGGCCAAAGTCGTGCTCCGAGCGGTAAAGACCGCTCCTCACTCATGGTACGTCAGTAATCGTAGGGCAGCGATGCCTCACCTTGGCGAACGGCATCTAATTATGCGAACCTCGCCATCAGCAACGGAGGATTCCCCATGAATCGCCCCCACCCCAGCTCCCACTCGCGCAAGTACCACAACAAGCCCTACTACAAATTACCCAAGGATCCGCGAGCCGCGGCCGCCACTGCCTGGAACCTGCCCGCTCTTTGCTCCGCTTACAACTGGCCCACCGGCCTGTCCGGCGGCGGCGTCATCGCCATCGTCGAGCTCGGCGGCGGATGGGTCGCGTCCGATGTCGATTCGTTCTTCCAGTCGCTCGGCCAGCCCGCGCCGTCGGTCACGGATGTTTCAGTCGACGGAACCCAGAACACACCCAACCAGAGCGGCTCCGCCGGCGACGACGATTACGAGGTTGCCCTCGACATCGAGGTTGCGGGCGCGGCCTACTACGCCGCCACAGGCCAGGCCGCCACCATCCGCATGTACTGGTCGCAGGACATCGGCACTGCCGTTCAGAAAGCCGCCTCTGACGGCTGTGATGTGTGCACCATCTCCTGGGGCGCGGACGAAGCCAACTGGGGCGCCAGTGCGGCGCAGCAGATGGAATCGACCGCCGAGTCCGCAGTCGCAGGCGGCATGATTGTCTTCGCCGCCTCCGGCGACAACGATTCGAGCGACGGCGGATCCACTCCGGCCAATGTCGATTGTCCCTCGTCCTGCCCGCACGTGGTGGGCTGCGGAGGAACCATGAAGACATCAACACACGAGACGGTCTGGAACGACAACCCCGGCGAAACCAACGGCGAGGGAACCGGCGGCGGCTACTCGACCCTCTTCCCGGTACAGAGCTTTCAGATCGGCGCGCCGCCCGCGCCCACCAACAGTTCCTACGGCAAGGGCAGGATGGTGCCCGACGTCAGCGCGGACGCCGATCCCAACACCGGCTACAACATCTATGTACATGGATCGGCCACGGTGGTCGGCGGAACCAGCGCAGTTGCGCCGCTCTACGCGGGCTTGTTCGCGGCCTTCGGAACCAAGCTCGGGTTTGTCACGCCCACCCTCTGGAAAAACCAGAAGGCCTTCCACGACATCACGGTGGGCAGCAATGGCTTCTATAGCGCAGCCGCCGGGCCCGACCCGTGTACCGGCATCGGTTCCCCCATCGGCGCCAGCATCGCTCTGCTTTTCAAGTCCGTCGCGTGAACACTTAGCGCGCCGGCTCCGCAGCCGTTTCCAACGGGATCACTGGCGGAATTGCGTCCAGCGGATAACCGAGCCTCTTCCACTCGTCGAAGCCTCCGCGCAGTGGACGCACACGGTCGATACCCAGCTTGCGCAGCGTCATGGCGGTTTTTGCCGCCGTGGCTTCGCTCGGGCATGTGCAATAGAGCACCACGTCGCGGTCGCGTGGAATCTCATGGTGCCGCGCAGTAAGCGCTTCGGGCGAAATGTGCTGCGCCCCGGGCAACGTGAACGGGTCGGGTAGCAGTTCCAGTGGATGGCGCAGGTCCACGATGAAGATCGGCTCGCCGGCCTCAAGTTGCCGCTTCAGCTCGTCCGGCTCTAGCCGCGAGGCAGCCAGCTCTTTCAGTACCGCACGGCGCCTGAGGATCCGCGCGATGAAGAATCCTACAATGCCCAGCAGCAGCAACGCGCCTGAGAACCGGCCAGCCCAGTCGAGCAGGCTTGGATCGCGTCTCAGCACGTCGCCGAAGAAGCGTCCGACAGCCAGCAGAACGGTAACCCATAGCGTGACGCCGATAGCGTCATAGAACAGGAACGGGGCATAATCCATGCCGTTCTGGCCCGCCACCGGGGGAGCCAGCATACCCAGGCCCGGCACGAATTTGGCAAACATCAGCATCACGCCGCGGCGCCGCCCAAACGAGTCCTGGGTCCGGCGCACGCAGGTAGTTGGCTCAAGCGAAAGCTTGCAGAGAATCCGAAGCACGAGATGCCCGTGCCGGCGCCCGATGAGGAACCACGTGCTGTCAGCACTGAGCGCGGCGGCCACAGCGGCCAAAAGCGCAAGCGGAAAGCGGATGGGGCCGTCGACCGAAAGCGCCCCGGCAGCCAGCAACACCGGGGTGGCTGGCAGCGGAACGCCGATCTGCTCGACAAATACCCACGCGAAGAGCAGCAGGTAACCGTACATCAGCAGAACATGAGTCGGTAATTCCATCGGCAGAACGCCCCGCGCAGGTAGTTTTAAAGGATCAGATCGCCCAAATCCGCCGGATCGCGCAATCGGGAAACAGGTTCCTCACTCCATCGGATGATGCCGGAGGAAATTCGTTGCAATGCTTCAAAGAATAATCGCCCTGGCCCAGGCTTAAGATCGCACCGGCTGCGACCCCTCCACCTGCTCAATCGTCCAGTCGACCCAGCCGCCCTGCTCGCCGGGGCATGCAAGCCGTCCGGCATCGTTAGCCAGCACGGCACTCACAAAGTTTTCCACCGCGGGATAATGCAGATTTTCATGCGGCGGAAGCGACTCCACACGGCCAGCCACGCGCAACTCCGGCCCATTCAACGGATCGAGTCCAATCTCGCCGTCCACTCCAATAATCCGGAACTGGTCCCGCACTACGCGCGAGTTCCAGCGCACATCCACAACGCCATGCACGCCGCCGGGAAATTGCATCACTACCGTCGCGGAATCCTTGACACCAATGCGATGCACCGCGTTCGACTGCATGCCGCAGGCGCGCTCCACCTTGCCGAAGAGAAAATTCATCGCGTCAATGCGATGCGAAGCGGTGTCGTAAAGCGGGCCTCCGCCGGCAATCGCAGGATTGCTCAGCCATTCGCGTCCTTCGATTGCAAGCCAGCCGTGACAATTAGCCTCGGCCAGCAGCGGTTGCCCGATCGCTCCCTCGGCGATTAGTCGCTTTGCGCGGATCAGCTTGGGATAGAGCCGTCGATAGTAGGAAACGCCCAGCAGCCGTTGCGCCGCACCAGCCGCTGCAACCATGCGCTCCGCCTGTGCAAAGTTTATGGCCATCGGCTTTTCGCACAGCACATGCTTGCCCGCGCGCAGCGCAGCGATTGCCGCGTCCGCGTGCATCGCCACTGGCAATGCAATGTAGATCGCATCCACCACCGGATCAGCAACGGCTTCATCCACCGTCGCCCACGTCCGCGCGCCGCCGTACGGCTTTGCTTTGGCCGGATCGCGTGTCACGAAACCATAGAGATTGCTTCTCGGCTCGGCTTCGATAGCGGCAATCACCCGCTTGCGCGCGATGTCGCCGATACCTGCCAGTACCCAGTTGACTGCGCTCATATCCCTGCCAGAATAAATCCCCTCCAATGGCTCATACGCAAAAAAGCCGCCCGCAGGCGGCTTAAATGTTCATAAGAATCCCCAAAAAATCGCTCCTACTGCTGCGCCGGCGCTCCCGGTGCCTGTGCGGGCGTGCTGTCACTCGCGTTCCGCGCATCCTGGTTCTTCGTCTGGAAGAAGTCGTGGTCCCAGAGATCCCGGTAGAATTCACCGGTCAATTCTGCGGCGCGCGGGCCAAAGGTCGGCCTGCCGCCTTCGAGGAAAAATACCGTTACCAGGCTGCCCTGGGGCGATTGGGAATACGACGCAAACCATCCGAAGCGCGTTCCGTTGTCCGAGCACGTTCCGGTCTTGCCAAAAACCGGCAGGTCCCTGAAGTTCACGCGCAGGCTGCGTGCTGTTC
>CAWJDG010000006.1:0-62822 GCA_963841365.1 uncultured Acidobacteriaceae bacterium
TACCCTGCGGCGCCGGTTGAAGATGGAAATTATGTCGCGGTGATTGCGGCCAAAGACGCGCCGCCCGAAAGCATTGAGATAACGGATTCCAAGGAGAAGAAGGGTTCGGTGACGATTGCGGGGATCACGGTGGAGTCTGCGGGGAACGACGATCGCTGGTGCGAATTTGATTCCGGCAAACGAATTTCCCGCGGAGTTCAGCAAATTCATCGAGACAAAGCCGCTGCGCGCAGACCGAGTGGATGAGGCTGGTTCGCAGCAACGATTGAAGAGCCTGAGCGAAGTGCTTTATTCGACCGATGCCGACTTCAACCGGCCGATTCCTGTGGAGATTCCGCGCGGGTATGTGGGCCCGAAGGTGACGTTCAAGGGAACAATCCAGGCGAGCGCGCTCGAAAACGCGTTTTATGCGAACTTGCAGGACATGTTGGACAAGATCGACGCGGATGGAACGTATCACACCTCGACGCGCGATGCGCTGTCATGGGCTGGAGATCCGCGGTCGGCGGGCGGAGAATTCGTACGTATCGCAAGGATGTGGGCGTGTACTACACGCACGCCTGGTCGCGAGACCTGGGCAGAAGTCTGCAGGAACTGACGGAGCTTGGCTACTTCAGCAAGGCTGCGCCCGTAGCGGACTTTGCTTTTCTTTCGGCGCGGACGTGGGCGGAGAATCCCTCGCTGAAGTACAACGGCTCATCGATTCCCGCGCACTGGAGCCGCGTGATTAACCACCCGGATTTTGCGGCTCCTTTGAGAACGACGGGCACGGCTTGATCTCACTCTTTATTTACAAGCTGTGGCAGAGAGAACCGGACCGCAACGCATGGTTGCGCGCGCATTGGACGGATGTGAAGGCGGCGGGTGACTGGATTCCGTGGCAGTTCGAACATGCGCAGATTACGGGAGCAGCTAACGGAGTGCTCTACACCACGGGCGAATCGGCGGGCGGCAAAGGATATTCCGTTTATCCCGATGACATTTGCATGACTGCACTTGAAGCGCTGGCGCAGATGGCGGATTCGATTGGAGAGACGCATTCGGCTGAACTTTGGCGAAGCACCGCGGAGAAGATGCGAAAGACGATTCCGGCGCGTTACATCATTGACGATCCGAAGTATGGGCGAGTGTGGACTCTCGACGATGCCGGATGGCCGAACAAGAGCACGGTGCTGGGGCCGCTGATTTTTCTGGCGGATTACAAGGGCTTTGCGCCGCAAGACGATAACCCGGCATGGAGACCGGTGAATCAAGCGGCGTATCAGAGACTGATCGACACTTATAAGCCGCTGGGGTTTTATGGCTGGGCGATGGGGTACGGACAGGGTTTTGTGACGCAAGCGGCGCTGCTGCTGGATCGCATGAAGGATGTGACGCCGATGCTGAACTGGGCCGCGAGGGAGATTTACGAACCAGAGATCCATTCCTTCGTTGTGCCGGAGGGCGCGCAACTTGATCCGACCGGGCAGTATGTTTTCCGCACTGGCGACTTAGGCAACGGAGTGCAAGAGGCGGAGATCGTCAAGGTCTTCAGGATTCTGATCGGCGTGGACGACACACAACCGCAGCGCTTGCGCGTGATGCCCAGATTGCCGTATGGGTGGAACGAAATCGCGGTGGACAAATATCCGGCTTTCGTTGAACGCGAGGGAAAGCGAGAGACGGCGCTGCTGCACTATGACCTGCGGAGGGCTGCGGGCAAAATGAGTTTGGCGATTTCCTCCGACCGGCCGTTGGGTGCGGTCGCGATGCGGCTTGGGCCGTTCGAGAAGCAGCCGGAGGCGGCGGATGTGCTGGTCAATGGCAAACGTCCGGCAGACGCTACGGTCGGACAAAGCGGGGATTCGTGGTGGGTGAGCTTTACGGCGCCCATTGGGCCGGTTGCGCAGGCCAAAAATTGACATCGCGAAACCTGAGAGAAAGGGGCCAACAATGCGTGAACGGCATCACATGCTGCCGGTGTGGTTTTTTATTGGCATGCTTCTGACGATGTATGGGGTCATTATTCTGATCACGTCGATTAATGACTGGTCGCAACCGTCGACAGCGATCCTGTCGCAGTATCATGCCGGGGTTTGGGGCGGGATTGTGCTGTTGGTGATTGGGAGTTTCTACACGTTGCGCTTTCGGCCGCGACCGCCGCGCGGGAAGTAGCTGAGCGGCACGGGCTGGGGCGATGAGCGCGCTTTTTTGTGCTGTATACTTCTTGTTTCCGGCGGGTTTGGATTGGGTCGATGCAGTTGCGTGGGAGCAGGCAGGCACCGGTCTATATGAAGCAGCGGCGGTTGATGGAAGCCGGGGGCCGAGCGTGGTGTTCAGCCAGCAGATGGAATGAGGGAAGCAAGTGAACATACGAGAGATCGCACGAAGGGCCCGGGTTTCTCATTCGACGGTGTCGCGGGTCATCAACCAGGTAGAGACGGTGGACCCGAAGCTGGTGCGGAGGGTGCAGGCCATCATTCAGGAAGTGGGCTACCGGCCCAACTTCCAGGCGCGTGCGCTGGCGCGGGGTAGAAGCCATACGGTGGGATTGATTGTTTCTGAGATCACCGGCGGGAATCCGTTTTTCTCCGAGATCATTTTGTACTTTGAGCGGGCGGCGGTGGAGCAGGGCTACGAGGTTCTGATCAGCTTTGCCGACACGGAGACGCGCCCGGACCACATCGCGGTGTGCGCGGCGCGGATGCAGGAGCGGCAGGTGGAAGGGATTGCGGCGCTGACCTTCGGGATGGAAGAGCAACTGGCCAACGTGGCGATCGATGTGCCGGTGGTGTACGCGGGCGCGGATCACGATCTGAAGGGCGTGCGCAATGTGAGAATCAACTATCTGCCGGGGTTCAGGGACGCGATCAAGCACCTGGTGGATTTTGGACACCAGCGGATCGGCTACCTGGGCGGGCGGATGAGCTGGAGCAGCATGCGGACGCGCTTTGAAGCGATGCGCAAGGCGATGAAGCTGGCCGGAGCGCCGTTTGACAAGGAACTGGTGGCGGAGTGCGATCACACGTGGGAGGGCGGGGCGCAGGGCATGGGTTCGCTGCTGAGCCTGGCCAAGCCGCCGACGGCGGTGCTGTGCTGCAACGATGTGGCGGCGGTGGGCGCGCTGAAGACGCTGGCGGCGCGCGGGATGCAGGCGGGCAGGGACATGGCGCTGATCGGCTTTGACGACCTGACGATTTGCCAGTTCACGCAGCCGCCGCTGACCAGCATCCAGTTTTCGCCGCGGGACTTGGCGGGGCTGGCGTTCAAGGCGCTGATGGAAGAGATTGAGCACGTGGAGAAGAAGACCAGCTTCGAGTACAAGACGCGCTTTGTGCTGCGCGAATCGACCGGCGCGCCGAGAGGGTAGGGGCGGGCGGCGGCAAAGACATGTCCTAAGGGGCTTTAGTGTCTGCGTGAGAACGCTTCAGCCGGTGTTTTCTGATGTTGTTGTACAGCGGTCTTGCGTTCTGGTTTCTGTTCAGGCTGCCCGCCTGACGTGCAGCCGGGTGATGTTGTAGGCCATTGTGGCCAGGGTGAATTCGTTTGCGACGTTGTTCAATCCACGGGTGCGAAATTGTCTCATTCCACGTTGTTGTTTCAGAACTCCGAATACCGGTTCGACGATGGCCTTGCGGCGTGCGTAGGCGGCCTGCCCGGCCGGACTTCGCAATTTGGCCCGCATGCGGCGATGCGCCGGGGCCTTGGCCCGGGTGCGGCAGCGCGCGCCCAGGTTCAGTGCCCGCGCCATGTTGGAGTCCGGTACATATCCGTCGATGTTGCGCTGTTCCATCTGCTTGAGGTTGTCGACCGAGAAGAAGCCGCTGTCGGCCAGTGCCTGGCCCGGCGGCGCACCGCAGCGCTGTTCGGTCTGGTCCAGCATGGGCGCAAGCGAGCCGTTGTCGGTCACGTTCTGCGTCACGCGCTGGGCCACGATAAAGTGGTCGTCCGAGACCGCGATTTCCGCCGAGTAGCCGAGCACGAACTTGTCCCCGCGCTGGCGCAGAAAGCGCGCGTCTTCGTCGGTGCGCGAGAGCCGCTTCAAGCCGCTCTTCTTCAGCCGCTCCAGCCGCCGCGGCAACTCGTCCAGCGCCCGGTTCAACTCGCCGATGGCCACTTCCAGCCCGCCCGGCTCGGCATCGTCGCGGTCGGCCTCCTTCTGCCAGGCGCGTACCTGCCGGCGCAGCTGCGCCCGCGTGTCGCGCAGCGCCTGCTCCGAGTCCACGCAATCCTTGCAGGCGTTGGCCGCGATGCGCGTCGAGTCCATCGCCACACGGCCCAGCTTCACCATGCCCCGCTGCTGCGCCCACTCCAGAACCTGCGTAAAGGCGTCGTTCAATGCCCGTCCGTGACGGCGGCGGAACGCGCTCAATGCCCAGTTGTCCACCCGCTCGCCTGCCGCCAGGTAGCGGAACGCCAGATCCTCCACCACCCGCCGTTCCACCTGCCGCGCGCTGCTGATGCCCAGAGCGTAGGCGTAAAGCCACACGCCCAGCATCAACTGCGGAGCGTAAAGCTCGCCACCCTCGGCCGAGTAGCTCTGTTCGAGCCCGCTCATATCCAATCGCTCGATCACCTCACGCACGAAAAAGCACAGGTGGCTGGAGCCCAACTCATCCCTCACACTCGGCGGCAGCAAATACGCTTGATCCGGGTTGTACAACTTGAATCGCGACATGCTTCTCTTGTCGCCTAACTCGCATGTGAATTACAAGTACCTTGTGTAGTTCTCACGCAGACACTGAAGCCCCAGGATTTATGCGCCTTTTACGGCATGACTACGGTCGTGCCCTTTCAAAACCGCCGATCCGTCGCTGCTGCAAATCAACGCGTGAAGAGAAGGCTTCAAAATTTCTGTGCTGATTTTGTGCTACGTCTGACCACCAAGACCGCGAGCAATCGAAACTTCCGCATCCGCGGTGATTGGCCCCGAACGGAACATTAGTGTCGTTCAGGCAACTCACATTCGTCTGCCATTGCATGTGCAACCGCAAAAAGGAGGAATGCATTGGAACCGTAGTTAGAAGCGTCCTGGCTCGGAAGACTTACATGTTCCTTCGATGCATCGATATAGAAAAAAGCCGTGGAGGGGGCTGACGAAACCACCGTGTCCAGCCTTTCTCCACTGGATAAATGGCCATCTTTCGGTCCCCAAAGTAGCTGGCTCGCCCGTCCTCTCCAGAACGTTTCTCCGCCGAGGGGAAAAGTGACCAGTGTAAATACTTGAAGTCCGGACCGCTCCAAACGCGCAGCCATGGGCCAGAAAGGTTCGTCTCTATTCGGACCGCCGTCTGCTCTCTTGCTTCTCGATACATGGTCAAATCCACAAATGACCAACATTCCTCCCTTAGCATCTTTGCGAACCTGTTCCGCGACATTCTCGGTCATTGCCTCTTCGCGTTCATCGAGGTAAGGACTGCCCTTTGCGGGACCTGTACCGACCTCGAAACCATCCTGAAGTGCTCGAATAGCAAATGCTACGGTACGCAATTCGGACCGAGTCTGAGAATCGGACGCCGTCTTTTCCAGTTCGCGCACACTCTCCAGTCCATGTTCTTTTATCTCGGCAGGTTGGGGCACGATTCTTGTGTCGGCGTGGGGAATTCTATTTGAGAGCAGGACCAGGTGCTTGTAAATTGCGGACGATGGAGAATCTACGTCGATTAAATGGATTCGCAAACGCTGACTGGGATGAAGTTGAGAGTTCAATTGCCTAATACGACGTAGGAGGCTAGCCCTGAGGCATAGAACAGCGGGGAGCGGCTTGGCACCGCCATCGATATAAGATTGAGCGTCTTTTTCGTACACGGACTTTTCTTCGATCGCGATGTCGCGCAAATGTGTCCGCTTTACAAGCATTGCCATATACGCGAGCTGAAAATCAGCGTTCTCTTTGAGGCCATGTTGTTCGCCGATGATATACACCTGGTAGCCAGTTGTTGGAATTGGCAACGACTCAACGTGATTGCCAGCCCAAACACCAGGGCGGATTTGCTGGGGGTGAATCTGAACTCCAGTCGAAAGGAGCAACACCAGCGTCAAAGAGGCCGACATGCATCGAGGGAGCACAATCAGAGTTTACCTATTCGGCCCGTTGTTCCCGAGTCGTGGCCAATTGGGAAGTTTGGCCATGCATGCAGCACTCCTGCGCTAGATTTTGTGCTAATTTGTGCTACGGGTGCGCCTTTCTCGCCTATCCTGCTCATTTTGCCCATTGGAGAGTCAATAACTTACGTGTTATCAATGGCAGCTAAAGCCGTGCCCTTTCAAAGCATCGATTCACATAATCAGTTCTAGACGGTATGGACCTAGGGGGTCGGTTTCCAGCATCGTTGTGGGGCGAAATCAGTAGCGAGCGAAAGGCAGATCCTTCGGCTCCGCTTACCCCATGATCGCGCAGCGATCACGGGCCCCAAACGCCCTCCGCTCAGGATGACAGCTTAGATTAACAGGCTCACTGAATGTTATTCGTAGATGCGCTAAATTTTGGCGGAGGCTGCGCCTACGGGTTTAAGAAAGTCGAAGTCGCAGCCTTCGTTGGCCTGAGAGACGTGCTCGCGATATAAGGCGAGATAGCCGCGCGGATCCTTCTCCACGGGCTTTTTCCACTCTGCGCGCCGCTTCGCTAGCTCCGCTTCCGATACCAAAAGATCAAGCTTTCGATTAGGGATGTCGAGCGTGATCATGTCGCCGTCGCGAACCAGCGCGAGCGGACCGCCGAGATAGCTTTCCGGGGCGACGTGCAAGACGCACGTGCCGTAGGCTGTGCCGCTCATGCGCGCATCGGAGATGCGGACCATGTCGCGGATGCCGCGCTTCAGGATTTTTTTGGGAATCGGAAGCAAACCCCACTCGGGCATGCCGGGAGCGCCCAGCGGCCCGGCGTTCTGGAGCACGAGGACCGAATTCTCGTCGACGTTGAGGCCGTCGTTGTTGACGCGGGCTTCCATGTCGTCAAAGTCCTTGAAGACGACGGCAGGGCCGGTGTGCTGCCAGAGCTTGCGATCGGCGGCGACAGATTTGATGACAGCGCCATCGGGAGCGAGCGAGCCGAAGAGGACGACTGTGCCGCCGGTTTCCATGAGAGGCTTGGAACGCTCGCGAATGACGTTGCTGTTGAGAACGGCGGCCCCTTCGAGATTTTCGCCGATGGTTTTTCCGTTGACAGTGAGGCAACTGAGGTCCAGAAGGTCTTTGATTTCGGCCATGAGGGCGCGAAGGCCGCCCGCGTAGTAGAAATCTTCCATGAGGTATTCGCCGGAGGGGCGGATATTTGCCAGCACGGGAACATTGCAGGAGATTTCATCGAAGCGCGTGAGTGGAAGGTCGAATCCCAGGCGCCGGGCATACGCAACCAGATGGATGATGGCGTTGGTTGAGCCGCCGATGGCCATGTCAACAGTAATGGCGTTGCGAATGGCGGCGGGCGTGAGGATGTCGGACGGCTTGAGGTCTTCCCAGGCCATTTCGACGGCGCGACGACCCGTATCCATGGCGAGGCGGACGTGATTGGAATCGGCGGCGGGAATGGAGGATGCGCCGGGGAGAGTCATGCCGAGGGCTTCACTGAGGGCGGTCATGGTGGAGGCAGTGCCCATGGTCATGCAAAAGCCGGGAGAGCGCGCGATGCCGATTTCGATACCTTTCCATTCTTCGTCGCTGACCACGCCTGCGCAGCGGTCGGCCCAGAACTTCCAAACGTCAGTTCCGCTGCCGAGGACTTTGCCGTCCCAGTTGCCGCGCAGCATGGGTCCGGCTGGGAGATAGATGGCCGGCACATTCGCGCTCATTGCGCCCATGAGCAAGGCGGGAGTGGTTTTGTCGCAACCGCCCATGAGGACCGCGGCATCGACGGGAAGACTGCGCAAGATCTCTTCGGCATCCATCGCGAGCAGATTGCGGTAGAGCATGGGGCTGGGCTTCATGTAAGTTTCGGTGATGGTGATGGCCGGGACTTCGACGGGGAAGCCTCCCGCCTGCCATACACCGCGCTTGACGGCCTCGGCGCGCTCGCGCAGATGAGCGTGACAAGGATTGATTTCGCTCCAGGTATTGATGATGGCGATGACGGGCTTGCCGATGAAGTCTTCACGCTGGAAGCCGAGCTGCAACATGCGCGAGCGATGGCTGAAGCCACGGAGCGTATCCGGACCGAACCAGCTGAAACTGCGTAGCTCTTCGGGCTTTTTCTTCGGTGTCATTGCACAACCTCTCTCTTGATGTGGTCGGTGCGGATCTGCGTGGCAAGCGCTCCGGCGAGTAGCATACACCCGGCCATGACCAGCAATCCTATATCGTAGCTTCCCGTGACGGTATTCAAATAGCCGAAGAGCCAGGGACCGGCGACGCCACCCAGATTTCCCAAGCAGATAAGACCAACGGCGGTGGCTGCGGCGGACTTGCCGAGAAGCGTGGTGGGCAGGGTCCAAAACGGCGGCATGTAGGCTTGCGCGGTGAATCCCGCCAGGCAAAAGAAGGCGGTCATGAGCCAGACATGGTCGCGCGCCAGCACGGCCAAGAAAAGCGAGGTCCCAGTGGCAAACATAGGCACCGCGGTGTGAACCATGAGCTTGCTCGTGCGCTGTGCCCAGATGCCGTT
The DNA here is from genome assembly GCA_963841365.1 of uncultured Acidobacteriaceae bacterium. Taxonomy (GTDB): domain Bacteria; phylum Acidobacteriota; class Terriglobia; order Terriglobales; family Acidobacteriaceae; genus Telmatobacter. Next base: position 8,579 of record CAWJDG010000006.1, read on the forward strand.
GAGAAGAATGCCTAGCGCGCTGAATGCATAAGGAAGCCCGGCCGCCAAGGTGCGGAGCGCAATGGGCAGGCTTTTCATGGTATCGGTGACGGATGGGAGGAAGAAAATCAGCGCCTGATTGCCGGTGACAACGAGAAAAAGGATCGCAGTTAGCAGGAATGTTTGCGGTGACCGCAAGGCGTCAACCATTCGGACACGGTGCGCAGATATTTTGAGGGCTTCGTCTGCCCGCAATTGGGACTGCAGCCAGTTCTTCTCGTCGTCGGGCAGCCAAGCGGCGTCGCGCGGGCGATCAGTGAGATACCAGAGGGTGACAAAGCCCATGAGAAAGGGAAGAACGCCTTCGAGAATAAAGATCCAGCGCCAACTGGCCAGGCCTGCCCACTGGATGTTCTCGAGAATCCAGCGGGAGAGCGGGACACCGGTGGCGACGGCGATGGACTGCGAGACCATGAAGTAGCCCTTCGCTCGCGGGCGGTCTTCAGGCCGGTACCAGTGGGAGATGTAAATGATGACGCCGGGAAAGAAGCCCGCCTCTGCAATGCCCAGCAATAGGCGCAGTCCATAGAACTGCGTGGTGACGTGAATGGAGCCGAAGTTCGGGAGGCCGATGAGGCCCATCATGGACGCGACCACACCCCAGGCAATCATGATTTGCGCGAGCAACTTGCGGGCGCTCCAGCGCTCGACGATGAGCGTGGCGGGAATATTGAGCAGGAGAAAACCAAGAAAGAAAACGCCGGCGCCAAAGCCGATGACCGCGTCGTTGAACCCGAGGTCTGCCTGCATTTGCAGTTTGGCAACGCTGATGTTCGCGCGATCCAGGTAAGCAAGCATGTAGACGAACATCAGGTAGGGAATGAGGCGGCGTGTGACGCGCGCTCGGGTGCGGACGGCGAGGTCCGCGGCGGGATGGGTATCTGTATTCAACTGGATATATCGAATTGCCGCGCTGGAGAGCGGACCGGTTCGGCAATTGATCGATTGTCACATATCATGCTACAGTCGAGCCAGATAAATCCTGAGGACCCATGTGCCGAGCCGCACTGCGATTGATGCGTGCGGCGTGATGCACTGCGATGGTTGCGGCAAGGTCTAGTCGGGCCGGCCGCAGGAATCGTGCGTCTGAAGTGGTGGAGTACGGAGGGTAGATTGACCGCAGCGGCCGAAATTGCGATTTACGCCGGTCTGGTTATTTTTCTGGCGGGGTGCTTGCGGCGCATCTGGCAATACGCGCGGACTCCACTGCATCTGCGCTGGGAACTTTACCCCATGCCGCACGAAGACCCGTATCGCGCGGCTTACGGTGGATCGTATTTCGAAACTCAGGAATGGTGGCGAAAGCGGCAAGTCGCAAACCGACGCGGCGAGTGGCGGGTGATGATTGAGGAGATTTTCTTCCTAAAGAGCCTGCGTGAGTTCAATCGGCGGCTGTGGGTTCCGTCGTTTCTCTTTCACGGCGGACTGTATTTCGCGATTGCAGCGGCTGGATTGATGATTTTGCCGGCGGTGGCGGGCGAGTGGGCCACCGGCAAGAAATGCGCGGAAATCGCAGCGGCGCTGGCGACGGTGGCGGGAGTTGCGGGAATTGCGGGGGCGGCGTTGATTATTGCCGGGGCTTGCATGCTGTTGATGCGACGTGCGAGCGATCCGGCGTTCAGGAATTCGACGAAGGCTGGCGACATCTTCAACCTGGTCTTCTTCATTGCTGCTTTTGGCCTTTTGGCTTGCGGGTACCTGACGCGAGGTCCGGGCGACGCATCGCTTGGCGAATTTGCGCGAAGCGTGGTTCACTTCGATCGCGGAGTGAGAATCGGGGGCGCGTTCGGCACGGGGCTGATTCTGACCGCGGCGCTGGCAGCCTATATTCCGTTTACGCACATGGCGCACTTTATCGCGAAGTACTTCACCTGGCATGCGGTGCGATGGGACGACCGGCGCAACGAGCGCGGCAGCGGACTAGAGCGCAAGATGGCCGTGAACCTGGGCTACAAGCCGACGTGGTCCGCGCCTCATGTGGGAGCGGATGGGCAGCGCAGTTGGGCCGAGATCGCAAACACTCCTCCGGAACAGGTGAAGAAATGAGCGGGCCGGTGAAATTGCGAGACCTTTCGCGGGCCGATGGCGAGCCGCTGATTCATCTCGAAAACGCTGACCTGATGCCGCTGCCGGCTCCGCTGGACGATTCTGAGATGGATCATGCGTGGACGCTGCTTTCGGAACAGAGCAGAGACAAGTACGAATGCGGGCTGGACGATACCTGCGCGGTGAACGTACCGAAACCTAAAACGCCAAAGGAAGAAGAACAGCTTGTCGCCAAGTTTCTGTCGGGGCTGGACAAGCTTTTCGACAAGCAGAACAACTGGACGTTTCTGCAGCCGCTGCTGCTGACCATGGAGCACTGCACGGGATGCCAGACGTGCGCCGAGAGCTGCCACATTTTTGAGGCGAGCGGCCACAACGAGATTTACCGGCCGGCATTTCGGTCGGAGATTCTGCGGCGGCTCTACTTCAAATTTGTGAAGCATGGCGGGCTGTTGTCGGCGTGGCAGCACGGAAGCATCCATCTGAACTGGCCTCTGGTGGCGCGGCTGATCGAATTCTCGTACCGGTGCAATCTTTGCCGGCGCTGCGCGCAGGCATGCCCGATCGGGTGCGACAACGGATTAGTGGCCCACGAATTGCGCAAGCTGTTCAGCCAGGAGATGGGCATCGCGCCGAAGGAGATTCACGAAAACGGATCGATGCTGCAGCTCAAGACGGGATCGTCCACAGGGATGACGGCCGAGATCGTGAAAGACAATGTCGCATTTATCGACGAGGACATCGAGCGAGCGAACCGGTATCGAAGTGCATACGCCCTGGGACGTGAAGGGCGCCGACGTGCTGCTGATCCACAATGCCGGCGAGATTATGGCGTGGCCGGAGAACCCGGGCGCCTTTGCGCTGATTCTGACGATGGCTGGTGTGAGCTGGACGATGTCATCGGAGCTGGCGGCCTACGACGCGATCAATTACGGGCTGTGGTACGACGATGCGCAGTTTGCGCGGGTGGCGTTGAAACATGCGGAGGCGGCGAAGAAGCTTGGGGTCAAGCGCATTGTCGTGGGCGAATGCGGGCACGCCCACAAGGCGCTATGCGTGATCGCCGACCGGCTTTTGACCGGGGAAATGAACGTTCCGCGGGAAAGCTATCTGCCGCTGTTGCGAGACATTGTGTTGAGCGGAAAGATCAAATTCGATCCGGCGCGGAACGATTTTCCGGTGACATTGCACGATCCCTGCAACATGGTCCGGCTGATGGGCGTGGTTGAGCCACAGCGGGAGATTCTGCGGACGCTTTGCCTGCAGTTCCGCGAGATGGAGCCGCATGGCGTGAACAACTACTGCTGCGGCGGGGGAAGCGGATTTGCGATCATGAGCGGCAACAATTTCCCTGACTGGCGCTTTCATGTTTCGGGTCGGAAGAAGCTGGAGCAGGTGTTGAACGCGTTTGGTGATTGCATCGGACCGGAGACGCCGAAATATCTTTGTGCGCCTTGCAGCAATTGCAAGGGGCAGTTTCGCGACATGATTGCGTATTACGACCTGTGGGAGAAGAACCGGCTGATGTATGGCGGGCTGGTGGAACTGGTGGTGAACGCCATGGCCGATGTGAAGCCCGGATTTATTGAGTGGGAGTGGCGTTAGATCGGGCGGAACGCGGAGATCTCTTTCGCAATGGCGGTTTGTTGTGTTCGCGCAGGAAGGCTCGGAAGGCCTGAGGCGAGGCGAGTTGCTGCAGAAGGCTGCGGCGCGTGGTTGCGGGAATTCGGCGGCGGAGTATGTCGTCGCGGCGTTCGCCTAGGTCTTCAACCCAGGCGCCCCACTCGGGACCGAATTGCTGTTCCAGTTCGCGGCGTAGGCGCGCCGCGAGGGCGGGGCTGCGGCCGCCGGTTGAGATGGCGATTTGGAGCGGGCCGCGGCGCGCGACGGCGGGATAGATGAAGTTGCAGTGCTCGGGATCGTCAACGGAGTTGCACAAAACGCTGCGGGAGGCGCAGGCATGGAAGACGGCGGCGTTGGTTTTGGTCGAATTGGTGGCGGCCACGGCCAGAAATGCGCCGTCCAGATCTTTCGCGGCAAAATTGCGGCGGCGCCAGATGAGCGCGCCGGCGCGTGCCTGGTGCTGAATTGCCGGCACGGCGCGAGGGCTTACGACTGTCACGTCTGCTCCGCTGAATAACAAACCCTGAATCTTTGCGGCGGCGACTTGGCCGGCGCCGACGACGAGACACTTTTTTCCTGCGAGGCTCACCAGCATCGGGAAGAAGGAGTGGTCGGGGGTGACGGCAGAGGGCTTCATTTCAGTTTTGCGCAACAGAATTCAAATTCCCACACTGGACGGGCGCTGGTTGTGATACCCGTCACGGCGAGTGCATACGTTCGACGCGTTCAATCTATGGTGATTGATTTTATCCGCGACTGGGGAGCTGTGCGGATGATCTGGACATGTACCTAAGTCCGCTCGGCGATCTCAGGTTCGCATTGGTGATTGAGCAAAACGAGGTCATCGAGCCTGACGAGTGAATTAGAAACCGGTGATTTGTGGCGAAAGGAGCACGGCCATGGGAGATGCTGATGACGCCAAGGGAGTAGAGGACGGCGGGCGGAAGACTCCGCTGCTGGACGAACTGGAAGAAGGCCCGTGGCCGAGTTTCGTGACGGAGATCAAGTCCGCATCGGGCGCGAGCGGGAGCGCCGGCGATTTGCTTGGTCAACTGGAACTCTCTTACGAAGACAAGGTGAGCCACTGGAAGCACGGTGGTCTGGTGGGCGTGCTGGGTTATGGCGGCGGCGTCATCGGGCGCTACAGCGACGTGGGAGAGAAGTTTCCTAAAGTCGCTCACTTTCACACGCTGCGTGTGAACCATCCGGCGGCGTGGTTCTACTCGAGCGAAGCGTTGCGCACGGTATGCGACATTTGGGAGCGGCATGGCTCGGGGCTCACGAATATGCACGGCTCGACGGGCGACATGATTTTGCTAGGGACGACGACGGATCATCTTGAGGCGACGTTCCAGGAGCTGACTCATGCGGGATTCGACTTGGGCGGATCGGGCTCGGCGGTGCGTACGCCTTCATGCTGCGTGGGCATGGCGCGATGCGAATGGGCCTGCTTTGACGCGATGAAGCTGTGCTACGACCTGACCATGGCGTACCAGGACGAGATTCACCGGCCGGCGTTTCCCTACAAGTTCAAAATCAAATGCTCCGCGTGCCCGAACGACTGCGTGGCCGCGATTGCGCGCGCCGATCTTTCAGTGATCGGCACATGGAAGGACGAGATTCGAATCGATCAGGCCGAAGTCGTGAAATACGCTGAGGCCGGGGTCGATGTCCAGAAGGATGTTTGTGCTAACTGCCCCGGCAAGTGCATGGACTGGGACGGCAAGCAATTGAACATCAACAATCGCGATTGCGTGCGCTGCATGCACTGCATCAACGCGATGCCCAAGGCGCTGCGGCCGGGGACGGAGAAGGGCGCGGTGATTCTGGTTGGCGCGAAGGCGCCGATTCTGCAGGGCGCGCTGCTCTCATCGGTCCTGATTCCTTTTGTTGCGGCAGATGATCTGCTGGAGACGTTGAAAGAGCTGATCCAGCGCATATGGGATTTCTGGGATGAGTACGGAACCAACCGCGAGCGCATCGGCGAATTGATCCAGCGAGTGGGGCTGGCCGCGTTTCTCGATGGCGTCGGGCTCGATCCTGTGCCGGAAATGGTGAACGCGCCGCGCGACAACCCCTACATCTACTACCAGCCGACGAAGGAGGACGAGGCATGACGACCACTCCGCTGCAGCCACGGATTACCGACATTGGTCCTCCGGCGTATGACAAATATCTGCCGCCGGTGATTCGAAAGAATTATGGTGCGTGGAAGTATCACGAAAACCTGGGGCCGGGCGTTTTGTGCCATGTTGCCGAATCGGGTGACCGGCTGTACACGGTTCGTGCGGCCACGCCGCGGCTGCTGAGCATTCAAACGCTGCGCAAGTATGCGGATTTGGCGGACAAGTATTGCGGCGGCTATTTGCGTTTCACCAGCCGCAACAATGTTGAGTTTCTTTTGGAAGACCCGGCGCAGATTGAGCCGTTGAAACAGGAGCTTGCGGGGCTGGGAATTCCCATCGGCGGCACCAAGAATTCGATCAGCAACATTGTGCACACGCAGGGCTGGGTGCATTGCCATGCCGCGGCCACGGACGCTTCTGGTCTGGTGAAGAGCGTGATGGACGCGGTGATTGATCGCTTTACGCATGAAGATCTGCCCGCCAAGCTGCGCATCGCGGTGGCTTGCTGCCTGAACATGTGCGGTGCTGTGCATTGCTCCGATATTGCCATTCTCGGCGTTCATCGCCGGCCACCAAAGGTGCAGAGCGAGACGCTCGCGCGGGTCTGCGAGGTACCGACGCTGATTGCTTCGTGCCCCACGGGGGCCATCCGGCCAGTGCCGGGCGTGGGAGGAAAGCAATCGCGTGGAAGTGATTGAAGAGCAGTGCATGTATTGCGGTAACTGCTTCAGCGTTTGCCCTGCCATGCGCATGGCCGATGCGGAGAATGACGGGCTCTCGATATGGGTGGGCGGCAAAGTAAGCAATGCGCGCAGCGCGCCACGATTCTCGCGGCTGGCGATTCCGTTTCTGCCCAACACTCCGCCACGCTGGCCTGAAGTGGTGGAGGCCGTTGTGAAGATTGTGGATGTGTATCGCGGCGAGGCCCGCAAGTATGAGCGCGTGGGCGAGTGGATCGATCGCATCGGCTGGCCGCGGTTCTTTGAGCTGACTGGCTTCGAGTTCACGCGGTATCACATTGACGATTTCAAACACGCAAGCATGACGTTGGCGCGGTCGGCCCACGTGAGGCATTGAATTGGTGATGGAAGTCGCGAGTAGAGGCTGCCGATGGGGCTGTTCAAGGAAGTAAAAAGCCGGTGATTCGCAGCGCGGGAGCGAGTGGCGCGGACGTGAGCTCGCGCCGCCCTGCCTACGTGGCGAAGACCGCGCCCTGCATCCCCAGCTGCCCCAGCGGAACCGATGTGCGCGGCTGGCTCGTCGCGTTGGCTCAACATCAGGCGTACGGGCGCACGCCGGCACAAGGCTTGGAACTCGCCTGGCGGACGATTCTGGAACACAATCCGTTCCCGGCAATTTGCGGACGCGTTTGCCAGCATCCATGCGAGCTGAACTGCAACCGCAAAGCCAAGGACGGGCCGGTTGCGGTGAACAAGCTGGAGCAGTTCGTCGGCGATTTTGCGATTGCTCAGGGGCTGCGGGTTGAATCGAAGTCTTCGCCGAAAGCTGATGCTCCGCGAATCGCTGTTGTCGGAGGGGGGCCTGCGGGGCTGACCGCAGCGTATCATCTTGCACGCAAGGGCTACGCTGTAACGGTGATTGATGCTGCGCCGTCGGCCGGGCGGCATGATGCGTTACCGCATTCCGCGCGCGGTGATTCCGCGTGATATGCTCGACGCGGAGATTGGAAACATTCTTAGTCTTGGAATTGAGCTGCGGGCCGGATGCGTGGTGGGCCGCGACGTTTCTCTGGATGAATTGCGCCGGGAATATCGCGTTGTGTTTTTTGCCGATGGGTTTGCAAGAAGACGGCTCAGCTTGAGTTGCGCGCCGGGGCGAACGGTGAAGCTACGATCATTGGCGAGCTGTCTGCGGAACCGCTGGAGATTCCATGCGAGGAGACGACGGAGACTGTTCCGCGGGTGCTGAATACGGTGAGTGTAGCCATAGCGCAGGGGCGCGCCGTGGCCGAGGCGATTGCGCGACTTTCTTGAAGGCCGCGTGCGGAGCGGGGACGACTTCGACCTGCGGTCAATACGAAGTGACAAGCTGAAGCTCGACTGGTATCCAGGCAGCGCAGCGCTCTGATGGCGGCGCTGCCAATGACGGAGGCCGAGGCGCTTGCCGAGGCCGCGCGTTGCATGTCTTGCGGCATGTGCATGGACTGCGAGACCTGCTGGATGTATTGCAGCAAGAACTGTTTCGTGAAGCTGCCTAAAGGCGAGCACTACAAGATCAAGGTTGATCTCTGCAATGGATGCGGAAAGTGCGTGGAATCGTGTCCGTGCGGATATATCGAAATGAACTGACTGCGAGGTGAGATGTGCCGACGTTTGAAGTAGACGGGAAGAAATACGATGTCGACGAGGACGGCTTTCTGCAAGAGCCTGATCGCTGGAGCGAAGACGTAGCCACGGACTTTGCCAAATCCGAGTCGATCAATGAGCTGACCGAGGGGCATTGGAAGGTAATCCGCTATATACGGAATTACTATTTGCAGTTTGGCATTGCGCCGATGGTGCGCAAGGTTTGCAAGGAGACGGGATACAAGCTGGGGGAAATTTATCAACTGTTTCCATCCGGCCCGGCGAAGGGCGCCTGTAAGCTGGCGGGCCTGCCTAAACCAACAGGCTGCGTGTAGGTTGCGATGAGCGAGAGCGCGGCGATTGCGGCAGCGGTTGCGGAGAGGTGGATCGAGCGGACCATCGATTCCTATCCGGCTGCGGCGCGTTCATCGCTAATCGCGGTAACGAATCCGTTTCGCAATCCCGCCGGCTACGCCCTGAAGGAAAACTTGAGCACGCTGGCGCGAGAAGTGTTGGGAACGATGGACATGGATGCCATCGGCCCTGCAATTGACTCGCTGGTCAGATTACGGGCAGTGCAGGATTTCACGCCTTCCGATGCACTGCGGTTCATGGTGGATTTGCGCACGGTGATTGCCGAAGTGGCAGGCTCGGTTGCGCCGTCTCTTGATAGCCGAATCGACCAACTGACACGCATGGCCTTCGAAAGATACACGGCCTGCCGCGAGCAGATTGCCAGGCTGCGCGAGAAAGAACTGCGGTTCCGGGCACAGTGCGAGGCCATGTGAAAAGCGCGGCGATGAATGGTCTGTATGCGCTGCTCGCCGTCTTGGCGTTGGTGCTGGTTGGTTTTGCAGGAGGCCGGATCGAGGCGGGGCGCATTGTTCTGACTGAGGTAATTCCGTACGCAGCCTTCGTGCTTTTCCTCGCAGGGTTTTGCTGGCGGGTTGCGCGCTGGGCCTGGTCGCCGGTTCCTTTCCATATCCCTGTGACGTGCGGTCAACAGAGATCGCTGCAGTGGATTCGGCCGGCGAAGATCGATAATCCATCTACAAAATGGGGGGTGGTAGCCCGGATGGCAGCCGAAGTTTTGCTTTTTCGCTCGCTCTTCCGGAACAACCGTGCGCGCCTGGGAGATGGGCGACTGATCCTTAGCGAAACCGGGGCCCTGTGGCTGGGCGCTCTAATGTTCCATTGGGCGCTGCTGCTGATCCTGCTTCGGCATTTACGACTGTTTCTCGAGCCTGTGCCAGCATTCGTCAACGTCTTGGAGAGGCTTGACGGCTTTTTTCAGGTCGGCGCACCGCAGATTTATTTTTCTGACGTCATCCTGATCGCGGCGCTCAGTTACCTGCTTGCCAGGCGGTTCCGTGACCCCGCTGTGCGGTTCATTTCGCTCTTCTCAGATTACTTTGCGCTTTTGCTTCTTCTAGGCATTGGAATTACCGGAGTGCTGATGCGCTATTTCACACGGGTGGACATTCTGAGCGTGAAGCAGTTTGCTTTGAGCCTGGCGGCGCTGCGGCCGACGCTACCAGAGACACCCAGTGCGCTCTTTTTTGCACATCTGCTGCTGGTTTGCGCCCTGGCTGTGTATTTTCCATTCAGCAAATTGATGCACATGGGTGGAGTGTTTCTGAGCCCAACGCGGAACCTCGCGAATGACAGCCGAAGCCGACGGCATATCAATCCCTGGAATCACCCGGTTAAGACGCACACTTATGCGGAATGGGAAGGTGAGTTCCGCGAAAAGATACAGGCAGCTGGAATTCCGCTCGAGATTGAGGATGGGGTTGAGGATGCCGGAAAAGCTCGTACATATTGAGGCAAAGCCGCCCGGCGGCGATTGGCGCGATCCGCGAGTCGAGATCCGCAAAGGCTCGATTTGCTATAGCGCCGCGCCGAAGAATCTGACATATCTTGGCCTACCGAATCCGCGTGCCTGGCAGCCGCTCGATAGCGATTGGAAGCTGCCGCCTGATTGGAAGCGAATCATTTTGGACGGAATGAAGGAGCGACTCGGGAAATATCGGTCGTTCCGACTCTTCATGGACATCTGCGTGCGATGCGGCGCGTGCGCGGACAAATGCCATTTCTATCTTGGCTCGGCGGATCCAAAGAATATGCCGGTGTTGCGCGCAGAGCTGATGCGGTCGGTCTATCGTCGCTACTTTACGTTAGCGGGGCGCATGTTTGGCAGGCTCGCGGGTGGCCGCGAATTAACCGAGGACGTGATCAAGGAGTGGTTCTACTACTTCTACCAGTGCACCGAGTGTCGCCGCTGTTCCGTCTTCTGCCCTTATGGCATCGACACGGCAGAAATCACGATGATGGGCCGCGAGCTGCTGAATTTGATCGGTTGCAACACGAACTGGGTGCTTGAGCCGGCGGCGAATTGCTTCAGGACAGGCAATCATCTCGGAATCCAGCCGCATGGGTTCAAGGACAGTATTGATTTTGCCGCCGAAGAGGCCTCGGAAATTACTGGGCTCGATATCAAGGTCCCGATCAATCGAAAAGGCGCTGAAGTGCTGTTTGTGATGCCGTCGGCCGACTACTTTGGCACGCCGCATTACTTCACCTTGCTCGGCTACCTGATGCTGTTTCGCGAGATCGGGCTTGATTACACAGTGAGCGCTTATGCATCAGAAGGCGGCAACTTTGGGCTTTTCTCTTCGCACGAGCTGATGAAACGCCTGAACGCGAAGATCTACGATGAGGCGCGGCGGCTGGGCGTGAAGTGGATTCTCGGCGGGGAGTGCGGCCACATGTGGCGTGTGCTCCATCAGTATATGGATACGATGAACGGGCCTGCAGACTTCCTTGAGGTTCCCGCGTCGCCGGTGACGGGAACCGTGTTTGAGAATGCGCGCTCGACGAAAATGGTGCACATTTGCGAATTTACTGCCGACCTGATTCATCATGGCAAGCTGAAGCTCGATCCGCGTCGCAACGACCATTGGATCCCGACCTATCACGACTCCTGTAACCCAGCGCGGGCAATGGGGCTTTTGGAAGAGCCACGGTACATACTCAAAAGCGTTTGCAGCAATTTTCACGAGATGCCAGAGAACACGATCCGCGAACAGACGTTCTGCTGCGGCAGCGGCGCGGGACTCGGCACCGATGAAAACCTCGAGATGCGTCTGCGTGGCGGCTATCCGCGCGCAAATGCCGTGAAGTATGTGAAGGAAAAGCACGGCGTGAATCTGCTTACGTGCATCTGCGCCATCGACAAGGCGACACTGCCTACGCTTTTGGAGTATTGGGTGCCGGGAGTGGAGGTTGCCGGCGTACACGAGCTGGTGGGCAACGCGCTGGTAATGACTGGCGAGAAAGAACGCGTTGCCGACCTGCGGGGTGAGCCTTTTGCACCTGAAGTGCAGACTGTGAGCGTCGCAAGCGAGGCAAGCCATGCGTGATCGTGTGTGGATCTTTGCGGGTCTGGCTGTATTTGTTGCGGCGGTGACGACGCCGTTCTGGTATGCGCGCGCGAACACGAGGATGGCGCCGAAGAAACCCGATCTCGTGCTCCCCGTGAATCAGAAGGAATGTGTTGCTCCGGCGGGGACGATGCGCGCAGCGCATATGCAACTGCTGCTTGACTGGCGTGAGGATGTGGTTCGTCGCGGCGGCCGATGGTATGTCGCTTACAACGGCAAGGTTTACGAAAAGAGCATTACGCGCACCTGCCTGGGCTGCCATAACAAGGCCAGATTCTGCGACCGCTGCCACGAATACTCCGGCGTTTCCGGGCCGTATTGTTGGAACTGCCACAACGATCCGAAGGCCACATCCGCGAGGAGCTTGCCATGAATATTACGCGGAAGGACTTTTTGCGGTTGACAGGCTTGTCACTGATTGCGGCCGGCGCGAAGCATGCGGTACGCGCCGTTGGGCAGGGAAGCGGAGCGGTAGGTGTTGGCGCCACGCAGCCGGTGCGCTGGGGGATGGTGATCGACCTGAAGAAATGCCGGGAGAAAGACGGCTGCAGCGTGTGCGTACATGCTTGCAATGCGGCGCATAATATTCCACAAATTTCGGACCGCGCACACGAGGTGAAGTGGATCTGGACGGAGCCGTTCGGTACGGTCTTTCCAGCGGCGCGAGGCGGCTATTCGCAAGAGAATCTGGCAGCAGTGAAGGTTCCTCTGATGTGCAATCACTGCGCCGATCCGCCGTGCACGCGTGTGTGCCCCACGCAAGCTACCTGGAAACGCGCCGACGGTGTGGTGATGATGGACTGGCATCGCTGCATCGGCTGCCGTTATTGCATTGCCGCCTGCCCTTATGGCTCGCGCAGCTTCAACTGGCAGGACCCGCGGCCCTTCATCGCAAGCGTCAATCCTGATTTCCCCACGCGGACAAAAGGCGTGGTGGAGAAGTGCAATTTTTGTGAGGAGCGGTTGGCGCGCGGGCAAAGGCCCGCCTGCGTTGATGCATGCCCGGAGGGTGTCTTTACCTTTGGCAATCTGGCGGACGCGAACTCGGAGCCGCGCCAACTGCTGCGTGCGCGCTTTGCGGTGCAGCGTGAGCCCGAACTAGGAACTGGTCCGTCAGTCTATTACTTGGTCTAACGCTATGTTCATGCTGGAAAAAGCGCTGAAAGGAAGCCGCCGCTACTGGACGTGGATGATTTGTCTCGCGTGCGTGGTCGCTGCTGGCCTCTGCTTTTACCTGCGGCAACTGGACCAAGGTCTGGCGATCACAGGCTTGAGCCACGATGTGAGTTGGGGGCTCTACATCGCGCAATTCACTTTCTTCGTGGGCGTCGCCGCATCGGCGGTGATGGTAGTGCTGCCTTATTATCTGCACGACGACAAACACTTTGGCCGCATTGCGATTCTCGGCGAGTTTCTCGCGATCGCCGCGGTTGTGATGTGTATTCTGTTCATTTTGGTCGACCTTGGCCAGCCGGCACGCGTGTTCAATATCATTCTGTATCCCTCGCCGCGTTCGCTAATGTTTTGGGACACGATTTCTTTGAGTGGCTACCTGTTGCTGAACGCAATTGTCGCGTTTGTGACGCTTCGCGCCGAGCGCGAAGAGAGCGCACGCGCCGCGATGGATGAGGACGCTGGCGCTGATTTCGATTCCGTGGGCGATCAGCATTCACACGGTGACGGCGTTTCTTTATAGCGGGCTGGCCGGGCGCTCATTCTGGCTCACGGCAATTCTGGCGCCGCGTTTTTTGGCGAGTGCATTCGCGGCTGGCCCGGCGTTGCTGATTCTGCTATGCCTCGCGCTGCGCAGGTTCGCTGGCTACGATACAGGAGAGCAAGCGGTTCGGAAGCTTGCCGTGATCATGACCTATGCCATGGCTATCAACGTGTTTTTCGTGCTGGTTGAGATTTTCACGGTGTTATACGCCGGGATTCCAGAACACGTGGAGCACTTTGATTACCTCTATTTGCCCGGAGGGGATCACAACTTAGCGCCATGGATGTGGCTTTCGGCTCTGTTTGCAATTGGCGCGCTTACCATTCTGATGACGCCTGCGTGGCACAGCAGGATGCTGCCGCTGGGATGTGTGCTTGTGTTTGGCTCGCTGTGGCTGGAGAAAGGCCTGGGCTTGATCGTTGGTGGTTTTGAGCCATCGCCGCTCGGCTCGGTCGCGCACTACGCGCCCACGTTGCCCGAGTGGAGCATTGTTGCGGGAATCTGGGCTGTCGGAGCTGCTCTTATCACGGTGTTTTACAAGATTGCGCTGGCCGTGCGGAGAGAAGCTGAAGGATAGCGGACCTCGAAGTGGTGTGGAGAATCGCGGATGGCGATCGGAAACAAATCGACCGAAGCTGGCGGAGCGACAACTGCGGGTGAGCAAACGGCGCGGCGCGGGAAGGTTGTGCTGGTTGGCGCGGGGCCAGGTGATCCGGGCCTCCTTACGCTTCGCGCTGTGGAGCGGATTCGCGTCGCCGACGTGCTCGTCTATGACCGCCTCATCCATCCGGGAGTGCTCGCGCTCGCGAAACCTGGGGCAGAGAAGATTTACATGGGTAAGCCGCAGGGCCACCACATGCGCCAGGACGAGATTCATGCTCTGTTGGTAGAAAAGGCAATAGAAGGGAAGACGGTGATTCGCCTTAAAGGAGGCGATCCGTTTCTATTTGGCCGCGGCGGCGAAGAGGTGGAATATCTAGCGGAACACGGAGTCCCGTTCGAAGTCGTGCCAGGAGTCTCGTCCTGCCTTTCGGCTCCGCTCAGCGCCGGCATCGCCGTGACGCATCGCGATGCTTCTTCTTCCGTCGTGATTGTGACAGGACATAGCTGCGACGGTCACGAGGATCGCGTTGACTGGGAGGCCGTAGCGAGGATCGGAACAGCAGTTTTTCTAATGGGCGTGCACAATATCGAAACCATCGCGAGCAAGCTGATGATCGCGGGCCGGGCGCCGGATACACCTGCGGCCATGATCCAGATGGCCTATTGCGATGGCGAACGCGTCGTGACCGGCACGCTGGAAAGTATCGCGGCGGAAGTACGGCGAGCAGGGATTGAAGCGCCCGCAACATTCGTGGTTGGCGAGGTGGTGCGGCTTCGTGAAAGGCTGCGCCAGCTCATTGAAACGTATCCAACGCAGAACGAGGTAGAGGCATGACAGAAGCAGTGGCGGGTCCCATTGAGACATTGGCGGAAGAGATGTATCAACTGGTGGCTGAATGCGCGGGGAAGAAGAATCTGAAGGCAGGCGATTTGACGAAAGAGATGATTGCAAGACATGGCGAAGCGTCTTGCAGCAAGGACGACTGCAAGAAGGCCATCCGGATTCTCATCGACTCCGGGCGGTGCATTTACAGCTACCTGGGAGGCTCGTACATTCAGCTTCCTCCGAAGGAAGGATCGGAATAGGCTGCCGCACAGCGGCCGTTTGCGATTGTGAATGCGATGCGTACCATACCGCGCCTGCTCATTGCGGGTCTGTCCGGTGGATCGGGCAAGACCATCGTAACGATGGGACTTTTGCTGCTGCTCCGCCGCGCCGGCGTGGACGTGCGCGCATTCAAAAAGGGACCTGACTATATCGACCCTGCGTGGCTAGCGTGGGCCTCGGCCCATCCGGCCCGCAATCTCGACGCATTTCTGATGGGAGCAGGCCCAGCACGGGCAGCGTTTCAGAGGCACGCCGTCTTTGACGGCATCAATCTGATCGAGGGAAACCGGGGTCTCTTCGACGGCGTCGACGCTGCAGGCACGTATTCGAGTGCGGCACTCGCTAAAACGCTCGAGGCGCCAGTGGTGCTGGTTCTGGACGCGACAAAGATGACGCGCACCGCAGCGGCGCTCGTGCTTGGATGCCAGAAGCTCGATCCGCAAGTCTCGATTCAAGGCATCGTGCTGAACAACGTGAATGGCGAAAGGCACGAGCGAATCTTGCGCGAGGCGATCGAATCAGCTTGTCCCGTTCGGGTGATCGGCGCGCTTCCCCACCTGGCGCAAAATCCACTTCCCGAGCGGCATCTGGGACTGGTTCCTCCCGAAGAACACGATGAGATGGAGCGCGTGGGCGAAAGACTGCTCGCGTGGATGGAGGGCTCGCTGGATCTTGACAAGCTGCTCTCGATTGCTCGCGGAGCTCCGCCCCTCGAAGCGTCTGTGGAGGAGCGTAGGACATTGCCCGATGCGCGGGGTCCGAGGATTGGGTACCTGCGGGACGCGGCATTCAGCTTTTATTACCCGGAGAATCTGGAGAGCCTGGAAAATGCGGGGGCGGAACTCGTTCAGATTTCGGCGCTCAAAGCAACCGCGCTTTCCGCTGACCTTCATGCGCTTTATATTGGAGGCGGCTTTCCGGAGACGCACGCGCGGGCTCTTTCGGCGAACACAAGTTTTCTGGCATGGCTGCGGCAAGCATGCGGGGACGGGCTTCCAGTTTACGCCGAGTGTGGCGGATTGATGTTGCTGGCGCGGAGCTTGTATTGGGAGGGAATCCGCTATCCCATGGCGAATGTATTACCCGTCGATGTTGAAGCTTTCGCGAAGCCACAGGGCCATGGCTACAGCGAATTGCTCGTCGATACGCCGAATCCATTTTTCCATCAAGGCACGATTTTGCGCGGGCACGAGTTTCATTATTCGCGAGTCGTGAGCGATCCCGGCGCCTTATCGTCATCATGTGCAGTCGTTCGCGGAACAGGGTGCTTACCGGGCCGCGATTGCCTCGTTATGCTGAATGTGATGGCAGGCTATACGCATCTGCATGCCACGGCAACGCCCGAGTGGGCGGCGGGCATCGTGGCCGCAGCGAGCGAATTCGCAGGGAGAAAGCATAAGGTGTGCCTTGTGAAACAACCGACGGGGTCATCCTGAGGAGAAGTACGCTGGTCCGGCCATTCCATAAGATGTACGTTGGAAGACGGCCTGATTGAGGGGGAACTCTCTGGTTTTTCTCGTATTTCCAAATATGGAGTGATATACTTTTAATATTGGAGGGCGTATGGCTGCCACTGCGAGTGTCCCACTGATCGCCGGTTACCGGTTCGATGTGGCTGCGAATCTGGCCGACCATGCCACTCGGAAACGGCTCAGCCCGACCGGGATGAAGGCCTTTCTCCGGATCATGGATCGGTGGGGAATCAAAGATAACGAAGCGCGCGACCTTCTCGGCGGGGTATCTTCCGGGTCTTTTTACGGTCTGAAGAAGGGGCCAGGCAGGCGAGCTCTCGATCAGGATACTTTGACACGGATTTCGCTACTCATTGGGATATTCAAAGCCCTCAACATCCTCTACAGTGAGCGGCTCGCCGACGCATGGATGACACTTCCCAATAGCAACCCGATGTTTCGTGGTTCCACGCCCCTGGCTTACATACTTCGGCTCGGACAGCCGGGCATGGTTGAGGTGCGGCAGATGCTTGACGCCCGTCGTGGCGGCCAGTGATTCCCCCCGTTCCAGAGTGCTCATTCCCAAATACTCATCGTCTCATTCCATCGAGGTACAGCCCTGAAGGGACGGTGCTCGGCCAACTCAGCGACCCGAGAGAAGTCCAGGAACTCATTGAGCTGGACGGGGCAACAAACGCCAGACTGCTCGGGGAAGAGGGGCTGCTACCGGAAATCAGCGTTCATGAACTCCTTTACGGCGTCGCTTACAGCGAAATCGTGAATGCAGCATTCACTCACGCCGCACCTAATGGAAGCAGGTTCAACAACAGCCGACGTGGGGCATGGTATGCAGGTCTTGAACGGGAAACATCCATCGCTGAGGTCGCTTTCAAAAGCTGAACAGCTCGAGGAGGTTGACTGGAATCAGAAGAGGTATCAATCTACGACGATTACCTTGCAGACTTCGCTGCTGATTTTCACGATCTGCGGGGTAATCGCGCGCGACTCAAAAGTACCTCAAATCCGGCCCAATTCCGCAGTGCTATCAAGACTCACAGCAGTTGGCTGCTGACTTGCTCAGGCGCGGATCCGAACGGGATCGTCTATCCAAGTGTCCGACGCAGCGGCGGGACCTGCATTGCCTGTTTTCGTCCAGCGCTTGTCTATCATGTGCGCCGGGGTTCCCGTCTGGAGTTACGTCTTCAAATTGCACGGAGATTTACGCCGGATCAGGTCCGTGAAGTACCTCAGCCGAATCCGTAGCAACTCATCAAACGGCTTGGAACGGATGAGGGGTTGACAGTTGGTCGGCGGCCGCGCTGACCTTGAGAGATACGGCGCCCGAATTACAGTGTTTTCCCTTGACGCGGGCTGTCACAAGCCAGTGTGACTCACGCACTTGATTTGACCGTGTGGCAGTGGTGTATTCCATGAGTCAATCCATATTGTGAGTGAACCCAAAGGCCAGCCCGGGCCGGTGCCAGCAATGGCGCTTGCACAGCCGGCGGATGGGGCATCGCCGATAGGGGTATGATCCATCGATGAACGAAATAGAGGTAAAGTCTCTTCCAGAAAACGCCTACGTGCCTCTTAAGCCCGGAGAGACCTACACGCCGATCATTCAGGCTCGAATGCAAGCGCCGGAGACTACCCTGCGCGCCATCCTATGGGGCGTGTTTCTCTGCATCGTATTTACCATTGCTTCGGCGTACTCAACGCTGAAAGTGGGGCAGGGAATGGAGGCCGCCATCCCCATCTCCATTCTCGCCATCGGCCTGTCCCGCGCTTACAAACGCCGCTCGAGCCTGCTGGAAAATGTCATTATCACCGGCATGGGCGGCGCGTCAGCAGCCGTTGTTGCCGGCGCCGTTTTCACCCTGCCTGCGCTCTATATCCTTCACCTTAATCCCCATCCGGTGGAAACCGTCTTCATCTGTCTGGCCGGCGGCTGTCTCGGCGTTCTTTTTGTTATCCCCTTACGGCGCTACTTCGTGCGCGAGATGCACGGCAAGTTTCCCTTTCCTGAAGCGACAGCCATCACCGAGGTGCTGGTCACCGGCGAACGAGGCGGTTCGCAGGCCAAGCTGCTGCTGCAGGCGACGCTTGTTGCCGGGCTCTACGACTTCTTTGTCACCACGTTTCACGTTTGGCGGGAGTATCTGAACCTGCAGTTCATTCCGCTCCTGCGCACACTCGCCGACCGCGGCCGCATGGTTGTGAGCTTTGACGCCATCGGGTTCATTCTTGGGCTTGGCTACGTCATGGGCCTGCGCGTTGGACTCATCTTCTGCGCCGGCGGAGTTCTGGCCAACCTCGTCCTCGTCCCGCTGATCTGGTTCCTCGGCAGCCACATGAACATGGCCGTTTATCCCGGCACCGCGCCCGTTGCCCAAATGACCGCGGCTCAAATCTACGGCAATTACGTGCGCTTTATCGGAGTTGGCGCCATCGCCACGGCGGGGATCGTGGGCGTCGTCAAGTCGCTGCGGGTGATTGCCGGCTCCTTCGGCATCGCGATGCGTGCTTTCAATGTAAGCACGACGGTTCAATCCGAGCGCACCGATCGCGACATACCGATGCTCTCCATTCTGCTGGGCATCGTTGCTAGCGCCGTTGCGGTGGCTTTCTTTTTCGGCCACCTTCAGGTTTCGTGGACGATTCTTGCCTGGGGCTTGGCGCTGACGCTGCTCTTTGCCTTCTTTTTCGCCTCAGTGGCTGCAAATGCTATCGCTACCACTGCGAACAATCCTGCATCGGGCATGACCATGCTCACAGTGATCATCTCGTCCGTGGTGCTGTTGAAGTTTGGCCTTTCGGGGACCACGGGCATGTTTTTTGTTATGGCGATTGCCGGCATGGTGTGCACGGCCCTCTGCATCTCCGGGCAATTCATCACCGATCTCAAAACAGGCTATTGGCTGGGCAACACTCCAGCGGCTCAGGAGAAAGTGAAATTTCTGGGAGTGATTGCCGCGGCGGCCGCGGCAGGGCTCACCATTGTGCTGCTGGCCCACACGTTTCAGTTCGGCGAAGCTGCGGCCGGCGACATGCGACCCGTTCTCGCCGCGCCGCAAGCCTCCATCATGAAGGCGCTGGTTGTAGGATTCATGAGCCGGCAGCCGGTCACCTATATTCTCTTCGGCATTGGAGCTCTGATCACGCTGGTCATGGAGATGCTCGGGACTTCATCGCTTGTCTTCGCGCTCGGCATTTACCTTCCCCTGGCTCTAACCACTCCGATTCTGGCGGGTGGCTTTCTGTCTCATCTCGTCAACCGCCGTTCGCAAAAGGTGGGCGGCGAACCCGGCCACAGGATCCGCGAGCGCGGTGTCATTTTGGCTTCGGGTTTGATGGCCGGAGGTGCGCTGGGCGGCGTATTTGGCGCGGCTCTACGGCTCTTCCCGGGATTTCACGAAGATCTTATCCAAACGCCGTTCTATTCCTGGGATTCGGCCTCGCAATTGGTCTCCGTGTTGCTTTTTGTTGGTCTTGGTCTCTACGTTTGGCTCGGCGCCTCGAAAATGGAAAAGAAGAAGTCATGAATCAACTTGAGATGTATATCGCCGAAGCGATTCTTGGCATCGATACACTTTGGGGCGGCGACGTCATGTGTCCTTCGGGAACGGGGCGCTTCATTGCGGACTCCTGGTTTTCCGATGAGCCGCTGCCTACCGCTTACACAGATCCGGCGGCTGCGCGCGTACGGCAATCCGGTGGAGCGGCCGCCAAGAATGTCGATCGGGCTGCAGTGGAAGAGTATCTGCGCCACGTGAGCCTGCCGGAAGCTATCGCAGGACTTCGCAAAGAAGCTGGAAAGCTGCAGGGGCTGCGCCAGTCCTATCTGGCCGGGCTGGCTGATTGTCTTGACACCATGTGGGACCTCGCCATGGAAGTTCTCGGCAAGGGCGATCCGGTGCCATACGCCCGCACGGTCGAGGCGTCGACGGGAAAACCGCCTGAACCATCGAGGCCGGAGAAGAAGCGGGAGCGTGTGGCCGAATTGCTCGGCCGTGCCGGGTACGCATCGTCCGATTCAAGTGGCCTCCTGGAGGCAGTGGATGCCTGGCGCCGGGACCGCGTAACTCCGATGGCATCGGTGCGCGCATTGGGTGCGGCTGTGATTGCGCATTTTGACAAGCTCAGCGCGAAAAACCTGCTGCCGTACCTTCCCAAGGAACTTGCGGGAGTGCCACGAGCAAACATCGACTTCCTCCCTATCAAGGATGCATGGTTCTCCGGATCGATGAACTACATTGGGCGGGCACGGAACGCTGATGGCACGCCGAAATACGAAGCCTCCTATGAAATCAATGCTTCACTGCAGATTTCTTATCCGGAGTTTGAGCAGCTTGTTAGCCACGAAGTTGTTCCAGGGCACGTTACCACCTTTGCCTACCTGCAGGACTTGTACGTCCGCGGAAAGGTGGGTTTCGAAGCCACGGTTCTCACCATGAACACGCGCGCCGCCACGCTATTTGAGGGACTCGCCAACAATGCAATCTTGATTGCGCATGACGTTACCGAAGTCGATCAATTGCCAGATGAAGACTTACAGATCGGAGTGCTCCTGGCCCTGTTGCAGGATGATGCCAAGAACCAGTCATCTTATCTGACGTGGGGTGAACGGAGACAGCAGCCGGAGGTGGCCGTCACGCTTCGCCGGGATTTCCTAGTCACGGAAGAGCGTGCCGATAAGCTGTCTGGTGCCTGGGGACGGCATCCACTGCTGGGCCGCATGTATCTTCCTGCGTACCGCTCCGGCACGGATCGGATCGCTCAACTCCGGCGAGCGTACCCTGCGGAACGAGTGCTTCCGGCAATTTACGGTTGTAATGGACTAGTCGATATCCAGTCTGTCGAGCAGATTCTGAAGGCTGATACACTCGCATAGACATTGACGATTCGGCGAGCGTAAGGGAATTCCGGACTCGGCGCCGCACACCGAGGCCATGCAGCGCGCACCGGCCAGCGCCGAATCAGTCGCCCGTTTATTCGCCGGGGCGCTCTATCGTGAGCGTCATTTGTGTCATGCCTTGGTACTCCACGTCCACAAATGGTCCGTCCTGTGTGGCTTTGAAATTCTTCGCATCCGATTTCACCTGGACCGCGAGCCCTGGCAATTTCCATTGGTCGCTGGTTACGGCGCTTGATGCGACGCCCGGCGCGCTGAGGCGAAAGCTAACGTCTCCTGCCGCGGTAATCGTAATGCCCGATTTGTTTGCCGAAGCATCGATCAGCGGGCATCGGGTGAGCTGAATCCACCCGATCTTGCCGTTGGGCGCCTGCCACTGAACTGTGACTGGATGAAGCTGACTGCGCGCGTCCACGTCGCGCGTGTGACCTGTAATCTCTCCGCCATAGATAACGGTTTTGCCAATCCAAGCGGTGGCGACGCGCTGGTCGGCGATCGGCCGATTGACCTGATGAGGGCCGGGGAAATGCTCGAATTTTGCCATCGCGTCTGCGGGAATGCGCGTGTCAAGCACGACGATCGGGGGCACGAGCCAAAGGTCGGGCACGTGATCGACAGGCAGGTTATCAAAACCGGTGAGCGGAGCATGATCCGCGTCGAGAACGGTGCGCAGCCACAGGCCCATCACGCTCACATAGCTTTGCATGTCCATTCCATAGGCGCGGTCATAGGGGCCAGAAATATTGCGCAGGTTGGCGTTATAGAGATCGGCTGTAGTGCGCCACAGGCCTGCTTCCATCTCATCGCCGCGCTGGCGCATGAGGGGAGTGAAACCGTAATCGCGCCAGAGTGCGAGGCCGAAGATGTCGACGCCGGAATAGGTGGGCGAGTTGTATTCGAAAAAAGCGCCGTGCTGCTTGTAAAGGTTGTAGGTGGTGGTCTGCCACTGCTCGGCCTGCGCGGTCCACTCCGGTTTGCCGCCACGCACCGCGGCAAAATCCCAGAGGAAGCCGTACATGAGCGAGATGTTGGTGTAAGAGGGGAGCAGGCGTCCCTGCTTCATTTCACCCGCAACTGCGTAGTCGATGGCCTCGATCATGCGGTCCTGGAGCTCTTTGGGAACGCGGTCAGAGTATTCGTTGAGGATGACGGCGAAGGTGGTGCCGATAAACTCGCGCCAATTCGGATCGTAGGCGCGCCAGATCACGGCTTCAGATCCCGGTTCCGGCTCGGCCGGAGTTCGGCGGAAGGTTCCATCCCAGGGCTTCCCGGGCTCACGATATTGAGCCTTGAGCACCGCATCGAGGATCTGCGCGGCGCGTTCTCGGTCGCCTGATCCATCGCGAAGCAGTAGACCGAGTGCGTACCACGCCGATTCGCGGACAGCGAGATGAACAGGGAGATGCGCCTCAGCATATTGCGGCGAAGGAGGCATGCGGCAGAGCCTGGACTGCACGTCGTAGGATTGATCGCCCCACTGCATGGCAGTCGTGAAGAGCTCGCGGCTGTTCTTGCTAAGCGAGGTGACATTGGAGTGCCGCGGCGCGGCGAGGGCCGACAGGGCAAAAGCAATTGCAAACAAGACAGCCAGACCCATGCGCATTGAACGATTCATCGCATCCCTTCCTGCAGTTCGCGTTCCAAATCTCCGGACTTTGAGAGTAACCCGCAGCCCGGGCTGTTCTCATGCGAGAACAGCCGCGGGCCGGCCGTAGTGTTGCAAATGCAGGAAGAGTTAGAAGTTGAATTTGGCCGCAAACTCGAGCGTGCGCTGTTCGTAGCTTGGCGTGCCGGAAATTCCAGTGATTGTGCCTTTGTTCGAGTTGGAGATATTTGCGTTCGGTGTGCCGAAGTTCGGGTGGTTAAAGACATTGAAGGAGTCGGCGCGCAATTGCAGGTTATAGTGATCGTGCCACGGAATGTTTTTCTGCAGGCTCATGTCCCAATCCTGGAAACGCGGACCGCGGAGCATGTCGTATTGCGAGGTTCCGTAGGTGGCGTACGTGACGCCGTTCGATACGTAGGTGGGAGGCGCGACGAAGGCGCATGGGTTGAACCATTGCGTGTGAGTTTTTGTGCTGCCGGCAGGCGGAGTGCAGGTTGAATTGGCGGAGATGGCGCCGCTCTGGTAGGGGTTGCCGACCTGATTGGCTCGACCACTTACCAAACCTACCGGTGAACCCGGGGCAGAGTAGGAGACGGAGAACGGCTGTCCCGTTTGTGCGTCAATGATGCCGGAGATTTGCCAGCCGCCGATGAGTTTATTGGTCACTTCGCCGGCGGTGCCCAGGAGCGCATGGCCCTTGCCCAACGGCAGCATGTAGGAATAGCTGACCTGAAGCACCTGCGGGGTGATGCCGGCGATGGGACCATAGGAGTCCTGCGGACGCTGGCCGGAAGGATCTTCAACATTTTCCGTTCCGAGAACGCGCGTCCATTGATACTCTGCGCCGAAGGCGAGGCCACGCGTGTATTGCTTATGCACGCCCACCTGGAGCGAATTCATCGTGCTGTGGAAGATGGGATCGACGTTCAACGGGATCGATGCGAAGGGCTGATGCAGGTTGGTGCTTTGCACCGTGGAACCAACGATCGGCGGGTCAGCCAAGTTGATATTTGGTGCGGTCGTGCCCGATCCACTGGCGTTGTTCTGCTTGAGGTTGTGCTGACCCACATAGCCGATTCGAACATCGAGTGCGCCTGGGAATTGATGCTCGACTGCGAGGTTATACTCCTCGGTGTATGGGGTGACTAAAGCATGTTCCGCGTTTACTGACGGATTTGCGCTAAAGGTTCCGTCGCTGAAAAGGGATTGTTCATCGTGAAAGCAGACGCATAGGTCTTCGAGTTGGTGAACGTTTGCGTAGCTTCAAACGGCAACGTTCCAAACATGTCGCCCATGTAGGAAGCGGCAGCAGGTTGAAGTAGATGCCGAAGGCGCCGCGTACAACGGTGTTCGGTATTACCTGGTAGGCGAAGCCAAAGCGCGGCGCGAAGTTCTTATCGGGACGGCCCAGGAAGCTGAATGGGTTACTGGAAATTCCTGCAGTGGACGAAAGCGTCATCAAGCCCGAAGCGGAAAGCGAGTTGACGTAGGACGAAATTGCGCCAGCCGGATACGAGCTACCGAAAACGACAACCTTTGACAGCGAGGGCACGTAGAGCGAGAATTCGCCATACGGGCCGGGCTCGAACCATTGCAGGTCGTAGCGGAGACCCATGTTAATCGTCAGTTTGGGCGTGGCTTTCCAGTCGTCCTGGACATAAGCCGCATATTGGCTCGAGATGTTGCGCGTAATGAAGTTGCCAGGTGTACCCTGCGCCATGGTAGCCGGCAGGCCGAGCAGGAAATCTGCGAACGCCCATGGAGCGCCGGAGGAGTTGGCCTGGGTGCCTTGGGTGTATTGTCCGTTGAATACGAATTGGCCGCGCTGTGGGGTAGTCGCGGAGTCGTTCCAGTGGTTGTCGAACACGTAGGAGAAGCCCGTCTTGATGGTGTGACGCGCAAGCACCTTGGTGACCGCCGTGTTGGCCTGCATCACCTGTTCAAGGTCCTTCGATCCCGCTTCAGATACCGACTGGATATTGGTGATGGTAATTTGCGGGGCGCCTTCAATCAACTGGGAGCTCAGTTCGGGGATGATCGATTCCCACTTGGTCTTCACGTTCTGAGGCGTGCGATAGATGGGCAGATGGAAATAGGAAGCGTACGTGTCGATAAGCAGTGTGGGCGAGAACGTGTGAGTCCAGCCGAGAATGGTGTTGGTGTTGTGTTCGCCGTCGCCGGAAAAGCCGCCCTGAAGACTCGAAGTGCCCACATCGGGATTCGGACCGTAGAGCGCTTCCATGAAGGTGCCGCGGATCTGGTCCTTATCGCTGATCTTGTGATCGACCCGGAGCGAGAAGCGCTTTGCCTGGCTGGTGTAGGGAACCAGCTCGAATGTATTTGTGCCCGTGCCGGACGTGGTCGGCTTGGGATACAGCAGGTTCAGTAACTGCGACGAGACGGAGTTGATGCGGCCGCCAGAAATTTGCTGGCCCGTGAAAGCGGTCCCGGTTGATGGATCGATGACCGGCTGAGAAAACTCGGTGAAGATGCCTTGGCGCTCCAGAAGGGTCGGCTCCTGGCTATTCACGCTGGCCGACTGGGACAGACGGAATCCTTCCCACGCAACAAAGAAGAATGAGCGGTCTTTGCCGTTGTAGCCAGGCAGGAGAATGGGGCCGGCGAAGTTGCCGCCGTATTCGTTGCGCTCGTATGCGGGCCGGGGCAGGGAGCCGCCAAAATACGTCTTGGCGGAGGTCCCCTTTGAGCGGTTGTACTCGAGCAATTCACCGTGAAACTGGTTGGATCCGCTCGCGGTGACCACGATGACCTGTGACGGTTCATTAAACTCCGCTGGGGCGCCCGTCGTGAGCACCTTGAACTGAGAAAGCGCATCGAGCGACGGAACCTCCGGCTCGGAGCGCTGCAGAGTGACTTCTTTGTTAATCACGCCGTCCAGGGTGGAGCCGAGACCGCCGTAGGCGTTGCGGCTGCCGGTGCCTACAGCATAGGTGAGGCCGCGCACCGCGAGTTGGTCCTGCGCGCCGACACCCTGCACTCCGGGTGAAAGCGCGATCAACCCCATCACGCTCAGGCGGCCGTTGAGCGGAGTGTTCTGGATCGATTGGCTGTCGATGACCTGGCCGACCGATGAATCCTCGGTCTGGATTATCGGGCCGGTGCTCGTCACCTCGACACTCTGCGATGCCGACCCCACAGCCAACTGCGCATTGATCTGCGCCACCTGATCGATGGTGAGAGTGATTCCACTCTGCTGAAAGGCCTTAAAGCCGGCCTTTTCAACCTTCACGGTGTAATGGCCCGGCGGCAACTGTGTCACGGTGAAGGTTCCGGCATCCGAGGTCTCGGCCGCTCGTACGGCATTGGTTTCCACTTGGCGAACTGTGACAGTGGCTGCGCCGACGACGGCCCCGCTGGGATCAGTGACCGTTCCGGTCATCGAGCCGGTGATGCCCTGGCTGTAGCCAGCCTTTGGGGCTGGAAACAATAGGAACATCCCGGCGAGCAGCGAAACGATCGCCGACAGAATTCCCAGGTTACGATTCTGCGTCATAGAACTGCTGGCTAAATTCTTCATCTGTGTTCCTCCTGAGGAAATCGGTTCGCGACTAAACTCTTCCGCAACCGTGGCTCTGCGTTATAGACACATCTCACGACCTATGCGGCACTCCGCGATGGAGATTTTGCCGGCCGTTGTGCCGATCATCGAAGGCAGTGTGGCTGCGGGCAGACTCAAAGCAGCCGATGAAGGGGCACCCGATGCCCATCTTTGATTGGCGCAACTACTCTTACCGAGTACACCTTGGGCTGGATAGTCAATTTAACGCTATGGTAATCGCCTTAGCGAATTATTTACGTTAAAGTTATTATGATGGAGTAGTTTACAGGCAAGATTAAGAGAATTTGCTTGTCAATTCAACGGTTGTTCCGCCATAATCGCGGCAGCTTTTCGGACGTGGATTTGTGAATAGCAAGAGGAAGAACTCGGATGAGCCTTGGCGTCGGCACTTCGCTTGTTGAGAGCGATTCCCGATGGAAGGTAGCGGAGAGGGCCGCCCGCAGCTCTGCGCTCTACCGCGCCACGCAACTCCGCGACATGCTCCTGTTCATTGTCCGGCAGGCCATCCTCAACCCGGACGAGCCGATCCACGAATCTGAGATTGCGCACCGGGTGCTGGGCCGCCGCAGCGATTTCAATCCGCTGGATGACAATATTGTTCGCGTCCAGATGGCGCACTTGCGCAAAAAGCTTGATCTCTATTTTTCTACCGAAGGCAAAGAGGAAGAAACGGTCATCACTGTTGCCCTGGGCAGCTACCGGCCGGTCTTCAGCTCGCGCTTCAAGG
Source organism: uncultured Acidobacteriaceae bacterium (assembly GCA_963841365.1). GTDB lineage: Bacteria > Acidobacteriota > Terriglobia > Terriglobales > Acidobacteriaceae > Telmatobacter. The sequence continues at coordinate 35,866 of CAWJDG010000006.1, forward strand.
TTGTTGCCGTGCCGCATCTTCCTGCCAATGGAGACGGCGCTCCGCGGGAATACCCGGCAAGCAGAGAAGATAGCGCGGTGCCCGTTCAGGCGCCGGATTCACTCGAGACCACGCCGGAACCGAAACTGTCCGTGCAACGGCGCCCCAGGTTGTGGATAGTTGTTACGGCAGGCTTGCTGATTCTGGCCTTGGCGGGAGCATGCACTGATTTGTGGGTACGCGAAAGACGCGAGGCGCAATCGCTGGATACGATTCACCGCACGCTTTCACCGTGGAGGTACGAGCCATCGCTTCTGGCCTTGTGGTCAGGGTTTCTTGACTCGAATCGGGATACGGATGTGGTGTTGAGCGACGATTCTTTCCTTCTGATCGAAGAGCTCAACAAGCAGCAGACGACGTTTTACGGCTATCTCGGCCGCAGTTATCTCAATCCCCCTCAATCGAAAACGCTCAGCCCGGAGATAAAGTTCGTTCAGGAGCTTCTGGCCTCCAAGAGTCTTGGCAACACCAGTGAATTCAAGCTGGCACATCGCATCCTTGAGCTGGATCCGCTGAACAGCAGGTTTCACTTGTACCCAGCCCGCCAGTACATGCCGGCTCTCGTCAAACAAAACAACGTGATTCTGATTGGCGGCCGCATCTCTAATCCCTGGTCGGAGCTATTCGAAAACCGGCTGAACTTTGTCGAAGACACGAAGTTCGAGGGATTCGGCACAACGATAGTGGAGAATCGCGTTCCGACCGCCGGAGAGCCGCAGAGCTACACCGCGACCGATGCCACGGGCTACTGCGTGGTGGCCTACCTGCCCAACTCCGGGCACGATGGTAAAGTCCTGCTTCTTGAGGGGACTTCATCAGAGGCGACCGAAGCCGCCGGCGATTTTCTGCTATCCGAAGACCAGTTTTCCGCATTCAAAAACATGCTGCACTCTCCTCAGCTTCCCTACTTTGAGGTGCTGCTCAAGACTTCGCAGGTGAGAGGCACCCCGCTCACCGCGACAGTTGTGGCATACCGGACCTATCCCGATCTGCGCTGATCGATCCAACGTGCTGATCGGAATCCCGCGCCCCTGAAATGGCGATCGAGAAACTGAAGTAGAATGGGGCGAATGTCCGCCATACATGATTTCAAAGTCGCAGGGCATGGAGACCATGCAGGACCGATAGGCCGCTGGGCTTCGATCGCTACTGGCGCGACATTGATCCCCCTCCTCATCTTTAGCACTTCTACGGTCTTCGTCAACGAATCCTGGCCTGTCGAAACCTTTCAAATTGGTATTTATGCCCTCACAGCAACGTACCTGCTTTGTGGCATCCGACGGAACAGTGAGAACCTGGCCGGCGGCGTAGCACCGTGGCTCATTTACTTCATTCCTGCCTGGGGCGTGATTCAGATCCTCGCGCGCACCACAGCTTCGACCTTCGAAACTCGCGAAGCCGTTTTGCGTTGGGGGGCCTTGGCCGCGGTTTTCTTCCTTGCCCAGACGGTCGCTCGCACCAGCGCGGCCCGTGAAATCATACTCTTCGCGTTTTTGTGCTTTGCGGCAGTGATGGCTGTGCTTTGCCTCACTCAGCTCTTCACCTCGGAAGGGCGCGTTCTGTGGATCTTCCCAACGGGATATCCGGATGTCTATGCGACATTTCCGTCCCACAACAACTACGCGCAGTTCATCGAAATATTCCTTCCGATTGCCCTTTGGTGGGCGTTGCGCGATGGCTGGCGCGCGTGGGGATATGCCCTTATTGGTGGCGCACTCTATGCTTCGGTGATCGGCGCTGCTTCGCGTGCCGGCGCCGTCCTATGCACGGCTGAATTGCTGGCGATGCTGGCAATCGGGCTCATTTCACAAAGACGCCGAAAATCGGGCCCATTCTTCCGCTCAGCCTCAGCGACCCTAGTCCTGGTGCCTGTTCTGGCGGTGATCTTTACATTCGTGGCGGGTTGGCAGCGGATCTGGCAGCGCTTTCAAGAAATCGATCCGAATGTGGTAAGGCAGGAGTTCGTCCTTTCGGCCATTGATATGGCAAAGCACCGGCCGCTGATCGGGTATGGATTGGGAACTTTTCCGGAGGTCTACCAGCAACATGCGATTAAGGACTTCCCCTTTTACGCCAACCATGCCCATAACGACTGGGCAGAATTTGCTGCTGACGGCGGAGTTCCATTCTTGCTCCTGGTACTTATTCCTTTTGCCGCTGCCGTCCCCACGGCAATCAGGCATCCGTGGGGTCTTGGGCTAATTGCAGTGATGCTCCATGCCTGCGTCGATTATCCTTTTCCGCGTCCAGCGGTTTCTGGCTGGATGTTTGCGATGCTAGGCATCCTTTACATGGTGCGGACCTCGGACCGGCTCAGACGGGGACCAGCAGTTGCTCCTCGTCCCGCTCATTCTCGTCAGGTATTGGAATTCAAGCGCTGAGGATGGAACTCGACCGCATGAGTCAGGCAGTCTGCTGAAACGATGATCCGATCCCAATCTGGACATCGCGGGCTTCAACTTTTGTGGCACAGGTGCGGATAGATCCCCTGCGAAGGTCTGTCATCTTTACGCCAACTGATCTGAGAGCGAATGAACATAGACGCCGGGAATTGAGATACCTTGAAATCCTGCTTGACAATTACGCGGATTGGCGTATTCGTTATCTGGTTCGAGATTCACGTTCATTTTGTTCAACCGGGACCGGAACTTCCCGCCTTTGGTCACTAGGGCTTTCACGTGGAGCGCCCGATCCGGCAGTCTGATCTCGACCCTGAAAGGACCTACCATGTCTGAACCGAACCAGTCCGGCCTCTCTGACAACGCCGCGGGCGGACTTGCCTATGTCACGATCATCCCGGCGATCATCTTCCTCATCATTGAACCCTTCAACAAGAATTCCTTCGTGCGCTTCCACTCGTGGCAGTCTATTTTTCTGGCGGTTGCCATGCTTGCAGTCGATATCGTTCTCCACATTATTGGCAGGCTGCCCTTCGTCGGTCTGATCAATCTGTTTCTGTGGCCGGCGGTGGCTCTCCTGTTCTTCATCCTCTGGCTGTTTGTGATGATCAACGCTTTTAACGGCAAGCGTTCTAAATTGCCGCTCATTGGCAATCTCGCAGAGAAACAGGCAGGCGCCTAGCAACGGAACGGCCAGATTTCGACGATCCGAAGCGTGGCAGGACACCTCTTACCCCGGTGGGCCTTATGGCGTTTGCCTGGGTGCCGTCGCCGAAAAATTCATTGGCTCCTGATGCTTCTCGACCATTCAAGCGACAAAAGGAATCCATCGCGCTCGCGAAACGGGATAGTCGGATTTCGGCTCTATCGCGTTGGGAATGGTTAAGCCTATCGACGAGCGTGAATTTGAACAGAGGGGATCACGAGCGTGCCGGATATCCGGGGGGTACCGAGCGTCCTTTGATATTGAAGGCGTAGATGAATGAGTGATGCCTCGGGCCGGACGGAAAACGCGACTTTTGCATGGTTCAGCGCGTCGCCCGAAAGATCGGGTGATTCGGCCAGAGCTGACTCCGAACCTGCAGCGAAGATTTGCCACCGAATCCCCGTCTCAGGAGGAATCTCGTTCGTGCGGTAGGAGTATTCCAATTCGTAATTGCCGGGCGGGAGATCGATTGCCTGTTCGGCAATCGTACAGTTTTCCGGCTGGCCTCCGGAAAACTCCGTTTCCAAACCGGACGGTCCGGGCCAGGAATGCAGGCCAGAGTATGAGGAAAGCGCCCAATCGAAGCTGACAGGCAATGGGTCCCGCGCGAAGTTCGGATTGTTCGGCGCGCCTGTATCTGCGACGACCCAATGCTTCTCGATCAGGACATTCCAGAGTGATTTGGCAGCATCCCCCTTTTCGGCCGCGATCAACCGATCGATAGCCGAGAACATTTCAGGGTCATCTGTTTTCGGATCGCCGACTTGCGTGAGACGATGGGCGATTTCGGCGGCAGCCGGCAGTTGATCTTTGGCGAGAAGAAACGCGAGATACTGCCGGATAACGTCTGGATTGTTGTTCAGAATCCTTCGCGCAATCTCGTTGGCGTCGGGCGATACTCGCCAGCATAGTTCGAAGAGAGGTCCTGTATTGTCCGATGGCATTTCTGCTGCACTCCGGGCCCACGCCCAGAATGCAGACATGTTGTTGCGACGAAGATAGAAGTTGGCAAGACTCCAGCGGGGAAGGAAGGTATGGTCGATTGAGAACGCATCGAGCAGCAGCTTTTCTGCCTGTCGGTAATCCCCAGCAGATTCGAGGCGTAAACCCAGTTCGATGTCCGCTTGCGCATTGTAGGGATCAAGCTTGATTGCCGTTTCGAGGAGCTGCTGCGCATGCGCATCATCGAATGGCGCAAGACGCATGTAATATTTCCACGCATCTGGCTCCAGGCGGATGGCTTCGCGCACCGACTCGGCTGTATTCAGTCGGAAAAGGTAGTCCGCCCGGGCGAGCTTCCACGAAGACCAGATCCCGAGCGCACAAACTCCGGCGACGATCGTTCGGAGCGCGATCGCGAACAGCCGACTTCGAATGCGGGTCACGGCCCTTCAGCGTATCACTAGATTTCGATCTCTGAAAGACTCACTTAGGCTGTCGCGCAAAATCCTTGAGATGCCGCTGCATTCACATGCCAAGTGACGATGCTGAGTTATGAAAGACGAGACAGCATGCATTCGCCGCTCACTTGTATGACACGTGCCTGACGTACTTTATTGAAGGCAAATGCGTTAAATGCTTGAAAAGCACCTCACTCCTGGCGTATAACGAACGGATAAATTGAGCGGGGTGTATATCCCCGAAGAGAGAGTGCGGATATGGCCGGAAAAATTAGTCTGCTCGCAATGATTCTTGTCTCCTTCTCCTACGCATATGCTTCAGGCGGAACAGGCTCGATCGGCACCGTCAGCGCGCGGGGAGATGTCCTCGTAGACGGATACACGGTATCGGGCAATGGAACGCTTTTTGAGGGGACAGCTGTGGAAACCGGCCAAGCCACTGCGACGCTGCGGTTAGACAACGGGACCGAGATCACACTGGCAATTAACTCGCACGGCGTGGTGTACCGCGATCATCTCGTTTTGTTGGAAGGCAGGAGCCAGTTGAAGACATCGGGTTCGCCCTTCCAGCTTGAAGCGGACGGTCTGCGTGTATCTCCCAGCCGCCCAAATACGCTTGGGGTTGTCTCATTACGCCCTGCTAGTACCGTTGAGGTGGCTGCATTGACGGGTGAATTCCGAATCGCAGACGATGCAGGCTTTTCTGTTGCCCACGTGGCAACGGGAGCAGCGATGTCGTTTCATGCGTCGCAGGAAGCCTCAGCTCCCCAAGGGTCGTCGTTTATAGACAGTGCAGTTGGGCTGGTGAGCTTTGACAATGGAGATTACTATTTCACGACCGACGCAGGGATGAAGTATATGCTTTCGTCGGCAAAGGAACTCCGAAAGTACGTGGGCAAGAAAGTTGTCATTTCGGGTTTCCTCCAGACGCCTGAGGAGTCATCGGCAGCCACCGAGCTGATCGTAACTTCAATCGGGATCAACGGCCAAACAGGATCGGCGCCATCAAAGAAAGCGCTTATCGGGGTCGCAGTTGCCGGCGGCGGTGCGGCGGCTGCAATCGGCGTAGTCGAAGCCACCAAGGGTTCGGCAAGCCGGTGAGCGTTCTTTCATGGGATTGCCTGAAGAGATCCTGACCAAGCGGAAAAACTTCGTGGTGTGACGTCAGGTTCTCAGTTCAATATTCGAATCCATTTTGCTTCGGAGCTTTTCACAGTCGAGTCCTGCTACGTCTGTTCCTGAGCTTCGAGAGCGTCTTCATCTACTGGCAATGAGCCGTACCAGCGACCGGGTGCGTTTTCCTGGCTTCACTCGCGCCGCGTGTTGGCGGGCCCGCACCGGTCCGCAAGCGGAGTGGTTACCTTTGAGCGGGCTTTGGGAATACCTTCGTCATGCACGTGCCCTACATTTCTTCATTTCTGTTGGATTGAGTCTGTGCTAGAGTTCTTTGCACCCCCCACTGTTTGGGGCAAGCCCCAACAGCCTTGGTGGCTCCGTTGCTTACGGATGACACCAAGGTCCTAGAGTAAAAGCGCACGTCTATTTGGGTTCCAGGTTCCTGGGACTAAAAAGTGCGAAGCTTGCCCGAAATCTGCCGCGTCGACCTTGGATGCGCGCTCCATTCTCAAAATGTCATGAAAGTTCTAAAGCCGCGATCGCGAATGATCAGTATCCGGCTATCTGAAGATGAATACGAGGGACTCTGCCGTCTCTCGGCAGTGACCGGCGCTCATAGCCTCTCCGATCTCGCTCGTACCGCGATGCGCTTGTTCCTAACTGTTTCCAATCAAGAGCGGCAAATGTTGGATCCCACAGGGGCAGTGCAAGCTCAGATGGAGATCCTTAATCGCCGGATCGATGAACTGAGTGAGCGGATCATGTCTCCGGAGCGGCGGCGACACAATGATCGTGATGAAATAACCGCCGACGCCTGAACGCTGCCTCGAATGACTCTTCGTTTTCTTGCCTGGGGACGCAGGGAGCCTATATGAAAAACATGAAACTTGTAATTCTCGCACTTTCCACCGCAGTTACGGTTTCGGCGCAACAAGAGCCAGCCGCACCCCATGCCGAGTCGGGGGCAACAACACTCAACGAGATCTCAAATCTGCCTGTGGCTAAGATCGGTGACGACGATCTGCTTGGAGTCACGGTGTACGACGCACCTGAGTTGACCCGCACGATACGCGTGAGCTCACAGGGCGATATCCGGCTACCGATCGTCAAGCAACCCATCCACGCAGCCGGCCTCTATCCTGAAGACTTGGAAAAGGTAATTGCGACTGCACTGACCGACGATCACGTGCTGGTGGACCCGGTTGTTACGGTCTCCATAGTGGAATATCGCAGTCGCCCGATTACCGTCGTTGGCGCGGTGAGAATGCCCTTGACGTTTCAGGCCACAGGGAACGTGACACTCCTCGATGCGATTTCCCGGGCTCAAGGGCTAACCGACAACGCCGGCTCGGAAGTCCTGGTCAGCCACGAAGCGCCGACCGCAGACGGCAAATCGACCACGTTGCTGCAGCGCATCCCGGTGCGCGGGCTCCTCGATGGAGCGAATCCAGCCCTGAACCTGAGCTTGCAAGGCGGAGAGGTAATTCGGGTCCCTGAAGCCGGGCGGATCTTTGTGGTGGGGGACATAAAAAAGCCCGGCGCTTTCTACATTACGGACGGCTCAGAGAGCAGCGTTTTGAAGGCTCTCGCTTTGTCAGAAGGTCTGGACAGCTTTTCTTCACACCAAGCTTACATTTACCGTTCGGAGGAAAGCGGCGGAAGCCGACAAGAGATTCCAATCGAGCTGAAAAAGATTATGGATCGCAAGTCGCCAGACGTAGCGCTCATGTCCGGCGACATCCTTTATATCCCCAGTGCGAACGGTGCCAAGGCTAGCCTGAAGACTCTTGAAACTTCCCTGGGAATTGGCACAGCTCTCGGCGCCGCATTCATTTATTACGGAACGCGGTAACCGGTCTGAAGAGGACTCATGCCTAAACAATTGAGAATGTCAGAAGTGCTTCCTCCTGAACTGTCAAACAATTCCACAGTTCCGGTTTACTACGCGCCCATTTCCGTGCCAGAGGAAATGGAAGCGGCGAGTCCCACAGTGCCGCTTTCACACTATCTCTGGATCCTCCGCCGACACGTCTGGAAGATCGTTGCATTCGTTGCAACATGCGTGCTTGCGACCTTTGTGGTGTCGGCCAGACTGCAGCCGGTTTATCAATCCACGGCAACTGTCGATGTGGATCGCCAGGCACCCTCGGAGGTTGTGGGGGAGGACTCGACGCGGTTCGTTGCCCCGAATGACGCCGATCAATTCCTCGCTACTCAGACAAAACTTATTCAGTCGGACGCCGTCCTCCGCCCTGTGGCTGAGCAGTACCATCTCCTCAGCCGCGAGGGTCAGACGAGCAGTGCAACGTCTGAGCGTGAGCAGCTTCTGGCGGCGGCGCCGATTTCTCTGAAACAGTTGCAAGTTACAAGGCCACCGAATACTTATCTCCTCCTCATCAGTTATCGTTCGCCGGATGCGCATCTTGCCTCGGATGTCGCCAACGCAATTGCCAGCTCTTACCTGCTCCAGACATACGATCTCCGCATTCGTTCGGCGGCCGGCCTGTCATCGTTTATGGAGAAGCAACTCGATGAGCTGAAAGCAAAGATGGAGCGATCGAGTTTGGCTCTTGCGCAGTTCGAAAAGGACCTGGACGTCATCAATCCTGAAGAGAAGACCAACATCCTGTCCGCGCGGCTTTTGCAGTTGAACACCGACTATACGGCCGCTCAGGCGGATCGCGTTCGCGCTGAAGCAGCATGGAACGCGATCAAGTCCGGCTCCCTGGAGGCAGCCCAGGCATCTTCGCAGGCGGACTCGCTGGCGAAGCTCACCGAAACGTTGGATCAGGCGCGCCAGCGGTTCGCATTGGTCAAAGCTACATATGGCACGAATCACCCTGAATATCGCAAGGCCGCGTCGGAACTTGCCGAAGTCGAAAAGCAGTTTGATGAGACCCGACGGAGTATTTCCGATAGAGTTCAGACCCAGTACAAAGAGAGCTTGAACCGCGAACAAATGCTTCAGGCGGCGGTAAACGAAACCAAGGCGGAGTGGGACCGAAACAATGCACGGTCCTTTGAGTACCAGCAACTGAAACAGGAAGCCGACACCGATAAGGCACTATATGAAGAGTTGATCAAAAAGATCAAAGAGGCCGACATCAACGCCGGCTTTCAGAACAACAACATCCGCATCGCGGATGTTGCACGGCCTGCAGTGAAGCCGGTTTTCCCAGACATGGTACTTAATCTCCTCTTGGCGCTTCTGTTTTCTACGCTCTTAGCCATCGGAGGCGCCCTAATTCTGGACTCGCTCGACACGACACTTCGCGACACCGACGAGGCTAGCCGGTTCCTCGGCACAGACGTGATCGCTGCGATGCCCATTGATCGAGTGGGAGCTCAGCTACCAAGGGCGGCGCCGCCCGTTGCTCCAGCAGCCCTCGTGCCGAAGAACGGAGATAATGGGCGCCGAAAGGGACACTACCGAAGCGTCTCCGGGTTCGACGAAGCGATACGGACTCTTCGCAACACCATTCTCCTTTCGGACTTCGAAGGCCGACTCCATTCCATCGTTCTTACCAGCGCCACTCCAGGTGAGGGAAAGACAACGCTGGCAGCCCATCTTGCGATTGCCAATGCCAGTCGAGACAAGAAGGTCCTGCTTGTGGATGGCGATTTGCGACGCCCGAGCCTGCACTCGAAATTCGGCCTGAATCCTCAAACGGGGCTCGCCAACGTTTTGACCGGCGAACTGTCTTGGGAGGAAGTGGTCATCCCGATTGAGGGTAAAAGCAACTTGAGCCTTCTTCCCGCGGGTCTCGGCTCTCACCGCGCCGCCGACTTAATTGGATCCCGGCTATCGACTCTGCTTGACGAGTTCGCCAAGGAATACGATCTGGTGATCCTGGACTCGCCTCCGCTCCTGGGTTTCGCAGAGTGCCTCCAGATGGCTGCTGCCGCTGACGGCGTGCTGATTGTCAGCCTTGCTGGAGAGACCAAACGCAAGGCAGTCGCCGAGGTGATCGGGGCCCTTCGCCGACTCCGCGCGAATATCGTCGGTGTCGTCCTGAACCGGGTGAACCAAAACACTTCGCCCGACGGATACGCGCATTATGGCTATCACGGGAAGGCGTATGCGAAGTACTACACGTCCGCTTCGTCGCGAACTTAGAAGCGTGCAATAGTTGAACTCATCAGGAATCGAAGTGGTTCGAACAGCGTGTGGAGCGATCGTCGCAGAGAGTATTCGGACGGGTGATAGCTGGCAGGCAGTCTGAATCCGCGCTCGTGCGAGCGGTTATCGTAAATTACAATCGCGCCGATCTTACCTTGCAGTGCGTGCAGTCGTTGAAGGCCCAGAACTACGCGCGATTCGAACTCGTTGTTGTAGACAATCACTCAGCGGAGCAGGATTGGTCGACATTACAAAAGGGCGCAGACTCGTCTGTCAACCTCTACAGAACCGACAGAAACCTTGGCTACGCCGGTGGCCTCAACGCCGGCGCCAAACTGGACACGGGCCTGGCTCCGGCGGACTATATTCTCGCCCTGAACAGCGACATCACCTTGGGCGCCTCGGACTCGGTGCTGATGCTCGCCAGCGCGTTGCAGGAGAATTCACGACGGGTCGCGTGCAGTCCTTTGATTCGCGACAAGAATAGCGATGCTCCACCCCGGGAGTGTATGCAAGTAAGACGCATACCCGGTTATTGGACGCTGCTGGTTGCGCACAGTTGCTGGCTTCGCAGAACCGCCTTCGGACGCCGAATACACCGCTGGTATCTCTACCTCGACCGAATTCCTTTTCCGCTTGGTGTCACGATCGATTGCGAAACCATCAATGGCGCCTGTTTCATGATTTCTAAGCCTTTTCTTGATGCAATCGGCTACATGGACGAAAGGACATTCCTCTACATGGAGGAACTTACCCTTGGGGCAAACATCCGCCTGCATAACTCGACAGCCTGCTTATGCACTGCCGTGGTTGCCGACCACGTCCAAGGCGCGTCCACAGGTATGCACGCACACCACCGGCCACTTCACCGAGAATTACAGCAGATTCAAAGCGAAGCAGTCTATTTGAAGAAATACGAGGGCGTCGGAATTCTAAAAATGGGGATCTTCAGGGTAGTCAGGACGATCGACCTTTTCTTAAAAAGCGTCTTGGCGCCATTTGGGAGCAAAGCTTAGTTGATTGAGACCATCATAATCGACACTATCGGATATCTCGGGGCTCTCATTCTCACTCAGATGTGTACCGTGCGGGCGAGGTGTGCCTCCACCTTTGCACATCTGTTCAGCCTCGTGTGGGGGACATGCCTTCTTGCGGCACAATTCTTGACAACAAGCACAACTCGTTTATCATCCGGCACGCTGCTTACGCTATTTGGAGCTTGGTGGTGTCTGCTATTGGGAGCATTGTGTGTGCTCAAGCATCAACCGAAGCGTTCCGCGCGTTTCGAGCCTATGGATGCCCATCGAGCCATTTTTGCTGTTGTTGCACTTCTCGGCCTGCAAGCCGCCGTTGTGATGTGGGAGCTTCCATCGCTAGACTCCGTGTTCTCACTTAAGCAGTTGGCAATCATGCTGCGCGTCGCGGGTACTGCGATGGTAAGCAAGTGTCCATGGTGGCTCGAGATATTCCGCAATGCGTACTTTGTATATATTCCCTTCGTCGTTCTCTTGAGGAAACGCCGCGTCGTAAAACGGTGGACTGTCATGGCAGTCATCGCAGCTTCCGCTATCCTTTCACTTAGCCGTATGACTCGCACACCGTTACTTGGCGCTTCAATCGCGCTCTGGGCGAGTTGGGTGCTTCTTTACAGAAGGCCGGCCGCTCGCGCTTGGGCTGCACTGGGTGCCGTAGGTGGGGTCATGGGATTGGTGTTCCTCCTCAGTCAGACCGTGATCGATTCTGGAGAAGGACGCATTGTCCAAAAAGTGCAGCTTCTTGAGCCCTACTTCGGAGGATCGATGCATGCGTTCGAAGCCATTCTGGATGGAGCGTTCCCTAAATCGCAGGGGCTTTATAGCGCCGATATGGTCTATTACGCTCTAAACAAGTTCGATCTAGTTTCTCCTGACAGTTTCCCGTCAATTGTCCGTCCATATAGCGACAATGGCACGAACGTATACACATTCTTGGATTCCTTTGCGTTGGATGATGGCATTTCGGGAGCTCTTATCGGCGCATTCGCGATCGGTCTATTGGGTGGAATACTCTTCAATAAAGCTTCGGCAAACTCAGGCCTTGTTTATGTTACTGTCTACTCTTCCTATTGCTACTACATCGGCATGTCGATCCTCAACAACGAATTCATAAGAATCAATGTAGCAGTCACTGTAATCCTTGCAGCCGTCGTTGCCTTCATCGTTCGTCGTCGTTCTCCACCTCGATACCTCGCGTGCGAATTTGTGGATCGGCGAATCCGCGCAGGAGGACTTCGCTTAGAGGCGGCTTCTCGAAGATAGCGGAGACAAACTCACCTTGTCAGTAACGTCGCCTTCCGTCTTGGCACCCCTGTGGGCTCGGTCAAACAAATCGGGCGTGAGCCGAAATCTGGTCTCAACCCTCGCCGGCAACATCGTCTTTTCGGGTTCACAGTTTCTGATCACCATTGCACTGGCTCGCGTGGGCAATATTGCCATGGTCGGCCAGTACGCGCTTGGTCTGGCTTGGTGCACGCCCATCTTTGCGTTTACAGGACTGCAAATGCGGGCAGTGCAAGCCACGGACTGCACCGGAAGATTTCGATTCGCAGATTATTTAAGCGTTCGCCTGGTTGGTTCGGCCTGTGCCATGGGCGCGATTCTGTTCATGGCCCTTTTTGCCTCTTGGTCTCGAAGCACGCTCATGGTCGTGCTGGCGGTTGCCTGCGCGAAGGCTGTAGATTCGGTAAGCGACTTGCTCTACGGCCTTCTTCAGCTTCACGAGCGGCTCGACCTCGTTGCGCAGGGAATGTGTGTGCGCGCTCTTGCTGGGCTGCTGGCCCTCATAAGCGCGATGAGCTTGACGCATAGCGCTGTAATCGCGCTGCTCGCTCTTTCTGTTGCATGGTTCATTGTGCTTATCACTTTCGAGTGGCCAATGGTGTTGCGTGTTGAGTCGGCCAATCGCAATGATCTCTTGCGACTAGGATCGATCAGGGCGTGCAGCCGCCTGATTCTACTCTGTGTGCCGCTTGCCCTTGTGTTGCTTGTCCTGAATTCGGCCACGAGCCTCCCTCGGGTGATGCTGGAGCAGAGTGCGGGAGAAAAAGCCCTCGGTGTATTCTCTGCGGTGGCCGCCATCTCCGCTGGGATTGGCCTTTTGTACACAGCAGTCGGGCAAACCGCCTTGCCGCGCTTGGCCAAAATGTTCGTGAGCGATCGAAAGGGCTTTGATACCGTGCTCTTCCGGATGATGCTTTTCTCCTTCGCATTGGGTGCGCCGGTTGTTGCTGCTGCATGGATTTGGGGCGTGGGAGCGGTGACCATGACGTACGGCCATCAGGCCCAGGTGACGCCAGGCCTGGTCGCGGGCCTGGTCGCGGTGGGAGTGTTTGCTAATACTTCCTCGCTGCTTGGTGCCGGCATGACGGCCTCACGGCGATTCTGGTCGCAGCTTGGCGTGGCCTCCTTGGTTCTCGCCGTAACCGCAGCGGGGTGCTTTTGGCTGATCCCTTCGTTAGGAGCGATGGGTGCGATGTATGCGTGTCTCGCCGGAGCCGTGATTCAGACGGTTGCCTACGCATTCCTGTGCGGGAGAGGTTGATGGAGACCAGAGACCAACCCGTTCTCATCGTCAGGCTGCGGGGAGGCCTGGGGAATCAACTCTTTCAGTATGCAGCGGGACGAAGCCTGGCTGCCCGATCCGGTGTTCCCCTGATGCTCGACACTGAATCGGGATTCCGGGGTGACCCCTATGGACGCTCCTACATGCTCGGTGCGTTTGCATTGAACGATGGGACTACGCAAGCAGATTCAACAGGGCGCGGGTTTCGCGTTGAGTTGCGCCGCCGCCTTCTGCGCCGGAAGGAAATCCTGCGTTTCAAATTTCTGGGACGAACCTTCACCCCGTCGATTGATGAGCTGCGAGTTTCCGGGGTTACAGTGCTCGACGCCTACTGCCAAAGTCCTCGCTATTTTCTCGGCGTGGAAGAGACTCTCAGGAAGGAACTGGCATTCAAGGCCGTCCCCGCAGGCGTGGACCGGGCAATCGCTGAGGAAATGCACCTGACCAACTCAGTCTGCATTCACGCGCGGCGGCTGCTTGGCGTTTGCGCTGACGCAGCGAAAACCCGCCCTTCCGTCATCAGATACTACGGCGCCTGCGGCATTGATTACTATCGAAATGCTTTGAGCAAACTTTCTGGCGAATGCGGTGGGGTAAAGGCGTACTTGTTCAGCGACGACGCCCAGTGGGCAAGAGAAAACGCCCAGTTACTTGCGACGGCGGGATGCGCGATCAGAGTAATCGAGGAAGAGGATGCTCTGAGGAGTTTTTATCTTATGCGGCAATGCAAGCGCTTCGTTCTTTCCAACAGCACATTTGGCTGGTGGGCCGCGTGGCTTGGGGAATGCGCCATCAAGACAGTCTGTGTTCCTTCAGTTTGGAATCAAGGAGAAAAACGGTTTCCGGCCGAGATGTTCCCTGAGAGCTGGAAAATTGTTCCTGCGGCCACAAATCAAGGCGCACCCCTCACGGTCGCTTCGATCGGAAAGCTCATGATGGCGGGCCCGGAGCGGTCTCAGTGAGCAAGAACGCCCTTGTCACGATCGGCATGCCGGTTTTCAACTGCCGGTCTACTGTTGCCGAGGCGATTGCGTCCATCTTGAATCAGACGCTCGAGGACTGGGAGCTGATCGTCTTCGATGACGGGTCCTCGGATGGCACACGAGACGTGGTGCGGAGATTCACCGACCGGCGCATTCGCCTTGTTGTTGGCCAAACGAATCGGGGCCTTGCTGCGCGTCTGAATGAGATTGTGCAACAGAGCGGGAGCGTCTTTTTTGCCCGCATGGACGGAGACGACATTGCCTATCCTAATCGGTTGCTGAGGCAGGTGGAATTTCTTCAGACACACCCAGAAGTAGATCTGGTGGCGGGTGCGATCGTCGTCTTCGGCAAAAATGGAGAAGGAATCGGCGTGCGGCGCGGTCCCCCGGAGCACGAACAGATCTGCGCCCGTCCGATTTCGGGGTTCCCCATGGCTCATCCAACGTGGGTCGGGCGCGCAGATTGGTTCCGGCGCCATCCGTACCGCGAGGATGCCGTGCACATGGAAGACTGGGCCTTATTGTTCCGCGCCTGCGGCCAGAGCAGGTTTGCAAACTTGCAAGAGGTTGTTTTGGCTTACAGAGAAGCTTCGCTATCACTGCGTAAGCTTGCACTGTGGCGCTGGTACAGGTGCCGATTTGTTGTCGAATTTGCGCGGACTGATCGCAACTACGTCAGTGCCTTCGGGGAAGTCGGAAGAGAGACAGCGAAACTCATGGTGGATGCTTTCGCGCTGGGAACCGGCTTGAATCATCGCGTATTGAAGCATCGTGTTCCGCCAATCTCGCGCGCTGAAACGGAAGATTGGCGAGAGGTGAAACAAGTGGTGCATGCGACCGCCTTGTTGTACGCGCAGGATCGGGAAGTGGTTCCGGCATGAGCAGGCACGCGAGGAGCGAGGAGAAGCCGCGGATCGCATACGTGGTGACCGTCGACCTGTCGATGCAGATTTGTGGGGGTCAGATCGGGTTTCTTGCAAAGAATGGATTTGAGGTCCACGTGATTTGCAGTCCCGGCCCACGCTTGGAGGCGATGCACGGGGAGGGAGTCACGCCCTGGGCTGTCAGCATGAAGCGCGAGATCGCAATCGCGAGCGACATGCGTTCGCTTTGGCGCTTGTGGCGCCTGTTCAGGCTCATCCGGCCTGACATTGTGGTTTCGGGCACCCCGAAAGCAGGACTGCTAGGAACACTGGCAGCACGCTTGGCGGGTGTGCCAAGCGTCGAGTACGCGCTTTATGGTCTACGCTTTGAGACTACCTCGGGGATAAAACGCTTGATCCTCATGGGGGCGGAGTGGATTTCTTGCCATGTTGCGGATAGCGTTCGGTGCGTGGGCCCAAGCTTGCTCGCTCGCGTCGTTGCGTTGGGATTGGCGCCGGCGAAACACTGCAAGGTGATCGGCAACGGCGGAGCCGACGGCATCGCTATCGAGCGGTATGCAACTGGAGCCCAGGCCAGAATCGAAGCAGATAAGATCCGGCGCGAATTTCATATTCCTTCTGACGCTCCTGTGCTTGGCTTTGTCGGACGAATTACCCGTGATAAGGGAATTCGTGAACTCTATGAGGCGTTCACGCGGTTGCGGCGCAGTTATCCCGAACTGAGGCTCATGTTGGTGGGCGACTTTGAGCCCGGAGATCCCGTTCCCGACAATCTGCGAATGCGGATCGAGGCCGATCCCGCAGTCACATGTACGGGATTTGTTAACGACGTGGAGCGCTTCTATTGGGCAATGGATGTCATGGCGCTTCCAACGTACCGCGAAGGTTTTGGCACAGTTCTTCTCGAAGCACAGGCTTCCTCGGTTCCCGTGGTGGCCACGAATGCTACGGGCGCCGTGGATGCGATCTTAGACGGAGAAACCGGCTTGCGCGTTCCCATGTGCGACACCGAGGCGCTGGCCGGCGCGCTCGACCGTCTGCTCGGTGATGCTGCATTGCGCTCCAGGATGGGAGCGGCCGGACGCACGTGGGTGGAGAAGACTTTTCGCCGAGAGGATAGGTGGCAAGCGATCTTGGTGCACACCCGCTCGCTTTTGGATGTCAATGAAGACTATGTGACCCCACAACTGCACGTCGACAACCCTGAAACCTTCCATGTTCAAGAACGTCATTGAACGCAGCATCGCTGCTGCAGCCCTTATCATTTTGTCGCCGCTTTTGCTCGTGATAGCCGGCACGATCCGATTTCGAATGGCACGACCGATATTGTTTAGGCAAACAAGAATCGGCTACAGAGGAAGGCCGTTCACATTTCTCAAATTCAGGACGATGGCAAATATCCAGAGCCACGGCAGTGCGCTAATTCAGGACTCATCGCGCCTGACTTCGCCGGGAAAATTTTTGCGGACCTGGAGTCTTGACGAGCTACCTCAACTTTGGAATGTCGTCCGCGGCGATATGAAATTCGTAGGCCCCCGCCCGCTTTTGCCCGAATACCTGCCGCGTTACAGCGCGCAGCAGCGCCGGCGGCACGAAGTCAAGCCGGGAATGACAGGATGGGCCCAGGTGAACGGCCGCAATGGACTTACCTGGGAAGAGAAGTTGCACTTAGACGTTTGGTACGTGGATCATCGCAGCCTATGGCTGGATGTTCGAATTCTTTGGAAGACCATGCGCACGGTGTTCAGTCGCACGGGCATCAGTCATCCTGGGCATGGAACGATGCCCGAGTTCCTGGGGAGCGCAACCCCGCCGAGGCAAGATGCGTGAATTAGTGTTGTGGGGCGCAAGCGGGCACGGTAAGGTCGTTCTCGACGTTGCCAGGGCAATGGGAGTGTTTGAAGAATTCACTTTCATTGACGACGCTTTCGACGCCTGTGGCCGCGAATTCTGCGGCTGCCCGGTGTTTCAGGCGAGCCGGTACCTGGAATCATCCGCGGGAAACTACACCCGCCAGTTTGTCGTTTCAATTGGGGCCAACGAGAAGAGGGCCAAGTGCTTCCAGAGAGTCCTCGAACACGGCTTGCCGCCCGCCACTCTCGTCCATCGGTCCGCTGTGATATCGAATTTGGCGCGAATAGAGGACGGAACTGTCGTCATGGCGAGAGTTGTGATCAATGCGGGTGCCCAAATCGGAAGGAACTGCATTCTGAACACTGCCGCTGTGGTCGAACATGACTGTCGAGTCGGTGATCACGTTCATCTCTCACCGGGAGTCATCCTCGGAGGCGGCGTGACCGTAGGTACGTTTGCACATGTTGGAATCGGTGCAATCGCACTTCCTGGAGTTGAAATTGGCTCGCATGCAATTGTCGGCGCTGGCGCAGTACTTCTTCACTCGGTGCCTTCCGGCACCACCGTTGTTGGAGTTCCAGCCAGAGCCTTGGTTCATGCAGGAAGGTAGGATCCCCACTACTCAATGAAACGCATACTCCTATCTGTTCCGCATATGGGCGGAGCTGAACAAAGATATGTAGACGAGGCGTTCGAGTCGAACTGGCTTTCGACGGTTGGCCCCCACATCGATGCGTTCGAAAAGGACTTTGAGAGCAGAGTCGGCCAGCCGGCTGTCGCCTTGGCCAGTTGTACCGCCGCTATACACCTTGGCCTGCGTCTTCTCGGCGTAGGTCCAGGCGACGAAGTACTCTGTTCAACGCTTACCTTCGTCGCAGCGTGTAATCCAGTCCGGTACCTCGGCGCCGAGCCGGTTCTTCTGGATAGCAACAAAGCGACCTGGAACCTCGATCCCAACCTTCTAGAAGACGCTCTCCGCGAGCGAGCGCAACAAAACAAAATGCCTCGCGCCCTCGTCGTCACGCACCTTTATGGACAGTGTGCCAACATGGATCCCATCCTGGCGCTTTGCCGCCAGCATGACGTACTGGTGCTCGAAGACGCTGCTGAAGCCGTTGGAAGCACATATAAGGACCGGCCCGCAGGAACAATGGGTGACATCGGAGTTTTCTCCTTCAACGGGAACAAGATCATTACCACGACCGCCGGAGGTATTCTCGTCTCCCGCAATGCTGCTTGGGTGGAGAAGGCGCGCTTCTGGTCCCAGCAGGCCCGGGATCCCGGGATGACATACGAACACTCTGAGATGGGCTACAACTACCGCATGAGCAACGTGCTGGCAGGGATTGGGCGAGGTCAGCTCGAGGTCCTCGATCAGCGTGTGGCACAGCGCCGCGCCATCGCGTTCCGATATCGCGATGCATTTGCCGACCTGCCCGGGATTTCTCTGATGCCCCAGGCCCCCTACGGCCTGCACACAAACTGGCTTAGCTGTTTTCTTATCGATGAACTGGAATTTGGTGCATCGAGAGACGCGCTCATCCGGGCGCTCGATGAAGCGAATGTGGAGGCTCGGCCTGTGTGGAAGCCGATGCATCTGCAGCCACTGTATGCGGGATGCAAGCGCTTTGGCGGAGGGGTGGCGGAGGACTTGTTCGGGCGAGGAATTTGCTTGCCGAGTTCGAGCAGCCTTCCCGAGGAAGATCAGCTGCACGTCATTAATTGCGTCCGAAGGATGGCTGGCGTGGACGGGTTGACGCACATGGTAGAAAGCGATTGCTATGTTGAAGCCGGGCAACTGGGAATGGCTATTAGGGATGCAGAGAATGCGTAAAGCGCGGGGATTCAGAGAGAGGCTCATAGCGCTGCATCGGCTGACCCTATGGACGGCGCAGGTCGGCGTTTTCGCGCTTTCAGGAGTGCTGGCATTCTTGCTGCGGTTCGATTTCGTTGTACCGGTGGCTTACCGCAGCCACCTTATGCGTGGCCTCCTGATCTGGATTGTTGTCAAGGTTGCTGTTTTTCGTATAGCCAAGCTTGACCGAGGCTTGTGGCGCTATGTGTCTGCGAGCGATCTGATCCGTCTTGCCGCGGGTAACGTTATTGCTTCGTCAGTGAGTTGCATCTTAATTCTCCTGATCGCTCCGCAAGGGTTTCCGCGATCAATCTACCTCATTGATCTAATCGTGTGTGGCATGGCAACGAGCGGGCTTCGGCTGATCGTGCGCATGGCGGTGGAAGCTACTTCGAATCTCAGGAACAGCAAGGCTGCGGAAAGGAGCACGCTGATCTACGGAGCGGGCGACGCGGGGATTACTCTGCTGAGAGAGATCCGAAACAATCCACGATTGTTGTACCGTACATATGGTTTCCTGGACGACAGTGCAGACAAGAAGGGCCTGCGGATTGCCGGCTTACCGGTGCTCGGAGGAGGAGACGAGATTGAAGCACTGGTAAAGAAGCACAACGTTGAGACAATTCTGGTTGCCATCCCTTCGGCTACGGGCGCAGAGATGACTCGAATCCTCAAGCTGTGTCACGCGGCGGGAGTGGACTGCAAGACCGTGCCCGGTCTGGGCGAAGTCATTGAAGGGCGCGGCCTCGCTGGGCAAATTCGCGAAGTGGCTGTCGAGGATCTTCTGGGCCGGACCCCGATACGAATAGAAGAAGATCAGATTCGTGACACGCTGGAAGGCAAGGTGGTACTTGTCACCGGCGCAGCAGGCTCTATTGGCTCCGAGCTCTGCCGACAAATTGCACGCTTTCGACCGGCCGGAATCGTCGGATTCGAAATTGCAGAGTCTCCGCTGTTCGAAATTGACCGGGAAATACGCGAGAAGTTTCCACAGGTTCCCTTTTATCCCGAGATAGGAAGCATTCAGAACCGCGCACGCTTAGACGACGTCCTGCGTCAATACAGGCCCAAGGTTGTTTATCATGCTGCGGCCTACAAGCACGTTCCACTGATGGAGGCACATGTCTTCGAGGCGGTCGAAAACAACTTTTTTGGGACTTACAATGTCGCCGTGGCCGCGGCAACGCACGGAGTCGAGGACTTCGTCTTAATCTCCTCCGACAAGGCGGTCCGTCCCGCAAACATGATGGGTGCTACGAAACGAGTCGCCGAGCTAGTTCTTCTCGCCCTGCAGAATGGCCGTACGAGATACGTGGCCGTTCGCTTTGGCAATGTGCTCGGCTCTAATGGAAGCGTCATTCCTATTTTCAAGAAGCAAATCGCAGCCGGCGGACCCATTACTGTAACGCACCCGGAGATGCGTCGTTTTTTCATGACCATTCCTGAGGCATGTCAACTTGTGCTGCAGGCCGCAGTCATAGGAAAGGGCGGTCAGATTTGTGTTCTGGACATGGGGCAGCCCGTGAAGATCGTTGATCTAGCCAGAAACCTGATTCTTTTGTCGGGGCTCAGACCGAATGAAGATATCAAGATCGAATTCACCGGCATGCGGCCCGGAGAGAAACTATATGAAGAGCTGAATACACTTCTAGAGGACACGGTTCCGACGGCGCACGAAAAGATTCGCATCTTTGTCGGAGATGGAATGCCCGCCGGCGATATTGAATGCTGGCTCGATGCGTTTCGCGAGATCTGTGCGGCGCGCGATACCGGCCGCTTGGTAGTCGCCCTTAAAGAAATGGTCTTGGATTACAACCCCAGCACTTACCTGCTGAAGCACATTCTCCGGCCACCGAAAATCCCACCTGTTGCAGCAACAGTTGATTCGTCCGGTGCGAAAGGGCAAGCGGAGGTGCTCGACATCTCGGCAGCGCAAGCTCGTGTTTCTGTTTTACGAAGGTGAGGCCATCTGACCGCGATCTGACGTCTGTGTTCGATATCCAGGCGCCGATCGATCACTTTCTGAATACTCACACATAGCCAAGCAGTCCGGCGTCGAGCCGGAGGAGCCAATAAAGGCCACGTTGCACCCCTGAAGGGGAGCGGCGTGGCCTTTTTCTTTGTTGAATCGTTGATCTGGAAAGGGAATTCGTCTCAACTTCGCAGGCCCCGCGAAAGATGTCATACCGTCTCACGGTTTCGCAGTTTGCAACTTCCAATAGCCATAGTCATCGCAGGCCGAGAGGTTGAGCCTGGCAGGAGGTTTCTTCATAACTTCGATATCACTGAGCTCGACCTGGAGCGAAAAGCACTGCTGGACAGCAGCAAGGGCGATGATCACCTTGCATTGCTGGCGCAATTCCGTGACAACACCCTCAACGCCTTCAAAGATGCCGGCACGGATCCGCACTCTTGCCCCAACAGAAACATGGGGGTGAGGACGCAGCAGAAGTCCGGTGGCCAGCCCTTCGCGGATCTTGTCGAGATCCGCGCAGCTTACCAGATTCCCTTCGTCATCGCCCAGCGACCGCACCACGCCCGGAATGCTGATCACTGTGATTCGGGTTTCAGGTAAGAAACGTGCAAAGACATATCCAGAGAAGAGCGGCCGCTCGGTAATGACCGTTCTGTCAGTCCACTTTACGCGCTGACGGTAGAACGGCACGTAGTGTTCCACGGCGCGCACCGTGAGATGCTGCGCGACTCGTCTCTCGAAATTCGAGCGAACATGCAAGACATGCCATGGTGTCTCTTGCGCTGGCAGTTCCGGGCAACCGCCGATTGCCTGGGCATTGCTTTGCTCTTCCCAAAGCACTGGTAGAGGCCTCCTCGATTCAGCCGATGAAGAAATCAGATGTGCTACGGCTGACCGTAACAGGCGAATGAACAAGCCAATGTGGCAATCCATTGCCACATTGCGACAAATGACGACAATGAGCGCCATTCGCGGGAAGAAGGGACAAAAAACTGGGCGTTTAACAGTTGTCGCCGAGGCACTTCAAAAGAGGTTGAGGTTGTGGAAATATGTGTGGATTGCACTCTTCTTGGTGCAATCCAGCCATTGAAAAACGTGGCTTTGAATTCATTTTGTGGAAAAACGCAAGAAATGTGGAAAAAGCGGAAGAAACTATAGTGCAGCATCGAAACTTGTGCTACAAAGTAGACCTCCCCTCTCGAAAGTATTGTGGTCTCCGGGCCCGCAGAAAAGATAGCGGAGGTTAAGCTGAATGGTCGAGGGAAGAGCCAGCGCGCCCGTTCGCGAAGAGCGGATCGACACCTGGAAGTCGATCGCGCGACACCTCGGGCGAAGTTCGCGCACTGTACAGCGATGGCATCGCGAATATGGCCTTCCGGTTCGCCGTCTTGGTGTGGATTCGGGCTCGATCTTCGCTTATGCCGATGAGTTGGACAACTGGCTGAAGAACCGCGATCACGCTCGGAAGAATACCCTCGTCGAAATTCCCAAGTTGTCGCCTCCGCGCGGCCATCAGTCGCAATCCGATCCTAACGGGTACGACAAGACTTTCGGCGCGCCGTACATTCACAGTTCTAGAAAGCAACAGTCTGCAGCGCTGGTGGCCTTCGCCAACAAGCTATGGGCCAGCGCCTCCAACGAGAATTTGAAGATGATCGCCAAGTGCTGCCGTGAGGCCATCGATCTGGATCCCGGCAATGCCGATGCGTTTGCGAGCTTGGCCCATGCCCTGATTGCGGAGGGCTTGATGGGCATCCTCCGTACTCCGGCCGCCTATGTTTCGGCAAAGGCCGCGCTGCAGCTGGCCGTTGAGATCGACGCTGAATTGGCGGAAGCAAAGTGCGCGGCTGCCTGGCTCAAGATGGTGTTGGAAAGGGACTGGCAGGGTGCGCGCCGAGGGTTTGACGATTGCGGGGATCAGCAGCTCCCTTGTAAGCGCGCTCTTGTTGGGCGGGCCTTGCTTCACATCGCAGAGGGATCTCCCAGAGCAGCCTCCGCTCTCTTGCGAGAGTTTGTGCAGGAAAACGCATTGAACGTCCAGGCCGCGGCATTGTATTGCTGGAGCGAGTACCTGGCGGAAGATTACAGGGACGCGCTCAACCTAGTCGATGAGGCACGCGCCAGTGGGCAATGCGGGCCTGTGCTGGATGCGGTCGAGTCTTTGGCCGCCGTTCATTTTGAGAAGCCGGATGCATATATTCCGCGCATGGAGGCCCTGTTCGCCGATTCTCCAGGTCATGAACTGCAGCGCGGCGTGCTTGGATATGCGTATGCGCTGAGTGGCCAGACACACACGGCGGGCGCCATGCTTGACGTGATTTCGTACCCGGCTACGGGCCAAAGAACAGCCGACCCTTATGCCGTTGCCCTGGTTCTGCTGGGCCTGAATGAGAAACACGATGCCGTTCAATGGCTGGAGCAGTCTTATCGTAGCGGGTCGCTGTGGAGCTTGGGGTTTGCATCCGACCCTATCCTTAAGTCGCTGCGGGACGAACCCAGTTTTCGAATGTTCCTGAGTATGATCAGCTACCCCGCGTCCCGCCGTCCTGGTCGAATGAACGAAGGCTCGTCAGCTTTGTCGGATGCATTGCGGGTTTCCAGCGCCTGATTCGCAGCCTGCTTTTATGCTTCGAGCAAGCCGATCGCGAGCCAGTTGCGGCAGAGTCGTCTCTTGCCTGACAGTCCGTTCTGAATTTGCGCCAATTGATCGGTAAATGGACCAGAGTCTTCGAAAGAAGCTCCCGGCCCTGTTGTTAGTTTTCCCAAGGCGCTTGCGCAGAGGTGCACGACCGACGCCATGGGTGAGCGGCTGAGACCGAGCACGAAAGCCAGCGCGAAGACGTTGCTCCTGGGTCTCCCAGGGATTGATGGGCCCGGCTAGAACTGAGCCATTTGGAAGGTTAGTATTTCGGCAAAAGCCAGCCTGAAGAAGGGCGAGGGGATTTTGCCGATGAAGAAGAAGTTTTCCGTGGAGCAGATTGTATCGGTTCTCAAGCAGGCCGAGGTAGGAGTGCCGGTAGCAGAGCTGATCCGGAAGGTGGGGATCAGCGAGCAGACGTTCTACCGATGGAAGTCCAACCAAACCACTTTGCTCGGCAGCTTGATATTCTGAACAAGATACCAATGAGATAGGTGGGAAAAGTGCAAGTTACCTCCTCGAGTAACTCAATCGCCTAAGCCTTTTCATCGTGTCTAGCTGCCGCACCGTGTGTTGCCGCAAAGGATCGAAGGCAATCGTTTTTCGACAAACACCGACGCGGCGATGCTGTTTGCATCAGGCCGAAGCCACATGATCGACCCACTCATTCGGCTTGTGAGAGCCCAGCTTGAGATGGATGGTCACTGGCTTTCCGTTGGGCAGGTTCAGATCGCAATAGGCGCTGTCCTGTTTGAGCGGCGCAGCCAGCACGCCCGCGGACGCGGTGATGTTTTCAATGCCGTAGCGGGCGATCAAAGTGACGTCCTGCTTTCTGAACGAGGTCACCGTCAACTCTACGGTTCTGGTTTCCATGCTCCACGCTAGCTTGTTGACTCTGGCATAGGTACGGGCCAGCATTCCGTTGATCGAACCCTTGACGAGCGTCTCCGGAAGAGCGGGAAGCACTTCGATCACGCCGGGACGCGAGTACAGAAGCATCTCCATCATGATCGTAGGAATTCCGCCCTGTGCATCGGGCATGGGAAAGGCCCAGGGGTCGTGGGAACAGCGGAGCGTTGTGGCGACGTAGCCCTGCTCAATCAGCTGCCGCAATTCGGTGTCGACCATGTAGCAGTCCTTGAGCCGCGCCCCAACCAGGGCGCGATGGCAGCGGCCATGAGCAGCCAGCCTCTCCGGCACTCGCTTGCGGTCGGCCATCATCGCGGCCAGAGCCAGTTTCGGCGTGCGATCGGGATCGATCTCGTCGCCCGGCCACGCCCCGTACAGATGCGAGACATGGCGATGGCTGTATCGCTCTTCGAGCGTGGGCCATGCCCATTCCTTCAAAGTGCCGTCGGGCTCCATCAAGAACGGGGGCATCTTGGCCAGCATGGCCTTCCATTTCGGGATGCTGTCGGCGTCGCTGCCCAGAAGCTCGCACGCATCGATCAAGTTGGTGAGCACCTCACGGCAGACCGTAATGTCCATGGTGGCATTGATGGCGATCATGGCCCCTGGGCCCGTGTTGGCAGGATTGTTCTCCGGCGAGAAGGATGGAGCGAAGATGTAATTCCCATCCTTGCCGGTGACCGAGAGGAAATCCTCGTAAAACAGCGCCAGCTCTTTGTATGCCGGCACGATGCGGTTGCGCAGGAAGTCGATATCGCCGGTTACCAGATAGTGATCCCAGAACGGGCGGATGCACCAGCCTCCGGCGGAAAGCCAATAGGGATGGGGCCAGATCTCTCCGGTCGATTCGGCCCAGGAGTAATGGAAAGAGACGCCGACATTTTGTTGCGGGCAGAGGGAGTAATGCGTGCCGCGCATTCCGAAGATGTTCTTCGCGTTCACCCGGAAGTCCGGAGCCAGGCTCTCCATCCAATTGAAGTAGGCATCCATGCCTTCGCGCAGATCGGCCTGCGCACCGGGCGCAATCTGCAGGTTGATATTGGCGTTCGTCTCGGCCATCATGGAGGGATATTTGCCGCTGGTGTACATGAACCAGTAGCGCCCCATCGCAAAGATCTTCTCCAGGAGTGCTGGCGAGTAGTCCCGCCGCGACCGCTGATCGGCCAGCAGTTCTTCTGAAGACATTCCATATTGGGAGGCGCCGCCGAAGTCCACTGTGACCCGATTCATCGCCTCCGACTGGACCTTGCGGTGTCGCTCGCGGAGCGCGTCATAGTCCGGGCTCAACTGCTCGACGGCCTGCCGCAGCGCTTCGACCTTGTCTTCGCTGTAATCGGCGAACCATTCGATGCGGGTCAGCAGCAACACGGAAGATGCGTTCTCGACGACCAGAGTGTCGCCATCCATGCGGGCCGAGCCGCCGTTGCGCACCACGCGCACCACCCCGGCGTAGCCGCTGTTATCCACGGAGGGATCCAGGCGGCACTTGTAAATGAGCCGCTGTTCGTTGAAGTCGTGCTGCACTTCGCTTTCCCCGATATTTCCCCCGAACAATGCATTCAGCCGTCTTCCCCTGGAGTATTTCTGCACCGCGATCCGGACATTGACCGGTTGCCCCTTCGGGGCGGTGAGGTATTGCACTACAACATCATCGGGCCGGGAAGTAAAGGTCTGACGAACCCAGTCGCCACGCTCATCGTTCCAATGCACCTTCACTTCACTGCTCTCGAAATCGACGGTGCGCAGATAATCCTTGACCGACGCGGTCTTGGGAAAATCGAGACGCATCAGGAATGCCGGGACTGTGGGGTGCGGCCCCGTATTCTGCTTGATGGGGCCCTTGTTCATTTCCTTGAACGCGAATTCAATGGCGTCCTGGTATTTCCCGTCCAATACCATTTGCCGCACTTGCGGGAATACGTCCGCGGCCTTGGGAGCCTCAAAGGGCCTCTTCCACGGCACGAGAAGGCTTTCGTGGTGGAAAAGGATCTGCTCCGAGTACGGATCGCAAGTCGCCTCGATATTCATGTGTCCATTGCCGGAGGTGAGCCCCTCGCTGACCGTCGTGCCGGGAATCGTGCTGCAGAAGCCTTGCCGCGGGACGATGCCGCGCCGCAGCCGCTCTTTGAAGGTCATCGGCGAGACCTTCACCTCGGGCGAAAGGCGCGATGCTGCATACACCGGCGGTTTGGGAGGAAATGCGTCTTTGGGGGCAGCACCAAGATGAGAAACAGACCCGCCCCGGTCAGAAACGCGTCCCGCTTTTGCCGCAGGCGGACCGGCGACCTGGGTTGAGCCGCTTTGGCTGGCTTCGCCGGAGGTGGACGCCTGGAGCAACTGTTGAGAACCGGCCAAGGCAATCGCCGCCGCCGTACTGGTCTTCAAGAAATCTCGCCGTTTCATTCATCTTCTCCTGTGCGATCCAATCCTTCACTCGCTGGTGTTGCTGTCCATGCGCGTAGGAGATCCGGTCTGCCAT
>CAWJDG010000007.1:0-17800 GCA_963841365.1 uncultured Acidobacteriaceae bacterium
TTTAGCCCCCGCGGGACGCTTTTCCTTCCGATGCGCCTTTTTCCGCAATCTGTTAAGGCAATGTGCAACCAGCCCCCGTCTCAAATCACAGCGGAAATCGCTCCCGCACCAGCTTCAACGCTTCCTCTTCCGTCGCAACCGTCCCCTCCAATTGCGCATCCTCGGCCGCACGCAGCATCTCGCGGAAACCCGCGCCCGGCTTGTATCCCGCCGCAATCAGTTCTCTACCCGTGATCAGCGGCCGCGGTCTGACCGTCTCCTCCGGCATCGAGAAAAAACGCTCGCGCACAAACTCCCAATTCTCCAGAAAGCCGCTCCCCGCCAGGCAATCCATACGATGCAGCGCCAGGTGCTCCTCAAACCGCTCCAGCCTGAAAAACCGCTTCAGCGTCGACTCCTTCATCCGCTGCGCATCCATAAACCGCATGTGGTTTTCAATCAGCGCCAGCACCTGCCGCGTCTCCTCATTCGAAAATCGAAACCTCCTGCAAATCTCCGCGCCCATCGCGACGCCCATCTCCACATGCCCGTCAAAGCGAATCCGGTCCGGCGCGCGACGAAACGTCGGCGGCTTGCCCACATCGTGCAGCAGCGCGCCCCACGCCAGCGTCATGCTGCATCCCGGCTCCAGTTGCTCCAGCAGCATCAGCGTGTGGACCCATACATCGCCCTCGGGATGAAACTGCGGAGGCTGCTCCACGCCCTTCATCCGCGCCACCTCGGGCAGCACTTCGTTCAGCAATCCCGTTTCGTCCAGCAACTCAAAGGCGCGCCTCGCGTGGCCCTCGGTCAGCATCTTCGTCAGCTCATCGCGCACCCGCTCCCGGCTCACAGCATTGATCCGCGAAGCCAGCGCACGCATCGCCCGCTTTGTCTCCGCCTCAAGCTCAAATCCAAACCGCGCCGCAAACCGCACTCCGCGCAGCATGCGCAAATGATCTTCTTCAAAGCGCAGCTCCGGCCGTCCGATCGCGCGCACCACTCCCGCATCCAGATCCGCCAGCCCACCCACATAATCGAGAACTGCGGCGCGGAGGCGCTTCGGATCATCCTTGCACTCGTCCAAAGGTCTGCCCCCACGCAGTGGGTCCAGCAGCAGCCCATTGATCGTGAAATCCCGCCGCCACACATCTTCCTCGGCAGTCTTGGTGTACCGCACCGCATCAGGATGCCGCCCATCCGAGTACGCCAGATCCGATCGAAACGTCGCCACCTCCGTCACAAACCCGGCGTCTTCCGTCTCCGGCGCCACAAGAACGACTCCAAAGTGCGCGCCCACGGCAAACGTCCGCGGAAACATCTCCAGCACCACATCCGGCGTCGCGCTCGTCGCCACGTCGTAGTCCGCAGGCTCGCGCCCCAGCAGCAGATCGCGCACGCATCCGCCCGCGAGATATGCCTCGTACCCCGCGCCTCGCAGCGTCTCCACAATCCCCAACGCCGCTTCGAATTGTTTTGTCCCAGCCATCACAGATGCTTCTATTCTCACCCCCCCGGTTCGCCAACGCGAGTTGCCAACCTCCGCGAACCTCGCTATCTCCGCCCAGCCCCGCTGACCCCGCTCATCTCCCCACTAAACTAGAGTCATGCCCGGTTCTGGCCTCATCCTCGGCATCGAAACCTCCTGCGATGAGACCGCTGCGGCCATCGTCGAGCGCGGAGCCCGCACGCTTTCCTCCGTCGTCGCCTCGCAGATCGCCACCCACGCCCGCTATGGCGGCGTCGTTCCCGAGTTGGCCAGCCGCGAGCATCTCCGCGCCATCGTTCCCGTTGTCCGCGCCGCGCTCGCCGAAGCCAACATCACCCTCGCCGACCTCGACGCCATCGCCGTCACCTCCGGCCCCGGCCTCGCCGGAGCGCTCCTTGTCGGCATCACCTACGCCAAGGCCCTCGCCTTCGCCAACAAGCTTCCGCTCATCGCCGTCAATCACCTCGAAGGCCACATCCACGCCGTCCTTCTCAACGAGCGCGAATCCGCAGCCCAAACACAAAACAAGGGTGCCCCAGGTCTCGATTCTGAGACTTGGGAAAGCGAAATCTCAGATGCTGCCTCAGCCCTGGCCCTCGTCGTCTCCGGCGGCCACACCCACCTCTATCTCGCGCGCCCCGCTCACGGCGCCTGGCATTATTCCCTCATCGGCCGCACCGTCGACGATGCTGCCGGCGAAGCCTTCGATAAAGTCGCCAAGCTCCTCGGCCTCGGGTATCCCGGCGGTCCCTGGATTGACGCGCTCTCTAAGTACGGAAACCCGCGCGCCGTCCCGTTCTCCTTCGCGCAAATCAAGACAAAGATCCACCTCAGCGGCAAGCCCCCGCGCACCAAGGCCGCCAAAACCGCGCCCATCGCGCGCCTCGACCCGCATCTCCTGTTTTCGTTTTCAGGAATCAAGACCGCCGTGCTGCGCTACGTCGAACTCCACGGCATGCGCGCCGAAGCCAAAGCTCGCCACGCGCTCCTCTTTCCCGCTATGGGTGCCCCATCCTTTCTGGAATCCGCGCCGGCGGAATCAGAAAGGGTGGGAGACGCCGAGCGCAAATATCCGCCGCATCCGCCGCAATCCCGAGAGCTGGCCCTCGCCCTCTGTTCGCAGCCCACGCTCGACCTCATCGCCAGTTTTCAGCATGCGGTCATCGGCGACCTGATGAAGAAGACCTTCGCCGCGGTAGAGTCGCTTAGCGCCCATCGCGTCCTTGTCACCGGCGGAGTGGCCGCCAACCGCGAGCTCCGCGACCGATTCACAGCCGAAGCCACGCGCCGTGGGCTTCGCATTGCCTTTCCCACCCTCGCGCTATCGACTGACAACGCCGCCATGATCTCCGCCGCTGCATGGCCCCGCCTGCTCGCCCGCGAATTCGCCCCGCAGAGCCTCTGCGCCGACCCGTCTCTCACGCTGTCATAACGACTGCAAAGCACCCAGCCTCGCAAGCAACACCTTAGCTCCCTAGGCCCTAGCTCCTAGTCCCTGCTTTATCGTTCCCTGCAGTTCCGCAAACGCCTCGCGCAGTCTCCGCCAAGTCGTCTCCAGTTCCTCCGGCAGCACGCGCGTCTCGCTCACCGTGGTCATGAAGTTGGTATCGCCGATCCATCGCGGCATGGCATGCAGGTGCAGATGCCCGGCCACGCCCGCGCCCGCAGCATGCCCGATGTTCATGCCGAAGTTGTATCCGTGCGGTGTGTAGAGCTTCTCCAGCGTCCGCTCGGTCAGTTGCGCCAAGTCCATCAGCTCATGCGCCGTCTCCGCCGGCAGCGCAGCCAGTCGGTCCAAGTGCGAATAGGGCATGACCATCACGTGGCCCGATGTGTACGGGAAGGCGTTCAGGCAGATAAAGCAGTGCTTGGCCCGCAAAACCAGTCCGCCGGCGGCCTCGGCCTTCTCGCGCTCCATCCCGTTGGCGATCGCGTGGTCAATCGCCGCGATCAGGTTGCAAAAGACGCACCCCAGGTCCCCCGGCCACGATGCCAAAGCCTCGGGAACGCCGGCGCGCACCGCTTTCTCCGCCGTAGTGATATAGGCATAGCGCCAGGGTGTCCAAAGATGATCCATTTGATCGCCGTTCGATCCAGTATAGAAGGGATCCCGCGCCCGATTTGCAAGCAGTGGAAGACTACAACCGATCGCGTAAATACCGCTCCTGCCGAATGAACGCGGAAGGGACCCGACAACATGGCGGGTCCCATGAGCCCAGCGAGTTGGCAAAGATGGCTTATGAAACCGGTTCTCGTCACTTCGGCTTTTGTGCGACCCGTCTCCTGTTTCTCCGTGAATTACCGCAAAACCGGAGGCGCAACGGTCTTCGCCGCGGCCGCCTGCCGCGCAAGTTCAATTGACGCTGCGTTGCGGAGGTTGCTACACTCAAGGCGTAGCTTCCTGCGCGGATTCCAGCAGTGAGTTGCGGCCGCCCTCCCAGCAAGCCGTTGCCTGCCGGCGTTTCCCAAGGAAACCAGCCGCTCCGCCTTGGCGGACCACCCCAGAGCAACCGATTGGGGAAGGCTTTTTCCTGCGGAAGACGTTACCGGCGCGTCGCGTGGCGCGAGGGCAAGGACTGGGGCCCAAAGGCGACCGGAACGCGGCCACGTCGGCGCGGAAGCCACCTAGCGGTGGCCCAATCTACCGCTGGAGCACGGAATCCCGGAGCTGGCAGTAATGGCAAACGTCCTCAATCCCGAAACCGAGAGCATAACCCTGAACACCGAATTGGAAACCCCTACCCTTGACCCTGCGACGGAGCTGGAACCTCTACCGAGAATTGACCAGCCATCGCGTGAATCCACGTCCAACCCTGAAACCGCGGAAGTTGTTGAAGAGCCCACGCTGGACGCCGATGCCTTAACCGAGCCTGTAGCTGAGGCTGCCTCACCTACGCCGCCAACCCCGCCGGAAACACCGGTTGCCGCCGTCCCAGAGACCACGCCGCCCGCTTCCGAACCGGCTGAATTAGCAGCCGCATCGATTGCCACTGTGGCCGCTGAGACACCCGCAGCGCCGCCTCCCACCACGGCCGCCCATGCGAAATCCGCCACCTCCGAGCCAGGCGACGATTTCTCCTCGGCACTTGCTGCCTTTGAGCGCGAACAGGCCGCCGAAGCCGCTGCCATCGAGGCTTATGGAGACAAGATCGTCTCCGGCAAGGTCGAGAAGCAGACTGATAAGTATCTTGTCATCGATGTGGGCCTAAAATCCGAGGGCCTTGTGCCTCTCGAGCAGGTCCTCGATCACACCGGCGCTGTCAAATTCCAGCCCGGCGACGTCATCGATGTGGTCATCGAGCGCGAGGAGCCGGAAGGTGGCTACCTCGTCAGCTACGAGCGCGCCCAGCGCCTCCGCGTATGGGACACGATCGAGAAGGCCGCCAACGACAAAACGCCCGTCACCGGCACTGTCGTCAGCCGCGTCAAAGGTGGACTCACCGTCGACATCGGCATGAAGGCGTTCCTGCCTGGCTCGCAGCTTGAAATTCGCCCGGTGCGCAACCTCGACGCCTACCTCGGCCAGCAAATCGAAGTCCGCGTTATCAAACTCAATAAAAAGCGCGGCAACGTTGTGGTCAGCCGCAAAGAGCTTCTTGAAGAAGATCAGAACGCCAAGCGTTCGGCCACCATGGAGCATCTCGCCGAGGACGCCATCCTCACCGGCACGGTCAAAAACCTCACGGACTACGGCGCGTTTGTCGATCTCGGCGGCATCGATGGCCTGCTCCACATCACCGACATGAGCTGGGGCCGCCTCACTCATCCGCGCGACCTGGTCAACGTCGGCGACGAAATTCAAGTTAAGGTGCTCAAGTTCGACAAGGAAAAGCAGCGCGTCTCGCTCGGCTTCAAGCAGTTGACGCCCGATCCCTGGCTCGACGCTTCTGAACGTTATCCCGTTGGCGCCAAGGTGCACGGCCGCGTTCTTTCAGTCACGGACTACGGCGCGTTCGTCGAGCTCGAGCAGGGCATCGAGGGCCTCGTTCACCTCTCTGAGATGACCTGGTCCAAGCGCCTCAAGCATCCCTCCAAGCTGGTCAAGCCGGGCGACGAGGTCGACACCGTCGTTCTCAGCGTCAACCCTGCTGACCGTCGCATCTCCCTCGGCATGAAGCAGCTTCTTGAGAACCCGTGGGAAAACCTTACCGACAAGTATCCCGCCGGCACGGTCGTTGAAGGCCGCGTTCGCAACCTTACTGACTTCGGTGCCTTCGTCGAAATCGAGGACGGCATTGACGGCCTCGTCCACGTCTCCAACCTGAGCTGGACCAAGCGCGTCAAGCATCCCTCTGAAATCGTCAAGAAGGGCGAAAAGGTCAAGGCTGTCGTTCTCGGCGTCGAGCCGCAGAACCGCCGCCTCTCGCTCGGCATCAAGCAATTGCAGCCTGATGTCTGGGAGAGTTTCTTCGCCACGCATCGCGTCGGTGACGTGGTTCATGGCAAGATTCTGCGCACTGCTCAGTTCGGCGCTTTTGTTGAAATCGCCGAAGGTGTCGAGGGCCTTTGCCACATCTCCGAGGCGGGCGACGCGGGTAGCGATGGCCACTCCAAGCTCGAAACAGGCCTGGAGCACGACTTCAAAATCATCAAGATCAACGTCGAAGAAAAGAAGGTGGGCCTCAGCCTCCGCGCCGTCAACAGCCAGGAAGCCAGTCGCGCCACCGTGGACAACTATAAGGCGGATGCCCACAAGCACCCCGTCTCCAGCTCCACTACAACGTTGGGCGACTTGGTCAACTGGCGCAAGAGCGAGCGATAAAACGTCCCACGGGACTTCACATCGCTTTTGCGGCAACCTCAACTTCAGCGGCCACCCTCAGGGGTGGCCGTTTTGCGTTTCGACGCCAATCCGAAACTTGCTTAAAGCTCCCGCCTGGCAACTCAGCCGAAACTCGTAACTCCATTCCGAGTATCCTGAGTCCGAACTTCACATCAAAAATGCGCTGTCATCCTGAGCGAGTTTTGGTGCGTTGTTGCACCGAAACGAGTCGAAGGACCTGCATTTGGGGTGCCGATCCTTGTAGCGAACTTCAGATTCACCACACTAGGCCCACGTCAAAACAAATTCCAGGCCATCACAAATATTCTGCAGAGCGAACGCAGACAATGCGCACCGATGCACAAGTTTCTCATCGTCGCTGGTCCTTTCCGGAGTTTCCTCCGTCGCCATGAAGACGCCTGGATGCTGAATCCACCTGCATCTCCGATCAAGCCTGAAGATGCGCGCGAATCCCGCGCTCCCTATGCGGCGTTGCTGAGCCAACCCTTCATCGTGTCTGCGTTCACCAAGCCTGCTTGCTGGAATTGCAGGCGGCCACCAGTAAACACGGCAAAGTTTGGAATGCTTCTGACCTGGTATCGCGACGCCAGTTCCGGGAACTTTTCCGTATCCACTTTCAGCACCACGGCCTTCCCCGCGAGATCCCGCGCCACTTGCGCGACATGCGGCGCCGCCATCCGGCAAGGGCCGCACCATTCTGCCCAGAAATCCACCAGGACAGGGACCTTGCTGTCGCGAATCACTTCGTCGAACTCCTCGGTGCTCACCGCAAGAGGCTCGGCGACCGCGGG
This sequence comes from uncultured Acidobacteriaceae bacterium, assembly GCA_963841365.1. Lineage (GTDB taxonomy): Bacteria > Acidobacteriota > Terriglobia > Terriglobales > Acidobacteriaceae > Telmatobacter. Next base: position 7,043 of record CAWJDG010000007.1, read on the forward strand.
TAACGGCGTTTTGCAGGCGCCGCATCTTCCCGTGTCCGCAAAATGTTTCGCCGGAATTCGATTCGGCTTCCCGCAATTTGGACAATTTCGAATAACCGCCATAGCGAGCCCTCAAGGCATCCGCGCCACTCAGAGTTTCCCGGCCACCTGGCTGGCGAGAGCTTTGAGCTGTCCCTCATTCGTCGCACTGACATTCGCCATATTGCGAAAACTGAAGTAGTAACGAACATTGCCCTTGCGCACATGCAGCCCATGACTCGGATCGAAATATGCTTCGTCTCCAATCCCGGACACCGGCGTTGGCGGACTATAAAACACCTTCAGTTGAGCGAACAAACCCGTTGCGGCCGACGACGAAGGATCGAAGTACACCCTGAACCAGAGAGTGCTTCCGGCTCCATTGGGCGGATAGTTGCAATCCGTCCCTGTAACGGTGTTTGCGTAAGGCGCCGGTGCGACGCTCTTTTGGGGCGAGTTGTAAGTTTGCCCCAGGGCCTTGCTCACGTTAGCGACCGACAGCAGCGAGCACGGGTCGGCGGGCGCTTGAGTTGCTCCTGCCGGCTGCACCGCGCAGGCGGCTAGAAGCAGAATTGCAGCAAGTAGCAACGGTTTGCCCAGGTTGGTCATCGGGTGCAACCTCCCAGCCTCCGCGCCGGAATTGCTTTCCGGGCGCACGAAGTTTGGTGGATTCTACTCTGCCTGCCTTTCCACCGACAAGACAAAATTGGAAGCGGCGCGCCAACTCCCAAAAACATGGAGCGAGTGCCCGAATCACCTGCTACCTTAACTTTGCGTACTCATTTTTTGCCTGCATCAGAAGAGAATTCTCCGGGTCGGCGTCCTTCCAGAGGGCGAGAAAATCTTGATACGCCGCCTTCCCTTTTACGGTATCGCCTTGCAGAATGTACGCTCGGGCGATGCCAAGATGCGCAAGAGCACCAACGCAATTCAAATTTATGCTGCGATGATCGATGATTTTGTTGAACTCGCTTGCCGCCTGGCTGCCCTCACGCGCCGCCAGATAGGCTTCGCCGCGAAGGTAAACCGGATAAAGGTCCGATGCATCTCCCCCCTCGCCATTGCCGGCGACTCCCAATTCCAAAGGAGAAGATATCCGAAGCGCCTCGATTGCATTCGAAGCATCGCTGCGGCTCAAAGCGAGCCGGGCGTGTAACGCTGGAAGCTCTTTGAACTGGACGATCGTGTCTTCCGGATACCGATTGCTCAATACATTTGCCAGCGCCTCTGCGCGCCCCGCGTCGTCCGTCGAAGCCAACACCAGGGCAGCTCTGTACTCAATATCCCGGCCGGCAGAGAGCTTGAGCGCCGCATCGATTCTCTTCTGGCCCTCGGCAGGATCGCCCAAGAGGATTTCCCGCAGGGCGGCTGAGGTTTCGTAGCCTGCCGCCGACTCTTTCTCCTCAGCTTGTTCGGCCGACGCTACCGCAAGCCGAGAAAGCTCCCGAGCCTTCGCTTGCCGTCCTGAATAAGCAGCTATGTCGGCTTCGATTGCAAGAAGCCGGTCTTCCACGCCCGGCTTGCCTTCCCCCCAGGCCACCTGACGATTCATCTCCGTCGCGTTGTCTCCCAAAAATGCAAGCAAGTACGAAAGGATGTGGAGATCAGGCGAGTCAAGCTTTTTTGCCTGCGCCTCTTCAATCGTCGATCGGGTTTCGCTTAGCCGATTTAGAAGGAAATAAGAGGTGGCAAGATTCTCATAATTGATACCGCTCGTTGGGTCGAGACGAATGGCCTCGCGCGATTCGACGAGAGCTTCGTCATACTTCCCCAGAGCCCAGTCAGTGTTGACGAGGAAGGCAGGCGGATAGTCATCCCGGGGAAAGATCTGGCGCCAGAGCTCATCATTCTGGCGTTCCTTTTCCAGGTCGCCTGTCGCATACGCAGAGTAGAAGGCTTCGATAATGAATCTCTCCCGCTGGCTCACTCTATCGCGAAGCTCAAAAGCCTTCCGTATGCTGCCCGCCGCCAGGCCGTTTTCTCCGCGAACGATATAGGTAGCCGCCAACAAACAATGGGCCATGGCGAAGTTCGGGTCGAGATCGATGGCTCGCTGCGCCAATGCTGCGCCGGCCGTAATATCGCCACTTTCTATATAAGCCTTCAGCCCAAGGCTGAAGACTTTCAGCGCGTCAAGGGAATTGGTAGTGGCTTGATCCAGCGGTACGGCGTACTTTTCCATCGAACTGCGCGATTCGCCCAACTTGTCGCGCAGGCTCACTGCGGCACGGTCCAGCGCCTTCAGAACCTGCTCCTTGCTCCCCGCCTGCTCCTGCGCTTCCGCCAGCAATTCTCCTGATACACAGTCCTCTGCATTCAGGCCAATCACATACTCGCTTCCCAGCTTCGTAATCGAGCCCGCCAGCACGACTCTGCTCCCTGTCCGCTGGCAAACCTCGCGCGCGACTCTCTCCGTCAATCGCTCCCCAGGAGATCGTCCCATGAACTGTAGAGTCTCGCTGACTCTGGATGCAGACACCAATTCGAGAAATGGCGTCTGCTCAAGCTGTATCGAAAGACCCTGCTTTAGCGCGTCATCGAACACCGCGTCGCCCGTCTCATTGTCAAAATCGCACAGAACAATGGTGTCCTTATCGGTCAAGTAATGCGCTTGACGCCAACGCCAATAAAGTCCACCAGTCACGAACAAAACTGCGAGCAGCAGCACGGGAACAGCAATCCCTAATAGCATTGGAACCATGCCCGCGCGAACTCTTTCAGGTTCTGAAGATCCTCGGTCTGCCGCAGTTTGCCCGTTAGCCGCTGGTTCGTCACGAACCTCGTGGCCGTTCTCCTGCTCCATTGTTTTGACCGACAGAGAGGAAACCGGAAGGCTTTCGGAGTTCGCAAGTCCGCTCTGCGACTCGCCGGCCTGAGTTGCGGGCGCGATGAAGCGATAGCCTCGCTTGGGGATCGTCTCGATGTAGAGTGGAGCGCCGGTTGAGTCGCCAAGCGCTTCGCGCAGTTTCATCACCGCTGCGTTCAGGCTGTGATCGAAGTCCACAAATGTGTTGGTCGGCCAAAGAACCCGGCACAACTCTTCGCGCGTGACAATCTCCCCGGCGTGTTCGAGCAGGTGGACGAGGATTCGGAAGGACTGCTCGCGGATCTTGACCCGCCGGCCACCGCGGCGCAATTCGATTCGCCGTGTGTCCAGTTCAAAGACGCCAAAGCGCCAGAGTGGACGAGTGTTTGCCGGGGTCGCCAAAGATTCGTTCCTTCGCTCCCTGTATTGAAATGGAGTTTAGCATGGCCCTCAACCGGCATCGGCGAATCATACGCTCAGCCCGTTGCTTAATGACTATATATTTTTCCGCGACATACGCGGTGACTTGCAGTTGATCACGAAATCACCTCCAGAGCATGGCGCAAAAAGCGATGCGGGCGCAAAGTCCCTAACATCCCCAGCGGCTTCCGTTCAGCGGTGGTCGCAAATTCGAAAAGGAGATCCCATGAAACCTCGCATCGCAACCCTCTCCAAACTGTTCTTCAGCGTTTCCCTCGCGATCAGCCTGCTCTCTGCAGGTGCAAGCGCAACAGCTCAGGCCATCCTCACCGTCACCGTTCCATTCGGGTTTTCCATCGACAACCACGCTTTGAGCGCCGGCCTTTATGAGATTCGGTTCCAGTCCGGCGCCCGCATGTCCCTCCACAATGTCGATACGAACAGGACAATGTTTTTCACGGCTCATCCAGACTCAGTGCAGCCCGTCGGGACGCGCACCAGCTTGTTCTTCCGCCGCCAAGGTACGCAAAACTACCTCAGCCAGGTCTGGTTCGCCGGAACCAGGATGTACAGCGAACCGGATACCCAACACAAAAAGGAGCGGGAACTGCCCAACAGCAAGCCGGCGGCAGAATCGGTCGTCGAACTAACGCTCAAGTAAGTAACGGTGCGGAGCCTCACGGTCGCTCACAAAAGCAAGTGAGCGGCCATGATCGCCCAAGCCGCGCCAATCCCCACCACAAAACCCGCTCAGCTATCCAGTCACCCTCCCCGACCTGCCTGCCCAACGACCGCATCGCACACGCCGACATGTCGCTACTGATCTCTCCGGCAATGCCAGCCCGCTTTTGAGCAGTTGTACAAGCAGTAATTGGCGGGTCGCTGGTGATTCACTCAGAACACATCCGATAGTCCGAAAACCCTCGCCAAACCGAGCAGTTAAATTGAAAGGCTGGCGGAAGCAAAGACATGTTTGGTATGTTTGACCTCTCCCTCAGTTGCACCAGAGGTTCCAGTCGAACGCATAGGCCCTCCCCAAGCCTTTAACAACTGACTTTTGCTTGCCGGTCATTCCAAAGTGGTCGGGCCCTTTGATCGAGTTGCATCGTTCAACTTCGATTCGTTTCCAATCGGCATTCTCTGATCGGACGCTTCAGGAAGCAAACGATGCTATTAACGTCGGAAACGCGCGGCCTGATGAGCCGAGTTTACCGAACGTGCAAGCGGATGGGTCCACAACAAAACAAAAAACAAAGAGTTTGGAGGATCGGATGAACGAATACAAAGGCAACCCCGGCGAGTTGGTCTATCAGTACAACTTGAAAATCACGCAACTGGTGGAGTACGGCAGTTCCGCGGACGCGGTGTTTTCCGGCCAGTCAGCGCCACCAGCTGAGGGCGCGCGTTTCGACGTTTATTTCGAGGGAGTCATTACTGGCCCCAGGATAAAAGGAACAGTCAGGGGTGTGGATTATCTCCACATCCGCGCCGATGGCCGATGCCAGCTCGACATTAAGGCGGAGATCACGACCGAGGACGGGAAAAAGATCGCATTGCGTGCCGACGGCGTGGCGACTCCCGAACCGGGCTCGCCGATCGTTCAGCTCCGGGAGAATGCGACCCTCACAACCAACCACCCGGAATACGCATGGGTCAACCAGATCCAGGTCTGGGCCCCAGGCACGGTGGACCTCTCCAAGGGAGAAATCCAGGTTACCGGATACGCCGCCTGAATTCAGCGGCCTTCGACTCATCAGCTCGCCCCGGGGCCCCAACAGAGTTTGCTTGGGTTTTCGGCTATTCCAATCCGGGTGGGCCACGTATGTTTGCTGAATGCTTCCCAGTGACCAGTCGCTAAGCCATCTCTATTGGCGACGGGTCGGATCGTCACAAAATGCGAAAGAGGAGAAAAATCATGAAGTACATGATCACTTGGAACGAACGTCCCCAAGGCTCGCCCAGCGAGTACGAAAATGCACAGAAGCGGATCCTGGAGGTCTTCAGCCCGTGGAAAGCGCCAGCGAATTTCAAAATCGAGTCGTTCGTCATCCGCGTCGGTGATTGGGGTGGTTATATGTTGATGGAATGCGACGACCCGCTCGAAGTGCATAAGTTCTGTTCGATGTTGCCTGCATTCACGTTCGAAGCTCGCCCCGTCGTCCCCGTAGCCGACGCCATTCGTGTGGAACTCGAAGCGATGGCCTACCGCGATGGACTAAGCAGCAAGTAACATCCATTTGGCGCACCTGAAAATCGTCGCGATGATCCGGGCATGACCCGCAGCCTCTCACGTCCGCTCGGATGAGCTTCGGCTGGTAAATCAGCCAGTGTCAGTACACGCGAAGATCTTACTCCTGGTTCGCGTAAATCTTGACCAACTCGTACAGGAAGTCGCGGCCTTGATAGACCGAACTCACGCGTATGCGTTCGTTCAGCCCATGAACGCCGTTGCCGTCGGGGTCGCTGAACATGCCTGAGATGCCATAGGTTGGGATGCCCGCGGGGGTCAGAAAGGCGCCGTCGGTAGCGCCCGCTAACATCTGCGGCACGATTGGGGTGCCGGGCCAGATTTTGGCGGCGACACTTTCCACCGGCTCCATGATCTGGGGCGTCAGCGGGGGCGGTGCTTTCACCACTTCGCTACGCGTGTCTGCGATGGTCACTTTGATCTCGGGGTCCGCCACAAGTGCCGTCAGCTTCGCCCGAACCTGCTCCGCCGTGGTACCCGGGAAGATGCGGCAATTGACGTTGGCGTCGGCGCGCTGGGGCAGGGCATTTGTGGCATGGCCCGCGCTCAGTATCGTCGGGATGCACGTTGTGTGGATGATTCCGTTATAGCCGGGATCAGCCGACAGTACCGCGATGGCATGCGCGTCCTGAGGGTTCTTCGCAAAGGTCGCCATGGCCGCGCCTAGTTCGCCTCCCACCTGCGGCGCCATCCGGGCGAAGAACTGCACCGTGATGTCGTTGGTCTCAATCGGGAATTCGTAAGCCTGGATCTTCAACAGGCCGCCGGCCAGGTGGTAGATCGCATTGTTGCGGGTCGGGCGCGAGGAATGCCCGCCGGGATTTGTTACTTCCAGCAGATAGTCCTGAGGAAATTTCTCGCCCGCCTGTACTGACAGTGCCAGCGGCTCGCCACGTTCGTTCAGCCGTCCGCCACCACCTTCGTTCAGCGCGAATTCCGCGTCGATCAGTTGTCGCTCATGGCTGGCCAGATAACTGGCACCGTTGAAGGCAGAAGCGGTTTCTTCGCCGCAGGTCAGCGCCATTTTGATGGCACGACGGTGCTTGAAGCCCTCTTGTTTGAGGCGGATCATCGTATCCACCCAAGTCGCTGCCTGCGCCTTCATGTCGGCAGTGCCACGGCCGTAGAAATAGCCGTCCTCCTCAATCAGAGTGAAGGGATCACGGGTCCAGTCTTCGCGCTTGGCTTCCACCACATCAATGTGCGCCAGCAGGAGGATCGCTTTGGCATTTGGATCGCTGCCTGGCAACACCGCCACCAGCCCGCCTTCCTTTGCATGATCCGGGACAGCAAAGGCATGCAAGTCGGCATCGGGATAGCCCGCCGCCTTCAGCCTCGCTGCCATCCGCGAGGCGGCCAGGGTGCAGCTGCCTGAAGATAAAGTGGTGTTGGTCTCGACCAGCTCCTTGTAGATCTCGTGGAATTTCGCTTGGTCAGGACGCAGTGTCTGCGCGCCCACAGGAAAACTCGTCGATGCCAATGTGACCGCCATGGCAGTCACGCAGCGCCACATCCGTTTCATCCATCACCTCATTGATCTTGGCAGTCTAGCAAACCTGAGGCAGTCTCCCAACTCGAGTGTTGTCGTCCAACCTTCCCCAACTCGGTCGCGAGGGACAAAAATGGAGTTACCTCCGGGTTGCCGGCTAACTATCCACATCCAAGGATGCTCTCTTATCATGTGAACCAATCGGAAGGATGCAGCTCGCAGGCGAAGTCGTAGGATTGCTGTCGGGCCGCCGCTACGCGAGCAGTCTGAGACCAACGTCCCTGGCACTCGGGATGGATTGAAAAGTCTGGATGAGGGAGTTAGTTTTCGGAGGAAAGCTTGGAAAGATCAATGCAATACACACGCTGGGAAGCAGTAAGGACAAGCAGTTGTTTGCGTTCCGGAACGAAGCGCGCGGCGATCACCGCTTGATCCAGCAGGTAGTGCGCAAGCAGTTTGCCGTGCGCGGTATCGTAGATGTTCAATTCCTGAATGCGGTTGGTCGCAGCGACCATGCCGAGAGTGTCGTCCCCGGCCAGGGCGCGGCCGAAGAAGGCAAGAAGCCGGGAGCCGTCCGAAACCCGATAGACGGTCGTAGCGTTGTTGTTGCCGTAGACCGCCAGCAGGCTTCCAAACAGGTTTGCGGTTCGCTCGTCGCTCGGCCGATTCCCTATAAATAGCTGGGGAGCAAAAAAAACATGCTCAAGCTTGCCCGTACGATTGGCAATAACTGCGACGACAGTTCCCGAAGGGTTGATGAACTGAAGGGGTAGGTCGGAGGTGTGAATCAATTTCCCGCCACCGTACCAGTTTGTGCGATCCGTGACAAGCAGAGTCTTGTCGCCATCGGCCTGAACGATGTTCGGAACCGGCCCTGGAAAGTCCTTCGACCAGAGGTGCGCTTCGGTCCCGGCATCGTATGCCTCCATACTGACATCACTATTCGTGAACTGCAGAGGGCCGAGCGGCTTGAAGCGAACGCGAACGGTTCCAAGTTGCAGGGGATCGACGAGGGGGGATAGCCCAGGAACATACTTGTGCGTGAGCTTGTCGATGCTGGGATCGCCCGACGGAATGAGTTCGTGAGGGATCAGTGCTGCCTCCAGATTCCCGGTATCGTCGATGGCAACGGCGCGGAACGGCATTGTGAGAGCCATCCGCTTGCCGGTGGATAGATCCCACTCGGCCCCGCGCGCGCGATTGGAGACAGCGAGGTAGCGTCCATTCGGGCTAAAGGCGCTGGCTTCGATTGTAGTGAGCGGAGTAACCGGCAAAGCGACGCGCTGAGGATTCGTGCGCACGTTTCCTGCCTGGACGCCTCCATCGGGAAATTCACCAGCCAACTCGTCGCCGCGCACATCGACCGTCTCGTCTAGAAACTCGTCGTCAACCTGTACATCTGCCGGATCGAGAAGCGCAGCGGCAGAGTGGGCAAGCGGTCCGAAGAGCAGGCGATCTCCTCCTGCTACGCTCGCGAGCCAGCCGGGCGGCAACTGGAATTTCTTCAGGCCTTGCCCGCCGGGAAACGTCGTGTAGCACATGGTGTACGTTTCGCCGGCGCTTCCGGTTTTATTGCTCCAGTCGCAGGTGGAAACCATCTTTTCCGATCCAAGAAAAGCAAATCTCTCCTGCGCGAGATTCGAAAGAGCGCCCTGCAAGTGGACGGTCGTGTGATTCGTTAGATCGTAGGTCATGGCTGCGGTACCCGATGTGGCGACGAAGTAGTGCCCATCACGCGACCAGCGCATGAGAGCCTGAAAATTCGGCGTCATATGGGCGTTGGAGTTACCGAAGTCGCCATATTTATCAAAGAAGTGCAGATTCTGATAAAGCATTTGGCCGCTATGGATGTCATAAAGCTTCAACCAGACAGAGTCTCCAAACTGGCTGACGCAGGCCATCGTGTTGCCGTCGGGCGACAGGCTCGTCTGCACGCATCCCGCATAGTCAACAAAGTCCTGAATGTCCGATGGCTGACCAGTGGCCAGTTGCCATTGCTCGACGTGGAGATCGTTGTAATTGAACACGAGGCCCTGTGAGTCCGGAGTGAATTGGGCCATCTCCGCTCCCAGCGCATCGACGGAAAAAAGCAATTTGAGGGGCGCGGCAGAGAGCACGTGCAATCTGGTAGGCATCCTGGGCGAGAATGTGCTTCCCGTCCGGGCTGATGACGACGTTTTCCAGCGCCGGATCGATCGGCTGTTGCAGAGCAAGAGAGGCGAGCCCCGGCGTGGCGGGGACGATGGGGTCGATGCGCCGCTGCTGGATAGCCTGCTGAAAGGGCCCGAAGCCCTGACGATACGGGGGGCGTGCTTCGCGGCAACTTCCGGGAAGAGAGGAGACAAGCTTATCTGCCATGCGCACGCGCAAACTGATGAGGGGCGTCAGGTCAAAAACGTCGGTGAAGAGATTGCCGGTGAAACCGCCGTTGTCATTGATGCGATCGAGAAAAGTGGCGAAGGCCTTCGGATCATAGTGGGCCTTGATCATGGCGTACATCCCGACGCGGTCAGCAAGCAACTCGTCGCCCTGCTGTTCAGACGCGCTAAGAAACGCGTTGTCGTCGGGAGGCATATTCAGCATGCGCTCAAACTTGTCAAACACGTCGGCGCGGTCACCGAGTTTCTTTACATGCAGGAGCTTCTCCATGCGGCGCGTGACAGAGGAGGCAGAATGGTGGATATAAATCCTGCCGATTTCCTGCGCAAGCATTGCGGCAAGCTCGTCCTCATTGCGCGCATCCATGATCAGTTTGCGGCTGATGTAGACATGTCCGCCTGTCAGCGAGAAGGCGCGCAGATCGGGCGACTCGAAGATGCGAAATGTGTACTGGATGGGTGTGGGAGGGAGTTGTTTCAGGAGCCGCTGCCCGATTTCGTCAAGGTAGGTGCTTTCATCGGCAGGCAACAGTGTGTAGCGCGGCTCGATCATCTCGGCCTGTGCTTCGCCGAGCCATTGCTCTTGTCGATCGGTGAAAATGTCGGCCCGTTTTACGCGAAGAGCGGGCAGGAGCAGCGAGCAAACCGGCTCGACAGCAGCGGCGCCGTGCGCAAGCATCAGGAGAAACAAAAGGACCGGGAGTTTCCGCTTCATTCTAAGGTTCTGCACAAGAGCTCAAGCGGGAGCTATGGTAACTCGCAACACTGAAATGGGCAATCTGCGCCCCAGTGAAAACCTCGCCCCGGCCCGACAGCGACACATTGAGCGGACGCATGGTGGAAAATCCCCGAGCGATTGCAACTGGCGGGACATTGGTGCTGATAATCGCCGCAGCGTTCGGGAATGGCACCGTGCCCGAATTGTCGCATCTCCATCAGTTACTGGTTACGCAATGGCCCGCCAAGAACTACGAATCCATCAGATCGGCGTCACTTGGAGATCTCGCCTCCCCCACGCCTAGAATCGTCCGTTTTATTCCGGCGCCCAACATCAGTCCTCGAAAACGCCGCAGTGTCCGGCTTTCCCGCCCCGCCTCGTCATGAGATCGCGGTACACTCGCCGACTTTGCAGGACCGATCCAAATTTTGGGTAACTTCCAGATCGGCGACAATCCAGGGATTAGCCAATCCAGCCAGGGTCGTGCGCCAAACGAGTGTCTTAGTTCATGATGAGATTCAGCCCCAACATGCGAAGGTTGATTTTCAAAGGTATCAGCGCTCCTCCAGCGTGAGGGCGAAGATGTCATCCACTCCCGTGTCGCGCAGCAACAGCGGCGTATCTTCTGGATCGAGCGCCATGAAATACCCCGCAGTGCCGGTGAAGCGAAATCCCTTGAGA
>CAWJDG010000008.1:0-28867 GCA_963841365.1 uncultured Acidobacteriaceae bacterium
CGACATGGCTCACACGCCTGCTTACTAACTCGCTAATGCACAGACCCGCCGACTCACACCCCGTTGAGAACTATCTTTTACTTACTACTCTCAAGCGTCCGCAAATCCGCTTCTCGCCTGCCCATACCCGCCTCCGAGCGTTTTTCCATGCTCTCGTTCCAGGGTGGCTCCGACTCCAGCAACTCGGCCAAACTTGGGCCGCTGCCTTCGCTCTTTCCCTCCTCCCCATCCTTCTTCATGGGTTCCATCAAAGAAATCATCATCGCGGCGCCGCGCATGTCACCCTTTGCGGTACGATCCAACAGTGAAAGTGCGATTTCCGCGCTGCGCGCCTTTACAGCCACCGTCACTGCCTTGTGTAGCGCTTTTCTGGCGCCCTTCTGAGGCGCCTTCCACTTGTCCCTTGGCTGTGCTTCATCTTTGCCCCTCTTAGGCTTGTTTGCCAAGATGCTCTGAGCGCCATCTTCACCCTCGTTCGTGTTTTCCGTTTCGTCTGCCTTTTGCAGCTTCTTTTTTGTTTTGCACTTCTTCTCCCGCTTTTCCTTGTTCTGGCTGCTCTTCCTCATTTGTCCACCTGTCCGGCCGCCCTTTCCACAGTTCTTTCTTGTTTCGAGACTCAGTGATTGGGAAACCGCCAAGAGCGGATCCGTTTTCAATTTCACTTTCGGCGCCGAGTCCCGATCACCCGTTCAAGCGGTCTCGCTGCTTGCCGCGGAAACAGAAAAGGCAACTCGAAGGCCGAGTTGCCCCTTTTGGTCTCTTCGTTCTTGTTCCTTAACCCCGCGCGTCTCGCGGTGATGGCCCGAAGAATATAGGAAAAGCCTGTTCGGCTTCTCCGCTGGTCAGCTTAATTTCGGTACGATTGCTTTTAGCTTACCGGATTCGGAGGAAATTTCCTGCAACTTTGCCATGACCTATTTGCGGCGTATTCTCAATAACTTACGCCAAGCGCTGCGCTTTAATTGTTTGACAACCGATTGGGGTGCACCCCTTGCGTGAGACAGTTTCTGTTTTTGACAGTTCGCCGCTTGCTGGATGTTGGTTGTCATTCGGACTGAAGGGTTCCAGGCTCAACAGGTCGGCGAAGCGTGGCCGCGCTCAGATGGAGGCCAATCCGCCCCAATCAACCGACTCTCATAACCCGCTGACACGCGCTCGGCCCCGAATCATCACAGTCGCGCGCAATCATGGCTTGGCATGCGTCAGTCTCAGCATCACCACGCCGTGGCCCGGCACCACCGCCGTGGTCTCGCCGCTCACGACGCCAAGATCCTCGTGCGACCACAAATCCCGTAGCGCCGCCTTTCCCTGCCACCCCACGTCCTTCAACCGCAGCGTCATGGTGGCGGCGCCCGTCGTACGGTTAAATAGCGCCACGGCCATCGCATCCCCCTCAAGCGGCTTAGCCCACACTTCCAGCGGCCCTTCCTTGTAAGCGCGATCTCCCTGCCTGCCCAGCGGATCCTGGTCCACCGCAATCACTTCACGGTTCAGCAGAATGCTTTTGGTCTCCGCTGTCATCGCGGTCAGGTCGTTGCCGGCGATCAGCGGCGCCGCCAGCATCGCCCACAGGCTGAAGTGCGTTCGCTGTTCGTCAGCCGTCATCCCGCTGTTACCCACTTCCAGAAAGTCGGGATCGTTCCAATGTCCCGGTCCTGCATATTTCGCCAGCCCAGCCTCGCCAAAGCCATTCAGCGCCATGCGATCGTACTTGTCGCTGATATCGCCGCTCGTCCGCCACATGCTCGCACCCACTTCGGGTCCCCACGTCCATACCTTGCCCCAGCCGTATTGGCACAGGCTGAAAAGAATCGGCCGCTCCGTCGCCAGCAGATCCTGGTGCATCTTCTCGTACGCGGCTTTCATCAGCGCGTCAGACTTCCACACGTCCCCACCCGACTCCTCTTTCATGATGTCGCGATAGGTGCACAAGTCGTACTTCAGAAAGTCCACGCCCCATGAAGCAAACATCTTCGCATCCTGCGCCTCATATCCATAGCTCGCCACAGCGCCCCCGCAGGTCTTTGGCCCAGGCCCGGTATAGATTCCAAACTTCAATCCCTTCGAGTGGATGTAATCGCCGAGCGCTTTCATATCAGGAAAGTTGCTGTTCGGGTGCAGCACGCCGTTCGCGTCGCGATTGCCTTCCCAGCCGCCGTCGATATTTACGTACACGTAGCCTGCGTCGCGCATGCCGCTCGCTACCAGCGCATCCGCCTGCGCACGGATCAGCGCATCCGAGATGTCGTGGCGAAAGTGATTCCAGGTGCTCCAACCCATCGGCGGCGTTGGGGCAAGCATCTGCGTCTGTGCGCACGCGCAAATCCCGCTCAAAACCAGAAATGCCGCCATCGCCGCGGCTGCCCTGCATCGACCCATTCGCCACCCCCACGCGCCGCAATTTTGCGGCTTCCACAATGTACAACACACAGCGCCGGTCCGCCGGAATCCGTCGCGCTAACCGCCAGCCCCTCACCCGCTGCGCGCCGCTTGCTGCTGTTAGCATTTTCCCTATGCCGCTCGTGCTTCGTTGCTTCCGCTTTGCCGCCTTGGTGCTTGTCTTTTGCGCAACCTCCATTCTGTCCGCGACTGCTCAGAACACCGTCATCGCGCCCTCCACGGCGCGCGTCGACGAAATCCTCTCCAGCCTGAGTCACGGCCGATCCATTGGCCAGGTTGCGATCTCGCCTGACGGCAAACGCCTTGCGTGGTCGCAACGCGGCAAGCTGCAAGTCGCGCCCATTGACAACCTCACCCAAAGCCAGCCGGTCACTGCCACCGCGCAGGGGCAATCGTGTAGCGAATCGAACCTTGTCTGGTCGCCGGATTCGAGCGCTATCGCGTTCCTTTCCGATTGCGCCAATCCCGGCGGACAGAGCGACCTTTACATCTCCCGCCTCGACGGCAGTCCCGCGCGCCGGCTCTCCAAGCTGCACGGAGATATAAATGCGCCCGCCTTTTCCCCGGATGGAAAACGCATTGCTTTCCTCTATGTGGAAGGAGCGACTCGCCCGGCAGGGGCACTCGCCGCCCAGGATCTGCCCTCCGGCGTCATCGGCGAAGCCGATATCGAAGTCCAGCGCGTCGCCACAATTCCCGCCGATTCGTCCGAGCCCGCATCTCCCACGTTCGCTACTTCCGCCAACCTCCACGTCTACGAGTTCAACTGGTCTCCAAACGCCGAATCTCTCGCCTATATCGCTGCCGACCCTCCTGGTGAAAACAACTGGTGGGTGGCCAGGCTCTACACCCAGCCCGTCAGCGGTTCTCCATCGGCGATCCTTAATCCCTCTGATGTCACCGGCCCGCTTCACGGCCTGCAAATCGCCGTTCCACGCTGGTCACCCGACGGTAAATGGATCGCGTTCATCGGCGGCCTGATGAGCGATCAGGGTGTTACCGGCGGAGACGTATGGATCATCCCATCCGCCGGCGGTCAACCGACCGACCTTACGCCCCACCAACCCTCAACAGCGGAGTGGCTGACGTGGGGCAAAGACAGCGACCTCTACGTCAGCGATGTAGCCGGCGGGGACTGCCGCCTGATCCGTTGGCAAGTCGCACAAGACGCAGGTGCGACTCAAATCCGAATGACAGCAACCAGGACGATCTTCGCCATCTCCGGAACAGTGGGTGACGGGCGAATGGAACGGAGCCTTTCCTCGACCGCCGATCGATCCCTCTTCGTCTTCCAGGCCAGCAGCTTCGACAAGCCGCCCGAGATCTTGGAAGCTCGCGCGGATCAGGTGCCCTCGCTTCCTCCGAGCAACATCGGGGTCGTCCGGCAGCTCTCCCACTTCAATGACGGCCTCAAGCCATCCTGGGGTAAAACCGTCTCGCTCACCTGGGCCAACGACAATTTCCACATCCAGGGCTGGCTCCTGCTGCCCGCCAACTACGATCCCTCGAAGAAATACCCGCTCATCGTTGAAGTTCACGGAGGTCCCGCATCGTCCGTTCTCTCGCGCTGGGGCATGGGCGGCCCTCTCAGTCCCGCGGTCTTTTCTGAGCTGGGCTATTTCGTCCTCCAGCCCAATCCCCGCGGCAGCTATGGCCAGGGTGAGGCTTTCACCCAGGCCAACCGCAAGGACTTCGGCTATGGCGACCTCCGAGACATCCTCGCTGGCGTCGATACCGTCCTCGCCAAATACCCCGTTGATCCAAACCGCGTCGGCATCACTGGCTGGAGCTATGGAGGCTTCATGACCATGTTTGCGGTAACCCAGACCCATCGTTTCCGCGCGGGCGTCGCGGGAGCAGGCATCTCCGATTGGCTTTCCTACTATGGCGAAAACTCCATTGACCAATGGATGACTCCGTACTTCGGCGCTTCGGTTTATGACGATCCGCAGGTCTATGCCAAAAGCTCCGCCATCAATTTCATCAAAAATGTCACCACCCCCACCCTCTCCGTGGTCGGGGACCGCGACGGCGAGTGCCCGGCGCCCCAGTCTTTCGAGTTCTGGCATGCCCTGCGCGATCTGCATGTCCCCGCGCAATTGGTCGTTTACCCAAACGAGGGCCATGGGCTTGGTGATCCCGCCCACCGCCGCGACGTCCTCCAGCGCGCTGTCGACTGGTTTGCCCGTTACATGCCCCCCGCCTCGTGACGCGCTGTTTGCTCCCAATATGGCGCCGCGCCAGTCTATTCATCAGAGTTTCGTCGGGGTTCTCCGAATGCCAGAAGTAGCCCCGTCCTGATACACTTTTTTCTTGGAGTTTTCACTGTGCGTTTCGCCCCTCCGGCCGCATGCGGCAGTGTGCCGCCGGGATCCTCCGGCTTGGCTGCGACAAGCCTGTCGCCGCCTGACCCCGGGCATGCAAAGGGGCGGTCATAACTCATTTTTCCTTACGTGCTCTTTGAGACCGTTCCGCGGTTCCACGGCGCGGGACGGGGAGGATTCATGCGGCGGTTCTTGACGCTTGTTTGTTTACTTGGCCTGGCTATTCCGGCGGGGATTTCATTCTCCGGATGCACGCGCAACCCCGCGGGGAACTACTGCAATGGCCTCGGCTATGGCTTGAAGCTCACCGACGTCGCCAACATCACGATGCAGCCGCAGATTTCGGGCATTTCGCTCGCCTACGGGCAGACCATCCAGGCTCAGGCGCCGTCCGCGACCACCTGCAAGGGAGATCCGGCCACGATCGCCGCCAACCAGATCAGCTACGGCACCACCAACAATCAGTTGGTCGACATCTCGCCCGGCGGCGATATCTGCGCTGGCACATGGAATCGCAACACCGGCGGCGGCATCGCGGACTACACGTATTGCAACTACCCTAATCCGCTGCCGTCTACCAACGGCTTGCCCTACCGGATTGCCTATATCACTGCCACTGCTGATTCGGTTACATCCAACCCTGTCACGGTCTACGTCCACGCCCCGATTTCCAGCATCAGTCTGGTGACCACGCCGCTAGCGGGCGCGGCTGCGCAAGGCTGCTACTCCCAGAATCAGCAGGCGCAGCTCGACGCCGACGCCTATTACAGCTCGAATGGTGCGCAAACACTTCTCTGCGCGCCGGGCTCTGCCACGATGCCCGAGTGCTCCAATGCCATCGGCGAGCTCAACTTCTCGGTTGGCACCGGCTCCGTAGCCACGATTAATGCCGCTACCAATATCATTACCGCGCAGCAGCCCGGGACCACTGTGATCAATGCGACCATCGCGCAATCATCTTCTACCGCCGGCTACTTCTCCACATGCGCGCCCGCATCCATCAAGGTGGCCCTTGCCAATGGAGCCACCAACGGCGTTGTCACCCAGGGTGTGCAGCAGAACCTGACCACCACAGTTACCGATACCCTCGGTAATCGCATCACCGGTCTCTCGCTGGAGTACCAGTCCACTAACCCGATTGACATCAGTGCCAGCGGCTCTGGTACCATCACCCCCGCTTTCCCGGGTGTCGCAAGCGTTACCGCACTCTGCGCCCCCGGTGTTTGTAATCCTGCTCCTATCAACGAATTGGGATTAAACGGCACCGGGCTGTCCATCTCCTCCAACCCGGTTAGCATCATCGTTCCCGGCACCACCAGCGACTTTGCCTGGTTTTCAGCCCCGGGTCAGTCGCTCTACTTTTCATCGATTCAGCTCCTCACGGGCACGCCAGGGTCGACCGTGCGTCTGCCCTACGTGCCCAACTCGATGGTCATGGACCAGCTCGGAAGCAATCTCTATTTCGGCTCGCCGCGCGAGCTCATGATCTACTCCACCGCCAACAATGCCATCACCAGGCAGGACACAAGCGCGCCGGGCGTAGTGCTGGCTGCCGCTCCGAATGGCGACCAGATACTCATCAACGATCAGATACGCGACGTTTTCTATCTCTACAGCTCCTCCGGCGGCGCGTCTTCTTCGTTTGGCGGTCTCGGTGTTGCCGCTGCCTGGACCCCGGATTCCAATACCCTTTACGTCGTCGACAGCGCTGCGGCTGGTGGCGCTCACACCAATACCCTGTACGTCCATAACACCAACTCCGGTTGGAGCACCTACAGCCTGAGCGCGTCCGGAGGCTCGCAGAATCTCGCGATTACCGTTCCCGGCATCGGCGCTTATCTCGCCGGCAATCCCACTGTCGCCCACACCTGGTGCCCCTCCGGCACGGTCGGCAACAACGCCAGCATTCAGTTTTATCCACAGAGCGATTCAGTGAACCTGCTCACCAGCGTTCTCGCCGCCACCACAGATGGGGCCCACATCCTCGGCGCGTCCCTCAACGGCACGAGCATCACGCTTGACGACATCGGGGTCAATATTCCGCCTACCACCCTGTTCTCCAACGCCCAGTGCCCCGAAACAACGACCGGCACGCCACCAAACCAGGTGCAGACCATGACGCCGCTCTCTACCAACCCGATGCTGAATGGATCGGTTAATCTGACCGGCGTAACGGCGGCAACTGCCATCAACCAGGTTGTTGCCAGCACGGACCCAACCACGGCCTCCGTCACCACGGCCGCCCCCATCGCCTTTATCACCTACAACACCCCGTCCACTTCCAAGGCAGCCGCCACACTTCCTTTCTACCTGCCGCAGGCAAGTGGGACCGGTCCGGTCGGTTACGTCAGCTTTGCCGACAGCACATCCGCCACGCCGCCTACCGCACCTCTCGTCGGCGCGTTTTCGCCTGATAACTCCATCTTTTTCGTCTCTACCGCGGGCGACAACGAGATTCACCTGATCAGCATTCCCACCAATGTGAACACCACCACGGCACTGCCCAAGGACACCCAGCAGATCAGCCCCAATCTCCCCGCCTGCACACCGGTCTCCGCCGGAGGCAATGACGCCGGCTGCCTCTATCCAACAGCGCCGGCCCCTAACGTCGTAGTGCCAGCAACTGCGATCACTGTCAAGCCGCGTTCCGTGACGTAAACTGCACGGCGCAACTGCCTGGATTGCATGAAGGCCGGCATCACGCCGGCCTTTCGCATCTAGCCTCTTGCAGGCCGGCCTTCGCACTTGCCAACTCCGCTAACCCCGCTAGCTTCGTTACAATCTACTCATGATCAAGGGCATTTCTTTTCTGCGTGCGGCCGGCAGCGCCGCAGCCTACGACCGGCTTGCAAGCTTCTTCGCCGCGCTGGGCTTTGCCTCCGGCAAAGGCTGGAGAGAAGAAGGATCGCGCGGCGCTTCGTTCCTGGCTCCGCTCGGCAATCTCGAATTCGTTGACGGCCGATTCCCGTCTGTTGCCGATGTCCTCGTCGAAGTCACCTCGCTCGATTCGATTCACCAGGTTGCCGAAGCCTGGCTCCGCGCCCAGAGCGGCGATGCCGCAACCACGTGCCTTTCACCGATCACGGAAACACATTGGAAGTCGCGGCTGTTCACGGTCGAGCCTGAACCGGGCCTCCGTTTCAGCTTCTGGGCCTGGTCCGATCCGGTGAAAGGGAGGCCCGTAGCTCTCGAAGGCGATCTCTCCGCCGGCGGCATGAAGTTCGTTATTGTCGTTGCGCGCTGGAACGCCGTTGTCACCGACCGCCTGCTCGAAGGCGCTCTCGATGCGCTCATGCGCAGCGGCGCCGACCGTTCCGATATTCAAATCGTCCGTGTTCCTGGCGCGTGGGAGATTCCCGCCGCCGCCCGCGCCTGCGCCAATGCCGGCCGCGCCGACGCCATCATCACGCTCGGCTGCCTCTTGCGCGGCGAAACTGCTCATTACGAGGCTATCTATAACGAAGTTGCACGCGGCATCGGCCAGTCGCAGCAGGAAACAGGCGTCCCGCACAGCTTCGGCGTACTCACCTGCAAAAACCTCGAGCAGGCGCTGAATCGCGCCGGCATCAAGGCCGGCAACAAGGGCTTTGAGGCGGCCACGGCCGCCATTGAGATGGTTAGCCTGCGAAGGAAGTTGCAACAAGGCGGCCCCGCTTGACCTCTCGTCATCGCCGCAAGTCCCGCGAACTCGCCATGCAAATGCTCTTTCAGGCCGATGTTGGCCACCAGACCGCGGATCAGGTCGGCGAAACCTTCTGGAAGGCTGGTGATCCCGTCGAGCCCGAAGTGCGCGGCTTTGCTGAAGACCTCTTCCGCGTCGCCCTGGCCGAGCAGAAGCAAATTGACGCGCTCATCTCCGCCCACTCCAAGCACTGGCGCATCGACCGAATGCCCGCCGTCGATCGCAATCTCCTGCGCATGGCCGTCGCCGAGCTGGTCGGCTTCAAGTCCACGCCCTTCCCCGTTGTCATCAATGAGGCTCTTGAAATCGGCCGCCGCTACTGCGCCACCGAATCAATCAACTTCCTCAACGGCGTTCTCGACTCCGTCGCCCGCAGCCTGATCGCGAAATAAATCGCAGCTCGCGTCTATGCCAGCTTCATTCCCAGCTGCCGCGCCCGCTCCAATGTGCGCGCTTTCAGAGCGGGTTGCGGCTCGCCCGCCACCAGCCCGATCCATAGCTTGCCTACCGTCTTCGCGCCCAGCATCCGCGCCGCCAGCTTCAACGCCCGGGCCGCGCCGGTCGCCAGCGGGATCATAAATCCCGGCATTCCTGCCGAAGCCACCAGCACGGCTTTGCGTGGCTGCAGCTTGCTGCGCAGCGCGGGCCCGTTCTGTCTCCACGGCCAGTAAGTAAATCCCAGCAGCCGCTCAAGGAACCGCCGGAAGAGCGCCGTCACGTTGTAATAGTTCACAGGCGAAGCCAGCACCACCGCATCCGCCGCTTCAACTGCCTGGAGTATCGGCTCCAGATCGTCTTCCTGCCCGCACCGGCTCCGCTCCGCACCCGGCAGTTGTGTGCACGCGCGACAGTTTCTGCAGAACTCGATGTGCTGCTCTTTCAGCCGGAAGGTCCGCGTGACCGCGCCCTTTGACCGCGCGCCCTCAAGAATCGCCTCCACAGCGCTGTCCGTGGCCCCGCCTCTGCGATAGCTGCCCACAATCGCCACCACTCGAGTGCTCATTTGCCCCTCCGATCCTGGTTGCGGCCAGAGTAGGTCAGCTCTCGCGCGCCGCGCCGTGATCCTGCTCACGTTAGTCCCGCGACGCACCTCCAAGACCGCCTGCGCCGCAGCCTGCCACCGCCTGCCCTGTTATCCTTGATACCGTGATTCATCGTCCCCCCCTCAAGGGCCTCCTGGCCATGGCAATGTTACTGGCCTTCTCGCTCGCCGCCTGCCACAAAGAGGAACAGGCCGTCGAGGGCGTGGCCAAAGACGCCGCCAAGGCTGAGCACCAGGCCCAGGCCACGGCCAACGAGCACGACCAGGAGCGAGCCCAGCTCGACCTGATCCCTCTGCCCACCAAGAGCCTTTATATCGATATCCATGACCCTTCGGCTTGGGCCAATCCATTTCTTTCCGTCGGCGCCGACATGCTCACTCTCCGCATCATTCTGCCCGACGAGAATCCCAGCCCAGCCGGTGAAGGAGGCATGCTTCGCCCCGCGGCCGCGCGGCGCCAGGAGCTCACGCTGCGCCTCTCCGATCTCGACAAGGCAGTGGCCGCCATCCCTGCAGGCGCATGGCACTACGGCCGTGTCATCGCTGTAGTCGAATCCTCCTCCGCCGCGCCCCACGACCGCCCCATGGTCCGCCGCAATGTTGAAGCCGTCATCCGCCAGCTCAACGATCAAGGCGTGGTCGTTGAAGAGTGGCCGTCGCGGTAAGGCGCCAATGCCGGCCTTGCTGCCGCTGCCCCGGCTCACAAGTTTCATTTCCATCCCCTTCTTCGGCGTGGTAAAGTAACCTACTCCCCAAGGCCCTCCACGGAGACTCCGCATGAAAGCCTTATTCCCATCGTCCATCTCGCGAAGGCGAGCCATGTCTCTTGGTCTGGGCCTGGTTGCCGGCGCTGAAATTGAGTCGCTTTCATTTGCGCACGCGCAGCCGAAGCGGGCCACATTTGTCCTCGTCCACGGCGCATGGCATGGCGGGTGGTGTTGGCGGCGTGTCGTCGATCGACTCACAGCCAAAGGCCACTATGTCGTTGCACCCACTCTCTCCGGCGTAGGAGAGCGATCGCATCTGCCGCCCGATTCGATCAGCCTTACGACTCAGATTGACGATGTGATCGGCGAAATCAAATGGAAGGACCTCGATGGCATCGTGCTCGTCGGTCATTCGTATGCGGGAATGGTCATTACCGGCGTAGCCGAGCAGCTTCGAGATCGCATTGCATCCATCGTGTACCTTGACGCTTTTATGCCCGCCGATGGTCAGTCGTTGTATGATCTCGTTCACGCATCTCCGCCTTCCGGACCTGTCGCTCCGCCTCGCCCGGCGGCATATTTTCATGTCAACGCCGCGGACAGCGCATGGGTCGAGCGCAAATTGACCCCGCATCCGATCCGCTGCTTTACTGAAAAACTCAAGGTTACAGGGGCATACCAAAACATCCCCCAGAAAACCTATATTCGCGCGCCTCTCTTTAAAATTGCTGCGTTTGACAACGCCTTGGCACAGTGCCGCGCAAATCGCTCATGGAAGACTGAAACCGTGACCTCTGGCCACGACGTGATGATCGACCAGCCGGCACAACTGTGCGCAATCCTCGAGAGGCTTGGCTGAAGGCTCTTCAGCGGAGTGAGCGCGCCCGCCGCCCCCAACGCGCTACCATTCCAACGTGAGCACGTCTTCATTTTCCATCCTCTCCAATTCCGCTCCGCTCGATCATGAGCGCTTTTCCGCGCACCAGGAACTTGAGTCCCTGCTGAAGAAATCTCTCCGTGGCGAGGTGCGATTCGATCTTGGCTCGCGCGCTCTCTACGCCGCCGATTCCTCCAACTATCGCCAGCTTCCCATCGGCGTCATCTTTCCCCGTGACGCCGCCGATGTCGAAGCCGCTCTCGCCGCCTGCCGCGCCACCGGGGCCGCCGTTCTGCCGCGCGGCGCCGGGACAAGCCTCGCCGGTCAGTGCGTCAATGTCGCTGTGGTCTTTGACTACTCCCGACATATGAACGCGCTCACTTCCATCGATCCCGAGGCTAAGCTCGCCCGCATCGAACCTGGCATCGTGCTTGACCGCCTGCGCGACGCCGCAGAAGTGCATCACCTCACTTACGCGCCCGACCCCGCCACCCACTCCCGCTGCACTCTCGGCGGCATCATCGGCAACAACAGTTGCGGCGTGCACGGCCTGCTCGGCGGCAAAGCGGTCGACAATGTTGAATCGCTCGACATCGTTCTCTACGACGGCACGCGCCTCACCGTTGGCGCCACCACGCCCGCCCAGCTCGACGCGCTCATCCGCGCCGGCGGCCGCATCGGACAGATTTACTCCGGCCTTGCGCGCATTCGCGACCGCTACGCAGCCCTCGTCCGCGAGAAATTTCCCCGCATCCCTCGCCGCGTCTCCGGTTACAATCTCGACGAGCTGCTGCCCGAAAGCAGCTTCAACGTCGCGCGCGCCCTGGTCGGATCCGAAGGCACCTGCGCCAACATCGTTTCCGCTAACCTCAACCTCACGGCCAGCCCGCCCTTCCGCATCCTCACGGTGCTCGCCTTCAATGATCCATTTCTCGCCGCAGATGCAGTTCCGCTCGCTCTCGAGCACAAGCCCATCGGCCTTGAAGGTTTCGATTATCTACTCGTCGATTTCATGCGCCGCAAGGGCCTCGCGCTGCGCGAACTCGATCAGCTACCGCCCGGCGTCGGATTCCTCCTCGTAGAAATGGGCGGATGGTCAGCCGAAGAAGCCCGCGCCAAGGCCGAATCCGTTGCCCGCGCGTCGCAGGCATGGCCATCCCCGCCCGTTGCCCACATCTGCACGCCGGAAGAAGCCAAGTCCGTGTGGCACGTCCGTGAATCGGCTCTTGGCGCCATGGTCTTCGTGCCCGGCGAGCCCGACCGATGGGAAGGCTGGGAGGACGCTGCTGTTCCACCCGCGCAGCTCGGGAAGTATCTGCGCGCCATCATGGCGCTCATGGCCGAATACGGCTACCGCAGCCCACTTTACGGCCATTATGGCCAGGGCTGCGTTCACACCCGTATCAACTTCGATTTCCAAACCACCGAGGGTGTGCGCCGCTTCCGCGAATTCATCGATCGCGCTGCCGACGTCGTTCTCTCTTTCGGCGGCTCGCTCTCCGGCGAACACGGCGACGGCCAGTCCCGCGCCGCGCTGTTGCCTAAAATGTTCGGCTCCGAGCTCATCGAAGCCTTCCGTGAATTTAAGATGCTTTGGGATCCTGACAATCGCATGAATCCCGGCAAGCTCTCTGATGCAGTGCGCGTATACGATCCTACGGAAAATCTGCGCTACCCTCCGCCCGCTCCCGGGCAGGACCACGCCCAAACAAAACTTGAAACTCACTTCGTCTTTGCCGCCAGCAACGGCTCGCTGGAACGCGCCACGCGCCGTTGCGTCGGTGTGGGCTCATGCCGCAACACCCAGGGCGGCGTCATGTGTCCCAGCTATCGCGCCACAGGCGAGGAGAAGCACTCCACCCGCGGCCGCGCCCATCTTCTGTGGGAGATGCTTGCGGGGGCTTTGCGCGAAGAGGGCTTCCAAAGCAGCGAGGTCCACGAGGCACTCGACCTCTGCCTCAGTTGCAAGGCCTGCAAATCCGAGTGCCCCGTGCAGGTGGACATGGCTGCCTACAAATCCGAATTCCTCGCCCAGCGCTACAAGGGCCGCCTGCACCCGCTCCAGCACTACATCTTCGGCTTCGCGGATCGCCTCGCCCGCTATGGCTCACTGGTTCCGTCGCTCACCAACGCCCTGCTCACAGGGCCGATCGCCAGCCCGCTGGTCAAGCGTATCGCCGGCGTAGCGCGTGAGCGCCGGCTTCCCAGCCTCGCGGCCAAAAACTATCAGAAGTCGCGATTCGTTGCGCAAGAGAACAACGCCGCAAGGCGCGAAGCGCAGTCGCCTGGACGGCCAGTTCTGGTCCTGTGGCCCGATACCTGGAACAACTACTACCATCCGCAGACACTCGCTGCCGCGGAAACCGTCCTCAGGCAGGCAGGTTTCCAGGTTGAAGTTCCCAAGGGCCATATCTGCTGCGGCCGTCCGCTTTATGATTTTGGCCTTCTCGACGCCGCGCGCTCCTATCTCGCAAACGTCCTCAGCCGCATGGCGCCGCAAATTGATGCCGACCTGCCGTTCATTTTTCTTGAGCCAAGTTGCGCCAGTGTCTTCAAGGACGAACTTCTCGAACTTTTCCCCAACGAGCCCCGTGCGAGGCGCCTAAGTCAGCAGGTTTGGCTGTTAGCCGACTGGCTAGCGGCGAAGGTGCCGGACTTCGTCTTCGGAAATCTTGCAGGTGCGCACATTCTGGTGCACGGTCACTGCCATCACAAAGCCGTCTTCGGCGGCGCGGCCAACGAGATCGCGCTCCTGCGTAATACCGGAGCAACGGTCGAGGCCATTCAGGCCGGCTGCTGCGGAATGGCCGGCCCCTTCGGCTTCGAAGCCGACAAGTTCGAAGTGTCGCGCAATATCGCCAACCAGGAACTGCTTCCTGCGTTGAAGGCCGCCAGCCCCACCACGATCGTTGTAGCCGACGGCTTCAGTTGCCGCGAACAGGTCGAGCAGCTTGCCCACGTGAAAGCCCTTCACTTCGCTGAGGTGCTGGCACGCACCTGCGGCTGCGGCCCATGAAGCGCTGCGGCAGCTTGCTCAGTTACAAGCTTCCGGCCGCCGCGCCAACGTTGACTCCGGGACACTTCAAAGTGTGTGCCGGTTTCCCACGCCGCAGCCAGCGGGCCAGTTGCGCTAAACTGAAGTGGCCCGATATGCTCAAGCGCTTTTAAGGCTGAGCGAAGGTGGAGGTGTTGTGATGGCAGATGAAAGCAGAAGCTACGGGATGGCTTGGTTTTTGGCCGGTTTGGGCGTTGGCGCTCTCGTCGGCATTCTCTATGCACCCAAAAGCGGCAAGGAAACTCGCGAAGACATCGCAGCTGGCGCGCGTGAGAGCACGGAGTACTTGAAGGCCCGCTCCCGCGAAGCTGCAGAGAATGTCAGCGCGATGGTCGACAAGGGTAAAGAACGCGTAAGCGCCTTTGTTGATAGCAGCAAGGACCAAGTCAGCGAATACGTTGATCGTGGCCGTGATGTTGTCGATCGCGGGCGCGCTCAATGGGAAGAGTTTGTGGAACGGGGCAAGAATCTCGTCGCCGACCAGTCCAACCGGGTCTCTGCGGCTGTCGATGCTGGCCGCCAAGCGTACCAATCGGCCACCAGCGAGCCTGAGACGCATGAGTATTGAGAGCCGGCCGTCTCCGGTCTGAATCCATGTCCGGTCTCATGTCTCGTTATCAATTTTTCCAGCGCGCGACGCTGGGCCCGCGGAAACAGCTTCGCGCGCCGGCTTCCGGTAGAGCGCTGCTTCCACCGCGTGAGAAGCGCGCTTCTTCGGTCTGACGCACGCCCGCTGGCTTTCTGTGCGAGGTCCTTACGATGCAACATGATAGTCAAACCATTGAGCTTGTTCTGATCGCCGCCGTCGCGGCGGCCATGCTGTTTCAGTCCGTTGTTCTGATCGCCCTCTTTCTTGCCATGCGCAAGGCGGCCCGCTCCGCGAGCGAGCAGCTCGCGAGTCTTCACTCTACCGCCATGCCGCTGATCGAGGACTCACACGCGCTGCTCAAGAGGCTTACTCCCAAGATTGAAAAAACCACCGACGATCTGACCGCTCTCACCCACTCTCTGCGAGCGCAGACTGCCGAGGTGCAATCCGCTACCAACGAGATCATTACGCGCGTGCGTGGCCAGGTCGGCCGTCTGGATGCTTTGTTGACCAACGCTCTTGACACCGTCGATCGCGCCAGTACCTGTATGGCCGAGGCCGTCGCCAAACCAGTGCGCCAGGTCTCCGCAATTCTGGCATCCGCCAAGGCAATCATCGAATCATTGCGCGCTGTGGATCCCGGCCCCCGCACACGGCCCGTGAATACGCCTGGCGACAACGATATGTTTGTTTAGCGCCCGCTCACATCACTCAGATGGAGACGCACAACAGGCGCATGTTCAGCGGGGAGAACGATGCTCGTACTTGATCCTGCCCAAATCGCATACAGCGACATCTACAAGCTCATGATCGGCATGATTGTGCCGCGCCCCATCGCTTTCGTCTCCACGGTCAGCGCGGCGGGCGTCAGGAATCTCGCGCCGTTCAGTTACTTCACCGCATGTGGGTCGAATCCTCCCGTGGTGTGCTTTTCCACTTCCGTCCGCACTGGCCCGTACCCCCACAAGGACACACTTGAAAACGTCAAAGCCACTGGCGAGTTTGTCGTCAATATCGTTTCTGAGGAGTTTGCAGCGCAGATGAACATGACCTCGGCTGAAGTGCCGCCAGAGGTAGACGAATTCGCGCTTTCCGGGCTCACTGCAATCGCCAGCGACCTCGTGAAACCGCCGCGCGTTGCCGAGAGCAGGGCGCAGATGGAGTGCCGCTTGCACCAGATCGTTGTTGTCAGCGATAAGCCCGGCGGTGGCATCATGGTCTTCGGTGAGGTGCTGCGCTTTCACGTGCTCGAGTCGCTCCTCGATGGCTACAAAATTGATCCAGACAAGCTGAATGCTATCGGGCGCATGGGCGGCCCCACCTACGTCCGCACCCACGACCGTTTCGACATGCAGCGGCCGAAATAAGATTGGCCCACATCCGCGTATAGCGTGGTCGAGCTCGAATGGCCGGCCACGGCCCCGTTTTATGATCTAACGCAAGGGACACGTGAGGTCACAACATGAGATCAAGTTTTCGGTGGCCGCTTGCGGCCGCAATCGTCGTGCTGGCCGGCTGGTCTTCAGCCCAGTCCACTCCAAACCCGGCGCTCCTCATCCTCTCCAAGCAGGACCGCACCCTCGCCATCGTCGACCCCGCCACTCTTCAATCGGTCGCGCGCGTCCCCGTCGGCGACGATCCGCACGAAGTCGTTGCTTCTTCCGATGGCAAAACCGCCTACGTCTCCAACTACGGATTCGGGGCCTACCACACCCTTGCTGTCGTCGATCTCGTTGCGCAAAAGCCGCTTCCTGCCATCGATCTTGGTGCGTTGCGCGGCCCGCACGGTCTGGATTTTCGCGATGGCAAAGTCTGGTTCACCGCTGAAGCTGCACGCTGCATCGGCAGTTATGATCCCGCGTCAGGCAAGATCGACTGGATCATGGGCATCGGCCAGAATCGCACCCACATGCTCTATGTTTTTCCTGGCGCGAGACGCATCGTCACCACCAACGTGAACTCCGGC
The DNA here is from genome assembly GCA_963841365.1 of uncultured Acidobacteriaceae bacterium. Classification (GTDB taxonomy): domain Bacteria; phylum Acidobacteriota; class Terriglobia; order Terriglobales; family Acidobacteriaceae; genus Telmatobacter. The sequence continues at coordinate 16,643 of CAWJDG010000008.1, forward strand.
TCCGTCACCATTCTCGACAAGTTCGACACGAGTCCGGCCGGTGGACCTCCTCCTCCGCAGACTCCGGGCGCGGGCATGCCCGGTCCGCCGCCCGGCCCGATACTTCCACCGGGAGGCGACTGGCAGCTTACCAACATTCCCGGCGGCGCCAGCAATGAGGGCTTCGACGTTACGCCCGATCTGAAGCAGGCATGGACCGTAAGCCCGGTAGACGGGAAAGTCTACATGTTCGACGTGAACGAGAAGAAGATGACCGGCACCATCGACGCAAACGCGCGCCGCGCCAACCGCCTCAAATTCACGCCCGACGGCAAGCTCGCGCTCATCTCTGCCGGCCCTGAACTTATTGTCATCGACGTGACACCGCAGAAGGTCATCAAGCGCATTCCCATCGGCCACGGCTCGGGAGGAGTGCTCGTCCAGCCCGACGGAGCTCGCGCTTATGTCGCCTGCAGCCCTGACGGCAATGTAGCCGTGATCGATCTCAAGACGCTTGCGATTGTCGCTCGCATCCAGACCGGAGGAAACCCCGACGGCATGGCCTGGGCCGCGCAGCAATAGCTGAGTGGGCTCCCTCGCGCTGACTCGTTAGCTCGCTGACCTGATGCCTCAGACAATCCATCCGCCGCCCACGACCTCATCTCCGTCGTAGAACACGGCAGACTGCCCCGGCGTGACTGCGCGTTGCGGCTCATCGAAGGTTGCAATAACTTCGTCCTCGCCTGCGGGTTCCAGTGTGGCCCAAGCCGGCTCGTGCCGGTGCCGGATCTTCGCCTTCACGCGCATCGGACCTGTCAGCTCCGCAATGCTGATCCAGTTCAGCCTCCGCGCCCGCAGATTGCGAGTCGCCAGCTCCGCGTCCGCACCCACCGTCACGCGATGGCTCGCCGGATCGATGTTGAGCACATAGAGCGGCGAGGACGACGCCACGCCCAATCCCTTGCGCTGTCCCACGGTGAAGTTCGAAATTCCTTCGTGCCGGCCAATCACCTCGCCATTCGAGGCCACTAACTCGCCCGCCGTTTCAGGAACCGCCTCGCCCTGCTCCTCGAGATAAGCCGTCAAAAACTGCTTGTAATCGCCGCCCGGAATAAAACAAATCTCCTGCGAATCAGGCTTATCGGCCAGCCTCAATCCGTGCCGCCGAGCTGCCTCTCGAACTTCCGGCTTGGTCATCCTACCCAGAGGAAACAGAGTGCGCGACAACTGCTCCTGCGTCAGCCCGAACAGAAAATACGTCTGGTCCTTCGCCAGGTCTGCCGGCCGCTTCAGAATCCAACGTCCGCGCCCCCCGTCGCGAGTCGCGTCGTATTCGTTCACAGCGTAGTGTCCGGTTGCGATCCGTTCGGCGCCAATGCTGCGCGCCGTCTGCAGTAACTGATCGAACTTCAAATGGTTGTTGCAGAGAGAGCAGGGAATCGGCGTGCGTCCCGCCAGGTATTCATCCACAAACGGCCGCACCACGTCGCGCTCAAACCGTTCCTGCTGATTCACCACGTAATAGGGAATGCCGAGCTGCTCCGCGACGTGCCGTGCGTCGTATACATCGTCAAGCGAACAGCAACGCCCCGCCTTCGGCGCATCGGGAATCCCGTGCTTGCCCGCCAGCCGCGTTTGATCCCAAAGCTGCAGCGTCAGCCCCACGACAGTGTTACGCGAGCCGGCAGCGCCATCGCTCGAGCGCGCGAGAATCGCCGCCGCCGTCGAGGAGTCCACCCCTCCGGACATCGCTACCGCAATGGTCGCCTGCTCACACATAGGGAAGAAATTAGCCCGATCAAACTGAGTGCCCTATCCTCGCGGCGTCTTTGTTTTGCCGCTTGGGTGGAATATCTCAAGCTCACCCCGCCGTCCCCGCCGCCACCGGCGAAAGCATCCGCAGATGTTCTACGGCCTCTGGAACGACACGCAGCACATGATCCACATCGGCATCGGTTGCTGTCTTCAGCAAACTGAAGCGCAGACTCGCCCGCGCCGCGTTCTTATCCAGCCCCATCGCCATCAGCACGTGACTGGGCTCCGTCGAGCCCGAATGGCACGCCGACCCTCCGCTCACCGCAACCCCCTTCAAATCCAGCGCAATCACCAGCGCTTCGCCCTCCACCTGCTCAAAGCGGATATTGGTGGTGTTCGCCGCCCGCGGTGCGCCCGCGCCATTCACGCCCGTTCCCGCAATCTTCAGGATCCCCGCCTCCAGCCGGTCGCGCAGCGCCGTAACTCGCTGCAGGGTTCCATCCTCCAGGCTCGCCATCGCCAGTTCGGCGGCCTTGCCGAGCCCCACGATACCTGGCACATTCAAAGTGCCCGCGCGGTGCCGGCGCTCGTGGCTTCCGCCCACCATCAAAGATTCCACTGGCGTGCCGCGTCGCACATACATCGCGCCCATGCCCTTTGGCCCGTGCATCTTGTGCGCGCTAATCGAGCACAAGTGGCACCCAAACTTCTGCACATCGAACACGACCTTGCCCGCGCCCTGCACGGCATCAATATGGAAGCAAGCGCCCGCTTCCCCGGCGATCTTTCCGATCTCCTCTACCGGTTGCAACACGCCAGTCTCATTATTCGCCAGCATCACGCTAACCAATATGGTCTGGCCTTCCTTGCGCGTCCCGGGCCGCAGCTCCCGCCGAATGTCCTCGGGATCGATCAGCCCATCCTTCTTCGGCGCGACAAACGTCACCTCGACGCCACGTGCTGCCACTCGGTCCGCCGCGCGCAGTACCGCGGAGTGCTCAATCGAAGTGGTAATGAATCGATCGCCCGCGCGCAGCAGCCCGAAGATCGCAGTATTGTCGCCCTCGGTGCCGCCAGAGTTAAACACCACCTCTGCCTCGCGGCAATTGAAGAAGTGCGCCAGCGTGTCGCGGGCTTCGTCCACCGCCTTCCGAGCCTTTTGTCCGGCGAGATGAATCGACGACGCGTTCCCAAATTCTTCCATCCAGTAGGGGCGCATCGCTTCCATCACCTCCGGCAGCAGAGGCGTCGTGGCATTCGCATCGCAGTAGACCCGGCGCATCGCGAAACTCTCCTCCCTTAAATTGTACGGGCAATCGCGCCGCGGCGCGAATTCGGCTTCTCTTTCGGTGGTTTGCCCGGCACCGATCAACTCGTGAGCCAACCCGGCCAATTAGAATGCAGGAAGCGCATTTCCAGATTCTTCGGAGCTCACCCGAATGAACGAAACGCCGACCTCGGCAGCAAATTTGCCCGCATCTCCCCGCATTCTCATCGTTGGCAATGCCGGCCAGCTCGGCCGCGAGCTGGAGCGCATCTTTGCCGGCGTCGGCCCCATCATTGCCGTTGATCGCGAATCGGTCGATCTCGCCGATGCCGATCAAACCCGCGCCCTCGTCCGCCGCGCCGCGCCCGATCTCATTCTCAACGCCGCCGCGTACACCGCCGTAGATCGCGCTGAAGTCGAACATGACCTTGCCCTCGCGATCAATGCCCAGGCGCCGCGGGTTCTTGCTGAAGAAGCCCTTCAGCGCAACGCGCTCCTCGTCCATTACTCCACCGATTACATCTTCAATGGCAGCAAGTCTGGCCCGTGGACTGAAACCGATAAGCCCTACCCGCTCAACATCTACGGCGCCAGCAAGCTCGCTGGTGAGCAGGCCGTCGAAAGCATAGGTTGCAAATTCCTGACTTTCCGAACCAGTTGGGTTTATGGTCCTCACGGCAATAACTTTCTGCTCACCATGCTTCGCTTGGCACGCGAGCGCGACCGTCTCTCTATCGTCGATGACCAGATCGGCGCGCCCACCACCTCCATCGAGCTCGCAAACGCCACGCACGCCATCGTCACGCGCATTCTGGCCGGCCACTTCGGCGCGGCGCAGGATTACTCCGGCCTTTACCACATGACGTGCTCCGGGTCTGTCTCATGGTTCGGCTTCGCCCAGGCCATCTTTGCTCGTGCCTCCGAGTTGCTTGGCGTCAAAGCGCCCCAACTCACTCCCATCGCCACCAGAGACTATCCCACCCCCGCCGCGCGCCCACTCAATTCCGTCCTCTCCAACGCCAAGCTCAACCAGCGCTTTGGCGTCGAGCTCTCCTCCTGGCAAAGCGCCCTCGAAGAAACGCTCCAAACCCTTAAAGCTAAGGGATGACGATTGGCAACCGACCGCTGACCGCTGTTTTGTGATCGCCGTCCTTGAAGATTCGCTCGCAGTTTGAGCGCTCGCTGCCGCATCTTGAGAGCCGCCGCTCCCTTACTCCACGATGGGCCGCGAATACATCTCCAGCAGCATCCGCGCCGCGCGAAAAGACGTGGTCCTTCCCTCAGCCACGTCTCGCTCCAGCGCCTCCATACTGTGCCGCACGGCCGGATTCGTGTCGAACCGCTGCCGCAGCGCGTGCTCGATCATCTCGTGCATCCATCGCTTCTGCTGTGCGCGGCGCGCGCGTCCGAACCAACCGTTTGCCCGCGTCAGCGCAACGAGCTCCTGCACGCAACCCCACAGTTCGGGGATTCCCACGCCTGTCAGTGCCGAGCAGGTCATTGCACGCGGCGTCCATCCCGATCCTGAACCGGGGAAGAAGTGCAACGCGTTTTGTGCCTCTGCGCGCGCACGCTCCGCCGCGGGCAAATTCGCGCCATCGGCCTTGTTCACGGCCACCAGGTCCGCCAGCTCCATCACGCCGCGCTTGATCCCCTGCAGCTCGTCGCCCGCGCCGGGCAGCGTAATCAGCAGAAAGAAGTCCACCATCTCGTGAACCGCGGTCTCTGATTGGCCTACACCGATCGTTTCCACCAGAATATTGCGGTAACCTGCGGCCTCGCACAAAAGCATCGCCTCCCGCGTCCGCTGCGCCACGCCACCTGCAATTCCTCGCGATGGAGACGGCCGGACGAACGCCATTTCGCTCGCGGCCAGCGTCGTCATGCGCGTTTTATCGCCCAGAATGCTTCCGCCGGAAAGCTGGCTGCTCGGATCAATCGCCAGCACGGCCACCCGCTGCTTCTCCTCTGTAATCAGGTATCGGCCCAGCGCCTCAATCAAGGTGCTCTTGCCCGCGCCTGGCACGCCCGTAATTCCTACGCGAATCGAGTGGCCGCTGTGCGGCAGGCAATCTTCTACAATCTGTTCGGCAAGATCGCGGTCCGCTTCCCGTGCACTTTCAATCAGCGTGACCGCGCGCGCTAGCACGGTGCGGTCGCCGCGTAAAATCCCCTGCACATACTCCTCGCGCGAGAGTGGCTTGCGCCTGGTTGCCACAGGTGGCGCTTCGGGCGCTCCGCATCCCGGCCGTTCATGCAACGCGCTCTTCATCGCCTCCGTCCATTCGCCTCGTTAGCCGACTACAGCGGCGCTCAGCATCACCAGAATCTTCTGAGCCGCCACCGGGATCACTGTGCCCGGCCCGTAAATTCCCGCCACGCCGGCGTCGTATAGGAACTTGTAGTCTTGCGGGGGAATCACGCCCCCTACCACCACCAAAATGTCGTCGCGGCCCAGCGCGCGCAATTCCGCGATCAGCTGCGGCACCAGCGTCTTGTGCCCTGCGGCCAGGCTCGACACGCCCACCGCATGCACGTCGCTATCCATGGCGAAGCGCGCCACTTCGCGCGGCGTCTGGAACAGCGGCCCGATATCCACATCGAATCCAATGTCCGCGAATGCTGTCGCAATCACTTTGGCACCGCGATCGTGCCCGTCCTGGCCCATCTTGGCCACCAGGATTCGCGGCCGTCGGCCCTCATCGAGTTCAAACTCTTCTACCATCCGCCGCGCCTTTTTGAACTCTTCACCGTCCGCACTCGCCGCCGAGTACACTCCGGCAATAGTGCGCGTCGTGGCCTCGTAGCGTCCCCAAACATTTTCAAGCGCCAGCGAAATCTCGCCCAGAGTGGCGCGCCTTCGCGCCGCCTCCACTGCACACTCCAGCAGATTCCCTTCGCCGATAGCGGCGCATAGCTCCAGCCGTTGCAGCGCCTCGCGCACCGCATTTCCATCCCGCTCGCACTTCAACTGCTCCAACCGCTTCACCTGCGCCTGCCGCACGGCATCGTTGTCGATGTCCAGCACCGGTATCTCCGGCTCCTCCGGCGCAGGGTATGCGTTTACGCCCACAATCACGTCGCGTCCGGAGTCAATGCCCGCTTGCCGGCGTGCCGCTGCCTCTTCAATCCGCATCTTCGGCAACCCTGTTTCAATGGCCTTTGCCATTCCGCCCAGTCCCTCGACCTCCTGGATCAAATCCCATGCCGCGTGCATCAACTCATGCGTCAGCCGCTCCACGTAATACGATCCCGCCCACGGATCCACCACCCGTGTTATTCCGGTCTCGGCCTGAAGATAAAGTTGCGTGTTGCGCGCGATGCGCGCCGAAAAATCAGTCGGCAGCGCCAGTGCCTCGTCCAGCGCATTGGTGTGCAACGATTGCGTGTGCCCAAAGACCGCTGCCATCGCTTCCACGCACGTCCGCACCACGTTGTTATAAGGGTCTTGCGCTGTAAGGCTCCATCCCGAGGTCTGCGAGTGCGCTCGCAACGCGAGCGACTTGGGATTCTTTGCGCCGAACCCTTTCACAATTTTCGCCCAGAGCATCCGCGCCGCCCGCATCTTGGCAATCTCCATAAAATGGTTCATGCCCACGCCCCAGAAGAACGAAATGCGCGGCGCAAAATCGTCCACATCGAGTCCCGCGTTCACGCCGGTGCGCAAATACTGCAGCCCATCCGCCAGCGTGTACGCCAGCTCCAGATCCGCCGTCGCGCCCGCCTCCTGCATGTGATAGCCGCTCACGCTGATGCAGTTGAACCGCGGCATCTTCGCGGCACAGTAGCGGAAGATGTCTCCGATAATCCGCATTGATCCTTCGGGCGGATAAATGTATGTGTTGCGGACCATGAACTCTTTCAAGATGTCGTTCTGGATGGTTCCGCTCAATTGCTCCGGCGTTACGCCCTGCTCTTCGGCCGCCACAATATAGAACGCCATGATCGGCAGCACCGCGCCATTCATGGTCATCGATACCGACATCTGCTCCAGCGGAATGCGCCGAAACAACATCTTCATGTCGAGAATGGAATCGATCGCCACGCCCGCCTTGCCCACATCGCCCGCCACACGCTCGTGATCGGAATCGTATCCGCGATGTGTGGCCAGGTCGAACGCCACTGAAAGCCCCCTCTGCCCCGCCGCAAGGTTTCGCCGGTAAAACGCGTTCGACTCTTCGGCAGTCGAAAAGCCCGCATATTGCCGAATCGTCCACGGCTGCATCGTGTACATTGCGCTGTACGGTCCGCGCAGATAGGGGGGAACTCCCGCCGCGTAATGGAGGTGTTCGAGCCCGGCCAAATCCTCGCGCCCATAAAAACTCTTCAGCGCGATGTGCTCAGGCGAAAGCCACTCTTCGGCATCGCGCACAGTCGTCTCCGCCGCTGCTGGCTTCCAATCGATCTTTGTAAAATCCGGACGCATTTGTTGTTCTCAACTCACTTAACCTAAACAGGCCTGTGAAACGAGTTACTGTACCGGCTTGATAAAATACCCCGACACGCGCCACTTCCCGTCCTTGTCGAGCATGGGCGTAATCGTCTCAATGAATTGATTCTTGCCCGCAAACTCGGTCTTGTACTGAATGACGACGTATTCCCCCTTCGGTGCATCGGGGAGATCAGTCTGATATATCGACCCCATCAGCGAACGATTGCCGGCAGCTCCTGGCGGCAGGCGCACCTGCTGTAGCGCTCTTTGCCAGTCTGCCTTCGACACCTTCGATTTAAAGAACGACGAGGCCTCCTCCCAACTTTGGCCATAGTCGCCATGGTCGACTAACGCCAACCAGCTTTGCGCGCTTTGCTCCGCTGCCGTTCGTTTTGCCGCCACGTCCTGCGCGAACGTCGCCGAGCACAGCAGCAGCCCCAATATGGCAATCGATATCATGCGGTTCATGATGTCTCCCTTTCCATGAAGACGTGCTTCTGTCCTGTTGAAACTGGGCGCCCCAGGTCTCGACTTTGAGACTTGGGATACCACGAACCTCATCCTTCCGACTTCAAACCAGCAGTTTCTCCTGCCACTTCGTCAGCACTTCCAGCGCATTGCTCCGAGCATGTACAAAATCCGCAATTCCCGCGGTTGTAAGCTGCTCCGCGTTTGCGGGATTCCCAGCTACAATCACTGGCGTTTCGCGCCCCAGCTCCTTCAGTCGCGGCATCAACTCTGCCACCAAAATCGCGTATTCTTCGTCCGCGCTGCACAGCACAATCAGGTCGCCCTCAGCCGCCGCAATCTCTGCGGCCTTTTTGAATCGCCGCGTGGCAACTTCAAATCCGGCGCAGGCAAAGAAGTTTGTGGCGAAGTTGGAACGTGCCTTGCGCATCTTCACATCACCGATCTCAGCCAACAGCACATGCGGAATCCTGCCGCCGGTTGCAGTGTACCGCTCGGTGCGCAGCCGCAGTTCCTCATACATCCGCGCCCCACGTCGCGTCTCGTTCATACGCTGTTCGTCGACGCGCTCCAGACCTCGCTCCCCAGGATTCGCAAATTGATTCGTCCCAATCAGAATGCGACGCCGCATCGCCACGGCCTTCTCTCGCGACACCATCCTCCGCTCGAGCTCTTGCGCAATCTCTGCCTTTACTTTCAAGTAGCCGCCGCGCGCCTCTGTTTCCTGCATCGTTTTCCATCCCCCGCGCGCAAGCTGTTCGGTGATCGCCTCAATAAAATACGATCCGCCACCCGCATCGGCCACGTGTCCCAGCAACGCTTCATGCTTCAGAAGCAACTGAGTATTTCGCGCCAACCGCCGGCTTGCCTCATTCGGAGCTTTGTAGCACTCATCGAACGCCGCAACCGTCACCGAGTCCGCTCCGCCCAGCACTGCGGCCATGGTTTCGGTCGTCGCCCGCAAAATATTCACGTGTGGATCGTAAACGGTCTTGTTCCACCGCGACGTGCGTGCAGCAATCCTCGCGCGCGCTGCTTCGGCCGCACCGCCAAAGCTTTCCACCGCGCGTGACCACACCATCCGAAACGCACGCAGCTTGGCTATCTGGAAAAAGTAATTTGCGCCAACCGCAATGCTGAACTCGATGGCCGCCGCCGCGCGGTCGGCCTTCAGTCCCCGCTCCTGCATTGCCGCCAGGAAGTCCACGCCGGTGGCCAGCGCAAAACCGATTCCCTCAACCGCCGTCGCACCCGCTTCCTCAAATGCCTCACCGTGGATCGTGAACGGCACAAACCGCGCCGGGGCCGCTTGAATTGCCGCTGCCGCAAACTCCACACTCTCGAGCGCATCGCACCCCGTCGAAATCGCAGCGCCAGCCGGGCGTTCGCTTAGCCGCGCGGTCAATAGCCGGATCAGGCGCTGATCGGCTCGGTCAAAATGCACCGGGACCTGGGCCAGGTTTGCGAGTGCGATTTCGAGTTCCGAAGGATTCGCAATCAAAAGCCTGCTGAACGCAATTCCCTCAGCACCCGCCGCCACCGCTGCTTGCGCGGCGCGGTTTGCCTCGCGAGCGTCTGTCGCGCCGACCTCTTCTCGAATCTGCCAATTGCCCGTCGCACGCCCGCCGCGTCGATACGGAAATTCCCCGGGCGCGGCATCCACGCAAGCCAGGCCCTCTAAGTCCTCAGCCCGGTAGTAGGGCTTTACCGCCAGCCCTTCCTCCGTGCGCCATATCAGTTTCTTCTCATAGTCGGCGCCCTTCAGATCCCGCGCGATCGCCGCTTCCCACGCCGCGGTGCTTACTGGCGGAAACTCCTCAAGCAGATGTTCTGTCGCCATCGCCCTCACCCACCTGCCGGATCTTCGACCATCTCGATGAGAAAGCCAAACTCGCTCTCGTCTCTTGACTTCGGATGCACAAAAAACACCGTTGTCCCCCGCGAACCTTTGCGCGGCGCTTCATCGATCAGTCGAAATCCATCTGCACGCATCGCGTCGAAAGCCTGCTGCGCGCTCTCTACGCGGAACGCCACATGTGCGAGCCCGCAGCGCCCACCGTTTCTGTCGATCAGTTTCTGTACTGGCGATTCCGCTGACAGCGGTTCCAGCAACTGGATCAGATTCGGCCCGTCGCCGATCTCAAGCAGCGCCTCGCGCACCTGGTCCGTTCCAAGAACTTCCTCGCGATGAATTTCTCTGAAGCCCAGCGCTTCGTAAGCTTTTACCTGACTTTCCAGCTCGCCCTGCTTCACCGCGATCGCCACGTGGTCCACGAATCGGACTCCCGGAACCTTTTTCAACTCGTCCTGCACACTCCTCATCTCAACCTTTCAGTCCCTCTTCTGGGCAAGTATTTATCGCACCATCACTCGCACTCGACCAAAACCTGGTTCAGCTTCACTGAATCTCCCGGCGCCACGTGTATGCTTTTCACAGTTCCCGCGTGTGGCGCCGTCACGTTCGTTTCCATCTTCATCGCTTCCAGAACCAGCATCAGCTCGCCTGCCGCGACAGTTTGTTCCGGCTTCACATTCACCTTGATCACCAGTCCCGTTACCGGGCTGTGGCACACCTTTCCGCTGCTGTCCCAGGTGCCGCCATAGCTCTGCGTTCGCGCATCCGCATGGGGCGCGTGGTGGATTGGGTAGCTCGGCGCCGGCGCGCGCTCCTCATCTTCCAGAACCTCAACATCGACCTCGTACGCCTTGCCGTCAATCGTGATCTGAAGCTTCAACGTGCCGCTTCCTTTCCTTCAAAGCCGTTCCAAATACTCATCCATTCGGGCGCAGATTGTGCGACGTTTGTACAATCACCCGTCCCTGTTGCGCCCATGCGCCCGCGCCATCCTGTGCCGCCGGCACTAGCTGCGCTGAACGAATGCGCGCCTTCTTGCCCAGGAATGCCGTCGCCGCTGCGGTCAGCGCCGCTACAATCTCCGGCTTCACCAGATCTTTCTTCGGGCCGTCGTCGATCTCCGCCGACGTCGCGGCCGCGGCATTGCCTTCCTGGGTGTGTTGCGCCTGCAACCGATTCAGCTCTGCCACGCGCGATTGCAGGGCCTGCACAGTCGTCGCCATCGCATTGATCTTCCGATCGGTCTCCTGTTGCCGCTCGGCTACGGCGAGCCGCAGCAAACGCGCGAACCCGGCGTAGATTGCTACGCAACTCGCTCCCACCAGCACTGCCGCCACTGCCAAATCCGTCCAATGCAGTTTCACGCGCCGGCTCCTTTCGCCCCGCCCGTCGACAAGCCTTCGCCGCCTCGACGGTATCTCACAGCGGAATCAATCCGTGTTTCTTCTGTGGCCGCAACTCGCGCTTGCCATGCAGCGATTCCAGGGCTCGCGCTACATATCGCCGCGTATCGGAAGGCGAAAGAATGTCATCCACCAGCCTTCGTCCCGCCGCCACATATGGATTCGAGAACGTATCCCGGTACGCGTCCACCATTTCCTTGCGCCGCCCTGCCTGGTCTTCAGCTGCGTCAATCTCCCGCCGGAATACAATCTCTGCCGCGCCCTCGGCGCCCATTACCGCAACCTTTAAATATTTACTCTGATATAACTATTTGTAGTGAAGTAAAAGGTCTTTCGATGGGGAAGCCAACGATACTCGTTTATCTGAACGACGAGCTCGCGGTGTGGCTGAACGAGAAGGCCGACCAAGGCTACAAGAAGGCGACCCTCATACGCAAGGTGCTTGACGATTACCGAGAAGGCGGAGGTGGTGCATGATGGACGTTCAGGCTAAGAACGAGCAGACCAGGGAGGTCAAGATCAAGGCATACGCGGAAGCTCTAGCATTCTTCATAGAAGAACCCAATGCCATAAGCGACCCTTCGCTCAAGGTGTGCGTGGACTTCTTCAAGGAAAGAATAGCGCAAGAAGAGGCAAGGCGTGCCGAAGGCATAGGTATACAGAAACGACTACTAAAGGCTCAGAACTAGAAGCCCCAGCCCAATTCACCCCTGGATTTCCGCGGTGTCGATCAGCGTCACGCCGAGCGACAGCCCGTGGCGCCAGCGCTCGACCTCGTCGGCGCGGCGGCGCGTGTCCTCGCCCATGCGCCAGGTGCCGAGGCCGAACTTTGGCATCGTCGCGCCGGAGGGCAGGGTGACGGTGGGGATGGCGGTCATGCCCTTAGCTTCGCTGACCAAGTTTTCTCAGTTTCGGGATATCCATTGTCTTGATGAGTATCCGGCCCGGCTCTTCAATCGGAAATGACAAATACTTGGTACGTGCCAATTGTTCGATTGCCGATCTATTCTTTAAAAAGGCTTCGATATTGACTGTCTGCTTAATACTCGTCGCGCCGAAGTAATGG
>CAWJDG010000009.1:0-14108 GCA_963841365.1 uncultured Acidobacteriaceae bacterium
GCCTACACGGCGGAGACTGCCGAGGCCGCGGTGAAGGCTGGGGACGTGCCGGTGGCGCTGATTATTCCGCACGGCTTTGGCGAGCACCCGATCGCGTTTGGCCCCGGCGCCAGCGGTACGGCAATTCAACTGCTGAACGATTCCAGCGACATGATTGCGCCGCAGATGGTGGCGGGACTGCTGCAGAAGGCGGCGATGACCGCGATGCCCGCGGACATGGCGGATGAAGGGATGAAATACGCCGACCAATACATGGGCAGGACTCACCCTGGATCAGCGCAAGCGGGTGGATGCGAATCTTGCCGCGCTGCGCAAGCTTGAAGACCAGCGCGATGCAAGCGGCGAAAGCGCTTCAGGCGGCAGCGGGCTGAATGGGGGCGGCATTATCCAGGTGAACGCGCGCGCGGTGGTTGGCGAGAACAAGCGCAATCCCATGGTGTCGTTTTACGCTGCGGCGATCGGGGTGATGTTTCTGCTGTTCACGGCGAGCGGCTCGGCGGGATCGCTGCTGGATGAGGCCGAAAGCGGCACGCTGGACCGGGTGCTGAGCTCGCGCGTGACCATGACGAAACTGCTGGCCGGAAAGCTGGCGTTCAACACGCTGCTGGCCTTTACGCAATTAACCGTGATGTTTCTGTGGGCGTGGGCGGTGTTCAAGCTGGATTTCTTCAGCCATCTGCCGGGCTTTGTAGCGATGGGCCTGTGCACGGCGTTTGCGGTGGCCGCATTCGGAATGTTGCTGGCCAGCGCCTGCCACACGCGAGCGCAACTGGGCGCGCTTTCGACTCTGCTGATTCTGATGATGTCGGCGATCGGCGGCAGCATGTTTCCGCGCTTTCTGATGCCGGACGCGATCCAGAAGGCAGGGCTGTTCACGATCAATGCGTGGGCCATCGATGGATTTACGAAGGTGTTCTGGCGCGATCTGCCGGTCCAGGATTTATGGCAGCAGGTGAGCGTTCTTCTGGCTGTGGGCATTGTGCTGTTTGTGGTGGCGCGCAGGATTGCGCGGCGCTGGGAGTCCGCGTGAAGTCGTGGTTTGATGAGAATAGAAGGAGAGAAACAATGACCGCAGAGAGCAGAAGAGCAGGAGCTGAAGGACCGGCTGAAGCTGATTGAGAGCCATGATCGCAGCAGGGACGGCGAACGACCGAGAGCTGGGGCTGGACGTTTATGTCTGTGGGGCGTGGCTTATTACGTGGCGATGGCGTGGGCAACGTGGGGAAATCACGAATCGCCTGGCGTGGCCAGTAACCATGACTTGCGGCCGGCATGTTGACGGGCATCATTGCCACTCGCGGATGAAGCACGCCAAGCCAGACACCACGCTGGGCCGGGCGATCGGCGCGGTGTGGAGTGGCGATGGGCATCTCGCTCTTTCGTTCTCCTGATGTCGCTTGGCATGAGCGGGAAGATACGAGACGCAGTGTTCATGGCGATTATCGGCGCGATGCTGGGCATGGCGAATGCGACCTCCGGCGATGATTCTGAAATGGAAGATGCAGTTTGCCTGCGCGGTGGTTTGGCTGGGTCCGCGGTGGTTGCATGCTTCGGAACTCGGACGACGCAGGCCGGGATCGCGTTTCTTGCGGCGACTTTCCTCTGCCAGATCGTATTCGGCATCTACGCCATGATTCTGCGAGTCGCGGCGGCGCGGCGGCAGAGCGGAGTGGCCCATGCCTGAGCTGCCGGAGTTGAATCCTGTGATTCACGGGAAGCTGCGCCTGGCGCTGCTCTCGCTGCTTTCGGGGGTCGACGAGGCGGAGTTCACCTGGCTGCGGGCCAAGACGGGCTCGACGGACGGCAATCTGGGCGCGCAGTTGATGAAGCTGGAAGAGGCGGGCTACGTAGCGGTGGAGAAGAGGTTTGTGCAGCGCAAGCCGCAAACGCTTTACCGCATGACCGAGGCGGGCCGCGCGGCGCTAGCGGAATACGTGCAGGCGCTGAAGACAGTTGCTCGGAACAGCAGTGGTCAGTGGTTAGTGGGCGCCCCCGCATCGTGCAGATGCTGTTAAAAGGCAACCGCGGATCCTTCGCTAAGCTCAGGATGACAAATCAAAATTAAGCGATGCGGTCAGGGATTTGCGGACGTTGTGCATGATGCCGAGGTAGTAGGCGAGATTGTGGATGGTGTTGAGCGTGCCCGAGAGCGGTTCGCTGGCTTGCATGAGGTGGCGGAGGTAGGCGCGCGAGTAGCGGCGGCAGACCGGGCAATCGCATGAGGGATCGGGCGGGTTCTGGTCTTCGGCGATATTGCTTGTTCTTGATGTTGAGGCGGCCTTCGCTGGTGAAAAGCAGGCCGTGGCGGGCGGCGCGGGTGGGCAGCACGCAATCCATCATGTCGACGCCCATGCGCGCATATTGCTCGATCTCGTCGGGATAGCCGACGCCCATGACGTAGCGCGGTTTGTCCGTGGGCAGCAGGGGCAGCACCTCGGCGATCATCTCCAATGTGAGCTCGCGCGGCTCGCCGACGCTGAGGCCGCCGATGGCGTAGCCGTCGAAGTCCATCTCGACCAGGCGCTCGGCGCACTGGCGGCGGAGATCGCGGTACATGCCGCCCTGGACGATGCCGAAGCATTGCATGCAGCAGCCCTTTGGATTAAACCAGGGAACTTCGTGCATGTGGGCGCGGAAGTGATCGAGCGAGCGGCGCGCCCAGGCCATGGTGAGCCGCAGGCTTTCTTCGGCGCGGGCGCGGTCGGCCGGATACTCGGTGCACTCGTCGAAGGCCATGCAGATGTCGGCGCCGAGCGCGATCTGCACGTCCATGGAGTGCTCGGGCGTGAAGAAGTGGCTGCTGCCGTCGAGGTGCGAGCGGAAGCGGACGCCTTCGTCGGTGACTTTGCGCAGTTCGGCTGAGGCTGAAGACCTGGAAGCCGCCCGAGTCAGTAAGCAGGGCGCGCGGCCAGCTGATGAAGCGATGCAGGCCGCCCATGCGGCGGATGGCCTCGTGGCCGGGGCGCAGATAGAGATGATAGGTGTTGCCGAGGATGATTTCTGCGCCGAGGGATTCGAGCACGTCCTGCGCGACGGCTTTCACTGTTCCGGCGGTGCCGACAGGCATGAAGACCGGCGTTTCAACGGAGGTATGAGGCAGATGGAGGCGGCCACGGCGGCCGCCAGTGACGGTTTGGGTGATGAGCTGAAACGGCGGGGTCACGGAATGATTCTATCGGGACGAGGACCGAGGGGGCAGGGGCAACGGTCAGGGACCGGGGACTAGGAGTGGGTAGTACAGAGGTCGGGTGAATGTTGGACGAGACACATGCTGATGCGCTGGAGGTCGGAGTTTCGACCCTGTGAGTCTTCCCGGCAAATGCATCAGCTCGAGCCTAGGGGAACAGTGCTTTGTCGATGTTGCTGAACACGGTGGTGATGGCGGTGGCGAGATTGTTTACGCCTGCGATGCAAACCACAGCGATCAAACTAACGACCAATGCATATTCGACCAGATCTTGACCTTCCTCGCGGGCGATCAGGCCGCGGAATTCCAAAGACAACTTGAGAAAGAAGTTATTCATTCGCGTTCCCTCCGGTTTCAAGTTTTCAACTGCAGAGCGGAGCGGGAATTGGAGCAGGGATTTTAGGTGGCATCTTGCGTGCCGTTCACCGGTGAAGCGGGATCGGATTACGGGAATGCTGCGGCTAAGCCGAAGGCCCCTCTCTTGAGTATCCGCTGAATCGGGTAAGGGCGAATACAACTTAGGTGTTAGGAGTGGGTGGTACAGAGATCGAGCCCTTAATCGGTGGGCCACAGAGGACTTTGGATGGGGGTGACAGATTGAGCAATGGGGTGGCCGGCAGGTGGCAGATGGGCAAGGAGTTGCGAGACGGAGAGGCCGGAGGGGGGATCGACGGTCTGCGGGGCGATTTCGTTGAGAGGAACGAGGACGAAGGCGCGCTGGGCGAGGCGCGGGTGAGGAATTTCGAGACCAGGCTCGCTGACGGTTAAGTCGCCGTAGAGGAGGATGTCGAGGTCGAGAGTGCGAGGACCGTTGGGGATGCTTGCGGAGCGGTCTCGGCCGAAGTCGCGCTCGATGGCGAGAAGGGCGGTAAGGAGATCGCGAGGAGTGAGATCGGTTTCGAGCGCGATGACGGCATTGAGGAAGTGGGGCTGGTGGGAGTAGCCGACAGGCGCAGTGGAGTAGAGCGAGGAGCGGGCGGTGATCTTGCCAAGCGTGGAGATGCGCTCCGCAGCTGCGGCGAGGGTGACGTCGGGAGGGCCGGCGGGGCCAGGGAGGTTTGCACCGAGGGCGATGTAGGCGGTCATGCTGGTACGAGATTAGCAAGTCAGCTAGTCAGCGAGTCGGCGCGTCAGCCCCGGGACGGTTGATCTGGTAGCATCGGTTTTCGGAGAATTTGAATATGGATAGTTTGAACAGCGCGGGACTTGGGGCGCGGCGCAATGAAGATATCGCGCTCGATTTGATGAAGTTCGTGGCGGGCACAGCGGGTGTGGGAAAGCCGGCGACGCCTTCGACGGGGTTCACGGGCGCGGGAGCGGCCAAGCCGGAAGAGCACGTGAACCAGTTGCTCGCGCTCTATAGCCGCTGCCTGAAGGCCGTGGAAGGAAAAGGGCCAGAGAAAGAGGCCGCAAGATAGCTGGCGGAACTGAATTGCGCGTGGCTGTGGCGGGCGCCGGAGCGTTTGGGCGCAATCATCTGCGCGTCGTGCGCGAGCTGGAGAACGCGGGCGCAGGCGTGGCATTGGTGGCAGCCGTTGAGCCGGATGCGAAGCGGGCAGCCGAGGCCGCATCGCAGTACGGGATCAAGGTCTTCGCGAGCGCGGACGAGCTGCTGAATGCAGATTTGAAGCTTCATGCGGCGTGCGTGGCCGTGCCGACGGTGACACATCATGCAGTGGCAGCGGCGCTGCTGGAGGCGGGATTGGACCTGCTGGTGGAAAAGCCGCTGGCGGCGAACCTGCAAGAGGCAGACGACCTGATTGAGCGCGCGGAGCGCCAAGGCCGGATCGTGCAGCCGGGGCACCTGGAGCGGTTTAACCCTGCGGTGCTGGTCGTGGAACCCAAGTTGAGACGGCCGATGTTTTTTGAGGCGCACCGGTTGAGTATTTTTACGCCGCGGGCGCTGGACGTGGACGTGGTGCTGGACCTGATGATCCACGACCTGGACATTGTGCTGACATTTGCGAATTCGCCGGTGCGCGAGGTGCGCGCGGTGGGACTGCCGATTTTGTCGCCGAAGGTGGACATCGCGAATGTGCGCGTGGAGTTCGAGACGGGGTGCGTGGCGAATTTTACGGCGTCGCGGGTGTCGACGGAGCGGGTTCGCAAACTGAGGTTTTTTGAGCCGCGTCAATATGTGTCGATCGATTATGCAAGGCGGGACGTGCTGGTGATCCGCGTGAACGACGCAGCGGCGGGCGGAGTCGGCGTGACGGAGGACGAGGCGAGCGGCGAGGGTGCGTCGCGCCTGATGTCGCTGGCTCTGGCCGCGATGGCAGAGGACAAGGCCGATGAGGCGCTGTTGAGCAAGATGAAGATGGAAGGCGAGTTCGGCGCTAAGGGCGAAGCAGTCCCGGGCATGACGTTTCTGAAGCCAGAGGTGGCGCAAGCCGAGCCGCTGCGGCTGGAGATCGAGTCGTTTCTGGAATCGGTGCGGACGAGGCGGCAGCCGCGAGTGACGGCGCGGCAGGGGCGCGCGGCGCTGGAGCTGGCGTTGGAAATTCAGGCGGGGATGGCGGCGCATGCTGAAAGAGCCGGGTTGGGGGATTTCTTTAAAAGCTAGCTCGTAGCCTATAGCCGGTAGCTAGTGGCTCACGAGGGTCACGGGGCGAGGACCAGCTTGCAGCAGTGAGCCTTCAGTTATCTGCTATTGCCCGTCAGCGACGTGAAGGGTAGGAATTCATCATCGCGCACGTGCCTGCCCGGATTGAGCTAAGCGGAGGGCCTGCGCTGAGGGCCACCAGCGGTGGACCCGCTGACAATAGGACTGGTACTCGGGCCCGAAGGTGCGGCGGAGAGTCGGCTCCTCGTAAAGCATGACGAAAAGGTGCGTCACCAGGAGGAAGCCGGCCACGAAGGCGAGCAGTTGGACCGACTGATAGAAGAGGGCGGTGCCAGCGACGGCAAGGGCAGCACCGATATACATGGGGTTGCGAACGAGGCGATAGGGGCCGCGGACGACGAGGCAGCGCGGCGGATCGAAGGGCGCCGGAGTGCCTTTGCCGATGAAGGCGAAGGCGCAGACGCAGGAGAGAGCGATGAGTGCGCCGGCAGCGCCGATGATGAGGCCGGCGATCTGCGGCCAGCCAACGACGGCGGGGCGCACGATGCCTGACCAGGCGAGGATGCGCGAGGGGAGATAGACCAGCAGCAATCCGACAAACAGCGTGGCGTAGGTGATGGTTCGAACGATCACGAACATGATGGAGCCCCTTTCGACATGAGCTGTCAGTTTTCAGCTTTCAGCCAACCCACAATGATTCTCACGCGATGCCGAGCACGCGGTTCAAAAAGCCAACGATGTATTTCCAGACCAGGTAGTAGAAGGCGACGCCAGCCAGAAAACCGACGGCAATGAGAGCGTAGGGAATGTGCAGGCTCTCAAACCACGTGACGCCATCGGCGCCAAACTGCAACATACCAAGACAATGGGCCACGAAAGCGCCGATAGGAGCGCCGAGGAAGGGCAGAATGGCGCCGTGCGGTCCGATGGGCAGATGGGTGCGTGCCTGTGTGCCGAGGTAGAGCATGTTCCAGAGGCCGAAGAGCAACGGCACGACGGCCATGGGAAAGATGATGAAGCGCTCGATGGGAAACGGCACACCAAGGACGAGGCGAAGGGTGATGAAGCCGCAAAGCATGAGCGGCAGAACCAGGGTGGGTACGAAGACTCCGGCGAGATAGGCGCGAAGGTAAGGATGCGGGTTCATGGATGGTCTCCTTTCAGTCGACCAGGGATCAGGGGTCAGGGCCCAGTGATCAGATCACAGGTAATAGAGAAAGACTGGAATCGTAGCTGGGAACGAAGCGGCGAAGACGATGAGGCCGGCGACCAGAGCCCAGTCGAACCAATTCTGGCGGAGCGAGTTGGGCGTGGCGGCGGCTGGCGCATCGAGGCGACGGAGAACCGCGGGCCAAAGATCGCGAGACGGTTCAGCGCCGGAGTCGACAGGCGGCAGTGCTTGGCGGAGGAGTTGTTCGATTTGATCATCCTTCTTCATGGCGTGATTCCTTGACGTTCAAGATCCTTTCTCAACAATCGCAGGGCGCGAAAGACGCGCAATTTGACGGCCGCGACGGAGATGCCGAGAGCGGCGGCCACTTCTTTGTGTGGCTGCTCCTCGACCACGGCGAGAACAGCCGCGATGCGCAGGCGGGGCGGCAAACGGGCAAAGGCCTGCGTGGTTTTGAGGCGAATCTCGGCAGCGATGCCGGGATTGGCTGCGGGAGGAGCGGGAAGATCGACGACCGTTTCGGAGGTCGTTTCAAATTCGGGCCGTCGCACACGCAGCCAGTCGAGCGCCGCGCGGGTGGCGATGCGGCGCGCCCAAGGCTCGAAGGCGCGCGAGGAATCAAAGCGAGCATGGGCACGCGAGATGCGCCAGAAAGTCTCGACGGTGAGATCTTCTGCCGCCGAGGTATCGCGAACCATGCGCAGGATCCAGCGATAGACGGCGCTTTGATGCTCGCGGAAAAGCGATTCGAAGGCATCGAGATTGCCCAGCCGGAACTGATCGAGGACGTTCATTGATCGCTCCAGCATCTGTCTTCCCTTTCTGATTCAGGTTACGGAGCTGCCGGGAAAAAGGTTACACGAAAAAGACAGAGAACGAGGGACCAGGGGAACGAGAGAGCAAGGATCGGTGGAAGAGCGGAGATGGTGGCGAAGTTGAAGAGGCCGCGAGCGCGGGGAACTACGGATATAAAGCGATTTTCTTGGCTTCTTGGAGCTTGACAGGCAAGATTCGCGCCGATTAGAGTTCGGCGAAGGGTGAGCTTCGGCTTGCTCGAGGAAAGTTGTGGGTCAGCTTACGCGCCTGCGAGGAGAACGATGAAGATGATGGGAATGCGGTGGATGGCGGCGGGAGCGATTGGACTCGTAGCAATGGGTTCGGCGTGGGCGCAGGATGCAGAAAAACCGGAGTACCTGAATCCGAATCTGCCGGCCGAGCAGCGGGCGGCGGACCTGGTGCACCGCATGACGCTCGAAGAAAAAGCCAGCGAACTGGTGAACCAGGCGCGTGCCATTCCGCGGCTTGGCGTTCCGGCTTACGACTGGTGGAGCGAGGCGCTGCACGGGGTTGCGGTGAACGGGACGACGGAGTTTCCCGAGCCGATTGGACTGGCGGCGACGTTCGATCCAGCATCGATTCACGAGATGGCGGCGGACATCAGCATTGAAGCGCGTGTCAAGCATGCGCAGTATGTGGCTGCGCACGGCGGGGACAGCGGGATCTTTGCCGGGCTGGATTTCTGGGCGCCGAATATCAATATCTTTCGCGATCCGCGGTGGGGGCGCGGGCAGGAAACCTATGGCGAGGATCCTTTCCTAACGGCGCGCATGGGTGTGGAGTTTGTGAAGGGGATGCAGGGCGACGATCCGCATTATTACCGCGTGATTTCGACGCCGAAGCACTTTGCCGTACACAGCGGGCCGGAGCCGACGCGCCACGAGGCCGATGTAACGGTGAGCAAGCACGACGAGCTGGACACTTATTTGCCGGCGTTTCGCGCAACGGTGACCGAGGGCAAGGCGGACAGCGTGATGTGCGCCTACAACAGCATCAACGGAGAACCGGCGTGCGCGAACGAGTTTCTGCTTGGGGATCAGTTGCGCGGCAAATGGGGATTCCAGGGATACGTGGTGTCGGACTGCGGAGCAGTGCGCAATATTTTGGACGGCCACCATTATGAACCCACGCAGCCGCAGGCTTCAGCGATCAGCCTGCTGCGCGGCATGGACAACGAGTGCATCGATTTCCGGGCCAAGGTGACGGACGACCATGACTACAAGCCTTATCTCGACGCCGTGAAGGAGGGCTACCTAAAAGAGAGCGAGATCGACACGGCGCTGGTACGGCTGTTTACGGCCCGGATGAAGCTGGGACTGTTCGATCCGCCAGCGATGGTGCCGTATACGAAGATCGACGAGAGCGAACTGGACAGCAGGGCACATCGGGCATTGGCGCTGAAGCTGGCGAACGAGTCGATGGTGCTGCTGAAGAACGATGGCGTGCTGCCACTGAAGACCACAAAGGCGAGAATCCTGGTGGTGGGGCCGCTCGCCGAGCAGACGCGCGTGCTGCTGGGCAATTACAACGGCATTCCGACGCATACGGTCTCGATTCTGGAGGGATTGCGCAAGGAGTTCGCGAGCGACACGATCAACTACGTGCAGGGCACGGGGTTCCTTAGCAAGGAGACCGCGCCGGTGCCGGATGAGTTGCTGACGACAGACGGCCAGCCGGGAGCCAAGGCTGCCTATCTCAAAGAGAACATCGTAAGCTTCTCAAGCGCCGAGAGCGGCACGACGGCTCCGCTGGCCACACGCATTGAACCGGGAATCGATATTGCGGCGCAAGCGGTGCCTGCTCCGGCGGCGAACGTTGATCCGCTCACTGTGCAATGGGAGGCGACGCTCACACCCAAAGAGACTGGCGAGTACAACCTTGGGGTGGAGACGGACGGATTCTTCCGCGTGTTTCTCGACGGCAAGCCGGTGACCATGGCGAACTATCCGCACGGCGTTGAGGTGCAGACGGGCAAGGTGCACCTAGAGCAGGGCAAGCCGTACAAGCTGGAAGTGGAATACCAGAGGACAAACAACGCGGCTCTGCACTTGAAGCTGGTCTGGGGCAAGATCGATCGCACTGTCGATCCGACGGTTGTGAGGGCGGCGCAAAGCGCGGATGCGGTAGTGGCGGTTGTGGGCATCACCAGCGAGTTGGAAGGCGAGGAGATGAACGTGAGCGAGCCGGGCTTCAAAGGGGGAGACCGGACGAGCCTGGATTTGCCACAGCCCGAGCGGGAGTTGCTGGAAGCGCTGGCATCGGCACACAAGCCGCTGGTGGTGGTGTTGACGAATGGCAGCGCACTGGGCGTGAAATGGGCCAATGAACATGCCAACGCGATTCTGGATGCCTGGTATCCGGGCGAAGAGGGCGGGACGGCAGTGGCAGAGACGCTGGCGGGCGAGAACAATCCTGCGGGACGGCTGCCAGTGACCTTTTACAAAGATGTGAGCCAGTTGCCGCCGTTCGACGACTACCAAATGAAGGGGCGGACGTACCGCTACTTTGGAGGAACGCCGCTATATCCGTTCGGATATGGGCTGAGCTACACGAGTTTTTCGTACACAGGGTTGGCGGTTCCTGGCGGCGAGGTGAAGGCGGGCGGCACGGTGGTGGTTGAAGCGACGGTGACCAACACGGGGAAGCTTGCGGGTGACGAGGTGGCGCAACTCTATTTGAGTTTCCCTGCTGTTGCGGGTGCGCCGCTGCGGGCGCTGCGGGGATTTGAGCGCGTACACCTGGAACCAGGAGCGAGCCAGCGAGTGCGCTTCGAGCTTAAGCCACGCGATATGAGCATGGTGACGGAGGCAGGCGAGCCGATTGTGGCCGAGGGGAAGTACACGGTTACTGTAGGCGGAGGACAGCCCAATACTGGAGCGCCCGGCGTGACAGGGACGTTTAACGTCAATGGCACACTGACTCTGCCGGAGTAATTTCATTGCAAACCAGCGACATAGGCAATCTGAAAGGGCGCCAGCGCACCTTTTGAGTGCAGACGTCAAGGGCCAGCGCTGGAATTTGTCCCAAATCCGGGAGACTGGACTTGGGATACGGATAAGTTAATTATTATCTTATGGATAAGAGGAGCGAAACGATGCAAGGAAGGGGCGGGCGGCGGGGAGAATAACCGGCATATTCCACATCCTCAGCCGAAGCCGGGTATAGACTTGAATGTAGCTCAGTATCAATTTCCTCACCGCTGGGTAAACAATCGCGAGCGTATGCGGTTGTTGAGGTTTTATGGACGCCATTTTCTCCGGTTCGTTTTTCTCCCGCTGTAAACCATCTCTATTTCCTTTAAAAATTCACTCCGTTCCAAAGATCCCTTGCCGGAGGCCCATGCGGACCCGGAATTTTTCCGGCCGCTATGGTGATTTCTGATGGCCGGCATTGCGACGGTAGTTGAAGCCATTCCAGCGTCACCAACGCTGGTTGAGCGCAGGCCCCAGAAGAAATCGAGCCGGGCTGGCGTGTGGATTTTCGCGCTGGCCGTGGCGAGCGCAGTGGGCTATATCGGAGTTCATGTCGCCAAAGACCTGGACAACGTAACAGTGACCAGCATCTGGCCTTATTTGCTGCTGGGGCTGGCGCTGCTGATCGCCCTCGGGTTCGAATTTGTAAACGGCTTTCACGACACGGCCAATGCGGTGGCCACGGTGATCTATACCAACTCGCTGCCGCCGAACATTGCGGTGGTTTGGTCGGGGCTGTGCAATCTGGCCGGCGTGCTGGTTTCCTCGGGCACGGTGGCTTTCGCCGTAATTACGTTGCTTCCGGTCGAGCTGATTTTGAAAGTCAGTTCCGGCGCCGGGTTCGCGATGGTGTTTGCGCTGCTGATCGCAGCCATTCTGTGGAACCTGGGTACATGGTGGTTTGGTCTGCCTGCCTCCAGTTCACACACCATGGTGGGCTCGATCATCGGCGTGGGGCTGGCCAGCCAGTTGATGAATCCTGCATGCGGGCACCTCAGGTCTCGACTGGAGGCAGGTGATCAAGGTTCTGAAGGCGCTGCTGATCTCGCCGTTGCTGGGATTTGCGCTGGCCGGCATCCTGATTCTGCTCTCGAAGCGGCTCTTCAGATTCCCATCGCTTTACGAAGCGCCAAAGGGCAACGAGCCGCCGCCGTGGCCGATTCGCGCGCTGATGGTGGGCACCTGCACCGGCGTCAGCTTCTTCCACGGATCGAACGACGGGCAAAAAGGCATGGGACTCATCATGCTGATTCTGATCGGCACGGTGCCCACGGCCTACGCGCTGAACCACGCAGTCAGCCCGGCGGAAGTGCAGAGCTTCATCGCGGCCTCAGAGCAGGCGGGCAAATTCTCGACCGGCATGTGAGCCCAACGCTGTTGCCGATCCCGACGCCCGCACCGAGGTCACTAGATATATCGAGACGAAGCAATTGCAGCCGACACGCTGCTGGCACTGAGCCAACTGGTGAACGAACTGAACCGCGAAGTAGCCGGGTACAAAACCTTCCAGTCGGTTCCGGCCCAGGAGCAAGCCAACGTCCGCAACGATATGTACCTGACGGGCGCAGCGCTGCGCATGATGGACCAGGCGCACGATCCCGGCCTTCACCGCCGAGGAGAGCGCAGCGCTCAAGAACTACCAGGGCAAGCTGGACAAGAGCCACCAAGTTCATTCCCGACATGGGTGAAGGTGGCCGTGGCGCTGGCTCTTGGGACTGGGCACGATGGTGGGCTGGAAGCGGATTGTGGTGACGGTGGGCGAGAAGATCGGCAAGGAGCATATGACCTACGCCCAGGGCGCCAGCGCGGGACTGATTACGATGGCGACCATCTTCGCGGCCGATACCTGGGGCTTGCCGGTTTCGACCACGCACATCCTCAGCTCCGGCGTGGCGGGCACGATGGCTGCCAACGGCAGCGGACTGCGCCTTTCTACGGTGCGCAATATCGCCGCGGGGTGGGTATTTACGCTGCCGGCTGCGGCTCTGCTCTCAGGGATGCTCTACTGCCTGTTCCATACATTCAGCTAAGAAACCGACTTTTGATTGCAAAGAGGCGTCCGGCAATTCCGGGCGCCTTTCTTGCAACAGCGAGGCCTCTAGATCAGACCAAGAGGCGGCCTCAAATTTACAAGACGTTGATCTTCCTTTCATACGCGTGGTTTATCCCTGATGGGGTTCGGCGCCAGCACCCCGAGCGAAGCCGGACATACTTCTCTTCCCTTCCCGGAGTTCCCTCATGGCCGATCTGGCAACGACAGTCGAGGATCCCTGCCTTCAGGCGGGTCGCTTCTCGACAAGAAAATGAAGAAATCGTCCGCGTGGGTGAGCGGCACGATTGTCTCGGTGGCGCTCTCGGGCGGCCTGGCCTACATCGGCGTGCACGTGGCCAGCGATCTGGAAATATTGTCGGTTGTCAGCATGTGGCCGTATGTACTGCTGGCGGTAGCGCTTGTCATCGCGCTCGGCTTTGAGTTCGTCAACGGATTCCATGACACGGCAAATGCCGTTGCGACGGTTATCTACACCCATTCGCTCGATCCCAACATTGCCGTGGTCTGGTCAGGGCTTTGCAATCTCGCCGGCGTGCTGGTCTCGTCGGGAGCTGTGGCCTTCAGTATCATCACGCTGCTGCCTGTCGAGCTGATACTCAAGGTCAGCTCCGGCGCGGGCTTTGCCATGGTGTTCGCCCTGCTCATTGCCGCCATTCTGTGGAATCTGGGCACGTGGTGGCCGGGACTGCCGGCTTCGAGCTCACACACCATGGTCGGGTCCATCATCGGCGTGGGCGTTGCCAATCAGTTGATGAATGTGGGCCAGGGCACATCGGGCGTCGACTGGACCCAGGCCACGAAGGTCTTCCAGGTGCTGCTGATCTCACCGCTCGTCGGCTTCAGCGCCGCGGCTCTGCTGTTGCTGCTCTCCAAGCTGTTTATCGTCACAAAATGGGCCAAGGGCTTCGCCGTCCTCTTCGATGCGAACCACAAAAAGCCTCTTTGGATGATTCCCACCATCGCAATTACAGGAATCCCCGGGGTCTACATCTTTTTGTGGGTCGCTCCGATGGTTTTCGGCCTCTTCGGCACTCCGGGGATGGCCGTATGGCAGCCCGTCAGTCAATTCACGTCCTGGACCCCCCCAACTGGTCTCATCGCCACGATGATCCTGGTGGGCATCGCCGGCTGGTACCTCGTGGCCGTCTTCGCCAAGATAGTCATCGAGAATGCCGAGGTGCTGTTTACCGCGCCTAAGGGAACCACTCCTCCACCGTGGCCGATCCGCATCCTGCTTATCTTCACGTGCTCAGGCGTGAGCTTTGCGCACGGATCGAACGATGGTCAGAAGGGCATGGGCCTCATCATGCTGATAGCAATACATT
>CAWJDG010000010.1:0-15238 GCA_963841365.1 uncultured Acidobacteriaceae bacterium
ATCGCATTTGCGGGTACAGCAGTGGTGCAAGAGGTTGGGGCCCGAAAGAGCAGGTCCTTCGACTCCTTCCGTCCGCCACGGCGGACTCCAGTCGCTCAAGGATGACTTCGTCTCTTGGAAAATTGATCCATGCGAAGAAAAAAGTTGCCCAAATCCGGTTCGGCGTGGCAGGATGGCTGTATCGCGCTATCGTGACTGATTGCCTGTCAGTCAGAACCTAATTAGATTTGAGACCTTGATTCGTGTAGACAGTCGGATCGAAGACTCGTTAGAGCTGAAAGACACAAAAGGCCGCAACCGAGATAGAAATGCAAGCGCCCGCATTCGGTGGGGAGCCTTTCACCAAAGAGGTTTGTTGAGCCGCAAGAAGGTCTCAGGCTCAAAACAACCCAAATGAAAATCGAAGTTCGCTCGACGCCTCAGGGCCCCGCAAGGAGCGTGTGCGTCAAGCCGTGCGCCACAGGCAGGCAGTAAGTCTGTGGTCGCGGCGATGCGGTTAAATGTTCGGCCGCCCAACGCGGCACTTATTTCCTTCATAAAGGTATGTCTCATGAAACTCGTAAGAAGTCTCTCCACCTTTTCTTTGATGCTTGTAATGGCGGCGGCGTCCGCACAGGCGCAGACGATCGTGACCAGTCCTCAGAACGGAGCGACAGTGGCGTCTCCGTTCAACCTCACGATGGATGCGAGCACGTGCTCTTCAATACCGGTATCTGCTGTCGGGTACTCGCTGGATAACAGCAGCGATACGCCGATCTTCTCCGGACAGGCCATGAATGGACCTGTCAGCGCCCCATCCGGCTCGCACACGCTGCATATCAAGGTGTGGAACAGCTCGGGCGGGGTATGCGTTGACCGACGTTGCAATCAACGTGACAGGCGGCGCGACATCCGTGATTCCGTCCAACGCCGCGAGCGTGAGCAGCATCCAGACGCTGGGCAATTGGACAGCGATCCATGACGGAGGCACGCCGGGGTCTTCCGAGCGGCACATTTGGCCTGGTGACTTCGCCATCGCTGACCGGGACGGCGATGCTGTTCGCGAACCAGTTCAACGATTTCGGCGGGGAGCGGTACTCTGCGCAGTTCGATGACGACGCGACTTCGCAGAACTTTTTCTACGATGTGTGGCTGTACATCGCGGACAACGCGAACGGTTTTTCGAACCTGGAATTCGACCTGGACCAGACGATGACGAATGGCCAGACGGTGATCATGGGATTCCAGTGCGATAGCTGGGACGATACATGGGATTACGCCGTCAATGGCGGATCGCCCACGCAGTCGTGGGACACCTGGCTGCATTCCTACGCACCTTGCAATGTGCAGAGCTGGGGCGCGAACCAGTGGCATCACGTGCAGATTTATTTTTCGCACGACGAGAACGGCTGGGTGATGTATCACTCAGTGTGGCTGGATGGAAATGAGCAGGACCTGAACTTCAATGTCTTCTCCGGATACGCTCTGGGATGGGGTCCGGCGATCTTGACGAACTTCCAGATCGACGGAAACAGCAGCGGCACGACCTGGGGCAACGTGTATCTGGATGAGATGACCGTGTATCGGTGGTAGGGAGACAGGGGACGAGGGAACGAGGGAACGAGAAAACGAGGGGACGAGGCTGGCGGCGCGGTCTTCCGCGGAGAGGCGCATGAGTGGGGCTGCCGGCTTTTCCACATTCGGGGACTGGGTGTGCACCGGAGTCCGAAGAGGCCCAGTGAGCTAGGCTGGAAAGCGGAATGACGGAATGCACGATTTGCGGTGGGGTGGGGCTGGTTCGCGTGATGGATACGGCTGGGAAGTGGGTGAGCCGGCCGTGCGAGTGCCAGGTGGCGGAGCGTGAGCTGCGGCGACTCGATGCGGCGCATATTCCCGCTCGCTACCGTGATTGCACTCTGGATACGTTTGAGATTTACCACGAGGCTGACCGTTCACTGGCCGAAGCTCTGCTGACAGCGCGGCGGTTTGTGGAGGAGTATCCCGCGAGCACGGCGGGAAAGGGACTTTTGTTTACAGGCCAGATGGGCGTGGGCAAGACACACCTTGCCGTGGGCGTGTTGCAGCGGCTGGTGCGGGAGCGGGCGGTGAAGGGGCTGTTTTGCGACTATCGGGAACTTCTGAAGAGCATACAGAACAGCTATAACACTGCGGTGAAGACGACGGAGCTGGAGTTGCTTAAGCCGGTTTTTGCCGCCGAAGTGCTGGTGCTGGACGACCTGGGCGCACAGAAGCCGAATGAATGGGTGTGGGATACGGTGGCGCTGATCCTGAACACACGGTACAACGACCGGCAGACCACGATCATTACGACAAACTACGCAGACCTGCCGGCGGCGAGCGGCGGGATGAGCGATCCTGAACGGTCAGCGCGCGAGCCCACGCTCGGTGATCGGATCGGCGACCGGATGCGCTCGCGGCTGGCGGAAATGTGCATTCCGGTGAAGATGACAGGCAAGGATTGCAGGCAGACGGTCAAGAAGGCGCGGTTTGGGTGAGGGTCAGCCGCCAGCTCGCGAGTCTTAGTTCCCGGTTCTCAGTTGCCGGCTTCTGGTGTCGCGCGTGTTGTGGCACGGAGCATCCATTCGCCCTGACTCGCGCGACGGCGCGCACGCTTACCAGAAGAGCCAGACGCTAGCGAGAAGCCATAGCATGGCAACAATGGTCACCGCCTGGTAGGCGCGGCCGGCGGATTCGCTCGGCTGGGAATCGGCGTTTGCGGAGGCCGGCGGCGAGATATCGGCGGAGCAAGGGGAGGGGTGCATCAGTTGGCCTGCCTTTCGGAAATTGGCGCTGTAGATTACGGGTCGATCACGTTGCTCGTTCCTTGGATGTCGATTTCGGGTTGGTTGATGGGGAGACGCCTCGGCGATTGCAGCGTGCGCCGCGAGATCTGATTCTCTCGCTCACTTAGACGCCCAAATTATGACACAGGATTCAGACAAGAAGATTGAGAGTTTGATGAAGAGTTTTTGGAATGGGCGAACGAGTACTGCGAAGAGATTGCGCGTATCTGGGCACAGTGGCGAAAGGACCGTTGGCGTAGCAGGAACGGGTGTACAATCTCGCTCGTGAGTACAGGACCTCAACTTGTGCGTCCCCCGGCGGCGGAGGAGCGCAATTGGCTGCCGGTGATGGTGGCCGTGGCCATTGTTTTGGCCGTGGCGATCGGATCAATCCTGGTTTTGGGACATAGGAAGAGTGGGCCGTCGGTGACACCGATTTCGGCGCCAACCGATCCTTACGCAGCGAACCTGGTGATCAGCGGGCTACAAATGAGTGAGTCGTCGAACCTGGCCGGCGGCATGGTGACGTATCTCGACGGGAAGATCGCGAATCACGGCAGCCGGACGGTGACTGGAATCGCGGCGCAGGTGCTCTTCCGCGATCCGGCCCACGAGGTGGATTGGAATGAGACGCAGCCGCTTCGGATCATACGCATGCGGGAACCCTATATCGATGTTGAGCCACTTTCGGCGGCGCCGCTCAGTCCCGGCGGCGAAGAAGATTTCCGCCTGATCTTCGATACGGTGCCGCAGGACTGGGACGGCGCATTCCCGGAGATTCGCTTCATTCGCGTCGACGCGAAATAGGGCGTCGACCCGACACGCCATCTTGACTGAGAATAGGCTTTGGCTCCCCTCACAACGTAGAAAGTACGCGGACGTGCAAAAATTACGCGGGGGCGAGGGGTGTACCTGGCGCCGGAGAAGGTTCGTTTAACGAAAAGCGAGTCAAATAACCTTAATTATTTCAGATAGATGCACTTTTTAACCCGAGCCGCGATCCTTTGGCAGCGGCCTTGCAAATAGTAAGGGCGTGCGGACAGCAGCGCGCAACGGGAGAGGATTCCCAAAGCTGCGTCCCCAGAGGGGTAAATCCCATGAGAGATTATTCGAGAGTTTTGAGGTCTTTCCCGCGCCAGTTGGCGTTAATAACGCTGGCATCTGCAATTGCGATTCCTGTGTGTGCGCAGGATCAGGTTTCCACTGGAACTTCTTCGGGGATATCTTCCCAGAGCACCCCTTCTTCGGCGGCACAACAGCAGCCCTCCCCCGCGGCTCAGCAGCCGTTAACTACTCCGAAGGAGGGGTTCTGGGGACGGGTCAATCCCTTTGCCCGCAAGAAGTGGGTGAAGAGGCAGCTTGACCCGATCAACGACCGGCTTAGCGAACTGGATGAAGTGAACGCAAAGAACGCCCAGGACATCAAGGATGTGGATGCGCGGGCGCAGGCGGGAATCCAGAAGGCGCAGTCTGCGGCCGATGCCGCCAACCAGGTGGCGATGGCGGCCAACAGCCAAGCGGAAAACGCGAGCAGCACCGCGCACCAGGCGTCGAGCCACGTGGACCAGCTGAACAGCACGGTCAGCGGTCTTGACCAGTATCACCAGATTACGGATGTAGAACTCACGTTCCACGGCTCAAGCCCGGTATTAAGTGAAGATTCGCGGACGAAGCTGGATCAAATTGCCGCGAGCTTGACGGGCCGTGAAGGCTACATCATCGAAATGGAAGCGCGCTCACCTCTGGCGGGCAGCGCAGGCATTCAGAGTTCTGAGCGTTTGTCGGAAGCAGTCAAGCGCTATCTCGTAAGCGAACACCAGATTCCCGTCTACCGCATGCACTCCGTGGCGCTTGGCAACGAGACCATGGCAATGAACTCTTCCCCCGACCAGAAGCCGGAGCGGGTGAGAAAGAGCACCGTGCACCTGGTACTGATGGAAAACAGTTTGGCGGCCCCGGCAGGCGCGTCACCCCAAAGCGCACCTGCCGCAGCCGGTGCTCAGCAGCCGTAAGATCGCGGCCATCCTCCCCCGAGGCTCTGCTGAAGCGCCAACGGCTACCCCGCCGTAAGGCCGCCAACCAAGCTCTCGCAACGCGAGAGAACCAAGGCAACTTGGCCCCCGTAAATACGGGGGCCGTTTTTTTTGCCTGCGGCAGGAAGCCTGCGGGGCAGGCGGGGCTCGACCGCGTCTTCTGTGGGACAGCGCAATTGACATTGCGGCAGGCATGCTCCTAGATTGCCAGTGACCGCCGCTGGAGCTTCTGCTTTCATCGAGGCACCCGGCCCGGTTCTGGTCGTCCGGGAGGATGCGTATGGCTATCGACCGTCGTGAATTCTTGAAGACGTCTGCCGCCCTGGCTGCTCTGCGCACCCTGCCCGGACCTGCGTCGCTTGCCGCATATGGCGAGCCTGCGTCTTCGCCGGAGCAGGCAACGCGCATGGCCTGGGCGGCAGCAACGTGGTACCGGCCGTACACTTCAAAGCCGGCTTCTGCATCGGGAACCACGATGTGGCTGCAAATCGACCTGGGCTCTCCGCGGACCATCGACGCAATCCGAATCTACCCAGCATTTACGCCTGGCGACGAGCACGCGAATGGGTACGGCTTCCCGGTGCGGTTCCGGATTCAGGCCGCCGACGAACCCTTGTTCGCGAGCCCGAGAATGCTCGTGGATCGCTCCCAAGACCAACAGCCGGATCCATACGATCACATTTCCGAGTACGCGGCCGGCGGCGTCGTAGCTCGCTATGTTCGCTTGACGGCAACCGAGTTGCGCCCGGCGCACGACGGCATCGGCTACAGGCTGGCGCTGGCCAAGATCGACGTCGTTAGCGGTGGAAAGGACGTAGCCGAACGCTGCGCGGTGAGTGGCGATGCGGAGTACGGCAACGCGAACGACTATGCCCAGCTCACTCGGCCTGCGCGGCCCATGGGTGAGGGCGTCGTCACGGACAACCAGGCAATGTGATTCCGGCGGCCCGCTGGCGCGCAGTCGCGAACGTTGCCGCGGTGCCGCTGAGCGGAGTGAGTGTGCAGGGAACGCTTTTCAAGCGCGCCATGGAGAATAACATTGGATATCTGCTCGGCTCCTTCTCAGTGGACGAGATGCTACGGCCCTTCCGCGAGCGAGCCGGAAAGCCGGTGCGTCCCGGGCTGCGCAAGCCGATCGAATTCTGGGATACGACGCTGCCGGGCTCAAGCGCTGGACGATTCCTGATGGGCGCCGGCAACACGCTGCGCTGGATGGAGAATGCCGATCTGCGCGCTGGCCTCGATGCAATTGTCGACGGCATTGAGGAGTGCCGCGCGCCGAACGGATACATCATGGCCTACCCGGAGGAGAAGATCCTCGAGTCAGAACGCGGCGGCTATACGCGTTCATGGGTCACGCATGGCTTGATTGAAGCTGGTTATGCCGGCAACGCCAAAGCCTTCGCATTGCTGCGCGGGTTCTACGACTGGTTCGACAACTGCCCGTACCTGCCAAAGATGATGCGTGGCGGAACTCAGGGCGTCCAGGGCATGATTGCGAACACGCGCATGTACTTTACGCCGGCAGGCAGACCCGAAGATATTCAGGTGGTTCAGCGCTACTACCAGGAGAACTATTGGCTCGAAGGACTCGCCGCGCGCAACACTGACCTGGTCTGGCAGTATCCGTATGACCGTCCGCACAACTACCTGATCACCGACTTCGAAGCATATCTCGACATCTACCGCGCAACGGGTGACGAGCGCTACCTGCGCGCCATGGAGGGCGCCTGGGATCTGTATCACGACAATTGGGAGCATGTGGGCGGGTCGATTGCGATTACCGAATTTGGCGAGTTTCCGCCCAAGTCCTACAGGATTAAGGCGCAATTTCCCTTCTGCGAGACCGGCGAAACTTGCGGTAGCGTCTTCTGGGTGCGCTTGAATCAGCGCTTCCTGATGATGCGTCCCGAGCAGGAAAAGTATGCCAACGAGATCGAGAAGTCGATCTACAACGTGGGCCTGGCGAACCAGGTTGGCAGCCGCGGCATCATTTACCACGCGCGCCTGGCGGGGATGAAGGGCGACCTGCCGGTGCCGCTCTGCACTAACTCGTGTTGCGAGGGACAGGGAACGCGGCTGCTGGGCTCGCTGCCGGAGTACATCTTTTCCATTGCGCCGGATGGTCTCTACGTCAATCTCTTCGAGTCGTCAACCATCGAGTGGACCCAGGGCAATTCCAAGATGAAGGCGGTGCTCAAGGGCAATTTTCCAATGAGCCCGAGTGTGACGCTGGAGGTAATGGCCGAGCCGGCAACGGTGGCCAAGATCAGGATTCGCGTGCCCGCGTGGGCGGCCGGTCCAATGGCAGTGGAAGTCGACGGAGGGACGATTGTCTCCGGTGTTCCCGGCAGCTACGTGACGCTCGACAGAATCTGGTCGCAGGGCAATGTGGTCGGATTTACGTTGCCGATGGAGCTGAAGCTGACGCGCTATGAGGGCCTTGACAAATTGGAAGGACAGGAGCGGTTTGCGCTGGAATACGGGCCAGTGCTGCTGGCGTTGATCGGTTCAGACAGCGCCATTCTCAAAGTGCCGGGCGGCAAGCGCCACGAGGAGATTCTGGGCAGAATCAAGGCCGACCCCGACCGGCCGTTGCGCTTTACGATCGAAGGGCATCCCGAGTTCACCTACATCCCGTATTGGCAGGTACTCACGGAGCCCTTTACCTGCTTCCCGGTGATTGATTTGGCTTGAGGCGCGCGGCGGGCAAGATTGCGGCACGGTACAATGCTTCCATCTCTCGGATGGAGGCAATCTGATGCGCAGAATTCTTCTCGCCGTGCTCGCTTTGGCGTTTACGACCGGCTCTCTAAAGTCCATGTGGGCGCAGGGTGCGCCGCCGCAATCGAGCGCCGGCCAGCCCTATATAGTCGAGTACTACTACAAGTGCCAGTGGGGCCATCAGCAGGAATTTCTTGACCTGTTTTTGAAGAATCATTACCCGCTGCTCAAGAAGATCCAGTCGACAGGGCGGATTCTTTCGGTGAAGGTCGAGTCACCGGCCTACCACACCACCGAGGACGGGCGCTGGGACTATCGCGTGACCATCGTCTACAAAAACTCCACCGTGGCCACGAGCGCGAACCCCGATGAAGATGCCTTCATCAAGCAGCTATGGCCGGACCAGGAAACCTACAAGAAGGAAGAGCAGCGGCGATTCGAGATTCTGCTCGGCCACTGGGATTTGCCGGTGACGGATATTACGCCGCAGTAGAGAAATACAGGGAGCAAGGGAGCAAGAAAACATGGTTCGGGAGTCGGGGGGCAGATGATTGTTTTGGTGTCTTGCCGAGCAACGTTACAAAATGAGGATGATTGCCCTGGGAAAGAGGCTTTTTGTGATCACGCAAAGCACAACTGGAGTTATCGTTGTGACGTCTCTAGTGCTGATCTCCACGCTGGCATCATGCCGTTCGGGGAATCCGGTGGCCTCACAAAGCTCAGTGGCGCCGCACAGCTCGAATCTACCTCTCTTCTTTATGCAGCCACCGGAATTCCCGCTCGGAGTGCCCGGCCACCCGTTCCACGCGACCGTCACTGCCGATTGGAGTTTATCTGTGCCGGGCGGAAAGACATTCGACACTGAGGGAAGGGGAAACGTCTGGCGAGACGCAGCCGGCGACATGAGGGTGGAAGGCGCGATGGCGCGCAGTGGGCGTACTCTGAATCAGCATCCTGCTTTCAACGTTCTTTTTTTGGCAGCGGATGGGACAATGCTCAGTTGGAAGAGTGGGACAACGAACGTGACCTCTTTCCGCGCGGCAAATTTGAATGACTCGAATCACTTTTTCGAAAGCTTGACCGTCCCAGGCGCATTCGGACTGTTTCGCCACTCTCTATATAACTGTCGCGCAAGTGGCGTAACGTGCCAGACCGTGCCTCTGGGAGAGAAAGTCATCAACGGCATTCATGCCACAGGGACGAGATACCAGGACTTGGTACCCGCGGCGTCTTTGGGAGCAGCAAATGACGTCCTGTTCACGCGAGATGTGTGGATCGATTCCGAAATGAATGCCGTTATCCTGATTGAATGTGAAGACCCGCTGTCCGGTGATTTCACAATGCGACTTTTAAGTCTTTCCGAAGGAAACCAGAACAAAGATCTGTTTGAGATTCCAAAGGGATACAGAGTCAATGACATCACTCCGCCAGCTGGCCTTCCCGGCCATCCGTGACATAGTTCTCTCATCGATCAGCTCGCGCGCCATTTAGGGGAAGAGGTCACTTTCGCCTCCTGGTCAGGTGGAATGCCGCCCGATGCGATCGATCCCGCGATTCGCATCAACAGATTCTCTTGCCTTTGAATACCGTTACGGGGGATCCTTCGGCCAGGAAGGCGGAGTCGGGTTTGCGCGCGAGAACGAGCGCGATATTGTCGCCGTAGAGACGGGCAACGTCGCCTGAGAATTCTGCACGCGTCGCAGTCTTTACCAGCCATCGAGGGTGTTGGACTTCATATTCGAGGCAGCCTCCATCGGGTTGCGCCGCATAGCCCCAATAGTGCTCGGTGATGAATTGACTCAGGGAGCCGTCGGGCGGAAGGAAACTCGGCCCTTCAGTTTCGATCCGCATCATACATCGATCGGGGCTTGAACCCCATCCATATTCAGCCTCCACGACGCCGCTCTGGGGGTGGGTCTGAATCCAGTGCGTCATGGGGACGCACGAATAGTTTTCATTGAACGCAAATCGTGCGATAGCCGCGACGGCGCGACTTCGGAACGAGCTCGCGAATGAATGCAACTCCTCTGAGGGACGCCCGTTTGACGTAGAATCGCAGGTTTACCTCTTCGAACGCCTGGTGAAACGGAACGGGAATTCCGAATATGCGCGTGCGGTTGAACTGGAAGCCAACCAGGCTGATGTAGGTCTTTCCCTCGAACACATCCAGCTCTGTAGGGTGCGGGACAAATTCTTTGAGGAGAGAAGGATCGACAGCATAGTTGAGCAGAATTATGTTTTTCCACTCCGCCGTCAGAAATCTGCTCTGAGATTTCATTGCCTTCGTCTTTCGTTGATTCGTAAGCCCCATTTAGGTCCGTTAGTCGTCGCGCTGACGCCACCGTCGCACAAGGTCGGCTGCAGCTTCGGGCCAGGTGGGAAACTCGAATTCAAATCCAGCATCGAGCAGGCAACCGGGAACGACTCGGCGGCTTTTGAGAACGAGCTCCGATTCCGTCCGCATGAAAAACGAACCGACCTCAATGATCGGTGCTGGAGCCCAGATTCCGTTAGGCATTTCCCATGCCTCGCGGAGCGCGGCCATGAACTCACGGTTCGGCAGCGGGTTGGGCGCGGCCAGGTTCACCGGGCCTTCGATCTCCTCGCGGTCGATGAGGAATTCGATGGCGCGGACGAAGTCGGATTCGTGAATCCACGAAACATATTGCTGCCCGTTTCCCTGCGTCCCACCCAGGCCAATGCGCACCAGGCGGGCGAAGATGGCGAATGCACTGCCGGGTGTGGGGCTGAAGACGATCGAAGTGCGCAGCGCCACCTTGCGCGTAAGGGGAGCCGGGGCTTGAAACAGTGCGCTCTCCCAATCTCTTGCTACCTGGACGGAAAAATTCCATGTATCGGGCGCGGGACGCCCGGGAGCGATGGTCTCATAGCCGCCGTACTCGCCGGTCTCCTCGTCCATGTCGCGATCGAATTCCGTTCCTGGAGTTGCGTCGCGATAGATGGTTGCGGTGGACGCGTTGAGCCAGACGCGCGGCGGATTTTCGAGGTGGGCGATGACTTCAGCGACAAGGCGCGTGGACTGAATGCGCGAATTGTAGATCGCCTGCCGATTGCGAGCGTTGTAACGGCAATTCACGCTGCGCCCAGTGAGGTTGATGCAAACGTCAGCGCCTTCGAGTGTCTCAATCCACGGGCCCAGGCTAACGCCGTCCCAATGCACGGTTTGCCAGGGCGCGGTGTATGGGCCGCGCGTGAGAACTGTGACGTGGTGGCCGATTTGTTGAAAATGCCGCGCAAGCAACTGACCGATGAGCCCGCTTCCGCCGGGCAGCACGATGCGTAGCGCGCGTGTGTTCATTGTCAGGCCTCGCCGTAGATGGCTTTGAGGAGTTCCGCAGCCGGCCGGTAGAGTGGCTTGAGCAGCGGAAGGCCGGCCAATTTGAAGACGAGAAGCATCATGCTCAACGTTTTATCGAAGAGCAGAGTGGTGCGCGCCTGGCGCGGCGAGCGATCGTAGACCCAAAAGAGCATAAGACCCATTTGATAAAGCCAAAGCAGGCGCGGAAGGTACGGCAAGATGGACGGCGGCAACCGCAGATTGGATTCTGATACGGCGCGGGCGAAAAAAGCAATGTCGCGTTCGCGGATGGCGGCCGTGGCGTGGCTGAACGGCGATAGCGGGTGTTCGGGATCGATGTGGGCGGAGAGAGCGCCGACCAGCGCCTGGTTGGGAGCGAAGTAATCGAACTTCTGGCCGATGATGCCGCGGAGTCGTTGTTCCAGATTGCGGCTTTCGGCGAGGAGGGCATCGAGCTCAGGGGCCATTTCTTCCTGGGCTTGCTCGTAGAAGGCCATGACGATGGCGTCTTTCGAGTCGAAGTAATAATAAGCGGCACCGACGGCTACACCGGCTTCGGCCGCGACTTCGCGCATGGTCGCGGCATCAAAACCGCGCTGGCGGAAGACGTGGAGGGCAGCGGAGAGGATGCGCTGGCGGGTGGCTTCGGATTTTGGGGTGATTCGCAGGGGCATTACGCTACTCCGCAGTTCTTGGCATGGTGTGGCGGCGCATCTTCGCAAGTACAAACATATTGAAGAAATGCATTCCGCCCAGGATTAACAAGACTACGCCGATTTTGCCGCTTTCGAGTTCTATCGCCTGCCGAAAGCTCGCCAGAGGATCGG
Source organism: uncultured Acidobacteriaceae bacterium (assembly GCA_963841365.1). Taxonomy (GTDB): domain Bacteria; phylum Acidobacteriota; class Terriglobia; order Terriglobales; family Acidobacteriaceae; genus Telmatobacter. Next base: position 11,687 of record CAWJDG010000010.1, read on the forward strand.
CAGTCTTAAGAGCCAGCGCGATGTACCCCGCGTTGATCAGATAAAAGCCCACCACGAGCAATTGGTTGACGGAGTCAGCGAGGGGGACATTACCTTGAAACGCGTCGATGAGGAACACGCGGCCACTGCGATGCAAGGTTCGCGCAACCCAAACCGTGACCGCCAGGCTTACGGCGAGATAACAGAAATAGCTGCCGGCTACGAACATCATCCACCTCCGAGGAGAAGATTTGAACCTGTTCAAAAATAACGATAGAGCGGATCGAATCGGAAGTCAAGAAAAAATTGAACAGATTCAACAAATATGGGCGCGAGGTTTGGCGGGCCGCAGAAACCTACTGAAACTGCACGGGTTCGAGGAAATTTGAACGCGATTGCTACCTGGGCGGCAGCGGGGATTGTTGCGCGAACCGGCTCTGGCGGCGCGCACGGAGCTCGTGCATGATGACGAAGAAAATGAGGAGTACGACCAGCGGCGGGCCGAAGAAGATCCACGGCGAGAAGGTCACACGATCTTTGCCGACCGAGACGGACTCGGGCGAGTGCACTGCGCTGAAGATCGCGACGAAATCCTTGTGCACCACGACATTTTCGCCAAGACGCACATTGCCGAAGAAGGAAACGAGGTCGCCCCCGATGGAGGAGTTGTCGGCGGCCGAGACTTTGCCGAAGAAGTTGACCACGTCGTGGTGGGCCTCGCCGTTGAGGTGCACGTTGCCGAAAAAGGCGACAATATCGCCCTGAACGCTGCCTTCGACGTGCACGCTGCAAAAGAAGCAGACCGCGTCATGGACCGGCTGGTCGGGGGTGACATCGATGTTGCGGAAGAACTGAACGTCGTCCTCGCTGGCGCGAGCAGGCACGGCAGCAGCCGCCAAGGCGGCGGCAAAGAAACAAACTGCGAGAAGTCCCCTATGCATAGGCATGTCATCCTCGCTATAAGCACACTATACGCGCGGGCGCGGGGAAAAGTTCCCTGCCAAATTGCTGCTGTCGCGAGGCCGTTTTAGAACTGAAAACGCATGGCAAGTTGAATGCGGCGGGGGGGAGCGGCTGAGGTGAACTGGCCGAAGGCGGGCGAGCTTTCAACGGTATCGATCCCCTGCCCGTTGACATGATTTAACACGTTGAAGGCGCCGGCGGAAAAGCCCAGGTGCGGGGCTTCATCAGCCTTGTTAGTGGTGATGGCGAAATCGTGGCCCCAACGCAGGTCCAGGTCCACGTAGCCCGGACCGGTTTGTGAGTTGCGCCCTACGCCGTCAGGGCGCGCATTGAACAGGCCGTCGCCGTAGGGGTCGGCGCCGGTAACTTCGGTCCACGGCGAGCCGGTGTTCGAAAACACGCCGGCAGAAAGGTTCAGCAGGCTCTTTTGGTCGAAGATGGCGTAAAGGCCCATCCGCTGCCGGCGGTCGTAGCCGGAGTTCGACCATTCTTCACCGGGGTCGAATTGGTTCTGCGGAAACCAATTGATGCCGCCTGTATTCGACTCATAGTGCGCCCAGGTGTAACGCCCGAAGCCTGTAAAGTGCTTGTTCCACCGGCCCCGATAGGAGATGTCGAGTCCGCTGCCGGTGTAGAAGCCTGCGGGCTGCATTTGCCTGATGCGGTTGTAGGCGGGATCGGGACGGAGAGTGTAGCCGGATTGCGCCGTGGGCGCATTGACGTCGAGGGAGCGGAACATGTCGATGCCGCGCATGGAGTACACACTCACAGTGCCGGTAGCACGTTCGCCCAGTTGGCGCTCGACCGAAAGACCGTAGTGGATCTGATAAGGAATCTTGGCATTCGGCTCGAGTTGAACCAGTGCAGGCGGCTGGGCGGTGAGCGTGACGCAGTTTGTGATCGGGACGCAGCCTGAGGCAGGCAGCGTTGCCGGGTCGAGCGAAAGAATCACGCTGCGCCGGCGCGCCGCGGAGTAGCGCGTGAGGTCAAGCAGCGGCCCTCCGCCGAAGCGGTCGTAGTAAATGCCGCCGCCGCCGCGCACGATGGTCTTTGAAGCCTGATCGAGCACCCACGCAAACGAGAGACGCGGAGAAAACCCGAGACGGCGGTCGGTGAGGAAGTTCTGCCAGTCGTAGCGAAGGCCGGGCGTGATGGCGAAGCGGTCGCTGACCTTGATCTGATCCTGGACGAACGCGCCCACTTCCTGTTGGGGATAGATGAAGTGGATGTCGCCGGTGTTCTGAGAAAAAGCGGAGGGAAGATTGGCGGCGTAATTTTGGAAGGCCGTTGCGAGCACGGTGACGCCGTCGGCGGCCAGCGTGGGTGCAAAGGTATAGGTTCCCAGCGCGTTGGTGTCGTCATCGTAGGCGCGGCGGGCGAGGTGCGGCACGCCCACTCCCCACTTGACCATGTTGCGGCCGTGGCTCCATGTGACTATGTCGGAGAAGCGGAAGTTGTATTCGGTGGCGAAAGCGTCGCTCTGCGCCGAGCCGGAAAGGAAGTCGCCGGGCAGGCTGATACGCGGTCCCTCAACGGTGTTCTGGTTGCGGTTGGACCAGTGCTCGCCGACCACGGAAATCTGGTTGAGCGTGACGGCGGAGAGCACAGAGTCGGCATGGGCAACGAAGTCGTCTTCGTGGTACTGGTCGTTGTAGCCCGCGGCAGCCAGCGTTTGTCCGCCGACTCCCTGGTTCTGGGCGGTCCAATCCTCGTAGCTGTATTGCGCATAGGCAGAGTGCTTGCCGCCAAAGAGATGGGCGGCGCGCAGGCTGAACTCGGTGTCGCGCGTGGGAGCGGGCACGTTGGCATTGAAGGCGCCGGTGGGGTCGGTCAAAGTGGGCGCGACGATTGCGCTGACCACAGAGTCCAGATCTTCTTCGGCGCGGTTGAAAGAGACCAGAAAGCTGCTGTTTGCGGAGTGGGGAATGGGCCCAGTGGCGCTGCCCTCATAAATGCGTCGCTGCTCAAAAGGCTTGGAGGGCGCGAGGGCATTTTGCGCGTTAAGGGCCGAATCGCGAAAGTAGAAGTTCAGCTGCCCGTGGTATTGATCCGCGGTGGATTTGGTGATGATCTCCATCTGGCCGCGGCCGGGGTAGTAGTACCGCGCCGAGTAGGGATCCTGGTTGATGCGCACCTCCTGCACGGCCGAGGCCGAGACGGTGACGCGGTTGGCCTCCACACCATCCACGAGCAGGCCTGTGCCGCCGGTTGCGGATACGTCGGAATCGAGAAAAGATCCCATCGCGGAGACGAAGTCGTTGTCGAAAATGGGCAGAGCCTTCAGGTCGTCTGAGGTCATTACCGAAGTGTCGCGATTTTCGTCGGTCGCGGTCAGGTCCTGGCTCGATTCGGCGTTTACTACGACGTTGGTGGAAGTTGCAGCGATGGAAAGCACGATATGGACGGGCGGGGCGAGCGTCGACAGCGACGGGGATGATGCAGGAACCTTGCCTGGCGCCGCGATCGAGACCTGAGTCTGCGTGGTTTTGAATCCGGCAAGTGAGACCACCAGCGCGTATGTGCCCGGGCGAGGCGCGGTGACGACGAAGCTTCCGTCGGAGCCGGAGCGGGATGTGGCGGCAATGGCGCCGGTCGAGTCCAAGAGTTGAA
>CAWJDG010000011.1:0-16433 GCA_963841365.1 uncultured Acidobacteriaceae bacterium
TATAAACGATGTACGCGGCATCAATCTCCTCGCCGACATAGCGGGCGATAATGTTATGCGCCATTTCGAGAACGCGCGAGGTTTCAAGCTTGACCAGCAGGCCCGGATGATCGCCGGTGACCTCAACTGGCCCCTTGCGCGGTTCCCGCACCTGCCGCTTCTGGCCGTCCTCGCCAGTCTGCTCCGTGTAGACGGCGGTGGGATAGCGGCGGCGCAACTGGTCGCGGCCCTTGCGGCCCACAGCCTCGATGTCGATTTCCTTATCGGGGTTGCCGTTGATGAACTGGTAGGCGGTCTTGAGGATGTTGGCATTAAAAGCGCCGGCAAAGCCCTTGTCGCCGCTGACGACGATGAGCAGGACGCGCTTCTCGGGCCGTGTGAGAAAGAGCGGATTGCAGAGGTTACCGGATTTTTCGTCGTAGAGATCGACGCGGCGACGGAGCGACTCAAGGACGCTGACGATCATGCGCGCGTAGGGCCGGGCAGCGAGGGCGCGCTCCTGCGCACGGCGCAGCTTGGCCGCCGAGACCATCTTCATGGCCTTGGTGATTTGCCGCGTGTTTTTTACGCTGCGGATGCGGCGCCGAAGATCGAGGACATTTGCCATAGTTCGACTTTCAGTCGAAAGCTGACAGCTAACAGCCGACAGCTAACAGTTTTCTGTTTCCTTCACTTCAACTTCAAGCAAACGGCTTGAACTGTGCGCTGTTCGCTGTTAGCTGTTCGCTCCCACCGCTGCCAGTTCCGCCTTGAAGTTTTCCGAGTACTCTTTCAGCGCCGCATGCAGGCGGTTACGGAGGTCGTCGTCGAGTTGCTTTTTCTGTGTCAGGTCGGCGATCAGGGCCTTCTGCGAGTCTGCGAAGTACTTGTGCAGACCGTCTTCGAAGGCACGGATGTCGGAAACCTGGAGATCGTCAAGATAGCCCTGCGTGCCGGCGAAAAGCACCACCGCCTGCTGCTGCCAGGTGAGTGGGTGGAACTGCGGCTGTTTGAGCAGTTCCGTGAGGCGCTGGCCGCGCGCCAATTGCTTTTGCGTGAGCGGATCGAGGTCGGAGCCGAACTGCGCGAAGGCGGCGAGCTCGCGATATTGAGCGAGATCGAGCTTGAGCGTGGAGCCGATCTGCTTGACCGCCTTGATGGCCGCCGAAAAGCCGACGCGCGAAACAGAAAGGCCGACGTTGACTGCAGGCCGGACGCCGGAGTTGAACAGGTCAGTCTCCAAAAAGATCTGGCCGTCGGTGATGGAGATGACGTTGGTCGGAATGTACGCGGACACGTCGCCGGCCTGGGTCTCAATGACGGGCAGCGCTGTAAGCGAGCCGCCGCCTCTCTCCTTGCTCATCTTCGAGGAACGCTCGAGCAGGCGAGAGTGGAGATAGAAGACGTCGCCGGGATATGCTTCGCGGCCCGGCGGGCGGCGCAGCAGCAGCGAGATTTCGCGATAGGCCATGGCGTGCTTGGAGAGATCGTCGAACATCACCAGCGCATGCTTGCCGTTGTCGCGGAAGTACTCGCCCATGGCGCAGGCAGCGTAGGGCGCGAGATAAAGCAGCGGCGCCGGCTCTGAAGCGGAGGCGGCCACGATGATGGTGTGGCCCATAGCTCCGGCTTCAGTGAGCGTCTGCACCACTTGCGCAATGGAAGAACGCTTCTGTCCGATCGCGCAGTAAATGCAGATGAGATCGTTCTTGGCGTTATTGATGATGGTGTCAAGCAGGACGGCAGTCTTGCCGGTTTGCCTATCTCCAATGATCAGTTCGCGCTGGCCGCGGCCGATGGGAATCATGGCGTCAATGGCCTTGAGGCCGGTGGCCATAGGCTCGCGCACGGGCTGGCGATCGATGATGCCGGGAGCGAGGCGCTCGACGGGCAGCGTTTCCGTGGTGGCGATGGGGCCCTTGTCGTCAATGGGCAGGCCCAGCGCATTGACCACGCGGCCAATCATCGCGGTTCCGACGGGGACAGAGAGAATCTTCCCGGTGCGCTTGACCTCTTGGCCCTCCTTCAGCTCGGTGTAATCGCCAAGGATGACGCACCCCACCTGATCTTCTTCAAGCGAGAGCGCAAGGCCCGCGATGTCGTGGGGAAAGCTGAGCAACTCGCCGGCCATAACCTTGTCGAGGCCGTGGAGGCGCGCGATACCGTCACCGAGCGAGGTGATGGTCCCGACCTCGTCGACCTGGACCTTCGAGTCGTAGTTCGCGATCTGCTCGCGAAGGAGTTGTGTAATTTCGTCTGCCTTGATTTGAGCCATTGTGCAAGTTCCTTGCGGTTCTTAGTTCGCAGTTCTCAGTTCACAATTCACAGTCGAAGAACTGCGAACTGCCGGCTTCATCCGGCGGTTAAAACCTCTTTGAGCCGTTCCAGCCGGCCCTTCACGCTGCCGTCGTAGACCGTGGAACCGATGCGCACCACGGCGCCGCCAAGTATGGATGTGTCGAGCTTGAAGCTGGCGTCGACTTTGGCGCCGGCAAGTTTCGCGACTTCAGTAACCAGCGCGGCGCGTTCGTCGCCAGTTAATTCGCGGGCGGTGACAATTTCGGCAGGACGAATTCCCATGCGCTCCTGCAGAATGCGGCGATAGGCCACGGCCACTTCAGCTACGTGGCCGATGCGATCGTTGGAGATGAGCACCGCGAGCAGGTTGCGGAGCTCCTTTTGCAGGCCCATCTGGCCATTCAGCTTGTCAAGAATGGCGATTTTCTGCGCAGCCGGTACGGCAGGATTCACGAGGAACGTACGCAGCTCGGGGCTACCGTCCCAGGTAGCCAGAAAATCGGACAACTGCCTATCGATCGCGTCGGTGTCGAGTTTGGCGTCGGTCACGACATCGGCAAAGGCAGTCGCGTAGCGTGGAACAAAGGCAGACATCTAGCTGCGTCCTCCCTTGCCTGCGCCGTCAGCGGCAACGCCGGCGATAAACTCGCCGATGAGGGCGCGGTCAGTTTCCGGCGTGAGCGTCACTTGTTTGGATGCGTGATCAATCGCGAGATCGGCAGCAAAGATGCGCAGCCCGCGCTTGGCCTGGGCCACAGCTACGCCAATTTCCTGCTCGGCGGCAGCTATGATGCGAGTGCTTTCTTCGCCGATTGCAGCCTTGATGCGCAATTCGTCCTCGAGCGATTCCTGCTCGATCTGGGCGCGGAATTTTCGCATCTCCTCGTCCAGCCCGGCAAGCTTGGCTTCGACACCGCTGAGGCGGGTTTGGGCGTCTGTCGTGGCTTCGCGCGCGGTGCGCAGATCGTGGCTCAAAGTCTGCGAGCGTTTGCGGACGATCTTCGGCATCATCCGGCCGAGCGGAATGGCAACGAGTAGGAAAATGACGGCGAAGTTAATTACCAGAAAAATGCGAATCGTGGTCTCGACGTTAAGGTGCAGGATGCGCGCCAGCGATTGCACGGTGGAAGAGTACAGGAAGGCCTTCGTCTGGTCGTCCTCGGAATTGGAGTTCTCGGCTGCGGCGGAGCCACCGGTGGGCGTGCTCGATGCGGAGGGCGACGAGGTCAAAGCAGACGCCTGCGCCGGAGCGCGAAGCGGTGCGATGACCAGCGCGACAGCTACCAGAGCAATAAGTGAAGGGCGCAGAAAGCAGGTTAAAACATTCATCTTGGGGAGGGAGTATTTCAACGGGACCCTCCAGCGGCAAGCGGCAACACGGCACGGAGGGCCTGGCCGGCAAGATCGGCGGCAGAGGCATGGATGACCTTGCGCGCGGATGCGGCTTCGGCGTCAAGATCGGCTTTGGCCTGGCGAACTCTCTGGCCGGCAGCCTTGCGGGCGGAGTCGAGTGCTGCGTCGCGCTCGGCGCTCCACTGCTTCAGGCGCTGCTCACGCAGTTTGTATGCATCGGCGCGCGCCAGGCGGAGGCGCTCGGCATATTCTGCGGCCTTTGCTTCAGCCTCGGCCACCGCCTTGCGAGCATCTTCCATGGCGCCTTCAGTCAAAGCGCGGCGTTTCGCAAGCACGGCGGTGAGCGGGCCCTGGATCAGAAACTGATAGGCGAGAACCAATACGATGAAGAGCAAAGCTGTGGGGATTGCATCCACCAGAAGCTCGCCGATTTGTTGAAGAATCTCTTGCATGGCTGTACCGGGCCGCTCCGGTTTTCAGATAGGAATTTTCGCAGGTGGAACACCCTTTTGTATCAAGGGAAGGCCCTCAAGTCAACGCGCAGGGACCCTTGGCGCGGCATTGTGTGACCACTATCACGACGCAGAAAAATTAATGCGAAAAAAGGCTTGCTTTTGCTCCAAAGAAGCCTAAACTTAAGTTACCACCTAGACCCGGTCCAGGGTCCAGCGGGCAACCGGTTCCGGGATATCCTTCCACTCCCGAAGTCGGCTGCCCGCCTCTAATTTTCAGGCAACATTTTTCAGCTCCCAGCCATTCGCTGCCCCTGCCCCAAACTCGCTTGAATTCCGGCACGTAAAGCGGTCACGCCTCTCTCTGGCTTCGACTGCGCGACGCTCAGTGGAAAGCAGGGAGCCAAACGCTAAGAGCAGATAGGTTGTTTCACGGCTTGGCGCCGTTGGGTGGCTTATCGGCCGTCAGCAGCCCCTGCGCGCGCAGCCAGTTTTCCAGCAGGTTGGGCCACTGGTCCAAAGCGGGATCGCCTTTTCCCAAACCGGTACCATGCGGGCCATTTGCAAAAACGTGGTATTCCGACTTGACTCCAGCCTTCACCAGCGCCTCAAAGAAGCCCACGGTCTGTTGGATGGGGACCGTCTGGTCAGTGAAGGTGTGGTAGATGAAAGTCGGCGGCGTGTCTTTGGTGACGAAAAGGTCCGGGTCGTATTTTGCGCGCAGCGCGTCGCACTGGTCCATCACATTGAAGAGCTTGCAGTAGCTCAGGTGCGAGGTGTCGGTGGTGATGGCGCCGAGCCAGGGATAACCGAGGACAAGAAAATCGGGACGGCTGGAGGCGCGATCGATGGGATCTTCGGCGTCAGGGTTGCCGGGGACGAACTGGGTTCCCGCGAGCGCGGCGAGATGGCCGCCGGCGGAAAAGCCAATGACGACGATGCGATCGGGATCGATGTGGTAATCCATCGCGCGGGCGCGGACGGTTTGGATGGCGCGGCGAGCATCGAGGAGCGGAACGGGCAGCAGGTATCCATGCGAGGAGAGCCGATAGCTGAGGACGAAGGCGCGGAAGCCGCGGACGGTGAACCAGTCGGCCACTTCGCGGCCTTCAAGATCGCCTGCCAGATGCGAGTAGGCACCACCGGGAAAGATGATGACGGCTGAACCGTTCGCCGATCCCTGGCGCGGGGACAAGATGGTGAGCGCGGGGATGTCGTCGCAGGTGTCGCCTTTGGCCTCCGGAGCTGGGCCGGGCCAGAGGCGGACGGTTTGGATGCCAAGGAAGGCGTTATCGGTGCCGGGGGTGGCGCAGGAGGTTGTTTGCGCGAAGGCTGCGGGGATGGCCAGCGAGGCCGCAATGAGGAATGCGAAAAACGGCTTCATGGGAACCTCAACGGGTTTCGCGAGGATTATACGACCCGAAGGCAGTGATCAGTCGGAAGGAATCAAGCCCCTGCTTCAGAGCCAAATTGCCGTGTGGCCGGGGCAGGAGTTGGCGGCCTGGGCGCAGAGAGTTTCGGCAAGGTCGAGGCCGTAGCGGGCCAAATAATATGCCGCGCCGTGCACACGTTCCTGCAGGCTGCCGCCGGGATAGAGGGCCTGGAAGATGGAGTCGGCGTGGCGCGAGAGCGTGGTTTCGCGCTGGAGCTGGAAGTTTGCGGCGAGGGTGCGCAGGCGGTTCATCTGGTAGCGCATTTTGCCTGCTGCGGTTTCCGCTGACTGACCCAGCCCCTTGTCCTGCGACTGCAGCCACTCGACGAGGACGTTGAGTTCGGCGTCGAGGGCGTTGCCGGCGGCGGCCAGCTTTTGCTTGGTTTCAATGGGCATGGCGCGGGCGGCGAGGCGCTGAGCGAGCGATGCAGGGCTCTCCTCGGAGAATATCTGCTCAAGCGTAAGCTCGTGGCGGCTGAGCAGGCTGGCGACAGAGGGCTCAATGAGCGTAGCGGAGAAGCGAGGCAACACCTGCGTCTGGCGGCCGAGAATGCGGGCGTAGAGCACGGCCGATTGGGCAAAGTAGGCGATCTCGGCCGGCCCAGCGGAGATGGTGGAACTGGAGAACAGAAAATCCTGAAAGACCGGGCGAAGCAGCGCCGCAGGGGAGATGCGCTCGGGCTCGGAGTCGAGGATGCCGGTGAGGTCTGCGGTTGAAAGGGTCAGATTGCCGGCCTGCCAGAGGCCATTAGGCTCGACAGCAGTGGGCGGGTTGCGCTTGAGCGCAATGCGAGCGCCGGTTTTGCCGTCGATAAGGAAAAGCAGGCTCGACTGGGGCGCAACGGCAACCTGGGTGTGATAGCCGGCGGCCTCAAGAGCGTGGCTGCGCTCGACGAGCGCTGCGTGGAACTCGTCGGCCCGTTCGATGCCTGCGCGGAGGACAGGCGCGCCAAGACGGTGGAAGTGGCCAGTGCTGGCGTCGACGATGAGTAGCCCTTGCGCGGCGAAGATTGTGGAATAGAAATCGGCGAAGGCCTGGGCAAAGCTGCGGCCTGGCTTGTAGGCAGCGGCCAGGGCATCGGTGGCATCAGAGGGACCGAGAAGCTCTGCGGCACGATCGACGAGCGGCGTAATGGAGTCGTCGAACATGATTTTGCCGGCCGGCAGCGCGGATTCAGGCGCTGCCTCATAGACCAGTTTCGCCAGTTCGCGGCCCGCTGGAAACACGACCTGATTGATCTCGGCAAAATCGTGGTCTTCACTTGCCAACCAAAAAACGGCGGCGTGGGGCTGGCCGTCTGCGGTTGACTGGCGGGCGCGTGCGATGGCCGTGGCCGCCTTGAACGGGGTATAGAGCGGTCCGCCGAAGAGACCGACTTGTTGGCCGGTGAGGTCGGTTCCGGCGCCTTGACCGAGGGCAGCAAGCGCGGGTTCTGCCGCTGGAGATGGATTTTGCGCAGCCAGTAGACGAACCAGCTCCGGCCAGTGCGGCGGGAGCGGTGAACGTGCTTGTTTGAGATCGGGAGTGGGGAGAAAGGCACCGAGGGATTCGGCGCAATAGTCGGCAAAGAGGCGCGTGTGCCCCGGGACCACGGATACGGGATAACACTCTGCGGTGATCGAATCGTTCACTTACAGGTCATCTGCCTTTGGAAGGATGTCCGAGTGCGGAATCTGGCTTAGTAAAGGATGCCACGGCGGGCCGGATCGATGCAGAAGCGGCAAGAGGAAGATCACGGTAATGCGTATACTCGTGTTGAATCGAGCAGGAAAATTGCTCGCAAGAGAACAGGAGTGGAGATGCCCACCAAAAAAACGGCAAAGCCCGCGAAGGCCAAGGCGGCGAAAGTGAAAAAATTTAAAGCTGGCGGGGCGATTGAAAGGGCTACGATCGTGAGCTCCGAGGTTGTGTTCGAGTGCAAGCTGTTTCGCGTGCTGCACGACAAGATCATCGAGCCGGGCGGGCGGCGAAACGAGCGGGACGTGATCCGCCATAACGGAAGCGTGGTGATTCTGGCGATTGACAACGCAAAGAACAAGCGCAACCCGTGGATCGTGATCGAGCGCCAATACCGCCATGCCGCCAATCAGTATCTGTGGGAACTGCCGGCGGGCAAGCTTGATCCTGGTGAAGAGCCGCTGGCCGGGGCGAAACGCGAACTGGCCGAGGAGACGGGCTACCGGGCGAAAAAGTGGCGGCCGCTTGTGGAGTACTATGCCAGCCCCGGCTTTCTGGGCGAGTCGATGATGGTGTTTACGGCCGAGGGGCTTGAAGCCGGTGAAGCCCACCCGGAGGAGGACGAAGAGATCGATTTCAGGCTGGTGAAGCTCAAGGATGTTCTCAAGATGATTGAGAAAGGCGCGATCCTGGACGGGAAGACTTTGACCAGCGTGCTGCTCTACGATCGGATGCAGCGCGGCCGTCGAAAAAAGTAAGGCAATATGCAAAGGTGCGATTTTTCCACAGGCTCATGCCTTTTGACTGTGGTGCGTTGTCGTTCCACGTTGTGGGAACTTGCGCCACAGTCAACCTTTCGTAATCTCCCTGCGTCTTAAGAAATACGGTGTGAGATTCCCCTCACAACTCACCGTAACCTCGAAAGTGCAAAGGAAGGAAAGTTCCTGTGGCTCAGTACAAAGGAAAGGTCAAGTGGTTCAACAACGCCAAGGGCTACGGATTCATCGGACGTGAAGACGGACCAGATGTATTCGTCCACTACTCAGCAATTCAGCTGGATGGATACAAAACGCTCAAAGAAGGCGATGAGGTCGAGTTCGACATTGTCGAGGGACAGAAAGGCCCGCAGGCGGATGCCGTAGTTCGCTTTCGGGATGCTGCCCACACCGCCGCATAGTCCGGCGTAGGGCATGGCGTTCGCGCACGACCGCCGCCCGGCGGGCATGGTGAGTTGCGCCCCGGACTTCTACTCAAGTCACATTTCTGATTTGGATACTCAGGTCGAGTGGCGCCTGCCAAGGCGCAAGTTGCACTTCCTGGCCTGAATGACGTCTGTTCGCCTTACATTCCGCATTGCGCTGAAACGCTGCCGATGATCGACAGTCGAGCGGCTCCTGCATCCGTCCATACCCCAAAAACGCCTGGCTGACACTTTCTTCCACCCCAGCAGCGAAAACCTGCTGCCGGGAACCCTGGGTTGAGGAAAAATGCCACTCGACCGTGTGACTTTGCGATAAAACAATTCTGGAACCGTTGCATTGCCGACGGAGGGCCGAATCATGGACAACAGAACGATGGCTCGTCTGCTGGCGGAGACGGCCGACCTCCTGGAGATCGACGGCGCCGACAGCTTCCGCATACGCAGTTACCGGCGGGCCTCCGAAGCCGCAGAGCAGACAACTGTCGATCTGACGGAGGCTGCGGGCGACATCACGCGCCTGCTGGAAATTGACGGCATCGGCAAGAGCATGGCCGCCAAACTGCAAGCCATCGCCGCGACAGGCAAGCTTGAGCAGCGCGATGAGTTGCTGGCCAAGTTCGGGGCCGGCGTGTTGGAACTGCTGAAGCTGCCGGGAATGGGTCCAAAAACGGTCGCCCTGCTATGGGATGCCGCCCAGATCGGCAGCATTGACCAGCTTGCCGCGGCGATTGATGCAGGACGGCTCGCGGGCCTCCCGCGGATGGGCGCGAAACAAATTGAAAAGCTGCGCAAGGGGATCGAGGACTATCGCCGCAGCGCCGGTCGATTCCGTATCGACGTGGCCGAGGAAGAAGCCGAGCGGATCGCCGCCTATCTGCTCAAGTTCAAAGGAATTGAGAAGGTGACTCCCGCCGGCTCGCTGCGCCGTGGACGGGAAACTGTGGGCGATCTTGACCTGCTGGCGACCGGCCCGGCCTGCGCGCCGGAGAAAACAAGCGCGGCGGTGGATTATGTGGCCGCGTACCCCGGAATCCACAGCATGATCGCCAGGGGCGAAAACAAGGTCAGCTTTAATACCGGCCAGGGATTGCAGGTAGATGTGCGCCTGCTGCCTTCAGAGTCCTATGGCGCTGCACTGCAATACTTTACGGGCTCGAAGGGGCACAACGTGACGCTGCGGCAGCGCGCATTGAAATTGGGCTACACGCTGAGCGAGTGGGCGCTGGCCCGGCTCGACGACGGCTCGACGGTTGCAGCCGGGACCGAGGAGGAGATTTACAAAGCGCTTGGCATGGACTGGATGCCGCCGGAGATGCGCGAGAACCTCGGCGAAATTGACGCGGCAGTGCAACATAACCTGCCGCGCTTAGTGGGGCTGGAGGATATTCGCGGCGACGTTCACATGCACACCATGGCGAGCGATGGCCGCAACTCGATCCGCGAGATGGCAGAGGCGGCTCTGGCCTGCGGGTACAAATACATCGCGATCACGGATCACTCGAAGTTCATCGGTATCACCAACGGCCTCGATGAAAAGCGCGCCCTGGAACAGATCAAGGAGGTACGCGAAGCAGACAAGGCCATGAACGGTCGCATCCGCATTCTCTCCGGAATCGAAGTCGACATTCTGGCCGACGGCGCCCTGGCCCTCGAAGATGAGGTGCTCGCCCAAATGGATGTAGTCATCGCCAGCGTGCACTCGCGCTTCGACCAGACCCGCGAAGAGATGACAGCGCGGGTGTTGCGGGCGATCGAGAACCCGTACGTGCGCATTCTGGGCCACCCGACAGGCCGGCTGCTGCTGCGCCGCGAGCCGTTTGCGCTGGATATGGGAGCCGTGTTGCGCCGCGCAGCCGAGCTGGGCCTGGCCATGGAACACAATGCCGCCCCGGAACGGCTGGACTTGTGCGACCGCGATCTGCGGCTGGCCAAAGAGCTGGGCTGCAAGATTGTCATGTCCTCGGATTCGCACGACAGCCGCAACCTGGGGAAAATGCAGTATGGCATCAAGCAACTGCGGCGTGCCTGGCTGGGCCCCGAGGATGTGCTCAATACGCGCGATGCAAAGGGTTTTCTGGCGGGGTTAAGGGCTAGGCCCTGACGAATTCATCCCTGGTCTATTCAGGCTCCGGCCCGATCCCCCAAAGGTCACCGTTTCGCAGCCCAAAGGAATTGGGGACGCCGAAACACAATTCGGGAATTCATGGCTTGTGATACATCGTTGGAGCTAAGATAAGGGCGCAATGGAGGTCAGGTGCCATGAGCCTACTGCAGCACGATTCGGTGGAGTTGGACGATGCCGCGCGCGGCGAAGAGTTGACGAGAGGCACCAGCCACGTGGTGTGGGCCGCAATTTCCGCAACCGTCGTGGTGAGCATAGCAATTGCGATCTACATCATCGCCGGACAAAAGCCGCCCATCGCCACGGGCGACATCCTTGCGGTGTGGGTGCACCCGCAGCACACCGAAACCTCAGGGCTTGACGCCAACGGCGCGCCCATGCCGAAAGAGGAGGTCGACCAGGTGATGGTCTTCACCAAGGTGAGGCTGCACAACCAGAGCAAATTCCCGCTGTTCCTGAATAACGTGCTCACTAATATCACGATGGATGACGGGGTCCACTCCAGCTATGCGGCCAACAAGGGCGACTACGAGCGGACGTTCGTGGCCTATCCAGACATGACGGTGCCGCACGGCCCTGCAATTTCGCCGTTGGACACCGAGATTGACCCAGGGCAATCGGTAGAGGGAACTTTTGTTTCGGCCTTCCGGCTAACGAAACAGCAGTGGGACGCGGGCAAGAAGCTGGACTACACTTTCAGTTTCCGTTACCAGCCCAACGTCGTGGTCACGCCCCACGTGCCAATTACTGTCCAGTAGCCGGAACGGGCGCGTTCTTGGGCGCGGATAGATAACCCGAGATCTGGTTCTTCGAATTGATGCTGTTGACCACGATCTCGTAGAGCGCCGGATCCTTGCCGCTATAGAACTGCAGAGGCTCGTTTACGTTCCGGTCTTTCTTCTCGTACACCTTGTCGTCGGCATAAATGTCGAGGGTGAACCGGTTTCTCCTCTGGTCAGTCTTTTTCAACTCCAGGCTGATGGTACCCACGGGCTTCTTCTGGCCTTTACTGAGGCTGAACTCGTAGTAATTGCGGTCGCCCTTATGCTCCAACAGCACCAACTCATCGTGATTGCGGGCAATGACGCTGTTAGTGTTGCTCAGATCACCCTTCATGGATTGCAGTTGGCTGATGGTCGTGGCGAGATCGGTCTGCGTCTTGCCCAAATCGGTTTTGACGCCGCCAACATCGGTTTTTACGTTGGAAACCTCGCTGGAGACTTGGCTCACCTGCTGCGCGGTCTGTTTCTGAGCGCTCTCAAGGCGCTCGCTGTCAGCCTGCTCGCGCTGAATGAGCGCCTGGGCGCGCTGATCCAGTTCCTTCTGCGTGAGGCCGACAGACTTGCCCAGCTCATCGGTGGTCACCTGAAGACGGGCATCGGTCTCGCGCAGTTTCGCGGCCAGTTCTGTGTTCTGCTGCTTGGCGTCGGTTAGCTCCGTTTGAGCGGTGGTCAACCGGCTGCCGAGCGTGAAGCACCAGACAAGGCTGCCAACAGCGGCCAGCAGGGCGACGGCGATTGCCGCCAACAAAGCGCCGGAGTAAGTTCGGGGTGCGTCATCAATTTCGCTCATTCGTTACCTTTCCTGCACAGTCAGGACGTTTCAGCTCAACCGCGCCTGACGCAATGGCGGCATCCTGTCCGGTTAGACGCCATATTGGGGGGAAATTGTCTCACTCGTTCCGGAACTCCCCTTGATTCACGGTCTTATGCAAGGCAAACGCGCTGATCGAAGTCCGGGAACCCCGGCCCGCGCTTATTTGGAATGCTACACAGAATATATCGAATCGCCGGGAGTTGTGCAGTGAATCGCCGCAACGCCGACTGGAAGGGTCGTTTCCACTGCCGCCAATCCCACTTTCCGTGACAACGATGGAATGGCTAAGTTATAAACATCTTTACTGCACTTTTTGGCGCCGAGCCTCCTTTTAGGGCCCGGAACTCCGCCGCAACGGCCAAACAGCCATCGAAAAAGGGAGAAGCAAAGGCTATGCCGACTGCTGTCGCAGGGAAGGGTCTGGAAGGAATTGTAGCCGCGAACTCCGGCATTTGCTGGATCGATGGAGAAGCGGGGATCCTCTCCTATCGGGGTATCGACATCCACGAGCTGGCCGAAAACTCGACCTTCGAGGAAACTACCTGCCTGCTATGGAACGGAATGCTGCCGAACGCACTCGCCCTGCGCGAGTTTCGGGCGCAACTGGCATTGGCGCGGTCGCTCGATCAGCGCGTGATCGACATGCTGCGCAGCTTTCCCAAGTCGGCAACGCCCATGGAGGTGCTGCGCACCGCGGTTTCAGCGCTGAGCTTTTACGATGCGGACGAAAAGGACAACTCGCACGACGCCAACGTGCGCAAGGCCTATAACTTGACAGCGCAGATTGCCATGATTGTGGCGATCTACGACCGGCTGCGCAAGGGCAAGGAGATTGTGCCGCCCGACCGCTCACTTTCTCATGCAGGAAACTTCCTGTGGATGCTGAACGGCGAAAAGCCTTCGCAAACAGCAACGCGAACTTTAGATATCGCTCTCATTCTTCATGCCGACCACGAACTGAATGCTTCGACTTTCGCCGCACGCGTCATCGCCGCAACACTCTCCGACATACATTCAGCCATTACCGGCGCGATCGGCGCGCTGAAGGGACCGCTGCACGGCGGAGCGAATGAAGGCGTGATGCGCCTGCTGCTGACAATCGACAAGCAGCGCGCCGATCCAGTGGAGTACGTGAGGAACATGCTGGCGGCCAAGCAGAAGATCTCAGGCTTCGGCCATCGTGTCTACAAGACCGAGGATCCACGCGCCACGCACCTGCGCAAGATGAGCGAACAACTCGGCAGAGACTCGGGCCAGCCCAAGTGGTACGAGATGTCTCGCGCCATTGAACTTTACATCAATAAGGACAAAAAGTTGAACGCCAACGTGGACTTTTATTCCGCCTCGACCTACGCGACGCTGGGAATCGACATCGATTTGTATACGCCGATCTTCGCGGTGAGCCGCATCGCCGGTTGGGCCGCCCACGTGATTGAGCAGTTGGACGACAACCGGCTGATCCGCCCGCGCGCGGAATATATCGGGCCGGCCTATCCGTGCCCCTGGGTTCCGGTGGCAGAGCGGCTGTAAGACCGGGCAGGATGGCCAGCCTCATCCGCAAAAGAGCTTTGGCATCGGGATCTTTTCTCGTTTCCGGCCGAGCCTGTCGCTGACCCAAATTAAATGAGCTGCGTTAGGTTTGGTTCGCTTGGCGGACGGCAAAGTGCGTGAATAGCCAATCGATGGCCGCATCCTCGTCTTCGATCTCGATGCGGAGGCCGATGGTCCTGAGCGGAAACGATGCGGAGAATGATGCGGCGAGTTTGCCGAGGCGGACGCGATCTTTTTCGGTAGTAACAAACTCTGTGGCGCCGGCGTCGCGCGCGGCGGTTGCGACGCGGTCGAGATCGCGCATTGTGTAGCTGTGGTGGTCGGGGAAGGCGATGCGTGCCGCGAGGCGCAGGCCGGCGGATTCAAGTCCCTCAAAGAACTGCGCGGGGCGCGCGATGCCACAGAAAGCAGCGACAGGACTGTCGATGACGGGGTATCACCCGTGGCGGCGTGCGGGTGTACTCAATCTGGTACCGCCCACGTTGCCGCGCGCCCGGAGCATCGCGGCGTGACGGAACCCGCGGCTCTCCAACGCGGCGGCGAACCCGCAGGTCAGGGCCGCGAAGGGCCTCCCCAAATTGGCGGCGTGGCACCCGGCGTGGTACCGTCCATACGCGCTGGTCATCTGCCAGGTCGGCGAGCCTGGAGCCGGTCTGGTTGGCGATTACCAGCGGCGCGTCGACTGCGACGACGGCGTTCGCTGTGCCGGCCGTGTCCTCCACCCAGCGCAGGATCGCTTCCACTCCGCTCAGGCGGTCGAGCGAGATGATTCGCAGGGTGCCGCGCGACCGGGCCAGCGCCGCCACGCCGCTCGGCTTGCCGTACCAGCCCAGGTCCACCCCAAGGAAGCGCCCGCTGGCCGGGTCCGCCTCACCCCTTCGCGTAGAAACTCAGGGCGTTGTCTCCCTGTCTGACGATGCGCGTGCGCCCGAGGGCTCCATAGGTATCGCCGAGCGCCAGCCGGATGGAGTGCTGCACCACGGCCAGCGCCGGCCGCATTTCCGCCAGCAATTCGAGCGCGGCCGCGTATTCGCGCTCCAGTTCGTAGGGCGGATCGAGAAATACAATATCGGCTGAGCAGCGCGGCAGCGTGAGCAGCAGCGGGCCGGCGACCACCGTGGCGCGCGGCTCCAGCCCCAGCGAGGCCAGGTTTTCGCGGATCGCGTTCAGGGCGGCGCGGTTCCGTTCCAGAAACCAGGCGTGCGCCGCGCCGCGGCTCAGCGCTTCGATGCCCACCGCGCCGGTGCCGGCGTAGGCGTCCAGGAACGCGCGCCCGCGATGCGCGGCGCCAGAATGTCGAACAGCGTCTCGCGCAGCCGGTCGGGCGTGGGCCGCGTGGCCGCGCCCGGGAAGCACTTCAGGCGGCGCGAACGGAACTCTCCGCGCAATCACCCGCATCAGCCCACCGTCACCAGTCCGTAGCGCCGCTGCCAGTGGTCGCGGATATAGGCAACGGCGCGGCGCAGGTCGTCTTCGGCCTGCGGGCGCGCCACGAAATCCACCGCCTCGCGGCGCGCGATCTCCAGAATCTCGGCATCGCGCAGGATGTTCGCGATCCGCAGCGCCGGCAGCCCGGATTGCTTGGTGCCGAAGAATTCGCCCGGCCCGCGCAGCTTCAAATCCATCTCCGCGATGTGGAAGCCGTCGGTCGAATCCACCAGCGTGCGGATGCGCTGCGCGGCCGATGTCGTTCAGCTTGCCGGTCACCAGGATGCAGTAGCTCTGCGCCGCGCCCCGTCCCACGCGCCCGCGAAGCTGGTGCAGCTGCGAGAGGCCGAAGCGCTCGGCCTGCTCGATCACCATCACCGTGGCGTTGGGCACGTCGATGCCCACCTCGATCACCGTGGTCGCGACCAGGATCTCGATCTCGCCCGCCTTGAACGCGCTGCATGACGGCTTCCTTCTCGTCCGTGGCCAGCCGGCCGTGCATCAGCCCGATCCGGCAGCTGCGGGAAGACCTCGCTGCGCCAGGTGCTGGTACATCTTCTGCGGCGGCCTTCATGGCCTGACGTTTCCGATTCCTCGATCAGCGGATAGACCACGTAGGCCTGGCGCCCTGCTCGACCTGCTCGCTCACGAAGCTCGTACACCTGCTCGACGCCGTCGCTCGGCAGCGTGCCTGGTCACGATCGGCTTGCGGCCCGGCGGCAGCTCGTCGATCACCGAGACGTCGAGGTCGCCGTAGAGCGTCAGCGCCAGGGTGCGCGGGATGGGCGTGGCGGTCATCACCAGCACGTCGGGGTGCTCGCCCTTCTGCATCAGCGCCAGCCGCTGCATCACGCCGAAGCGGTGCTGCTCGTCGACGATGGCCAGGCCCAGCTGCTGGAACTCCACGTCCTCCTGCGATCAGCGCGTGCGTGCCCACGACGAACTGGGCCGTCGCCCGTCGGCACGCGCTCCGCCAACTGCGTCTTCTCGCCTTCGCGTTGCGCGCCCGGTCAGCAGCGCGACGCGTAGCCCAGGCCTCGCAACCAGTCCTTGAAGGTAGAGGAAGTGCTGCGTCGGCGAGGATCTCGGTGGGCGCCATGCATCGCCACCTGGTAGCCGTTCTCGATGGCGATGAGCGCCGCCTCCGCCGCCACCAGCGTCTTGCCGCTGCCCACGTCGCCCTGGAGCAGGCGGTTCATGGGCGCGGCGCTTCCATGTCGCGCGCGATCTCCCCAGCACGCGCTTCTGCGCGCCGGTGGGCTTGAACGGCAGCATGCGCTTGATCTGCTCGCGGACGCGGTCCGTCAGCTCGAAAGCGATGCCGGGCATGCATGCGCGCCTTG
>CAWJDG010000012.1:0-9848 GCA_963841365.1 uncultured Acidobacteriaceae bacterium
CCCCCGAATTCGAAAAAGGTGCTGGGTTCTGCATGGAGACCGGTTTATCGGATGGGGTGATTTACGGGTAAAGCTGTTCATTGCCGCAGGCATGCGGCGCTAACGCAGGATGTTTCCTTGATCAGGGTGGCTGCCCGGAGATGAGTCCGATGGAAAATTTTGCCGCCGTCCAATCCAAGCCCAAGACACCGCTTCCCGACGAGGCGTGGCGGCCCGGCCTGCAAGACGATCCGCACTGGGAACTGGCGCAGCGCGTAGTGGCCGCACCTCAATTTGCGCGTTCGCCGCTGCTCTCGAAGTTTCTGCTGCACGTGGTAAGAGAAACTCTGGAAGGGCGCGGGGACGAGATCACGGAGCACCAGATCGGGGTGCAGGTCTTCGACCGGCCACCCGACTACCGAACTCTTGAAGACAATATTGTTCGCAGCTACGCGCGGCAATTGCGCAAGCGGCTTGCGGAGCACTTTGCCGACGAGGGCAATTCGGAAGCGGAACGCATCGACATTCCGCTCGGTGGCTATGTTCCCGTCTTTATTCCGGCTTCAACGGAGAACGGCAGAGAAGACGCGGCGAGCTTGCCGGCGGTGTTGCACAGTCAAACGCAACCGGTGCCCATTCACCGGCGCGAGACGGAAGCGGCAGCTCCGCTGCCATCCAGGACGAGGAGTTGGCTTCTGGGTGCGTTGGTGGTTTCGGCATACAGCGCGGCGCTGATTGCAGCGACGTGGTACACCTCGACGCGAGTCTTGGCTCCGCATTTGCCGCAGGAACCGGCGCACGTGCTTTGGGCAGCGCTCTTCAGCGGAGCCGCGAACAGCTACATTGTTCCCTCAGATGCCGGGTTCAACCTGCTCGAAGATCTTTCGCGCCGTCCAGTGCCGTTGGCGGACTATATCGCGGGCAGCTACGAAGGACTTCCGCTTGCGGGAGTGGACCCGCATAGCGCCGAAGATCTGCGCACCCAGCAGCTCACGCCTTTTGTGGATCTGCAGATTGCCGCCGCTCTCTCGCACCTGAGCGAGGACAATCCGCAGCGAGTCTTCATCCGCTTTCCGCGGGACCTGCGGCTTGAAGACCTGAAGAGCGCCAATGCGGTGATCATCGGCTCGGTGGGGAGCAATCCGTGGGCTGCGATTGCTGAAACCAACGCGAACTTCCGCATTACCGACCGTCCCGGCATGAGCGGCGCGGAGATCATCAACACCAAGCCGCGGCCGGGTGAAGCCGAATCGTATGCCAGCCACTGGAACGAGCCGGCGCACGAGACCTTTGCTCTGATCGCCTTTTTGCCGAACCTGAGCGGCAACGGGCATCTGCTGGTTCTGGAGGGACTGGACGTGGCCGGAACGCAAGCCGCGGCGGAGATGCTGCTGCATCCCTCGGCCATCGACCCGATTCTGAAGAGCGCCACGCGGCCCGATGGTTCTCTGCGCAACTTTGAAGTGCTGCTGCGGTCGACCAGCATCGAGTCGAACGCCACCGGCACGCAGGTGATTGCCAGCAGGATTTACTAGGCCATTCGCAACCCTCCGCACAGATCCTATCGCTCGCTGCGCTTGCGCCCCTGGAGAGCCTATGATGGCGTTGCCAGCCGGTTCAGCTATATTTGCCAAGGAGCACAATTGCGCCCTGCAGGGTTCATTGCCGGAAACGGTAAAATGGGTTGGCTCGACGAATGAAAATTGGAGCCGTACCGGAGCCGGAAGGCGAAGAGGTAAACCGTGAAACGAGCAGCTGAATTTTTTGCAACCATGATCGTCGTTGCGATGGCGTTTACGCCTGTTGCACAGGGAGAGGTGAAGATGTCGATATGGGGTAAAACCGCGGATGGAGTTGCCGTCCCGATCTACACGCTGACCAGTGGGCAGATTGAGGCGAAGGTGACGGCGTATGGAGCACACCTGGTGAGCATCAAAACCCCGGACCGCACGGGGAAGATGGCGGATATCATTCTGGGCTTCGGTTCGCTTGAGGGCTATCTGAAACAGCCGAATTCCTATCTGGGCGCGGTTGTGGGGCGCTACGGGAATCGCATCGCACTGGGCAAGTTTACGATCGACGGAAAGACGTACCAGATTCCCGTTAATAATGGCGCCAACGCATTGCACGGCGGGCCGAAGGGGTTCGACCAGTATGTTTGGCAGTCGCACGAGGTGCCGGATGGCGTGGAGTTTACGCATGTGAGCCCCGATGGCGACATGGGGTTTCCGGGAAAGATGACGGCAACGGTGCGCTACACGCTGAAGGGCGACACGCTTCGCATCGACTACTCTGCCACTTCAGACAAGGCGACGGTGGTGAATCTGACCAACCATTCGTACTTCAACCTGCACGGCGACGGCAAGGGCAACAATCTGGATCAGCAAATTGAGCTTAACGCCGACCGTTACACGCCGATCGACTCGGGGCTGATTCCGACCGGCGAATTGGCGCCAGTGGCAGGGACGCCGATGGACTTCCGCAAGCCGGAAGCGATTGGCGCGCGGATCGACGACAACAACGAGCAACTGAAGCGGGCGGGCGGATACGACTTCAACTTTGTGGTGAACGGCAAGCCGGGAACTCTGCGGCTGGCGGCGATTGCAACCGACCCTGAGAGCGGACGCAAGATGACGGTGGAGACGACGGAGCCGGGCGTGCAGTTCTACTCCGGGAATTTCCTGGATGGAACTCTGACCGGATGGAACGGCGTGAAGTACGAGAAACACGCCGCGTTCTGCCTGGAGACGCAGCACTATCCGGATTCGCCGAATCATCCGGATTTCCCGAGCTCGGAGCTGAAGCCGGGGGAGACGATGCACTCGACGACCACGTTTACGTTTGGCGTGTTGAAGTAGGCGAAGCGAAGCAGATTGTGAAGCGGACGCCGCCGCGGCGCTGATGCTTAGCGCGCGGCGGCTTTCTGTTTCTTGAACCAGCCCAGGCCGGCAGAGGTTGTGGCGGCAGGGATGTATTCGCAGCCGATCCAGCCTTCGTAGCCAAGCTCGTCGAGCAGATCGAAGAGATATTCGTATCGGACTTCCCCAGTGTCCGGCTCGTGGCGCTCAGGCACGCCCGCGATCTGGATGTGGCCTACGCGCGTCTGCTTCGCGTCAGCGAGATATCTGCGAAGTCTTGATGGCGAGATCGCCCTCCTCCACCTGGCAATGAAAGAGATCCATGAGGATTTTGAGATTGGGCGCGCCGATCTCGGCGATGATGGCGTGGCCCTCTTCCTGGCGGTTGAGAAAGAAGCCGGGTATGTTGCGCAGCGCGATGGGCTCGATGAATAATTCGATGCCGGCGGCGCGTGCCTTCTCCGCGGCCCAGGCGAGATTGGCGGTGTAGACGCCGAGAAGGCGAGCGCGGTCGACGCCCGCTGACGAAAGCCCCGCCATGGAGTGGACGCGCATACATTGCAACACCTGGGCATACTCCAAAGCCAGTAAAAAACCGTCGCGGAACTCCTGCTCACGGCCGGGCAGCGCGGCAATTCCGCGCTCGCCTGCCTTCCAGTCGCCTGGAGGCGAGTTGAAAAGGACCTGGCGCAGGCCGTGCTCCTTGAGCAATGCGGCCAGCGTGGCGGCGGGGTGCTCGTATGGAAACAAATACTCCACGGCATCGAATCCATCGCGCGCGGCGGCGGCAAAGCGATCGAGAAAGCCGTGCTCGGTGTACATCATGGTGAGATTGGCGGCAAAGCGAGGCATGGAAATCACTCCGTCATGAGCTGAGGGTGCTGGGAGGGGCATTCAAGACGAGTGTATCGCTGTAGATCGAAATATTGAATTGCGCGGCGGCGCGGGCGTTGTGTGGATTGCGAGACTTGTCCGCAACTTCGCGCGGGTGCGCTTTGCAATCTCACGTGGAATATAGGGCAGCAACTTCGTAATCCGCGACAGAAGGAATTGTGAACTCGACGGAATCGCCTGTGGCATGGAAAGGAATGTCGCGCTCGGCGCGGAGCAATTCGACGCGCGTGACGCGACGGCCGGCAGGAAGGCGGAAATGAACTTGCTGCGCGCCGATGGGATAGAACTCGCGCATCCATCCGCGATGTGCGTTGGGGTTGGTGTAGTTGAGCACGTGCACGGCAAAGCCGGGCTCAGTCTCCCACGCAAAAATCTCAACGAGCCCCTTGCCTTGAACGGTGACTGGAGCCGCGCTACCCGCGACCCAGCGAATGGTGTTCTGCAGCAGGCGGCTGAGATCGGTATGGCCTGAGAGCCACATGGTCGCCTCTATATCGCCCGGGAAAAATGCCAGGCGGCTCGTACCTTGCTCGCGCAGGACGACGGCCGGCTCGCTGGTTTGCGGAATGGGCGGATAGGAAAGCTCAGGCGGGTACGCGGGATAACCGGGCACGACGGTGAGCACGGGATTGTCGATGGGCTTGAGCGGCAGGCGAAACTCCGAGCCGGGAATCCAATGAGTATCGGTGAATCCGTCGAGGATGGGATGCGGTCGCTCGATGCGGGCCAGGTAGGAGTTGGCGTTGCCGCGGCGCCCGATCATCTCGCCGGCCAGGTGGATGCCGAAGACGTCAGACAGACCGAAATCTGCGCGGCGCTCATTTCGATCGGTGTACATGCTGGTTTCAAAGGTGGCCAGCAGCGAGCCGCCCTGGCTGGCGTAGTCGCGCAACTGCCGGCACTGCGCGTCGCTGAGCAGTGCGGTATTGGGCAGGATGAGTGCGGCGTATTTCTTGATCCGCTGCAAATCCAGAAGGTCTTCATGCACGAAGTCGAAGAGAAAGCGCCCTTCGAGCAGCGCGTAGTACATCGCATCCATGGACTGCTGCATGGATACGTCGCGCGGCGGCTTATAGAAGAGTTGCGTGCGCTGGCCCATGACCACGCCGATGTTGGCGATCGTGGATTTGTTCACGAAGTGGGGGTCATGCCGGGCCGTCCACTGAAAATAATCGCGGCCGATCTCCTGCCAGCGCAGATCTTCGCCGAGGCCCTTCTCTCCGCCCACGATGTGATAGTAGGGAACCATGCCACTGGCGAGGGTTTCGCTGAACCACATGACGGTTTCGGCGGGCGACTTGGTCACTTCGCGCCAGCGCATCGGGCCCGTGGAATATGAGCCCGTTACGTTGGTGGCCATTTTGCCGTCGAGCACGGCATTGCACACACGTCCTTGTTGCGAGGCACCCCAGATGGGCGCATCCTGCCCGCCGCGGCCCTGGTTGTCGGCCTGGAACCACGGGCTGATTGCCCCCAGTTGCGCGAGATTCGTGCTGGTGCGGACTCCGCCGCCCATATTGTTGAAGTAAAAGCTCGACGCTTTCTTCTCTTTTGCGATTGAGCCGTACAGTTTGCACAGGCTGATAACGCGCTCGTTGAACTTGTCCCAATACGCCGGCGTTTTCGGCGGCGGCAATTGGCGGCACTGGTCGCAGTAGCAAACCGGCAGAGTAAACGAGGGCCAGCCGTTGGTGTAATGCGCGTCCATGTCGTAACGGGAGTTGACCTCGCGCATGATCGCCGGGAAATGATCGGTCATGTACGACGTGAACATGCAAGTCTGGAACAGTTCCGGATCGTCCGGGGTGGGCAATGGCTGGCCTTGTTCGTCGCGCATGAACCACTCAGGATGTGCGGCGAGAGCATCGCCCCAATTCAGGTCGGGGCTGTAACGCGCAACGGTGCGCAGTCCACGTTTTTTTGCCGCATCGTGCAGGTCGCCGGTGAAATCGCGCCCGTTCAGGTACTTTGCGTGGCGATGAAACGGCACCGTGCTGGGATAAAACGCGACGATGCCGGTGACGCTGATAAACACGGCGCCGACCTTCAAGCTGGCCCAGTAATCGGCCCATGCTTCGATATCGAAGACCGCGGGATCGTGCTCGGTGAAGTTGGTTTGGCCGATGCGGCGCAGGGTTTGTTGCCACGGGATGTCAGCAGGCGAGGCCGCCAGTGCGACGGAAGCAGCGCTTGGCTCCGCTCCAGTCGAGGCCAGGGCAAACGAATCGCCTGCGCGAACCAACGGCACGGCGGCCGCGGCCGTCTTCAGGAATGCGCGCCGGTCAAGCATTGTGATGACCTCCGTTACGCTGCTGCAGTGCAACCGGGTGCGAGAAGATGAGGCAATCGCGAATTTATTTTGCGTGCGCGCTGAGCTCGCCGAGAACGGTCTTGAGATCGTCGAGCTTCTGCCCGGCTTCGGCCAGCTTGCCTTCTGACGTGAGGCGTTGATAGTCGGCGAAATCGCGGCCGGCTTGGCTGATGAGCGAGTTTAGATTGGCTGCGGGTTGCGGTTTGCCGCTGGGCGCAGCAGCGCCTGTGGGCTGCGGCGACTCAGCGCCAGTGAGCGAAGGCGTTTCAGAACCGAAGAGCGAACTGAGAGCCGCGTCGAAGCTTCGGCCCGTAAGCCAGACGGTCCTGGAGCGCGAGCACGACCAGCCGTAATTCCGGCATGGGGCTGTGCTGTGCCTGCAGATAAATCGGCTCCGCATAGAGCAGCGCTTGCCCGCAGGGAATCACCAGCAGGCTGCCGCGGATAACGTGTGAGCCTTGCTGATTCCAGAGCGTGAGTTGGCCGGAGAGCTGCGCATTCTGATCGATGCGCGCTTCGATTTGCTGCGGCCCGTCAATCAAGCGCGTCTTGGGAAAGTCGTAGACCACGGCGTTGCCGTAATGCGCGCCGTCGCTGCGCGCCGCGATCCAGCCGATCAGGTTGTTGCGGTTGAGGGGCGTGAAGGGCAGAATCTCAACGAACTCGAGGCCGCTGGCTTCGCCGGGCAGCGTCATGAGCACGAAGTTCGGATGCATCGCCTGCGCTGACTGGTCGCCGCCCTGGCCCGAGCTGGTTTCGCGTGGCCACGGTCCACTGGTCCTCGCGGTTGTAGAAGACCTCGGGATCGGTCATGTGGTAGAGGCCGTAGACATCGGCCTGCAGGCTGAGCAGCAGCTCGGGATAGCGAACGTGCGCGCGCAGCCATGCGGGCATCGTAGAGGCGTCCTTGAACAATCCCGGAAAGATGCTGCGCCACGCGGCGAGAATCGGGTCCTGCGCTGTCGAAGACATAGAAGGTGACGGTGCCGTCGTAGGCGTCGACCACCGCCTTCACGCTGTTGCGCATGTAGTTGATCGGCTGGTCTTCGAGGCGGCCTGCGCCGAGTAGGGATAGCTGGAGGAGGAGGTGAAGGCGTCGATGATCCAGGAGAGGCGGCCGTCGTCGCCGACCACGATGTAGGGATCGTGATCGAAGGTGAGGAACGGCGCCAGGGCCGCGACGCGCGCGCGCACGTTGCGCCGCATCAGCAGGCGGCTCTCGGGCGTGATGTCGTCGCTGAAGGGCACCTTGGTCAGGTCGCCGCGATCGAAGGCCAGCAGCAGCGCGGCGCAAAAAGCCGCCCATCACGATGCCGCCCGTGCCCTCGTAGGAGGAGAGATTGTTGCTCTGGCCCTGGGGATAGTTGAACTCCTGCTGGCTGCGTCTTCACGTAGACATCGGTGTTGGTCAACTCGCCGAAATAAATCTCAGGGCGCGTCACGCTGAGGCCGGGCACGGTGCTTTGCACGGGCATGTTGCTCAGAGTAAAGCGTGGGCAGGCCCTCGGGCGTGAATCCGTTGACGGGATTCATGGTGATGCCGTAGCCGTGCGTGTAGATGAGCTTGTCGTTGATCCAGTTGCGGCTGCTCTCGGGCAGCTTGTCCACGTTCAGCTCGCGGACGGCGAGCATCACCTGGCGCAGCGAGCCATTGATCTGGTAGCGATCGATGTCGATGCCGGGAAAGTCGTAGTAGGTGCGGATCTCCTGCACCTGGCGCAGCGTGGCCTGCAGCGCGCCCACGTCCCACAGGCGGATGTTCTCGAGCGTGGCCTGGTTGTGTTCCGGATCGGCCGCGGCCACCGTGGTGTCGGCGGGAAACTCGCGCTGCGCGAAGCGGTCGAGGCCATAAGCCTGGCGCGTGAAGGCGATGTTGTTGGCAATATAAGGCCGCTCGCGGTCGAGCCGGTTGGGATTGACGATGAAAGTGCTCACGTACCAGCCGGCCAGGCCGGCCACGACAAAGCAGACCGCCGCGGGAACGATGGCTGCGAGCAGCCAGCGCACGCGCGGCTGCAACATGGCCGCCGGCGAAGGCGATCACCGCGCCAATGGCCAGCGCCGCGCTGACGAACAACATGCCGATCAGCGTGACGTGCGCGTCGGTGTAGGTAACGCCGTCGAAGATGGTGTGCTGGTCGAAGAGGAGCTCGAAAGCGGCCAACATACTCATGGATGGCCAGCGTGAGCAGCAGAAATCCGGCGGCGATGGAGGCGCCGCGCCAGGGCAGGGAATCGGAACGCCGAAGCGTCCGCCCAGCGCGCGCCCCCCGCCGGCCGCGATGAGGAACAGCACGGCAAGCACGCAAACCATCACCGCCAGCGTAAGCAGCCATCCGGCGATGAGCTGCCATGCGGGCAAGGTGAAGAGATAGAAGCCAAGCGGGCGGCCGAAGATGGGGTCGCTGACACCGGTGGCAGCTTGCGGGGCATACCAATAGAGTGCCAGGGTGGGCCATTGCGCCTCCATCGCGAAGCCGGTGACGATGGCGACGACCAGCGCGGCGATTATGGCGACGATGCGCAGAGCCTTTGCCACCGGAAGCTCGAAAGGGCGGCCGGCGAAAAAGATGGTGTGGGTTTCAGGCAAATCGGCGGCGTGGCTATGGCGTAGTGCAAGGAATGCCGAGAAGAGGATGATGAAGGTAAGCACGGCAAAGGCGGCGAAGGTTCCCCACTCGAGGCCAAAGGTCTTCCAAAAGACGCTCGCGTAGCCCAGCGACCGAAACCACTGAAGGTCAACCCAATAGGAGACTGCTGTGCGGCCGCCAATGAAGATGAGGATGATGGCGGCAAGAAAGAGATAAGCAACAAGACGCATGCTGCGCGGTCTTGGGTGCGACGGCCAATCGATCGTTTCGGGCATTTCCTGCTCCACTCAGGCAATCAGTGCGCGCTGAGTTACGCAAGAATTGTACAGCGGTGAGATGGTGTCGATGCTCCGGTAATCTATGGTCGGCGTCGAACAACCCACATCCGAGGAAAACCTGAGTTACTCTGCGGTGCTCATTGATGGAGGAGCATCCTCAACAGAACTGCCCCAGTTCTTGTTTGGTTCGTCTCCCATTTCCAAGGTCAGTGTCCCGCCATTGACGATGTCGGAGTGCTGAAACCATGGCTGGTTGAGCGGCTTGCCGTTGAGTTCGGCCGATTGAATATATTTGTTCCGCGCGGAGACTTGATTGGCCAAGATGGTGAAGCTCTTTCCATTGCCAAGTTGAATCGTGCTCCTGGCAAATATGGGGCTGCCAATCTCATAAACGGGGCTGCCGGGACAAACCGGGTAAAATCCCAACGCGCTCAGCACGTACCACGACGACATTGCGCCGCCGTCTTCATCGCCGGGAATGCCGAGAGGCCCGCCGCCGTACCAGAGGTCCATAATCTGGCGCACGCGCCGCTGTGTCTTCCACGGCTGACCGGAAAAATCGTACAGATACGGGATATGAAAGCTGGGTTCGTTGCCCTGCGCGTAAAGCCCGATCAGGCCGGTGGCATCGGGAAACTGACCGAGAAAGTGATACTTCGAAGTTTCATATTGCTCAACGAAAAGCCGGTCCAGTTTTTCGTTGAACTTGTCTCGCCCGCCGATGAGTGCGATGAGACCGGCGACGTCATGCTGAACATGGAAGGTGTAAATCCAAGAGTCGACTTCGGTGGTATAGTCGCGGCCTCCCTGCCCACCACTCAAAGTCGGGTCGAAGGGTTCCACCCATTTTCCGTCCGCGCTTTTGGGCGACATGAACCCGGTGGCAGGATTGAAAACATTCTGATAGTTCCGCGCAAGCCTGGAGAAATAAACAAAG
>CAWJDG010000013.1:0-11946 GCA_963841365.1 uncultured Acidobacteriaceae bacterium
GTTAATCTGTAGCCGGCGGTCGCGCACGTCGTAGCCAAGTGGGACGGTATCGTGAATGGCTCCTGGCAGAGAGTTAGGAAAGATTACGGACCTGTCAGGCGAGAATTGCGTCGTCTCGCACAGGCATGGTCTGATTCCGGACCGAACGTGGAGAAGCTGTTTTCAGCAGACCACGTTCTTGCTCAGGCAGCTCTGCAATGTCGAGCTCATGTCATACCTACCAAGACAAACCGCGCCCGACTGATCTGCGTGACCGTCCCCGAGGATTTGCCTCCGGGCGATACCCTTGAGATCGCGTTTGGGATTTTTCTTAATTTCCTCATCAATCCGGATAACGAGAAACTGGGCGGGCCATGCAGAAATTGTGACAAATATTATGTGAAGAATACCAAGCGGCAAATGGTGTACTGCTGCAAGCGATGCGGTTTGAAACATACTTCGCGTATTGCGGTACAAAAGAAGCGCCAAAAAGAGCGTCTTGAAAAGCTAAGGGAGGCCAGAAAATCTGCAGCGAAATGGAAAATCACAAGAACACGCTTGAGCTGGAAAGAGTGGGTTTGCAGTGCGACTACGATCAGCAAGAAATTCCTCACGGAGGCTGTAAAAAAAGGAGAACTTGTCGAGCCTGTCAAGAAACCCGCAAAAATTCGATGAGCAATTCGGCCTTGTTACAAAGGGGAAAGAGGTCGCTCTGAGCGACAACTGGAGCCAATATTCGGTCTTGTGGTTCGCAAGAACTCCATCCAGGCCAAATTTAGTCTGCTCCGAACCGCTAGGAACGCGAGCACAGGCTGGTGCGATAGCGACTTTTGATGAGGAACGGATGGCCCAGTGGTCTTGTCGTTCGGTGAGACCATTGCGAAGCGTGCCATGTGACGTCATACGACACACTTCTTCGGTGACTTGTATTCGCTTCGGAGAGGGCATCAGAAATGGTCGCTCAGGCAGCGAGGTTGTAACGATGATGGAGTCCGCCAAGCCGTGACATGGAGGCAACCTTGCTGGCAACATTTGCTTTCTCCGCTGATACGCGGTCTGCCGGAGTTTGCTTGTCGAGACCAAGATGTGTTCGGTCGTCGCGATAATAGCAGACATATTCATTTAAAAGACGTTTGAGGTGGCGTTCGTTGAGCACGATCACATGGTCAAGCAGATCACGGCGGCAGTTGCCGACGAATCGCTCGGCAACGCCGTTCTGCCACGGACTTTGGAAGCTAATTCGCTTGGGCTCAATGCCGAAGTTCTTGATCATCTCAACGACTTCTTCATTGAAGTTTGCACCACGATCAAAGATCAGGTAGCGGGGTGCAGAATCATAGAGAAAAGCTTCGCGCAAGTGCTGTGTCACCCATGGGCTCGTCGGGTGACGCGTAGCATTGAAATGAAGAATCCGGCGTCGCTCATGGGCGATAACGAAGAAGCAATAGAGCACACCAAAGGTCAGCGTTGGCACAGTGAAGAAGTCCATCGCAGCAATGACCTCGCGGTGATTGGCAAGGAATGTCGCCCATCGCCTTGCCGGCTCAGGGCTCCTGGGCGCTTTGCGCATCCAGTGCAGTACGGTTCGCTCCGAGATGCCGAAGCCGAGCATCTTCAACTCGCCATGAATCCGTGGCGCTCCCCAGGTGGGGTTCTCCGCGACCATACGGAAGATCAATTTACGCAATTCCTTGCTCGTCGGCTTCCTGCCGAGACGGACTCGCCTCCGCGAAATCCATTTCCAGTACAGCTTGAATCCGGCACGGTGCCAACGGACAACCGTTTCAGGTTGAACGATGAGAAGCGCCCGCTTCCATCCAGACCAGAATCGGCTCAGGGCGATCCAGAAGAGCTTGTCCGGCAAGGTCAGGCGCCGTCGAGGCTGCTTCCGGATAATGATCGACAGTTGCTGTCGCAAAGCCAGGTTCTCGAGCAAGAGATCGCGGCGAGAACGGGAGAACTGAGTAGAAAAAGCGATGAGAACGCCCACGATGTGAAACATTAGACCCAGAATACATGAAAGTGAGCAGACGATATATCATCCTAATTTCAAAGGAGATCGGAGTTTTTGCGAGGCACAACGTTGCTCTTTCTGTTCCGAATTTCACCGCTGCAGCGATCGCAGCAGCACACACTGAATACATTGCCGTGGTGCCCTGCCGAACCGCCGAGGTCTTTTCCAAAATGCTTCCGCTGAAGGTCGTTAAATCCGACTTTGAGTTGCCGAGCCTTGATATCGCGATGTTCTGGCACGCACGGACAGACACTGACGACGGCGCGCGGTATTTCCGGCAAATGGTACTTCACTCCATCATGGAGAACAGGTCTTGACGGCCGCCCAGCTCAGTTTTTCCTAAGCCAGTTTGTCTTATCCCTACTGGTACAGATTTTGCCGGATACCCCAGCCAATCCGCCAAAAAAGCGGTCACGGTGACCCGGCTCCCGGCCGGGTTTCAGCACTAGGACCGGCCAAGCCATGAGCCTTGCCAGCTATCCAGAGTACTTGCTCACTTTGTAGCCGAGGTCACTTCGGGATAGACCCAGGCGCCTCGCAGCCTCCGCCTGCACACCGCCAGAAGAAGTCATCGCTCTTTCGATCAGATTTCTCTCCAGCCGTGCCAGTGTGTCTCGAAGGTCCAAATGTTCAGGGAACAGGAGACGAGCTTTCGCCGGACGCAAGATTATCTGAGTGAGCGAATGCCGGGAAGGCGCAACGTATAACTGATGACTGCGGCAGCTAGGTACATGAAAGCAAAGATCCAAATCACGCCGGAGACACCCAGAAGGGGCAGAAAGACTCCCGCGATTGCCGGGCCGATCCAGGTGCTCATGCCGGAGCCGAGGTTCATGATGGACATGGCGGCGCCCTTTGACTCCGGCGCCAGCACGGCCATGATGGCGGCGATGGGCACAAAGCCCGCAAGGGCGATGCCGTAGGCCATGCCTGCCGCCACTACGAGCGGGTAGTTGGTTCCGAAGATGTGGGGCACATAATACAGACCCAGCGTGGTGAGCGCGCAGCCGCAGGAGCCGGCAAAAGTGATGGTCCGGCGCCAGCCGATGCGGTCTCCGACATAACCCCAAAAGAGATTGGCGACCATGTTGGTGGCGAACATGATGCTGAGAATCTGAAGCCACTGCTCGAGCGTGAAGCCGATGACGTGAATGAAGAAGATGGGCAGGAAAACGAGGAATCCAAACTCGGAAGTGGTGGTGATGGTAGCCACGATTCCGCCTAGACCGACCTTGGGATGCCTCCATACGATGGACACGCCGGTAAAAGCATCTTGAGCTGGTTTTCGCCGGTGGTGGAAAGCGGGGTGGTGCCATGGCATTCGCGCACGCCGAATAGAGCCGATCAGGCCGCCCCCGGCAACCAGGGCGACGGAGACCCAGAGCGTTTTATATGCGCCGAGAAGAGGCACTGTGAAGCTGGCCAGCAAAGCGCCCAGCGTGGGCAGGCCGCCGGTGCGCGCTGACCAGAACCAGCCGATGGCGGTGGCAAGATACCGTTCCGGCGTGACCGCGGCAACCCAGACCAGAAATCCATAAGCGAAGAGCGGATAGCCAAAGCCTCTGAGCCCGTAACTCAGGAGGATGATGGGGTAATTTGCGTGGGCGATGCCGAGCGAGAGAAACGGCATCTCGAAGCTGAGCCAGATCAACAGGCCGGCCCACATGACTTTCCCTGGTCCGAAGATATCGGAGAGCGCTCCACTGAGCCACGAAGCCAGCGCCGCTGTTGCTCCGTAAGCTGTGAAGACGAGCGCGACTCTTGCGGCGCTGAAGTGCAGGTCGAAAAGCAGAGGCGAAAGAAAGCCGGCTTCAACGCCATCGCCGACCATAAAGAGCAACAGGCCTAGATAGCCGATGGCCAGCTCAGGATGCATGCCGATGCGCTCAATCAGCGGGGACTTCGCATGCGCCGTATTTACTGTCATTGAGCCTCGGCCTGTTCCAGCATTTGAATGATGGCCGCGCGAACGCCGTGGCTGCGCAGCGCGTCAAGACTTGCCTGCACTTTGCCAACGAGCCGCGGGTACGTGAAGGCAAGCTCACCGAAGATCGGCTGGATGAAGAGCGCAAGGCGAGCGTCGCTGCCGCCGGCATCGAGGAAAGAGTTGCAGACTTTCGAGCGACGGGTCGGAGATGGTGAGCACGCGCCCGTTCTCATCGCGGCCACGCAGATAGTGCAACCAACTGGCAATGACGAAGGGCAGAATACGTGCCTCTTTTTCGCGATCCAACAGATCTTTAAGCGATGGCACGATGAACTTTGCAATCTTGGCGCAGCCGTCAGAGCAGATGCGCGCCACCTGATCGCGAATGGCGGAGTTGGAGAAGCGCTTGACGATCATAGCGGCGTATTCGTCGAGATCGACGCCGGGCCGCCACTTGAGCGTGGGGCGCACCTCGGCCATGAACCTTGTAAGCAGCCTGCGCAGCAGTTGGTCGCAAGCGGCCTCGGCAATCGTGCTGTAGCCGAGCAGGTTCGCGACGTAGCCGATGGTTGAATGGCCGCCGTTGAGCAGGCGCATCTTGGTCATCTCGTAGGGAGCCACATCGGTGGTGAACTGCACGCCCACCCGCTCCCACTCCGGCCTGCCCGCGGCAAAGGTATCTTCAAGCACCCATTGTCGGAACGGCTCCGAGACCACCGGCGCAAGATCACGAACGCCGAATCTTTCCGCAATGGCAGCGCGATTCTCTTCGGTCGTCCGGGGAGTAATGCGATCAACCATGCTGCAGGGGAAGGTGACGTTGGTCTCGATCCAATTGCGCAGACCGGCGCTGCGCGCCTCGGCAAGCGCGAGCAGTGCGGTACGCGCGGCCGCGCCGTTCGATTGCAGGTTGTCGCAGGAGAGCAATGTAAACGGCGTGCCACTAAGCCTCCTGCGCCGTTCGCAGGCTTCGGCCACATAGCCAAGCCATGTCTTTGGCCGGTCAGGATGCTCGAGATCGTAGCGAATATCAGGGTGATCGGCGAGGAAACGGCCCGATGCATCCTCAATAAAGTAGCCGCCCTCGGTCACGGTCAGCGAGACAATGGTGCACTCT
Organism: uncultured Acidobacteriaceae bacterium; assembly: GCA_963841365.1. Classification (GTDB taxonomy): domain Bacteria; phylum Acidobacteriota; class Terriglobia; order Terriglobales; family Acidobacteriaceae; genus Telmatobacter. The sequence continues at coordinate 5,038 of CAWJDG010000013.1, forward strand.
GGTGAACTGAGCTTTTCAAGCACGGCTTCGGTCGATTTCGGCGCGTAGAGGTGACCCGCAAGCGATCCAATGACGCGATAGCTTTCCTCGTCAGAATCGATAAGCAGGAGCCCGTAGAGAAAGTCCTGCTCAGCCAGCGCGGCATGAATCTGCTTGTCCGAGGGGAGTAGGCCGATTCCGAATTCGCCCCATAGCTTTGACGCGCCAAGAGTGAGCAGATCGTCGAGATAGACCGCGAGATGGGATCGGTTGAACCCTCCGACACCGATGTGCACAAGCCCCGGAAACATGCGGCTTCGATCATAGCCGGGGCGTGCGATGGGGTCGGCGAGTTGTCTAAGCGTGGAATCGCGAAGAGGAACGGGATTCTGCCCTTTGCGTGCGGTCATGGAACGTCCTTCGGATCGATCCGCGGAGTTTGAGCAAGCGTCATTGAATTGAACCCCAATTTTCATCTTTCCCTCAGCTGAGTACCAATTTACCCCTTTGCTTCTGGTCGCAACCTCATTTCCATTCCTTTCATGGCCAAAGACCCGGGAGGGCGTCTCCGGGACCAAAAGCCAAGATTTGCCCCCTTTCAGAGCACCTTCTCAGCCACTTCTTTGTCAATTCCGCTCCCTCATCCAGATTGGTTTGCCTGGCTGTCGCACCTATGCGGCTGGCAGGTCATACCACGAGAAAGCCGCGATTCACCTCAATCACCTGTCCGTGTATGAATCGGGCCGCTTCGAAACAGAGAAAAACAATCGTGTCAGCTATTTCCGTGGGGCTCGAAATTCGTCCAACCAGAGTAGCTGCCTTGAATGCATCGAGCATCTGACCTGTCGAAATGCGTTGATGATGGCTTGTATCAACCGTTCCGGATGAAGCCACATTTACGCACATTCCGAAAGATGCAAATTCCCTGGCCACACTTTTTCTCATCGTAGATACGGCTTCGTTTGCGGTAGCATATGCAACGGCGAATGATAGGTGCCTCCTGTTGACAAAACCTTGTCTCCCGGAGAAGTGACTCCCGGAGGCGCATTCAAATACAAACTGGTCATTGTGCCAAACGCAAAGGCTGCCGCATCGTTGAGCTCACCGCTTAAACTCCAACGGCCCGCGCTCTTATGTCGTCTAAAGCACTGGTCTCGTAGGAATTTCATTCTCCAACTTCTGAAGACGATTCCACAGATTCTGCTGCAAAGCAAGATGCTGCGGATTCCCATAAAGGTTCTGCGTCTCCCCCGGATCGTTGCCTAGGTCATACAACTCAAACTCCTGCGGTTCCTGATAGTAGTGGATAAGCTTGTAGCGTTCAGTTCTTATGCCACGATGCGGTTTTACCTGATTCGCGCCGGGATATTCGTAGTAATCGTAAAGCCATTCCCTGCGCCAGTTAGGATTCTCCGCACCGACGAGTCCTACGACGCTTTTACCTTGCATGTGATCCGGAACCTTTACCCCGGCAAGATCCAAGAGAGTTGGCGCAATATCGATGTCGAGGATCATTTCATCCCGCACGACTCCCGGTTTGATCAGCTTAGGATACCGAAGCATCAATGGTACGCGGATCGATGGCTCATGCATGAGGCGTTTGTCGAAGAGCCTCCACTCGCCCAGGAAGAACCCATGGTCAGAGGTTTGCAGGATGGCCGTATTTTCCAATTCTCCAGACTTTTCAAGATGCTGGAAGATCCGGCCGATGTTCTCATCGACCGCGACTAGGCCTGCGTAGTAATCCTTGACCGTCTCCTCCAGGCTTCGCGTGGCTGCAGCGTCGTCTGTTGTCCCAATCTTGTTTTCAGCGTCCACAAAAGCTCTTGGCTTGCCAGGATAACCCTTCAAGTCGTCATCGAAAGTAGCTGGCTTCGGGATAGGGATGCCGTTGTAGATATCAAGATGCCGGCGAGCGCGGAAGAAGGGAGCATGTGGAGTCTGAAACCAGAGGAGCAGACAAAAGGGCTTCTCGCGTTCCTCATTCAGCCAGGCCAGAGCACGGTCTGTCACTAAGTCATCGGCATACTTGCCCTTATAAACCTTCTCTTCGCCGATCACACCCTTTCGGCCCTCACTGAATCGCGGATTGTAGTAGTTCGTGTTCGGTGCATTGAAGCCGAAGTAATAGTCCCAGTAGCGATCTTTGACGCCGTTTCTGATATGCACTTTACCGACAATTGCGACTTCGTAACCAGCATCGCGCAGGAGCTCAGTGAAGATCGGGATGTCGGCAGGCAGCGGCACCTGCAAATCCTTATTGTCTTTGGCTCCGGTGGTCTTACTGTAAAGGCCTGTCAACGCAGTGGCTCGGGCCGGTGCGCAAAGAGCGTTGGTGCAGAAGGCATTCGTGAACCGCACACCTTCACGGCCGATCCTGTCATGATTTGGTGTTCTGAGAATCGAATTTCCGGTGATACTCAGAGCGTCCGCTCGCTGACCCTCTCCATAAATGAAAACCAGGTTTGGCCGCTTTGCCTTTGACTTCGCACTGGCCACAGTGGTGACAGAGGAGGCCAGTATCGTTCCGGCCGCGGCGAGGCCGCTCTGCATGAATCCACGCCGCGTCGTAGCTCCTGCCTTGTCATTTATCGTCATGTTCATCCCTTCCTGTTGGTGAGGCTTGTCCGACTGGGTAAGACAGAATAAAGTGCGCCGGCTCGCGATGATCAGGCGCAAAGGAGGCAACAACAACGTAATCGGGCCGGTCGGTTGTAAATCCATCGCAATTCTTATCCGCCCCCGTAAGAAGGCTGATAGGAGATCCGCTAGTCAGTGTGACGATGGGCGAGACCTGCCATCCATTTAAAACGGCTCCCATCCATTTGTTGGATCCCTTCAAATACGAAATGTCCCAGATTCCCGACATGCTCGAGGTGTTGGGCAAATTTGTGTCTGTATTACCCCGTTCACCCGTTAAGGTGGCAAAATCCTGCGGCTGGTCTTAAGCGGACATTTGCATGGGCATATCACTGTCGAGCCGTACCAGATCATCTCAGTGGGCAGTGGCCCACGTTTCTGTGATCCTGTGCTCTCCAGCTGACAGCGGAAACGATACACTCCCTTGTTGCACGGTCAGGTTGTGCGCCGGTCCCTCGTCAACCGTCAAGGACAATGTACCTGAGGCGCGCTCCCGTGTCGTAATTGTCACAGGAGTTAGCGCTTTCACATTAAAACTGAGACGGTCTGGGTCGAGTGCGTAATTCCGCACAACAATACCAGCCGTCGCTCCCAAGCGAAGCTCGCCGTCGCGCTTGACCGCAAGATGGTCGGGCCCGATGGCAATGTCGTAGCGATGAAGGCCCCACATAACATTTGATAACTCACCATTGCCTGGAGGGTTAAGTGCACCAAACCGAAGTCCGTCCCACGGCGTCTCATCTATATATTGCTCCATGGGAATCAGGCACAACAGCGCCCCCCATGTGTAGTACTTATCTCCACCCCCACTTCCACCCCACGCATAGTACTGCTCGTTGGTATGCTGGTGGGCGTGCCAATCGTCCATAAAGAGACTGTAACTCTTCTCTGCAAATTGCAACGCAATGTCGTCTTGACCATAGCGATTCAACCCCTCGTAGACAAGATAATTTGTGGGTCCCCATATAGTGCCGCGCCAGTAGAATTGATCCTGAAAGGCGGTGTCGCTTCGCGAAATAGTCGGAATCACGTACTCGCCCCAGAACTCTTTAGGGTTCAAAAGATGCTCCTTTACCATTCTCTCAGCCTGCTTAGGCGTTGCAACTCCAGCCAGCATAGGGTAGAAGTTAGTTGGCGACAGACGTTTTGAAAAACGTCCATCCCAATAGCGGTTTTCGTAAATCCCATCCTCCTCGTTCCAGAGCTTTTGCTGTATTACCGCCTTGATTCGCTCATAGTCAGCCGTAAATCGGCGGCTGTCATCCTCTTGTCCGAGAATCTTTGCGATCCTTGCTAGGCACTCGGAGTCCAGCGCATAGAGTGAGTTGAGGCCAACATCATCAAGTTCCATTGTGTAAGTGGCTGAGTTGTAAGTGGCTTCATCGTACATAGGGCTATCGTCCATACCACTTTCCCACTTTGCGGCCTGAAGAAATCCGCGACCGCTATGGGAGAGTGTCGAGCCTTTATCGCTACCCCACTCAAGTAAACCATCACGATTGCCATCTCGCCAGGGCTGCCCGTCACCACGATTCCTGAACCACCACTCGTGCCATTGCTTAAGATGGGGATAAGCCCATTCTAAAATTGCCTTGTCTTGATTGTGCTCATAGTTCTTCCAGACGATATAGGAACCAACTGGAGGCTGCGACCGATCGGGAGTAGTGCCAGAGCCACTATCGATATTAGGCACAACTCCATTTAGTGATTGAGACAGAAGGATAGCTCGTGTTGAGGCTGATGTTTGCACCGTATCCTCCACGCTCGTCAGCAGGGAATCAAGGAAGCAGTCCCACTCACCCACCACCCAGCCCCCAAACCGCATGGCCCAACGACGGCTTATACTCGGAAATTCAAGATCGATGGATGGAACATATAGGGTGTTCCAGAACACGGAGTTTCCGATTGCTTCCGGAGACCCACTGAACAGACCTTGGATGTGGGGCCGGCTCCGTTCATATCGCGCGGCATTCTCCCCCAAGACTACGTCTATTTCTCCGGGTTCAAGCAGATGCCTTGCTGCTGCCGATAACTCCTGAGTATCCCATCCGATGGTCGCTACAAAATGAGCGTAGGAATTTACACTGGTGACAAATTGCAGGCCCGCTGCTCCAGTCTTGGTCGAGCTGCCTACGTTGGCAAGCTGACCGGAATCCATAACGTTCCGCAGGTCACTTGTATTAGAAAATGTGCCGCTGCCCGAAATTGGACGATCAGTAGCGACTAAAAGATGCAGGGCTGATGTGAAATGACCGTCGATGGGATGATCGCCGATGATTTGTGTCCCATCCGCACTGATGTGATACGCACCTGTGAAATTATTCATGTCGGGGAACGCATAGGCTTCAATGACCAGCTCAACATCCGCGGGAGCTGTAATTCTTCCCACCACAGTGGTCGCATCAATACGCGCCCACTCCAGCGTGACAGCGAAAGTTCTAGGGTAGTGGCGCCAACTCATCCGAGCATAGGAGCCGTCTGGTGCATGTGGACCTACTTCGCTTACGGCATCGAATATCCGTTCCCCATCAAGAAAGCTTCTACTCTTCGACGCTACTCGTATAGCAAAGGGCAAGCGTTGTCCGTAAGCTGCGGTGTCGAAGACAATTCCGTTCCACGCGTCAGGATCGAATGCGCCGATCGTGACACGTTCAAACGCTTCGGTTTTAGGCTCCTCCTGCGTTGCCGCAAAGGCACAAGCGGCCAGAATCACAAGAGTCACAATAACATACAACCCTCTAAAGAAGGATGCGCCGTGAAATTCCCTGGCTGTGTGCAAACCAATATTGCGTATCATTCGACTTTTCCTTCCTCCCATGGACTCGAGTCTCCACTGTTAACATACTTCTGACACGGCCGAATCTGTGAAATTTCGCCATTGCTTCTCTTGAGCCTACGATGGCAAAGGCCATCGCCATGCCTACTCTCGCAATAGAAAGGCCAAGGTAACCTGCGCGACGCCCAGGTAAACTCGAAGAGAAGCGCGGGCAACATCACCCGTATGGGAATGGAGCCAAGAAAGGCGAGAGAGTGAGGGATAGTCAATGCTAGGAACGCAAACGTGGCATAGGCGAGCCATGTGTTCTCCCAGCTCCAGCGACGTGACAACTTCATCCGAGGGGCGAAGCTTGCAGTCAGCATTCCGCGGAATAGTATGATCACCAGTCCAAGAACTAGATTTACTGAGCCGTTCATCTTTAGTCAGGTCCTTCTTGGACTGGAATCAAAGAAAGGGCGAGCAGATCTATTTCTGCGAGGGTTCCCGGGAGACGATGACGACGCAACGGTTTGGCGGAATCGTCAAGCTGACCGGCAGCGTAGCTTTACGATCTTTCTCAAACGGCATGCTGATCTCCACCGTCTGACCTGCACGGCCGGGGATGCTGAGCGTTGCTTGTTCAGGCCTGTTGCCAAAATTGACCAGCACGCTGGCGCGATCTTGATCGCCGGGAGTGAGGGAGTTAAAGACAGAGTAGCGAATGTCGGAACCGCCGTTGACGCCAGCGCCCATCGTATCGTTGAAACGGCCTAAGAAAAGCAAGTCCTGGTATTGTTTGCGGATGCGAATCAACTCGCTCACGTACCGCGCGAGAGGCCGAGTCAGTTCTTCATCGACAGAGTCGAAATAGTGACGCGGGGCAAGGTCCCATACGAGTCCGTAGCGCATTCCATTATTCATCGGATTGAAGTCGCCGGGACCTTCGGCGAAAATCGTCGATGTCCACTCCGGGAAGGTATAGCGCAGCGCGGTGGAATCCATATCGATACTTCCCATACGCATGTAGGAGACGTCGACATAGGGGAGCGAGCGGTCTGCCCAGCTCTCTGCAGCAAGTGCGAAGTTCGGGTTGATCTTGTGCGCTTTCTGAAGCAGCTCAGAAAAGACATCAATGATGCCTGGCGTGAGCGACTTGTCGGGCGAAGTGGGGAGCAGGGGATTGAAGTCGAGCCCTGCGGGGTGGGTCTTATCCAGTTGAAAGCCGTCCGCTCCATCACGCACCAGGTTGAGGTACTGGTCCATCAGATATTTGTGAAACTCCGAATGCCATGGACTCACCATGGTCATGTTGGAGCGAGTAAGCCCGAGCCGGGCGCTCATGGTGCCTTCTCCCCAACCCACGATGGTCCAGTCCGGCGCCCAACGTCCGTCGACGGCATATTTCGAAAGCTTGTCGCGAAAGATCGGCAGTGCCGTGTCCACCCACTGCACGTTCGCGAAGATGAGAGGATGAACGCCCATGGCGTGAATTTCTGCCAGCGCCTTGCGGAACTCCTCTGGCGTGCCAAGGC
>CAWJDG010000014.1:0-15759 GCA_963841365.1 uncultured Acidobacteriaceae bacterium
CATTGAAGAGAAGCCGCAATTTACGCAACAGGCAATGAACGGCATCCTGGTTGCGAAGAATCTCGAGCGGATCGCCGACCACGCGTCGAACATCGCGACGGATGTGATCTTCTGGGTTCGCGGCGCCGATGTGCGGCACCAGCTAAGCATTTCGATGGATTGAATGACCAGCCTGTAGCCGTTAGCTCCTAGGCTTTAGCTCCTCGAGCCGGCGCCGAATGTTCCGCTTTCACCGACCCTCCCATTCTTCTAAACGCTGATCACAGCGCACAGTTCCTTCACGGCGTCGGCGCTTCGTTTGAGAGCGGCGTCTTCCTCGGCGGTCAGCTTGATTTCGACGATCTGTTCAATGCCGGCCGCGCCCAGCTTGCAAGGGACGCCAATGTAATAGCCTGAAATGCCGTACTCGCCGTCGAGATATGCCGCGCAGGGCAGGATCTTCTTCTTGTCTTTGAGAATTGCCTCGGCCATCTCGGTCGCGGCAGCTGACGGCGCGTAGTAGGCGCTGCCGGTCTTCAGGTACTTCACGATCTCGGCTCCGCCGTCGCGCGTGCGCTGCACAAGCTGCTCCAGCCGGTCTGGCGCGATGAGTTCGGTAATGGGGATGCCGGCAACCGTGGAGTAGCGCGCCAAGGGCACCATGGTATCGCCGTGGCCGCCGAGCACGAAGGCCGTTACGTTTTCGACGCTGACATTCAACTCGGCCGCGATAAAGCTGCGGAAGCGCGCCGAATCCAGCACGCCGGCCATGCCAATCACACGCTGGCGGTTGAATCCGGACTGGCGGAATGCGGCCTGGGCCATCGCATCGAGAGGATTGGACACGATGATGAGGATTGACTCGGGCGATTGCGCCACCACTTTCTGCACCACGTCTGACATGATTTTGAAGTTGGTGTGCAGCAGGTCGTCGCGGCTCATGCCCGGTTTGCGAGGAAGGCCGGCGGTAATGACCACGATGTCCGAGTTGGCCGTGGCCGCGTAGTCGTTGGCGCCGGCGATGGCCACGTCGCGCTTCTCGATGGGCATGGCTTCGAGCAGGTCGAGCGCTTTTCCCTGCGGCACGCCCTCAACAACGTCGACAAGGACAACATCGGCCAGTTCTTTGGCCGCAATCCAATGTGCAGTCGTGGCGCCTACGTTGCCCGCGCCCACGATGCTTACTTTTTTCCGCATTTCATTCTCTCCTACGAAGACATAGCTCTTCGATTAGTCATGTTTTGATTCGATCGCTATTGGGCCCGGTGGATACAGATCGAACACGAGCGGAGCTCCCAAATTCGCAATTCGAGTTAGCAGGGCAGCATCGAAAGTACACCCTCCTTGCCCGTTTTTGGAGGAATACGCGCAGATCAACTTGGCATCGTATTGCTTTGCAATCTCTCTGACGACATTGAGCTTCGGTTCAAGCGTGTCAAGTAACCATCTCAGGTGGTCTTGCAATGGCAAATGGTCGTCTAGCGGGCTATCGAGGAACCAGATTGAAGTTCGCAGCGGCCTCGCTCTCGGATACTTGCTTTGGCGCTCTCCTTTGAGTCCAGAGTTACTAGCCTGTAGGCCAAGGTCTCTGTTAATTTCGTCGGGTTGAAGGGTATCGCCGTAGATGCAAAAAGCGGCTTTACTCCACCTCGAATCGTCTTTAAGTTTGTCTTCCATCCTTTTTACATATTTCCGATAATCCGCGTCGCAAACTCGCTCGTTCCCACCTTCGTAGCGCCGGCGGTCTGGCGCTCGAAGTCGTAAGTGACGAACTTCTGCTGGATCGTCTTCTCCATCGCGGACTCGATCATCTTGGCCGCTTCTTTCCAGCCAATGAATTCGAGCAGCATCACACCTGACAAAATCACCGAGCCGGGATTGATGACGTCTTTATCGGCGTACTTGGGCGCAGTGCCGTGCGTGGCCTCGAAGACCGCGTAGCCATCGCCAATGTTGGCGCCTGGCGCAATGCCCAGGCCGCCCACCTGCGCCGCCGCGGCGTCGGAGATGTAGTCGCCGTTCAGGTTCGAGGTCGCCAGTACGCTGTAGTCCGATGGGCGAATGATGATCTGCTGAAAGATGGAGTCGGCGATGCGGTCGTTGACCAGGATCTTCGACTTCCACGCGCCGTTGCCGTGGGATTTTCCGATAGTGTCGAGGACACCTTTGACTTCGGCATAGAGATCGTCGCGAAATTTCTGATTGCCGAACTCCAGGCCCGGTTCAATCAGAGCTGCATTTTCTTCAATGGTCAGCTTGGGGTTGGCATCGGCGTTGCCGAGGATCCAGCTTTCGCGTTCGGTCACGGTCTGATCACGGAATTCCTCTGTGGCCACTTCGTAGCCCCACTCGCGGAAAGCGCCCTCAGTGAACTTCTGGATGTTCCCTTTGTGCACCAACGTAACCGTCTTGCGCCCTGTTTCGAGAGCTTGCCGGATGGCGTAACGCACCAGCCGCTTGGTGCCGAAGATGGAGATTGGCTTGATGCCAACGCCCGAATCGGTGCGCACTTTTTTCTTTCCACCCTTGAGCAGGTCGTCGTTGAGGAACGAGATCAGCCGCGCCGCGTCCGGTGAGCCTTCTTTGAACTCGATGCCCGCGTACACATCCTCAGTGTTCTCGCGAAAGATGACGATGTCGACCTTTTCGGGGTGTTTCACGGGGCTGGGCACGCCCTGGTAGTACTTCACCGGACGCACGCAGGCATAGAGATCGAGAAGCTGGCGCAGCGCCACGTTGAGCGAGCGAATGCCGCCGCCGACGGGCGTGGTGAGCGGCCCCTTGATGGAGACGCGCAAATCACGCGCCGCAGCTACCGAGTCATCGGGCAGCCACGAATTGAACTTGCGGAAGGCTTTTTCGCCCGCAAAGATTTCAAACCAGCGAATAGCGCGCTTGCCGCCGTAAGCTTTCTCCACCGCCGCGTCAAACACGCGCTGCGACGCCTTCCAGATGTCGCGGCCGGTTCCGTCGCCTTCGATGAAAGGAATGATGGGGTGGTCGGGCACTGAAAATTGCCCGTCTTTGTAGTCGATCGGCGTGCCGTTTTTCGGCAACTCAAGGCCGTTGTACGTGCTTTGCATGATTTTGAGGGAAGCCCCTTCTGTGAATGGTCCAAGGTTGAGGCTAACACCTGCAATTTAGTGGTGGCAATGTGAGGCAGGACTGGGGCGATTTTGTGAGTCGCCGATCGCGGCTGCCGAGGCGGCGCGATCTCACAATCAGACGGGAAGAAATTTTTTATTCGTTTCGTCGATGAATTCGGCATGGGGCGCAAAGCGGTGCAGAGAGGCAAGGAACTCAAGGAACTGTTCGCGGTCGGCATAGATTGGCCAGATGTGGCCAACTTTGGGCCCGATGCCGTGCCGGGTGTACTCGATTTTGATTTTGATACCAAGGTGGGCCGCGAGCGGCAGACTCTCGATGCGGGTCACATCTTGCCAATGGATTTTGGTATTGATCAAAAGCAGCCTGTATTGGCGCAAGCCTTCGGAGTCCATTTCCCAGAAGGCAGCGAAAAAGCTGTAACACAGCATCAAGATCACAACGAGATAGAGAATGACACCAAGTGCGCGAAGCTCGGGCGGGAAATGGGGTCGCCACAGGACACGAGCGAGCCCAGTAGCCGCGACTACGCCGAATGCAAGCGCTCGGGACAGGCTTTCCATCTTGGTTTGGGCCCGGAATCGCATTGGGTGTAGTGTAACCCGAGAATCAATGACGGATTCGGTTTTTTTGCAATGCCACGCCAGCGGCGAATCGGCCCGGCGGCTTGTTCAATTCGCGCGCGCGGGCGCCGCGTCCAAGAACATCACGCGCAGCACGTCCTTGTTTTTGGCGTAATCGACGTGCGCGGCATTGGGAGATTCAAAAAGCCAGAACCAGTGCGGCGCGTTTTGCACGTCAAGATTGACGACGTCCACATTGCCGATCCTCGGCACGCGCCACGTCAGCACATCGCTGGGATCGCTGAAGGCGACTACCTGAATCTTCTCTCGGGCGGCCTGGTCGCTAGGGTGCAAAACCGCCTGGAAGTTTGCCTGAATCTGCTGCCACTGGTTGACGAGCGATCTGAAGTTCGCCGCAGGGTTGACGGGAACTGCCGGCGCCGGCGCAAGCCCACGCGATTGATATTGGCTCGCGGCAGCGCCTGGTCCGTTCTCAAGGTTGGTGATTTCGAGCAATTCAAGCTGATTGGCAAAGAAATACACCAGCGATGTTCGTTCAAAGATGTAGCGCATCGCATTCTCTTCAGCCGTTTTCCGCGCAGTATCAGCAGCGGACAGGTTTTGTCCTGCGTTGGCAAATTCCGGATTGAGCGTATTGAAGAGGAGGTAGCTGCCCAGGCTGTGCGTTACGCCGATGAATTCCTGGTCCAGCCTGCTGTCGTGGCTCAACTGCCCCTTCCAGTCATACTTTTCTTGTCCGTCGGTTTCGCCAGACGGGCCGGCGGCTTGGTTAGGATCGAACGCGGCCGATTTGGCCATCAACTGCCGCACTCCGTCGCGCAAAATGCCGCCCAGTTGTCCCACGGTCAGCATCACGTCTGAAAGCCCCCAGTCGATAAGGCCGGTCTTCAAGGAGCGATTGACGAGAACAGCGCGGGGGCGAATCTTCTCCAGTTTTGCGGCTTCATCGGCGGAGATCCAGGGATAGAAGCGCCCAAATCCAGCCGGGTCCTGCCGCGACGGTTGCGAACAAACCTCGAGCAGGGTGCGGTTGGGGCCTGCCAGATAGGCGTCGCTGGCCTCAATGGCACGGCACTTGAGGTCAATGAGGAGCGGCCACCAGTTGATCTCGTCGACCACCAGGACGGCGGGATGGCGCCGAAGATGGACTACCCAGTGCACGACAAACGGAGTCGAAGCGCGCCACTCGTCCGCGTTGCGCCAGACCGGATTGCCAAGATACGCGAGCGTGGGCGGCTGCACGTCGCTTGCAAACTCGCCTTTGTCGGCAAACTCGACGCCCGCGTTTTTCCAGTCGCTGACGGCACAGAGTCTGAGTTCGGTGCAGATGGACTGGCGCAGCAGGGCGGAACCGCCCGATCCAATTTGATTGATGCCGGGCAAGTACAGAATGTGGATTGGATGCCGATCGGGAGAGTCGAGCGCAACGGCAATGCTGGTGAGGTTCTTCAGGGAATCTGCTGAATCGCCGGCCACTTTTGCCTTTGCCGCAACCCCGCTTGCCAGTCCAATGAATATGAGAACCGTACAAACCCACTTGCACGCGTGCATGCGTCCAGTCTCCCGGTATGGATACACGGCAAGATTACAGCACTGTGCGACAGATGAGCAGCGATTGGTTTGGAGCCGAGGTCGCGATTGAGGATTCGAACGTGGTTCTGAAGGTTGGCCCTAATTGACACTCGATTCTTTTGGAGTGTCGCCCTGGAATCTCGGAATGCCGAAGTGGCCGCGCAGGTGGAGCATGTCCACGGGGCTCAGGTTGCCGGCCACCGTGACCAGCGTCAGGCTTTTAGGGCTTTCGAGCAGCACCACTCCGCCGCGAACGTTGGCGCCGTCCATCACCACCCAAACTTCGGTAGATCCGTCGTGTACCGGGCTCGCTGTTCCAGTAGCGCTGATCACGTGCTTCCAACCCCGCAGATGGTAGGCCGCGCGGATCGCCGCGACCTGAACCGGGTCCGCCGCTCCAGGCTCGGCGAACCGCAGCATGTGTACGCTTAAGCCATCGAGCTTGGCAACGGCCTGCTTTGCGTCGGGGTCGGAATCCCCCATCAAGCCCGCGGCCGCAACCAGCATGGTCCGATCCAGGGTAAAACTCTCCTTGGCTACGGCCTGCGAGCTCAGTTCTGCCAGCGCCGGTGGCACCCATTCCAGAATCGCCGAGCCGATGTTGGTACTGACAGCCGGAGGCGCGCTGCTGGGATCCGCCGGAGCGATGGGTCCCGTGGGTTCTTGCGCCAGTAGAGCAGCGCCGCTCACGGCAGTGCCCAGAACTGCAATTCCAAGCGAAAGAGTCCATTTCTTCATGCTCTATTAAACGCGGCAAACGCGGGAAAGTTGCCTTGAAGGCGACTGGCCAGCGAAGTTTTTTGCGCAGCTTTCACCCCGGAGGCAATCCTCCATCCCGGAGCAATGGGAGCCAAATCTGTCTTGAGGCGACGTGAACCACGAATGAAAATATGCGAAATGCTGTTCGCACCCCCCAGGATGCGATAGACTCATGCGGGAACGTTCAATATCTGCCGCAATCTTTTCAACTATGGAGGGCACATAGAAATTGGGAAAGAGCATGGTCCCCAAAAAGATTTTTTTCACCAAGGGCGTTGGCAAACACAAGGAACGGTTGACGTCGTTTGAGCTGGCGCTTCGGGATGCGGGCATCGCCTCACAGAACCTCGTGCGCGTCAGCTCTATCTTCCCGCCACAATGCAAGGTGATATCGCGCAAGGACGGCCTGAAGTATCTGAGTCATGGCGAAGTCGTTTTTGCGGTGATTGCTGAAAACTCTTCGCGTGAGCCGCACAGGCTGCTTGCGTCGAGCATCGGCGTGGCCATTCCGGCCGACCGCAACACCTACGGCTACCTCAGCGAGCACCACAGCTACGGCGAAACCGAGGATCAGGCCGGCGAGTATGCCGAGGAACTGGCTGCAGAGATGCTGGCGACCACGCTCGACCTTGAATTCGATCCAGACACGAGCTGGGACGAGAAGAAAGAGATTTACCGCATCTCCAACAAGATCGTCCGCACCAGCAACATCACCCAGTCGGCCGTGGGCGATAAACGCGGCAAGTGGACCACCACGATTGCCGCCGCAGTGCTCATCCTGGAAGAGTAAGCATTGCATGCAGCAGGCACTGCATGCAGCAGACTTTTGGATTAGGGCTGAAGCTGGCGCGGATCGTTCTTCGCATTGATCCACTGGATTCGGAGGCCAATTCCGCTGGCGCGGGATTGGCCTTGTTGTATGGGCTCTGCAAGTGCACCACGGAGGCTCAACAGGCAAGGAATGAAGACCGCACGGAAATACACGATCGCCCTGGTGCAGATGCGAATGGGCGCCGATCCCGAGGCGAACTTCGCGTCGGCAGTGCGCCATGTCCGCGAGGCCGCGCGACTTAGCGCGAACATTGTTTGCCTGCCCGAGCTCTTCCGCACGCAGTACTTTTGCCAGCGCGAAGATCTGCATCTCTTCGACCTGGCTGAGCCGATTCCGGGGCCGTCGACGGAAAAGCTGGCCGGTGTTGCGCGTGAGCTGGGCGTGGCGATTGTGGCGTCGTTGTTTGAGCGGCGCGCACCGGGACTGTACCACAACACGGCGGTTACGCTGAACGCCGACGGACAGATTGCAGGCATCTATCGCAAGATGCACATCCCGGACGATCCGCTGTATTACGAGAAGTATTACTTCGCGCCGGGAGATCTGGGATTCCATGCCGTGGATACGCAGTTTGGGCGCGTGGGCACGCTGGTTTGCTGGGATCAGTGGTATCCCGAGGGCGCGCGGCTCACGGCATTGCAGGGTGCGGAGGTGCTGTTTTATCCGACGGCCATTGGCTGGCATCCGGCGGAGAAGGACGAGTTCGGCGCCGCGCAGTACGATGCGTGGCAGACGATCCAGCGCTCCCATGCGATCGCCAACGGCGTGTACGTGGCGGCCGTGAACCGCGTGGGTTTGGAGCATGGCGACATTCTGGGCAATCGCGCCGCGGGGCAGGGAATCGAGTTCTGGGGCGGCAGCTTTTTGGCCGATCCCTTTGGCCGCGTCGATCGCCAAGGCTGGCCACGATGCCGAAGAGATCATCCTGGGCGAGATCGAGCTCGAACTGATCGAAGAGACTCGCCGCAACTGGCCTTTCCTGCGCGACCGCCGCGTGGATGCGTATGCGCCCATCAGCCAGCGCTTTCTCGACGGCGGACATGCGCACCCCGCGCACAAAGAGCACAAGTAGCCATGCCGGTGAAACCACCCGCGATGACCAAAGCGACGAAAAAGCCAGCTTCGAGCGCGAGCGGGCGCAAGACGCCGCGCGAACTGGGCTATCACATGCCCGCCGAATGGGAGCTGCACGAGGCTACGTGGCTTGCCTGGCCGCATAATCCCGAGGACTGGCCCGGTAAGTTTCAGTCCATTCCATGGCTCTACGCGGAGATCGTGCGCCTGCTCGCGGCGCGGGAGCGCGTGCATCTGATCGTTGAGAGACGCAGCGACGCAGAAGCGCGTGACCAGCATGCTCCAGCGCAGCCGGCGCGAATCTCGACCAGGTGAGTTTTCACCGATGGCCAACCGATCGCGGATGGACGCGCGATTCCGGCCCGATTTTTGTTCGCGATCCTAAGGGTGAGGTAGCGATCACCAATTGGCGGTTCAACGGCTGGGCCAAGTACGACGACTGGCGGCTCGACGAAAAGATCCCCGGCTGTGTGAACAAGCTGCTGGGCTCTCGGGAATGGCAGCCCGAGTTGCGAGTTGGCAAACGGGCGCGGGCACAAGATCGTTCTTGAAGGCGGATCGATTGACGTGAACGGCGCGGGAGTCTTGTTGACCACCGAAGAGTGCCATCTGAGCGAAGTGCAGCAGCGCAATCCCGGCGTGAGCCGCGAGCAGCTTGAGCAGGTGTTTCACGATTATCTCGGCATCGACCAGGTGATTTGGCTGGGCCGCGGCATTGCCGGCGACGATACGCACGGCCACGTGGACGACATCGCGCGTTTCGTCGCGCCCGCAATCATCGTCGCTGCCGTCGAGCCGAATACGCGTGACCCGAACCACGAGCCGCTTGCCGAGAACCTGGCAGGATTCTCAAGGCCGCGCGGGCGTCCCGACGGCAAGCAATTCACTGTGTCGAACTGCCCATGCCGCGGCCCAGTCGTCTTCCGCGGGCAACGCCTGCCGGCCAGCTATGCGAATTTCTACATCGCCAACGGCCTGGTGCTGGTTCCCACATTTCACGACCCCAACGACCGCGTGGCGCTGAACATTCTGGCCGAGGTTTTTCCGGATCGCGAAGTCATCGGCATCCACTGCGTGGACCTGATCTGGGGCCTGGGCGCGCTGCACTGCATGACGCAGCAGCAGCCGGTGGCCAGCCCGGCGGCATTAGCATCGAAACCATGATGGATACCCTGATCGATGATCGCCAGGCGATGCAAGCAGCCCTTGCCGAGGCGCGGCTCGCCGCCGAGGCCGGCGAGGTGCCGATCGGCGCGGTGGTGGTGCATCAGGGCGTAATCATTGCGCGCGGGCAGAATCGCGTGCTTGCGCGACGTCGATCCCACGGCGCATGCGGAGATCGTGGCCCTGCGCGCGGCCGCAGCGGCGCTCGGCAATTACCGGCTGCACGGGCTGCACGCTTTACGTGACGCTGGAGCCCTGCGCCATGTGCGCCGGAGCCATGATTCACGCGCGCCTCGACCGGCTGGTGTTTGCCGCCGCCGATCCCAAGGCCGGCGCCTGCGGCTCGGTGCTCGCGGTGCTCAACCACCCGCAGCTCAACCACCAGATGCAGGTGGAGCAGGGAATTGGCGCGGAGGAATCGGCGGAGCTGCTGCGAGAATTTTTTCCGCGAGCGGCGCTGACTCAGCTCCGCGTGAGTTTTCTGATGCGCTCCTGCTTCGCCGGCCAGCCAGCGGAGCAGCTCCGCATAGCTGCTGCTTCGGTAATCGGCAAAATCGAAGCCCGGCGTGACTGTGCAGCCGAGGAGCGCGACTTTGCCGCTCAGTTTTGCCATCATCGATGAGGCGCGTGCCCTGCCATACGCCGGCCGGCACGACGAGTTGCACGTGCTGACCAGCCGCGAAATCTGGTCCAAGAGTAAAAACAGCGGAGCTGCCATCGGGATAGCAGTTGCAGCATCTCCACTGGATCGCCGTAGATAAAAGTGGAAGATCTCGTCGGAGACAAGCACGTGCATCTCGGAGAAAGTTCCCTCTTCGAGCAGGTAGTAGATGGCCGTGCCGTAGGGGCGCACGCCGCGAAGCAGGGCAACACTCACATTTGACGTGTAGGTGCGGCGATACCAGCCGCCCTCCACCGGATGTGGCTCCAGATGCAGCAGCGCCTTGATTTCGTCAGCGGTCATGGCCCTCCTCCGCAGTCGTCTATCTCTCTTGCGGCCGCCATCACCGAGCATAGCAGCGAAATGGCGGTAAAATGCGCTCATGAAGGTGCAGGTTTACACCACTGCCTGGTGCCGGGATTGCCGGGCGGCCAAGCAGTTTCTCAAAGACCACGGCATGGAGTACACCGAGATCAACGTGGACGCCGACCCCGCCGCTTCGGCCGAGTTGATTCGCCAGCGTGGGCAAGCGCGCCGTTCCGCAACTGGTGATTGACGGCGAATGGTTCCAGCCCTATGTGCCCGGCCGCGGGCTGCTGATTGACGAGTTACTCCAACGGCTGGGAATTCCTCGCGGATAAGCCCGTACCCCTCGTACAATTTAGAGTTGGCTTGCGGTGCAGATGCTCTACGCCGTCAATCCCCGCGTTTCTAATCGCATCAAGGGAGTACCGCTGCGAGTTGAGCATCGCCAAAACAGGGCTAGCGGCTAGAAGCTAGCAGCTAGGAGCTGACTTTGATCGAACGTTATACACGCCCGGCAATGGGCCGCATCTGGACCGACGAGAACAAGTACCGCTGCTGGCTCAAGGTGGAGGCGGCGGCGAGCACGGTGCTGGCCGAGGACGGCGTGATTCCCGCGGCGGCTGCCGAGGCAATTGCCACGCAAGGCCACCGTTTCTGCCGCCCGCGTGCAGGAGATCGAGGCCGAGGTCAAGCACGACGTGATCGCCTTCACGACGGCTGTGGCAGAGAGCCTGAAGGCGCAGGGCCTGGCCGAGCGAGTCCCGCTGGCTGCACTACGGGCTGACCTCGAACGACGTGGTGGACACGGCGCAGGCGCTGCAGATCAAGGAGGCTTCGGCGCTGATCCGCGAGGGAATCGCGGCGCTGCTGGCCGTGCTCAAGCGCCGCGCCCTCGAGTTCAAGCACACGCCCACCATCGGCCGCACCCACGGCATTCACGCCGAGCCCACCACCTTCGGCCTCAAGCTGCTCAACTGGTATGCCGAGATGGAGCGCAACGCTGGCCGCTTCGACGCCGCCGCCGAGGACATGCGCGTAGGCAAGCTCTCCGGCGCGGTGGGCACCTTTGGGCATCTGAAGCCGGAGCACGAGGAGCGCATCTGCGCGCGGCTGGGACTGAAGCCCGCGCCGGTGGCCACGCAGGTCATCCAGCGCGACCGGCACGCGGCCTACATCTCCACGCTGGCCATCATCGGCAGCACGCTCGACAAGATCGCCGTCGAGGTGCGCCACCTGCAGCGCACCGAGGTGCGCGAGGCGCAGGAGTACTTCAGCGAGAAGCAAAAGGGCTCCTCGGCCATGCCGCACAAGAAGAATCCGATTACCAGCGAGCAGATCAGCGGCCTGGCGCGCGTGCTGCGCGGCAACGCGCAGGCGGCGCTTGAAGACATTGCCGCTGTGGCACGAGCGCGACATCTCGCACTCCTCGGTCGAGCGCATCATCTTTCCCGACTCGACGATCCTGGTGGATTACCTGCTGGCCAAGGCCACGGACCTGATCGATCGCCTGCTGGTTTACCCCGAGCGGATGAAGAAGAACCTCGAATCGACCGGCGGGCTGATCTTCTCGCGGGCAGTTGCTGCTCGACCTGGCCGAGGCCGGCATGTTGCGCGAAGACGCCTACCGGCTGGTCCAGTCCCACGCCATGCGCGCCTGGAAAGAAGACCTGGACTTCCGCGAAGAAGTGGCGCGCGACCCGGAGATCACCAAGCTGCTGAGCCCGGAGAAGCTGGCAAAAACCTTCGACTACACGCGGCAGTTGGGCAACGTGGATGCGATTTTCAAGCGCGTGCTGGGGAGCTGACATGGAAGCAGCGCATCTCACCCTCGCCATCACCGGAGCCTCGGGCGCCATCCTCGGCCGCGAATTGCTGCGTGCTCTCGAAGCCGACGCCCGCGTCACCCGGGTGCATTTCGTCGCGTCGGAGAACTCGCTGCGTGTGCTGGCCGAGGAACTGGGCGTTTCCGGCCGCACTGGCCTGTTGGAAAAACTCCTCGGCGCCACGCCGCAGAAAACTATCCAGCACGCCGACGCCGATATTGGCGCGCCGATTGCCAGCGGCAGCCATCCCTCTGACGGGATGATCATTTTGCCTTGTTCCATGGGCACGCTGGCGGCCATCGCTCTCGGCCTCGCCAACTCCCTCATCGCCCGCGCCGCTGACGTTACACTCAAGGAGCGCCGCCCACTCATCCTCTGCGTGCGCGAAACGCCCTTCAATCGCATTCACCTGCGTAACATGACGCTGGCCGCCGAAGCCGGCGCCATCATCTTCCCCTGCATTCCGGCCTTCTACAATCATCCCGCCGGATCGGAAGAGATGGCGCGGCAGTTTGCTTTCCGCGTGCTGGCCCACATCGGCCTGCCGCAGCCTGGCGCGTATGTGTGGAAGCCGGAAGAGTAACGCTGTTCCTGCCCCCAAGTACCATGCAACATTGTCCCGAAGAAATATTTCCCAGTACCACGGTTTGGGAGTACAGTGATTTTCAATTCGCGACTCGCAGATTTCCAGCGGAATACGGGAGCCGGTTTTTTCCGTACACGGTGTCCGCCATGATGAGGGAGGAACTTGTATGCGAAAAATGCTGTCTCTACTTTTTGTTCTTGGGATCTCCTGTGCTTCAATCGCGCAGACGAATCAGGGATCCTGGGCGAATTTAAGCACCCTAAGGCCCGGCCAGAACATACAGGTAGTCGAAACGAATTCCAGGAAACACTCGGGCACTTTCGTGAACGTTTCTGATTCAGACATCGCCTTCAACGACGCCGCAGGTCAAAAGAGCGTCCAAAAGCAGGACGTGCGCAGCGTGAAACTCATCAAGAGCAATCGCCGGTTGCGGAATACCCTCATCGGGTTAGGGGTAGGCGCCGGTGCAGGAGCCGGCATTGGAGCGGCTGCGTGGGAGTCCCATGGATTTCTCCGCGGAAAAGGCACAGGAGCCGCAGTCTGCGCCGGGCTCGGTGGTTTGACCGGCATCATTGTCGGAGTGTTGTTGCCCACCCATCAAACGATCTACAGCGCGGGTTCGCGCTAGCCGCGCACCGGCGCTTTTTTGAGGGATTGCCCCATTGATTCTATTTGACATTTCCCCCATCGCCCCTTGATACTGCCATCTATGCCGACTTTATGGGCTTACGGAATTGCGGTCATGGCCATGTGGATGTGTATGGCCTGCGGGCCCGTCCGTCCGGCTCTTGAGCGGCATATGCGCTGAGCGCAACCGATTCTGAAGTCGAGCGGCCCGGTCCCGAACAGGATGCGGGCCATTTTCGTTTCAGGCGCCGCACGCTGTCATTCCCCAACGTTTCCAATGGAAGCGATCAAACGAACTTGAAGGAGATCACCATGCCGGAAGAAGTCCCGCAACAACTTGCTACCCTGGCCGTACACGGTGGCCAAACCCCCGACCCCACCACCGGTGCGCGCGCCGTGCCCATCTACCAGACCACCTCATACGTGTTTCATGATGCCGACCACGCCGCCCGCCTGTTTGGGCTGCAGGAGTTCGGCAACATCTACACGCGCATCATGAACCCGACCACCGACGTGTTTGAAAAGCGCGTGGCGGCCCTCGAGGGCGGTGCGGCGGCTTTGGCCGCGGCCTCAGGCCAGGCGGCCGAGACGCTGACCATCACCACTCTGGCCGCGGCGGGCGATGAGATTGTTTCCACAACTTCGCTCTACGGCGGCACCTACAACCTGTTCCACTACACCCTGCCGCGGCTGGGAATCAACGTGAAGTTTGTCGACGCAGATGATTTCGACGGCCTGCGCAAGCTCATCAACGACAAGACCCGCGCCGTCTACACCGAGACGCTGGGCAATCCCAAGCTCGATATCGCCGATGTGGAAACATTGGCATCAATCGCACATGAGCACAAGCTGCCGCTGGTCATCGACAACACCTGCGCCTCGCCTGCACTGTTGCGGCCCATCGAGTGGGGCGCCGACATCGTAGTCAACTCCGCCACCAAGTTTCTCGGCGGCCATGGTACGGCCATTGGTGGAGTGATTGTTGACGCGGGCAAGTTCGACTGGGCCGCCTCAGGCCGGTTCAAGGATTTCACTGAACCCGATCCCTCCTACCATGGCCTTTCGTACACCGCAGCATTCGGGCCGCTGGCATTCATTCTCAAAGCGCGCATCCAGGGCCTGCGCGACACCGGCGCTGCGCTCTCGCCGTTTAACGCCTTCCTGCTGTTGCAGGGAATTGAGACTCTGCACCTGCGCATGGAGCGCCACTCGCAGAATGCGCTGGCCGTAGCCAAGCACCTGGAGCAGCATCCCGGCGTGGACTGGGTGAACTATCCGGGCCTGCCCTCCAGCCGCTACTACCAGCGGGCGAAAAAGTATATGCCGAACGGCCAGGCGTCCCTGGTAACTTTCGGCATCAAGGGCGGCTACGACGCAGGAAAGAAGCTCATCGACACGCTCAAGCTGTTCTCGCTGCTGGCGAACATCGGCGATGCCAAGTCGCTCGTCATTCACCCTGCGTCGACAACGCATCAGCAGCTCTCGGCAGAGGAGCAGGCGGCCACCGGCGTCACGCCCGAGATGGTGCGGCTCTCGGTCGGCATCGAAGACATTCGCGATATTCTGGCGGACCTCGATCAGGCCATTGAGATTGCCAACGGTGCGACATTCACCGGCAAAACCCCGGCGCTGGCGGCCCGATAAGGCAAACTAAATAAGGCAAGCGAACAGGAATGACCGACACATACAGCCGGAGCGGCGCCTCGCCGCCGGGATCAAAGACCGTGGAGCCCACGTATGAAGGCGACTTCGTATTGGACGGGCCCCTGCCGCTGGAGTGTGGCCGCGCATTGAA
Organism: uncultured Acidobacteriaceae bacterium; assembly: GCA_963841365.1. Classification (GTDB taxonomy): domain Bacteria; phylum Acidobacteriota; class Terriglobia; order Terriglobales; family Acidobacteriaceae; genus Telmatobacter. The sequence goes on from CAWJDG010000014.1 coordinate 14,868, forward strand.
ATGTCCCACGCTGCATTACGCCGTCTACGGCCGGCTGAATGCGGCGCGAGACAATGCCGTACTGGTTTGCCACGCACTCTCCGGATCGGCGCTCGTCGGTTCGTGGTGGCCAGAAATTTTCGCTCCCGGCGCAGTTCTTTCGCTGGAGCATGACTTCGTCATTTGCGTCAACATGCTGGGCTCCTGCTACGGCTCCACGGGGCCCGGTTCGGTCAATCCCGAAACAGGCGAAAGCTACGGGCCCGATTTCCCGCTAGTCAGCGTCAGTGATAACGTCCGGGCGCAGTCTCGGTTGCTCGATTCACTCGGCATTCGCCGCCTGCGGCTGGTGCTGGGTGGGTCCATTGGTGGCATGCAGGCCCTGGATTGGACTATCCTCCATCCGGAGCGCGTCGAGCGCGCCCTGGTCATCGGCGTTACCCCACTTTCAGCCATGGGGCTGGCGCTCAACCATCTGCAACGCCAGGCCATACAGCACGATCTGGAATGGGCCGGCGGACGCTATCTGCCGCAAAGGCCGCCGCGCAGCGGGCTGGCGCTGGCCCGCCAGATCGCCATGATCAGCTACAAGTCGGCGCCCCTGTTCGACGAGCGCTTTGGCCGCAATCCCAACCGCAGCGGAGAAGATCCCTGGGCCGCCGACGGCAAGTGCGGGGGCCTGGCCGGAGGGCGCTTTGATATTGCCGGCTACCTTGATTACCAGGGCAAGCGGTTCGTCGAGCGCTTCGACGCGAACGCCTATCTCGCCATCCTTCGCACCATGGATACATGGGACCCGTTGCGCGGCTACGCTTCGCCGCAGGAGGCATTCAGCCGCATCCGCGCCCGGCTGGTTTTCATCGGTATCAGCTCCGATTGGCTCTTTCCCGCCGAGGAAGTACAGCGGTTTGCG
>CAWJDG010000015.1:0-12361 GCA_963841365.1 uncultured Acidobacteriaceae bacterium
TGGTGGCGATGCCGCGTTTGCGAAAGCCGAACCGCTGCTCAAGTGTATGGGCTCCAGCGTCACGCTCACTGGCCCGGTGGGCGCGGGCAACACCACCAAGCTGGCCAATCAAATCATGGTCGCGTGCAACATCGCCGCCATGGGCGAAGCGCTTACGCTGGCCACGCGCTGCGGCCTCAATCCTGAAGTCGTCGTCAACGCCGTCAAAGCCGGACTCGCCGGCAGCGCTGTGCTCAACGCCAAGGGGCCAATGCTCATCGTGCGCAACTTCAAGCCCGGCTTCAAAATCAACCTGCACCAGAAAGACTTGCGCAACGCGCTCAAAACCGCCGAAGCCAATCACGTATGCCTGCCTCTTACAGCACAAGTGCAGCAGATGCTCTCATCCCTCATTGCCGACGGCAAAGGCGACTGCGATCACTCCGCCATTGCCACCTTCGTTGAAACTGCCTCGCAAGTCGAAGTCAAAGTCCCCAGCGCCTAGCACCGCCGATCCACCGAATAACGCGGGTGCCTCACCCTCGGCGCGCCCTTGTTGTTGCGCCTGGGGTGGGATCGCACACCCCATTCCCCAACAAAAAACTACCTTTCGCGTCTCTACGTCCCTCGGCCCTCTGACCCCTGCGTCTCGTTGTTCCCCGGTTCCCTCGGCCCTTTGTTCTCTGTTCTTCCCCAACCGCCCCCGCCTGGCGTCTCAATCCGCAGCACATCACCTTTCTCCAGCTTCCGGCTGCACTTTCCCGGCAACTCGATCACTTCGCCATTCGCCGCCTTCGTAACCCATGCACCGCCCGCCGCTCCGTCTTCGCCGCCTTCTAGTCCATACGGTCGGAACTTCCTTCGTTCGGCCAGCAGCGTCACCTCCGCATCGCCTAGCAATTCAATTTCGCGAATCAGCCCATCGCCTCCACGAAACTTCCCGTCTCCGCCGCTCCCGCGCCGATAGCCATACCGTCGCACGCGAAACGGATACGCGTATTCCAGTGCCTCGATGGGAGTGTTCAGCGAATTGGTCATGTGCGTGTGCACACCATCTACGCCGTCCAGCCCCGGCCGCGCGCCCATGCCGCCCGCCGCGGTTTCGTAGTAAGCGAACGGCTCGCCGGTCCGGGGATCGATCCCGCCGATCGTCAAATTGCTCATCGTCCCCGCACTGGCTGCCGGTACCCGCTCTGGAACCGCCTTCGCCAGCGCGCGGAGCAGCACATCCACAATCCGTTGCGAAGTCTCCACATTACCGCCGGCCACAGCCGCCGGTGGGCGCGCATTCACAATCGAGCCCTCCGGAGCGTGCAGCGTCAGCGGCCGCAGAATTCCTTCCGTGGCCGGCGCATCCTCCGCCAGCAGGCAGCGCAGCACATAAAAACACGCTGAAAGCGTGATGGCGCGAACCGCATTCACAGCGCCGGCAACCTGCGCTGACGAGCCTGCGAAGTCCACATCCAATGCGCCCGCCGCAGGATCGATCCGCAGCCGCACCGCAATCCTGCGCGGTTCATCGGTCACTCCGTCGTCATCGAGCCAGTCGTCTGCGTCATAGTCTCCCGCAGGCATCTTCTTCAATTCCGCGCGCACCAATCGCTCCGAATAATCGAGCAATCCTTCAATCCAGACGTTCAGCTTCTCCATTCCATACTTCGCCACCAGTTGCAGCACCCGCTGCTCGCCCACTCGGCAGGCGCCTATCTGAGCGGCCAGATCGCCCTCGCGCTCTTGCGGTGTCCGCACATTCCGCAGGATTCCATCCAGTACCCCGCGATCCATCCTTCCCCCGCGCACGATCCGAGTAGGAGAAATCCTCACGCCCTCCTCGGAAATCGATGTCGCCGGCCCCATCGATCCCGCGAACCTGCCTCCCACATCGGCGTGATGCGCGCGGTTCGCCACATAGAAAACCGGCTTGCTTGCTCCTGCCAAAAACACCGGAAGCACCATCGTGATGTCAGGCAGGTGCGTTCCGCCCGCGTAGGGATCGTTCAGTATCGCTATGTCGCCTGGTGCAAACTCGATCGCCGCAATCGCCGCCTGCACGCTCATCGGCATCGATCCCAGGTGCACTGGCATGTGGTCGCCCATCGCTATTGCGCGCCCCCGCCCATCAAATACAGCACAAGAGTAATCGCGCCGCTCCTTGATGTTGGGTGAGAGCGCGGTGCGCTTGAGCGCCGCACCCATCTCTTCGGCAATCGAGTGCACGGCGCACTGAAAAATCGACAGCTCCACCGGATCAACCGTTCGCATTTTCATGCGCCCGCCTCGCCAACATCAATCACCAGATTGTCCAGTCCATCCACACGAGCCGTGCAGCCCGGCAGCACCAGCGTCGCCGCGGTGTATTCAGTCACGATTGCGGGTCCTTCAATCACATCGCCAGGCCTAAGTTGCTCTCGCCGGTAAAATCGCGCCGGCCTCAGACCCTCCTCGAAGTACACCTCGCGCTCGGCATAGAAGGCCGCGCCGCCCTCTCCCGGCACAAGTTCGCGCCTCTCCGGTTCATACGCCTCGCTGGCCGCAATCATGCGCAGGCGCAGGTTCACAATCTCCACCGGCCTCGCCGCATCGTCAAACCCGTAGCGCTGCCTGTGCATCTCGTGAAACGCCCCAATCGACCGCTCAGGCGCCTGCGAATCGTACTGAACATTGAGTTCGTATCCCTGGCGCCGGTAACGCAAATCGAGCGTCCGCTGTGCCACACCTTTCAGCCCCTCGGCGGCAAACTCCTCTGCGCCCAGCTTCTCTAGCTCCCCAAAACTCCCGCTGAGATCTCCGATCGCATCCCCCGCCAGCATCACCGTGCGCGAGTAATCCCGCACCGTATCCGCCAGCAGAATCCCCACCGCCGAAAGCGCCCCCGGCAACATCGGAACCAACACTCGCGGAATCCGCAGCGCCCTCGCCAGTGAGCAGGCGTGCAGCGGCCCTCCTCCGCCGAAGGCCACCAGCGTAAAGTCCCGCGGATCGTGCCCTCGCTCCACTGAAATCACGCGAATCGCCTTCTCCATCTGCGTCTCCACCACGCGCAGAATTCCTGCCGCAAACGCCTCCACAGATTCAAACGCGCCCTTTTGCTCGCGCATCATGCGCCAGGTCCGTTCGTGGTCCAGCTTCACGCTGCCGCTCAGAAAGCTCTCCGGGTCCAGCCGGCCCAGAACAAAGTTCGCGTCCGTCACCGTCGCCCGCTCGCCGCGTCCAAAACAGATCGGCCCCGGGTTGGCCCCAGCCGACTCCGGCCCCACACGCAGCATCCCGCCTGCATCGAACCGCGCAATCGACCCTCCGCCCGCTCCGGCCGTGTGAATGTCGAGCATGGGCACGCCGATCGGCGCTCCCGCAACCACCGACTCGCGCGTGCACTCCGCTCCCGCATCTGCGTTGGCCACAATGACGTCAGTCGACGTGCCGCCCATGTCGAACCCGATGATCCTGTCAAACCCGGCCCACTGCGCCACGCGGCACGCGCCTACCGCTCCGCCTGCTGGTCCGCTCAGCACCGTGCGCACCGGCTCTGCCGCCGCTACGCGCGCTGGCACGATCCCTCCCGAAGACTGCATCACATCCACGCGCCCGCGCTTGTGCCGCTGGCCAATGCGTTCCTCCACAGCCAGCAAATAACTCCGCATCCGCGGCGCGAGATATGCATTCACTACCGTGGTCGATGCCCGCTCGTACTCGCGAAACTCCGGCAGAATGCGATGAGATGCAGAAGTCGGAATTCCCAGCCCACGCAAAGCCGCTTCTACGCGCCGCTCAGTCGCAGGATTCGCAAACGAAAACAGCAGACTGATCGCCACGGCTTCCGCTCCACTCGTGCGTACCGCCTCAGCCAGCGCAGCAAGTTCATCATCCGTGGGCGCGCGCAGCATCTCTCTCTCTGCGCTGACCCGTTCCGCCACGCCAAAGCGCAACTCTCGCGGTACAAGGCACTCTGGAACCGGCGCAAACCAGTCGTAGAGCCGTGCACGGGCCTGCCGCCCAATGGCAATCGTGTCTTCGAATCCTTCCGACGTCACAAACGCAACGCGCGCACCCGTTCGCTCCAGCATGGTATTGGTGCCCACGGTTGTTCCATGGCGCACTTCCACGTCTTCCGCTCCGCCCAGCAGCCGCACACCCTCAAGCACCGCCTGCGCGGGATCCTTTGGTGTAGAAAAAATCTTCTTCACACGTAGTCGTCCGTCCGCCAGGCAAACGCAGTCGGTAAATGTGCCGCCAGTGTCGATCGCAATGCGCAAATCCGCTCACTCCCCCCATGTGGAGTCGACAGGAACTCTTTGCTTGTCTGATTAGCCTAAATGCCCGATGCGTGGCCGACACGAAGAACCGCGGGACCGCCTGGGGCTGCGCCACCTGCGAACCTCAACTTCAGCTCAAAAACTCCGCCACCGCCGCAACCACGGTCTCCTGCTCATCCTCGCGCAGCTCGGGAAAAATCGGTAGCGCCAGCACTTCGCGCGCTGCGCGCTCGGCTTCGGGAAAATCGCCTTCTTTGTACCCCAGCCCCTTCAGTGCCTCTTGCATGTGCAGCGGGATCGGGTAATAAATCTCCGAGCCAATGCCGCGCACACTTAGAAACTCGTGCAGCGCATCGCGCCGCGGAGTACGAATTACATACTGATGCCACACATGCCGCGCCCCCGGTGCCTCGCGCGGCAAAACCACTCCTTGCTCCGGATAAGGTCCCGCCTCCACAAGCCCAGCCTTCGCAAATAACTCCACGTAACGCGCCGCCACGCCGCGCCGCGCCTCGTTCCAGCCGCCGATGTACTTCAGCTTCACCATCAGCACCGCGCCCTGAAATCCGTCCATGCGCGCATTCCAGCCCAGCTCATCATGATGGTAGCGCCGCCGCATTCCCTGGTTCCGCAGCATCTTCACGCGCTCGGCCACGTCGGCTGAGTTAGTCGTCAACATCCCCGCATCGCCCGCCGCGCTTAAATTCTTTGTCGGATAAAAGCTGAACGCCGCCGCATCGCCCAGCGCGCCCGCCTTGGTTCCCGCCCATTCCGCGCCCCATGCCTGCGCTGCGTCTTCAATCAGTGTTAAACCGCGCTCCCTCGCGATCCGCGCAAATGCCGTCCACTCCACGCACTGTCCGTAAAGATGAACAGGCAAAATCACCTTCACGCCCACGCCCGCAGCACCGTCCAATACCGCTTCCACGGCCGCGGCCGCCAAATTGAAGGTCACCGGATCGATATCGGCCAGCACCGGCTTGGCCCCGGCGCGCAGAATCGCACTCACCGACGCAAAAAAGCTGAACGGCGTGGTCAAAACGGCATGCCCCGGACCGACCCCCGCCCCTGCCAGCGCCAGCCACAGCGCATCCGTCCCCGACGAGCAGCCCACCGCGTGAGCCACTCCCAACTGCTCGGCCGCCGCCCGCTCAAATTCCGCAACCTGCTCGCCGAGAATAAATTGCTGTGTCTCAAGCACATGCCCAAGCGCATTCAGCAATTCCTGGTCGAGCGCTCGATACTGTCGCTTTAGGTCCAGCATCGGTACCGGCGTCCGCGCGGGCGCTCCGGCGTGGGCCGAACCTTCAGGCTGAATGCTGGTCCTTTGCATACATTGATGTTATCAGCCGTCGAATCAGCGCCGTCTCAGCCTAAAATCGGCGAAATCAGCCCCGAACCAACGCGCCACAAATGCCTTCCAACTTTGCCCGTTTTTCGCCACCCGCTTCTCGAATGGCTCCAGGCCCGCCGCGATCCAGCCTTTCCGAGCACGTCCGTAACCGCTTCAGAATCAGAACGCAGCCCGACCCCTGGTTGAAAAGGATCGAAAATCCCTATAATGTTGACACATTGCAGGGTTCGCTGGCCCCGGGTATGCCGGAGCCATCCTGTGCATCTGAATTACGAAGAAAGAGCAGTTCCACACAACTTCACAAAGAAAGCAGGAGATCGGCACATGGAGAACAAGCCGGCACAAAATATTCAGGACACATTTCTGAACACGGTTCGAAAGGACAAATCCCCGATTACGATTTATCTGGTCAGCGGCGTTAAGCTGACCGGGAAAATCCGGTCCTTCGACAAATATTCCGTGCTCCTGGAGAACAACAGCCAGGAACAGTTGATTTTCAAACACGCGATATCAACCGTGGTCAGCAACCGGAGTGTGATGCATAGCGAACACCGTCCGGCTGCAGTGTCAACGGGTATCGGTCCGTCTCCCGTACCGGTGCCATCGATATCCCAGGTGACTGCGGAGCAGCGATAGGCGTGGGAGCGTCCGCGATTGACCGGCGAGGCGTACAAGCCCGGCAGCATTCGTAGCGGTCCGGGTTCCCTCGCGGCAGACCGTCGCCACGAAGATGCGCTTCATGCCTCGGTGGCGGAAGTTGGTCGTCGCACTGGCCAGTCTGAACGCGCCGTCCTCGTAGGAGTGGACTTCGGGGTCCGCTCGCGTAATCGCGCAAGCGTGTCCAGCGCGAACGCGGCGAACGTGTGCCCAGATGCCGCTTCTCCTGGCGAGCCCGGATCGTTCTCATCTCCGCAAGCCTCTCGCTCGAAACGTTCAGCGAACTACGCGAGCGCACTCCCTGACCTCAATGCCGAGGAATCTCTCGCCGAATTTCACGAGCTCCTCTTGAGCGCCGGCGGCCAGGTAGCCGCTCAGCTCTTGCAGCGTCGTCCTCGTCCCGATCCCGCCACGCTCATCGGCTCCGGCAAGGTCGAGGAGATCGCCGGCATCGCCGCTTCAACCCAGGCCGATCTCGTTCTCTTCGATCATGATCTTTCGCCCACGCAACTCCGCAACCTCGAGGCTGCGTTGCCTTGCCGAGTCCTCGATCGCACGCAGCTCATCCTCGACATCTTCGCCCGTCACGCTCGCACTCGCGAGGGTCAATTGCAGGTTGAGCTGGCGCAGCTCGAATACATGCTGCCGCGTCTCACCGGCCGCGGCAAAGCCATGTCGCAGTTGGGCGGCGGAATCGGCACCCGCGGACCCGGAGAAACTCAGCTCGAAACCGATCGCCGCCGCATTCAGGGCCGCATCGACAAGCTAAAGCTTGACCTGGAAGCCGTACGCCGCGTGCGCAAGCAGCAGCGCCAGCGTCGCGAAGCCGTCCCTGTGCCCACCGTCGCTCTCGTCGGCTATACCAACGCTGGCAAAAGTACGCTCTTCAACTCTGTCACCGGCGCGCAGGTGCTCTCGTCCTCGCGCATGTTCGCTACCCTCGATCCCAAATTGCGCGCCGTGGAGCTGCCCAGCCGCCGCCGCGTTCTCCTGTCGGATACTGTCGGCTTCATCCGCAACCTGCCCCACACCCTGGTCACAAGCTTTCGCGCCACCCTCGAGGAGGTCGCCCAGGCTGAGGTCTTGCTGCACATTCGCGACGCCGCCTCCCCCTACGGCGAGGAACAGAAGGCACAAGTTGAAAAAGTTCTCGGCGAGCTCGAAAGCCTCGGCAAGCCGCGCATTGAAGTCCTAAACAAAATCGACCTGCTCCCAGAAGACGAGCGCGCGGCTCTGCTTTCCCGCACAAACTCCAGCCCAAAGAGTGAAAACGCCCACGGCGCCGGCGCCTCTGCTGTAGCCGTGTCGGCCCTCACCGGCGAAGGGATCGATTCTCTGCTTGCGGCAATCGACGCCGCGCTGCACTCCGATCCCATCGTCGATGCCGACCTCCGCATTCCGCAGCACGAAGGTGCGGCCCTTGCCGCCGTCGAGGCCGGCATGATCATTCACTCCCGCGAATACGAGGGCAACCTCGTCCATCTCACCGTCAGCGGCCCCGCCTCGCTCGTCGGCCGCATGCGCCGCTTCCGCACACAAAAATCCGCTTGATCATCCTACGAGATGAATGAATGTGTCATCCTGAGCGGAGCGGTTGGGGCCCCCTGATCACTACACGATCATGGGGTAAGCGGAGTCGAAGGATCTGCAGTTGTTTTTCTAATGCCGAGTAACAATTTACTTCGTCAGGTTGTAGATCAATCCGTACGGATCTTTCACGTAGCACCGCGGAAACTCCGGCTCATCTTTCACGATCTCGCACCCGTTCGCGACCAACCGTTTCTTCGCTTCCTCTACATCGTCCACCGTCACTTCTAGAACTGGACCCAGCGCCGGCCCCTCCTCGATGAACAAGTTGATGTGGTCCCCATGCAGGTCGATCCACTTTCCGTGCTCGCCTGTAATCGTGAATCTGAGTTGTTCCACATAAAACGCCGCAGCCTTCTTCGCATCCGGCGCCTGAATCAGAATGTCCGTGCCAAATGCATTCGCCATGGCACCCCCAATCGAGCTACTCGTCTGCTCTGCCATCCTAAGCGAAGCGGGCCGCGCTTCAGCGCGGCCCGCAAAGTCAATGAACGTTGAAAGTGAAGACTAGCGCCCCCTCGGCCGCCCTCCGCCAAACCTCGGACCACCGCGCTTCGCTCCGCCCTGCCGACTCGGTTTCGCAAATCCTCCCGGCCTCACCCCAAACGCCGGCTTCGGCCGCCCCGCTCCTGGGTTCGCATCTCTTCCCGTCCAACTCTTTCCGCGGAACGTGGGCGCAGATCGCTCCGGCCCGCCAGCCCCACTCCGTGGCCTGTCATCCTGGCCCCGGTCCGGCCGTTGCGGCCAGCTCTTCGCCGCACCCTTATCGAATCTCTTCTCGGGCCCGCTGCCGAATGGTTTCGGCGGCGCCCCACCTGGCTTGAAATACGGCCGTTGGCCAGGTGCGCGGAAAGGCTTACGCGGCGCTCCCCCAAACCCGCCCCCAGCTTGCTCCCTGGGCGGCCCGCCGCCAAATCCCGGCTTCTCAAACCGAGGCCGATCAAATCGCGGTCTCGGCCCAGACGCCGGCCGCCCTCCACCGAATGGCCGCTGCGCACCAAATCTCGAACCGGATTGCTCCGTCCGCTGCCCGCCCTGAACCGGTGGCCGCGCACTGAACTTCGCCCGTGCACCGAACTTCGGCCGCGCATCAAACCCCGGTAGCGACTGCTCTCCAAATCCTCGGGGCTTGTCCGCGCTCCGCTCTCCTCCCGGCTTGGCAACTCCCGGTTTGTCAAATCCTGGTCTGTCAAACCTCGGCCTCTCAAATCTTGGCCCTGCACCAAATGGTTTGCCCGTCCGCTCGCCGAACCCCGTCTTCGCTCCGCTCTTGAACCCGCCGCCTTCTCGTCCGGCGCCAAATCCCGATTCCCGCGGCCGCCATTCGCGCTTCGGTCCCCGCTCTTCTCGCCGCTGGAACGGCTTACCCCCGCGCTCCGGCCTCTTTTCAAATCGCCTTCCTGCAGTCTGGTCGCGCCTCGGGTCCGCCGTCGCCTCGAATCTTCTCTCCGCTCCGCGCCCCGCTTCCCTCGGCAACGCCCGATCCACCTTCGCATGCCGCGGCTTCATCTTCCCTTCGGCCGTCAGCCGCAATGCTGTCACCTCATCCGCCGTCAGCTCGCGCATCATCCCCGGTTCCACATCCAGCACCAGCGGCCCATATCCCACACGCCGAATCTTCTCCACAAAATGTCCCACCGCCGAGAACATCTTGCGCAATTCGCGATTGCGTCCTTCCGTCAGCACCACTTCATACCAGGGGTTGTCGCCCTCGCGGACCTGCTTCACCCGTGCCGGCGCAGTCCGCACTCGCTTTGACCCCGCCTCGTCACGGTCAATCGTCACGCCCCCACGCAGCCGCTCCAACTCCTCTTCGCTCGGCTGCCCGGCCACCTTCACCAGGTACGTCTTCTCCACACCCGATCCGGCCTTCGTCAGCAGGTTTGCCAGCTCGCCGTCGTTCGTCATCAGCAGCAGGCCTTCGCTCTGGTAGTCAAGCCTCCCCACCGGATAAAGCCGCTCTCCCATCTTCGCGAAGAACTCCATCACCGTGGGCCTGCCTTCGGGATCACTCACCGTCGTCACGTAGCCCTTGGGCTTGTTCAGCACAAAATACCGGTGACGCTCGGCGCCCCGCAGCAGCTTGCCATCCACGCGGATGTGGTCTCGCGCCTGGTCAGCCTTGCTGCCCAACTGCGTCACCACCTGCCCATTCACCATTACGCGGCCCGCTACGATCATCTCTTCAGCGTGCCGCCGGCTCGCAATTCCGGCTTGCGACAAAATCTTCTGCAGCCGTTCCAGCTTCTTCGGCCCGCGCGCCTCCGCCGCAGCTTCCTCCTCGCTGCTTTCTTCTGCGCCGGTCCCTGCCGCAGCCGCTTCCTCGGCCGCCTTCCGTGCGCGCGCTTCCGCCGCAGCTTGGGTTGCCTCCAACCCCGGCCCAGCTTCCAATCCCGCATCCATCGCCGCAACTGTCGTCTCCGCCCGGAAGGCCGCCATCTCCCTCTGCGCCTGCAGTTCGGCATCCGCCGTGTATGTTCTGCCTTCCCCGTCAGTCGTGTCTCCAATCGGATCCAACACTGGCTCTCCCATACGGAAGCCGGCAGAGCTTTTCTCGGCCTTTGCTTTCGTCTTTCGCGGCGTCGCTTTCGGCGCCTTGGTCTTCGGCTTGGATTCCTTGGCCTCCGCCGCGCGCTTCGGCGCACCCTTGACCGCCGGCTTCGCTTTCGCCTTCGCCGCTCCCACTTTTCCCGTCTTTGCTTTCCCAGCCCTTGCCACCGGCGCTTTCGTCTTTGCCGCAGGCTTCTTTGCCGCTGCAACCGCAGCTTTGCTCTTCGGCGCGGTTTTCTTCGCCTTCGGCGCGCTCTTTGCCGCCGGCGTTGCAGATTTGCGCTTCATCTTCTCAGTCATGGGAGGAAAGCCTCTATCTTGGGTAGTCGATCGGTTTGACGGGCGCGGACTTCAGCCCGCGCATAGCTGGCCAAAATGAATTTCGGAGCGTCAGCCTCAGAGGGTACGTCCTCACAAACTGACCCGCTTTCAGGTCTTGGCTTACTCCACGCCGCCTTGCGCGAGATCCGGTAGGTTAGGCTCCGATTCCGCCTCGCTGGGCTCTGTCGCGTCTTCTTCTAGGCTCGGGTCCGGGTTGAACTCCGCCGTCTCACCGGCCTCGGTGGCCACTTTCCGCGCCAGCTCCGGTTCTTCTAGTTCGCTGGCTGCCATTTTTTCAAACTCTTCCATCGAAGGGAGCTCAGAAACGTCTTTCAATCCAAAGCGCAGTAAAAACTCCCGCGTAGTTTTGTAAAGGATGGGCCGGCCAATCACCGGTTTGCGTCCCGCCGTCACAATCAACTTGCGCGCCAGCAGCGACCCGAAAACTCCCGACGAATCCACGCCACGAATCTCGTTCACTTCAGGCGCAGTCACTGGCTGCTTATAAGCAATCACAGCGAGCGTCTCCAGCGCCGGCATTGACAGTTTCAGCGCCGGCTTAAGGCTCTTCACAAACAAACGCACCGCGTCGTGGCACTCGGGCTTCGTGGCCATGCGATAGCCGCCGGCAATCTCGCGAATCTCAATGCCGCGCCCGTCAGTCGCGTATTCCGCAATCAGCTCGTCCAGCAGTTGTTTGATCGCGCCACGCGCCTCACGCTCGCGCAATTTGGCTGCCCGCTTGGCCTCAGCCTCAACGGCGGCTTCGTCCATCGCCTCAGGCTCGCTCGGCGCCACAGCACTCGCATCTGCGCTCTCGCCGCCTGTCTCACCAGCTTTCGGCGCCTCATCCGCGACCGGTTCCCCGTAGCGCTCATCGGCACCCGCACCCAACTGAACAGTGGCCGCATTTGCCCCGCGCGCCTCCTGCTCCGGTTCCTCATACTCGAACGCCTCGCCAACCAGCGGCAGCGTACCTTCCTCAGGCACAGAACGGGCGTCCGGCTCCCCGGACTGCGCCTGAGCCGTCGCTTCCTGCTCTGCCTTCCACTCCAGAGCTTCAATCGCAAACAGCCCTGCCAGTTGCGCCAACGTGACTGGCTCCTCGGCGGCGTAAATCACTGCTTCCAGCTTTGCTTTCAGACTCATTTCTCAACAATCACCATCCTGTATCGTAACGGATACGGCGCATGTTTCGCTTGTTCGCTGGCCGCGGCTCACGTTGCCCCAAACAAAAAAGGCGCCCGGCTAAGCCGGACGCCCTCATCGTTGCAACCCCTAAGTTAAAGCGACAACTGCCGGAAAAGCCAGAAGAGTGCTTCCTGAAAGCAGCGCTGCGCCCGGCAGGGTAAATACCCACGCCGCTGCAATATTGCGAATGGTTGAGAACTGCAAGCCGCTCTTGTTGGCCGCCATCGTTCCGGCTACGCCGGAATTCAGCACATGTGTTGTCGATACCGGCAGGCCAAAGTTATCCGCGGCCATGATCGTTCCCATCGCCACAAGCTCCGCGCACGCACCTTGCGCATATGTCAGGTGTTCCTTGCCGATCTTCTCGCCCACCGTCACCACAATGCGCTTCCAGCCCACCATGGTGCCAAGCCCCAGCGCCAGCGCCACGGCCACTTTTACCCATCAAGGAATGAACTTGGTTGCCTTG
>CAWJDG010000016.1:0-11594 GCA_963841365.1 uncultured Acidobacteriaceae bacterium
GGCAGCACGTTGGCCGGTGCTTCAACGACCTTCACCTGGAGTGCAGGTTCCGGCGGAGTGACCGGCTACTATCTCTGGATCGGCAGCACTCCTGGCGGCTATGACCTGGTCAACATCGGACCCCTGTCCGGCACCAGCACCACCGTCAACCTGCCCACCAACGGAGCCACCGTCTACGTGCGCCTCTGGACGCTCATCAACGGCTCAACCTTCCTCTACAACAACTACACCTATACCGAGGCCACGGTCTCCGCAGCCGCCATCACCAGTCCAGTGTCCGGCAGCACGTTGGCCGGTGCTTCAACGACCTTCACCTGGAGTGCAGGTTCCGGTGGAGTGACCGGCTACTATCTCTGGATCGGCAGCACTCCTGGCGGCTATGACCTGGTCAACATCGGACCCCTGTCCGGCACCAGCACCACCATCAACCTGCCCACCAACGGAGCCACCGTCTACGTGCGCCTCTGGACGCTCATCAACGGCTCAACCTTCCTCTACAACAACTACACCTATACCGAGGCCACGGTCTCCGCAGCCGCCATCACCAGTCCAGTGTCCGGCAGCACGTTGGCCGGTGCTTCAACGACCTTCACCTGGAGTGCAGGTTCCGGTGGAGTGACCGGCTACTATCTCTGGATCGGCAGCACTCCTGGCGGCTATGACCTGGTCAACATCGGACCCCTGTCCGGCACCAGCACCACCATCAACCTGCCCACCAACGGAGCCACCGTCTACGTGCGCCTCTGGACGCTCATCAACGGCTCAACCTTCCTCTACAACAACTACACCTATACCGAGGCCACGGTCTCCGCAGCCGCCATCACCAGTCCAGTGTCCGGCAGCACGTTGGCCGGTGCTTCAACGACCTTCACCTGGAGTGCAGGTTCCGGTGGAGTGACCGGCTACTATCTCCTGATCGGCAGCACTCCTGGCGGCAATGACCTGGTCAACATCGGACCCCTGTCCGGCACCAGCACCACCGTCAACCTGCCCACCAACGGAGCCACCGTCTACGTGCGCCTCTGGACGCTCATCAACGGCTCAACCTTCCTCTACAACAACTACACCTATACCGAGGCCAATTAGAGCGGCGACTACCTGCCTCGACCGAATACCCCTCGGTGACCCGGCTGCTTGTACCGTGATCTTCGATCCTGTACTTTAAACACTGTCCGAACCAGAATTTCTCAACGTCTTACTTAGGTGATCGCTTGCCTGCGAAACAGAGCCGCGAACCCCAATTCGCACCACGCACATATTGGCCAGGCCCAATTCAGCGCCGCTTGATCGGAAGTTTTCTCCTAAGCAGCCTTTTCTTTCCGGCGGCGCTCGGCCTCTCAGCGTACCAGCCCCTGCACGCCCAGTCACCTTGTACAGTCGACAAAAGTGAACGTGCTGCTGCGAAAACATTGGGCGAGAAACGGCCGGTCGAAAGCGAGCTGGTCTATGAAGGGCAAGGTTCTTTCGGCAACTATAAGATCTTCGCTCAGGGCAGCGACAGCAAACTGTTTACATCGGGCGTGGAGTACGACCGCCATTCATGGGGCTGCCTCCTCAAGGCGCAGGTCTATTACGTTGCAGAATTTCTACCGTTCGTCCTGCTCGATGAGCCAGCCGTATTGACCTACTATGGCACACCGGGATCCACAAAAAACAAGAAGCTTGTGCCCGGAATTGGAATCACGCCTATCGGCTTTCGATTGCTTTGGCGCGATGGCAAAGCCATCAAACCGTTCTTGATGGCGAAAGGCGGATTCCTCGTCTATTCGCAGAAAGCGCTCTCACCCAACGCCAGCTATGTAAATATCAGTTTGCAGTCGGATATCGGAGTCCAAATTCGGCTGAGCCCGAGATTGGATCTCCGCATGGGTATGGGCGATTATCACCAATCCAACGCCTTCGTTGTCCCGTCCAACCCCGGCCTTGACGTCATGTCGTGGACTTCGGGAATCAGCGTCCACCCTAGAAAATGATCATGCAATGCGCCCGTACTCGCTTTGAAGAAATGAGATTTCCTCAAACCGGCGGCGTTTCCTCGTCTCAGCCCTGCAGCGGTTTCGGAAATCGCGTATCCGCATTCACGACATCGGAGTGGGAGTAACCATCAGGGAGCGACGACCGTCGCAGACGTTTCTTGCCGGCCACATTATTTCCGAAACTGCTTTAGAGACCTCCAACTACCAGCGTGCATTCCCAACGCGCGAGCCGCTGATTGTTCCGCACCGGACGAACCCATTTGTGACAATCCGATGACAGTACGCTGACAACTACAGAATCCTAGAGCCGCTACAGTTCAGCTAGCTCGCAACTGGGGTGCGAGTCAAACGGAGGTTCGCACCTTCGTATCATGCCAAGAATTCATAGGGCTGGGAGGGATCGGTGTTGCGAAGCAAAGTTCAGCCGCCTGGAGCAGTAGTTTGCGGTGCAGGCGGTTTCATCGGCGGTCATCTCGTCAAAGAGCTCCAGAGCCGCGGTGTCCACGTCATTCGGGCAGTCGACATAAAGCCGATCGCAAAATGGTTCCAGGTGACGGACGGTGTGGAGAACCTCACCCTGGATCTGAACCTGGAAGAGAGCTGCGAACGCGCCGCCGAGGGCGCCTGCCAGATCTTCAATCTGGCGGCGAATATGGGCGGAATGGGGTTCATCGAGAGCAACAAGGCGCTATGCATGCTCTCGGTTCTGACTCAGCACCCACATGCTCCAGGCCGCTCACGAATCCGGTGTTCAACGGTATTTCTACTCGTCGTCGGCTTGCGTCTACAACGGCGACAAGCAGCGCGATACCGATAATCCGTGGCGCTGAAGGAAGAGGACGCCTACCCGGCCCTGGCGGAGGACGGCTACGGATGGGAGAAGCTGTTCAGCGAACGCATGTGCCGCCACTTTCGAGAGGATTTCGGCATGTGCACGCGAGTGGCGCGCTTTCACAACGTCTACGGCCCCTGGGGCACGTGGGACGGCGGCCGGGAAAAGGCGCCGGCGGCGATCTGCCGCAAGGTGATCGACGGCGAAGATGAGCGGCAAGCACGAAATCGAGATCTGGGGCGACGGCAAGCGCACGCGCAGCTTCATGTATATCGACGACTGCATGGACGGGACACAGCGGATCATGAACAGCGACATTGCGGAGCCAGTCAATCTCGGTTCCAGTGAAAATCGTAACCATCAATCAGCTGGTCGACATTGTGGAAGAGATCGCAGGCGTAAGCCTCAAGCGCAACTATGATCTCAGCGCGCCGAAAGGCGTGAACGGACGCAATAGTGACAACTCAAAGATTTTGGCCCGGCTTGGATGGGAGCCATCCACCCGGCTCCGCGACGGAATGGAAGAAACCTATCGCTGGATCGAGCGCGAGATGAGCCAGGCAAGCGGCGGTGAAAGACTATTCGCCGCTTAGAATTCTCCATGTCCAATGGTCTATTGACTAGCGTCTGCGTGGGAAGCGAGGTTACCTCATGAATAGTGCCTGGGTTCACGCATGTCCCCGGCGCAATCGAGCAGATTCGCACTGGATGTGTGGTCGCGGTTGTTGATGACGAGTGCCTCGAGAACGAGGGTGATCTTGCTATTGCTGCGGAGAAAGTCGAGCCGGAAATGGTCAATTTAATGGCCGCTTACAATTGCGGACTCATTTGTCTTGCCATGAAGCCAGAGCCGATCGATGAGCTTTGTCAATGTCCGATATCGCACTCTGAAAACGGCATGTTGGTGCTCAAACCATGAATCAGATCTATTTCGATACGGCACGATTGATGAACCGCACTGCTGGCAATCGCGGTAGGACTTGTCTCTGTGGTTCGGCCGGGCAGTGAGATCGAGCCGGGGGTCGAGGTACTAGTCGAGGGTCAAGGGCTCCGTGTCCAGTTCCCTGTCGTGTTCGCGCACTTCGAGATCGAAGCTGAGGCAGCATTGATATCGCGGAGATGTTCAGGCTGGCGGACGATCTTGCCGTGATGATCCCGAACTATCATTTCCTTTCCCCCGTTCAGTCCTGCTTTCGACGCCCGCGCGCAATCGCGTGGACGAACACCGGAAAGGTGCGGTTTCCAGCCTGAGTCTCTTGAGGCAGAGAAGCGCTGCCGTGAAACGAAGAAGGCCGATGCGATCGAGATGTGTAGCGACCACGTGGGCGCCTGCGGGATGCCCATCGAGCACTGTGCAAGGACCGCGCCTCGAATTACGCCGTCCCGATCGAGACCAAGATGGCATTGAGCTAAGAGATGAGAATGGATTTAATCCCAGTCCACTGGATTCCTGATTCTGGCTGTTTCCTTCGCTTAAGGTCTCCGAGGATCGCCTCGACCCCATGTTCGACGAGGAGTGGCCTTGTGCGGTTGAGAACACAGCGTTCAAAGCCTTTTCGCGCCGACGCATGATACATGCAGCTGGAATCGCTTTCACCCGTACCCTAAGTCTATCAACATCCAGACCATGCGGGACATTATGAACTTCCAACAGTGCCTCCGAAATGCGGATGAATGGAACGATCCTAGAGCGCAGCAGGGGCGCCGGCACCGGATGGGCACTCAGGCGCGGGGTGATTGGCAGCGCCGGCGAGGCGGCCGGCCCATCACCGGCGCTAGCATGACCGTGAACCGGCCACCAACCGAGTTTTTGAGTTCCATTGGCGCAAGAAGCTGTGCTGAAGCAACCAATCGCTATCGGTTTCCTATCGGCGCTCGCACGTTTCTTGAGAAGTGGAATCCGCAGGGAACTGCACACCATTGCGCCCATAGGCACCGGTCATCACTCGGCGAAGCTCACAAAAACTGCCTTCTCTGCTGGACGTTGAATGCGTGCGATGGTGTTATTCCGCATCAGACCACGGGAAGGGGTAAGGCTCGATTTCTGGAGTTACCGACGATCATCAAGTTTGGGTGCTGCGTAATGAGGGGAATATTCCGGATCTGAGTTAGTGTTCCTTTCCTCTGAGAATTGGCGACGGATTTCTCAACTTGCGGATCTCCCACGCCCATGCCGTTGCAATAATTGAGTCAAGGTCGTGAACGAGCCTCCAACCGAGGATTTGGTGCGCACGTTCAGCGCCCGCAACAAGACGCTCGGGGTCGCCCAGTCGCCGGCCCCCTTCACGACAGGGTACTTTCTGCCCGGAGTGCTTCTCAACCGCCGCAACGATGTCGCGCACGCTATAACCGCATCCAGTGCCAAGATTGAAGGCATTACTCTCATTGCCCCGGGCCAGATGTTCGATTGCCAAGATGTGCGCCTGGGCTAAATCCTCTACGTGGATGTAATCGCGGACTGCGGTGCCATCCGGGGTTTCGTAGTCTGTTCCAAAAATGCATACCTCGGGACGTTCACCCATTGCCGCCTGGATAACCAGCGGAATGAGGTGTGGCTCGGGATCGTGCGCTTCCCCGATTTCGGCATCAAGGTCAGCACCAGCCGCATTGAAATAGCGCAGAGTTGTCCAACGCAACCCGTACGCTTCTCCATACCACCGCATCGCTCTCTCGATAAATAGCTTCGACTCCCCATAGGGGTTCACCGGAATCTGCGGATGGGATTCCTCAAGCGGGAGGCGTTGCGGATCGCCGTATGTGGCACATGTCGAGGAAAAGACGATCCTTTTGACTCCAGTTCTAAGCATAGAATCCAGAAGACTCAAACTATTAACGACGTTATTCTTAAAGTACTTCTGCGGCTCTACCATCGATTCACCGACGTATGCACTGGCTGCAAAATGCATGACGGCGTCGATCCTCTCAGCCCGAAGTATCCGAGTCACCAGACTTTCGTCTCCGATATTGCCCCGCACCAGCACTCCCCATCGAACCGCCCATTCGTTCCCGGTGCTGAGATCATCGATCACGATTGGAACGTGACCTGCGCGCGCGAGCGCTTTGCAAGTATGGCTTCCGACGTATCCGGCACCACCAGCAACTAGAATTCGCAAGACTAACCTTTCATTCGGGCGCAATAGGAAGCCGCGATATGAGCTGCAAAAATCGTGCTCACAGCAACCCAGTACACAAAGAGAATCTGTTGGCTTATTCGCCTCATGACAAACCACTCAGGTTCTTTTCTGGTGCCTTGGCCGGTGCTTGTGTAGCTTGCATGCGTCAGCGCTTTTTCCGGTTCCATGCGGGCCGATGAGCTGTCGTCTCCCTGCGGTCAAAGCGTCCCGATAGTAATTGTGATTTCCTCGTCTTCAGCCGGAATTTCCATTTTGCTCTCCCGGCGGCGACAGTATATACCGTCAATTGCCACTGCTGCGATGTGGTCTGCCCGATCTTCTGTACCAGTGAGGTTGTTAGTGTAGCGCAGTTGTGAAGGGGCCAGGTTTTACTCCGCCCTTGACGTCCGTGCCGTGGTCGCGCACTTCGAGATCGAAGCTGAGGTAGCATTGACATCGCGGAGATGTTCCGGCTGGCGGACGATCATGCCGTGATGGTCCCGAACTTTCGTTTCCCTTCCCTTTCGTTCAGTTTTGCTTTCGAAGCTCACGCGCAATCGCCCCGACGAGCACCCTGCAAAGTGCGACCGCCGGCCTGAGTTCCTTTAGGTAGGGAAACGCTGCTGTGAAGCGCAAAAAGCCGACGTGGTCGAGTTAGGGGGCGATCACCGTGGGCGACCGCTGCTGGATACAGCGGTTTGCTTCCACTCGATACAGCGCTTTGTTGCTACCCGGCGAAGAAGAGGTGGGAAGCGGCAGGTGAATGCCGGTTATGAGGCCGTCGCTTCCGTCCAGAACCTTGCTTTTCTAAAGTGGTCATAATATTATGGTCATATTAATGGGAGTATCTCATGCAGAAGATTCCGGCCGCCCAATTCAAATCGCAGTGCCTCGCAGTAATGGAGCAGGTCGCCGAAAGCGGTCGACCTGTGGTTGTCACAAAGCACGGGAAACCAGTTGTTCAAATCATCCCGGTTGAATCCGATGAAGACGAAATCTTCGGATTCCTGGCAGGAAAGGGCCGCATTGTCGGAGACATAGAGGATACGATTCCCGTCTCGGATTGGAACCTGCCAGAATGATTCTTCTCGACACTCATATCGTCATCTGGCTTGCTTTTGAACCGGACAAACTGTCGAAACGCGCGAAAGAAGTCATCCGCGCCGCTCGCATTCAAGGTGGACTCGCGATTGCAGGAATCACTCTTCTGGAGTTGGCATGGCTTGCCGAAAAGGGGCGGGTAAAAACCACTCTTAGCGTCGAATCCTTCGTCCGCCTGTGCGCTTCCAAAATGACGGTGCTTCCCATTACGCCAGAGATCGCAGCGCGCGCGGTTAGTTTCCCAAATCCGTATCCGAAGGATCCTCAGGACCGTTTGATTGGAGCGACTGCGCTGGTTGAAGGGATCCAACTCGTCACCCACAATAAGCAGATTAAGAAGTCGGGCATGATTCCGATCATCTGGTAGCCAACCACTACCGGCTCAAGCAGTAAGCTTGCAGCTGCTGGCGACATCCACGCGTACCGACTTGGTAAGGAGTCGGTTCCTCCTCAATCGGGGATAGTGGCTGCCGCTCTGTATCGCGAATTCAGCCGAACCGGAATGGCGCTGCAGGTGAGTTCCGGGACAAATCCTGCCGGCTTAGCAGGTATCGGGCTACCGCATTTGACTGCACTGGCCAATTCTTTCAGGCTGAGGAACGCGTCTCTCTGTGAGGCGACGCACGATCTGGCCAGACGGATCGAGAATGCCCAGGGTGCCGTTCGAGAGGCTCCGTACAGCTCGCAGACGATTAAGAATCACCAGCCGCCAGCGAACGGCCTGCTCGAGCGCGGCGCGGAGAACGGAATGCGTGTATTGAATGGTTCTCGCCGACAGACCTTTTTCGTGCATGACGCGAACCACGCGTTGCAAATCGGGCGGCGTGAGCCCCAAGAGTTCCCGCTCGCCCAGCGAGGGCCGAAGGTAGCGGCTGAGCAACGTTCGGTAATCGCGGATGGTTTTGGCTCGCAGTTTGGGTTGAGCAGCGAGCTCGAGCCAGCAGTCGAGGTACTGGTTGAGCGCCAAGCACACACTGTCGAGTTCTCTTGCCCGCTCATGCTTCTCGAACCGCGCATTGAGGTAATGCTGTGCAGCGCGAAAGTCGCCGTGGACGGTGTGGTTCAGACATTTGCGCCGGCCGGTGTCCTGATCGCGCCCCAGAGAGACACGCACCAGCCAGCGACAGGTGCCGCGAGCGACGATTTGACCGAACTTTCCCGCCAAGGCGGGTTCTCCTTTGAAAGGATGTCGCACACAACTTGCACAGTGCGGGTGTCGCATCCGGGCGTCCCTTGTGGGGTTTGTGAGTGGTCTGACTGACAGCCAATCAGTCAGACTTGGAAAAGCCGGGTTCAACGTTCATGTTTCGCAGAGCGAGCTAGACACCGTGCGCAGCGGTAATGCAGGTCCTTGCTCAAATCGGTTATGCCCGCCGGCAGGTGCATCTGCGTCAGGATCCACTGAATGAACTCGGGGCGATCCAGAACGCATTGGTCGGCGTAGAGTGTGAAACGATTCGTCGGGGTGTGATAAACGACTCTGCCGCGTGGCTGCTCTTCGTACTCGATTTCCTTTGGTACGACGCCTCGCCGCTGCAGCGAGGTCCAGTATTTGATGTGGCTCCCCGGATGGGTCAGGCAATCGCCGTATTTTTCGGCAGCGAAAAGGCGCGTAGCGTCGATGATCAGCTTCTGCCGGAAGAGCCAAAAAACACCCACTCGGGGCTCAAACGAATCGTCATTGGTCATTTCATAGCCTCATCGTCGAAAAAGCCTGCATCTTCGAACATCTTCTGGAGCACTGGGGGCATACAGTTTTCATCCTTCAGAAGCCGGAAAACTGGACATGCGGTTGCACCATCGGCAAAGTGCTCGTTGTGTTCTTCGATGGGGTAGAAATCTCGGTTGCACCATAAGCAAAAACCGGCGATAGGATTGCCGTCCGCATCTTTGAACATCGCGGATTGCTCTTCACTTTCGGGTCGAGAGGGCAGGACGTAACGGGGATCGTACCCCATCGCGCGCATTTGTGCATCGCGATGCTCAGGGCACGAGAGCAGCTCAATAGAGCAATTGGAATGGTCACCTTGCTCCATGGGAACTCTGCATTCGATGCACATGCACTCGGTCGGCTCGGCCGCGAAAAGGCGCACGGCCATGGACTACTATGCCTTCTGCTGACTTCTGCTGCACGGTCAAAAGGGATCGCTCCCTCTCCAGTCGTGAATCCACGGCATGCAGCAGATCTCCCGTGGTAAGTTCGACCGCCTTCGGCGCACCGCCGCCGGATTTACCGCCACCCGCCTTGATAGATATGGGCTTTGCTGCTCATTGCCAACTCGCCCGCAGGTGATGGCCTCGTATCCGGTTTTTGTCCATCGACGCACGCCTTTGCTCTGCGCTTCCTTCAGACCCCGCCTCGCGACGACGCCCTTGCGCTTTGCTGATCCTTCACCTCCATCAGGTTGGATAAGGGACTTGCACCCTCAAACTGTCGAACATGCACGGCACATAAAGACGCCTGCGGCTTGGAAGCGCTGACGCGCTCCCACTTTCCCGCACTGCGACGACGGATTGAACTTGTTCACTGAGGTCTGCACAGGAACGCTCGGTCAGCTACGCAGGCTGGAGGCACGCACCACAAGTTGCGGTGTAACCAGCGCGCTTTTCGGACGGCTCGGCCCTTTGCTTTGCGCAAGCTTCAATGCCATTGTAGCTGCAATCTTTCCAATCATCTTGCTGTTCTGGTCCACCGACGAAAGCGGTACGCGAAGAAAATCCGAATACGACAGATTCCCGCATCCTACTGCTGCCACGTCCTCTGGAACCCGCAGCCCGGCATCCAAGATCGCCCGCATCGTTCCCAAAGCCACCGGATCGTTGAAGCAGAAAATCCCATCGGGCCGACTGCTGTTTGCGAGCAGCTTTACCGTCGCCGCATAGCCTGCCTTGTCTCCCACGTGGTCTCCTGACGGGCCGATAGAGACAACATGACCCGGTAGCGGGGTCATATTGTGCGCGGCCAATGCCTGCTTGTAGCCTTCCAACCTCCCCAGTGCTGTGCTGATTTCGGGTCCTCGGACGTGTGCGATGCGCTTGCACCCCTGCTCGATCAGATGCGTAGTCGCCAGAACTCCGACTGCCGTGTCGTCCACCCCGACGAAATTTGCCTCGAACCCTGGAAACTGCCGATCTAGTAAGACATATGGGATCTTCTCTTCCTCAATCCGCCGAAAGCTCTCAACTGTCCACTGGGTCGAGGCGATCAGCAGCACATCGACTCGACGCGCCAGGAGTTGGGCGATTTCTTCCTGCTCCAGCTCAGGATCCTCGTCCGACGAAGAAATGAAGAGGCTGTAACCCTTTCTGCGGACTTCCACTGAAGTGGCCTTGGCAATTTGCGCAAAAAATGGGTGCAATAAATCTGGCACAATCAGCCCAATTGTCCAGGTCCGGCCGGTGATTAGGGAGCGCGCAGCAAGGTTCGGCTGGTAGTTCAGCTCCTTCATTCGTTTCAGCACACGTTTCCGTGTTCCCTCGCCGATGTCCGGATGATCGCGCAAGACCTTTGAGACGGTTACGACCGAAAGCCCAAGGTCCTGAGCGATATCCTTCAACCGAACTCCCATGTTTCGTGCCTCCCCTACTTGCCTGCCTTCTCATAAAGCTGAGCTAACTCGTGACTGCAGTTTACATTAGGTCAACTTCATTTCCTTTTCTGCGGATCCCAGTTCCTTGACGAAACACAATGGCAAGTGAATGGTAAATTTGATCGCGCGCCCGGGTCTAAGCACACGAATGACGGGCGGGGTTCCCACCGCCAACAAGGCAATTTTCTGTGATGTGGGAGTCGTACTTTATTTGTTAAAGTTAGCGATAGCTTTCCTTCAGAAATGGGGGCTATTCGGGAATCGATTCTTCGAGGGTACTTCTCTTGGGCCGCCCAATCGTATTCGAAATTTCTGCTGAGACGCTTGAAGCATGCCATGCCGCGCAGGACGGTGGAGCGGATCGCATCGAGCTCTGCACCACGCTCGCGGTGGACGGCCTCACGCCTCCGCGGTCGCTGATCGATAGTGTCGTGAGCTCCTGCAAAATACCCGTTCACATTCTGGTGCGGCCTCACTCCCGAAGCTTCGATTACGACGCAGTGGCGTTCGCCGTCATGTGCAAGGAGATTGAATATGCTCGGAGCATCGGTGCCGCAGGTGTGGTTGTTGGTGTACTCCTCCCCGGCGGCGCCGTTGACGTGGAACGTACTCGCGCACTCGTTCAATTGGCGCATCCACTCGAATTCACATTCCACCGGGCGTTCGATGCCACTCCTAATTTGGAGGACGCCCTCGAGGATGTTATCGCCGCTGGCTGCCATCGTGTTCTCACCTCCGGTGGCGCTTCTGATGTGGTTGCGGGCGCCGCAATGCTTGCTCGCCTTGTCGATCGTGCCTCTGACCGCATTTCCGTTGCCGTGGGCGGCGGCCTTCGCATCCATAATGCGCTCCTCGTCGCCAGCATCACTGGCGCGGGCCACTTTCACGGCTCCCTGCCGCGCGAGGACTCGGCTCCCGTCTCACTCACCGACCGCGTTCGCCTCGTGACGCGCTTGCTGCGCGGTGAAGCATTCTCCTCTAC
>CAWJDG010000017.1:0-10817 GCA_963841365.1 uncultured Acidobacteriaceae bacterium
TATTCGCGTTGTCTGTCAGGAGGCAAACCTGATTAATTCGTGGAGGATTGCCGGTCTCCCAAACGCGCGACCAAGTCATTTTCCGCTGTGAAGAATGTGCAAGGGCGAAGTATAATCGCGTCGTTTTCCAGCTCAAAATGGAAATTCCGGCCAGGCTTCCTCCCCCCAAAGGAGAATGATATGCAAACAAAAGCGCTGTTCCCGGCAAGCATTGCTCTCGCTTTTCTTCTTGCCGGTTGCACTCCGGCAACACCACCAGCTCCCCCTGATACTCGCGACGCAGACGCCATGGCAATTCGCCAATTGGAGTCAGACTGGTTGCAGGCTGAGTCGACCAAGGATGTCGATAAGATCACTGTATTCTATGCGGATGATGCATCGGTTTTCCTTCCCGGCATGCCTGTGGTCACCGGTAAGTCAAACATCATATCCAGCTACAAGCCACTTCGGGCTGATAAGAACTTCTCCCTCACTTGGACCCCCTCAGCCACTGTGGTCGTCTCAAAGTCCGGCGATATGGCCTACTCGGACGGCAGCTACACCTCGACGTACACCGACCCGAAGACCAAGAAGGCGGTCTCGGAGAAGGGCAAATACGTCGAGGTCTACATGAAACAGGCCGACGGTAGTTGGAAGAACGTCGCTGACATCGGCAACCCAGACGGGCCAACGACCCCGGTGAAGGCTAAGTAGCAGAGGCGAATCGAGAACTCCAGGTAACACTCTTGCAGCGCTTGGCGGTGCTCATGCGCGCGCTTGAGCTGCCAAAGGAGTTGTGTGCGGAGACTGCGCTGAAATCACCTACGCCCCGTTTTGGAAGGGTGCAGCCGCGAACATCAGGCACGGCCCTGTCCACACCGCGTTGCGCCATATGAACATCGTTTCACAAAGTGGGATTTCCACCTCTCCGTGTGCCCCCCATCACAGCCCCTAACTCCTTCAAAGTTGAGACTCATACGTGGCGGCTGATCCTCCTCAAGAGCCGCGTTGTGGAGCCAAGCGAATGAGTGAACAAAAGACTGTGATTATGGACGGGAACGAGGCCGCGGCCTCCGTTGCCTATCGCCTTTCCGAAGTTGTTGCCATCTACCCCATCACCCCCTCGTCGCCGATGGCCGAGTGGGCCGATCAGTGGCGCTCGGAAGGGAAGAAAAACATCTGGGGCGCGCTGCCTATCGTGGAAGAACTGCAGAGTGAAGGCGGCGCTGCCGGCGCACTGCACGGCGCGCTGCAGGCCGGGGCCTTCGGGACCACTTTTACCGCGTCGCAGGGCCTGCTCCTGATGATCCCCAACATGTTCAAGATTGCCGGTGAGCTGACCCCGGCCACGATGCACGTCTCGGCCCGCACCCTGGCCACGCACGCGCTGTCAATCTTCGGTGACCACTCTGACGTGATGGCTTGCCGCGCCACCGGTTGGGCGATGCTCGCCTCGAATTCCGTCCAGGAAGTTGCCGACTTGGCTCTAGTTGCGCAAATCGCCACGCTCGAATCGCGCATCCCCTTCATCCATTTCTTCGATGGCTTCCGCACCTCGCACGAAGTCGGCAAAATCCTGCCCATCAGCGACGAGACCATTCGCGAAATGGTCGACGACAAGTACCTCATCGCCTTCCGCAAAAACGCCCTCACGCCCGATCGCCCATTCATCCGCGGCACGGCGCAGAACCCCGACGTCTTTTTCCAGGCGCGCGAAGCTTGCACGCCGTTTCATGCCGCCGTTCCCGGCATCGTGCAATCGGTGATGGACCGTTTTGCCGTGCTGACCGGCCGCTCATACCACTTGTTCGACTACTACGGCGCGCCTGATGCCGAGCGCGTCATGATTCTCATGGGTTCCGGAGCTGAAGCCGCTGAAGAAGCCGTCGACGCAATGGTGCGCCAGGGTGAAAAAGTGGGCATGATCAAGGTCCGCCTCTATCGGCCCTTCGATAGCAAAGCCTTCCTGGCCGCACTGCCTGCCACAGTCAAGTCAATCGCCGTGCTCGACCGCTGCAAGGAACCCGGCGGCACCGGCGAGCCGCTCTATCAGGACATCGTCACCGGCCTGGCAGAGAATTCCGCCCTCCGCGGCGGGCCGTTCGCAAAAATCCCCACCGTCATCGGCGGGCGCTACGGCCTCTCGTCGAAGGAATTCACTCCGGCGATGGTCAACGGCATCTTCGATGAGTTAACCAAGTCCTCCCCCAAAAACCATTTCACCATCGGCATCAACGACGACGTAAGCCATAGCAGCCTGAGCTACGATCCGGAGTTCTCCACCGAGGACCCCAAGACCGTGCGCGCGCTCTTCTACGGCCTCGGTTCGGATGGCACCGTGGGCGCCAATAAAAACTCCATCAAGATCATCGGTAGCGAGACGCCGAATTACGCGCAGGGCTACTTTGTCTACGACTCCAAAAAGTCCGGTTCGATGACGACGTCGCATCTGCGCTTCGGGCCCAATCCCATCCGCTCCACTTATCTCATTACCCGCGCAAGCTTTGTGGCCTGCCACAACTTCAGCTTTCTCGAGAAGATGGACGTGCTTGAAGCGGCGATGCCGGGCGCAGTTTTCCTGCTCAATTCGCCCTACTCCGCAGCCGAAGTGTGGGACAAGCTGCCCCGCAGCACTCAGCAAGAGATGCTGCGCAAGAAAATCGAGTTCTATGTGATCGACGGCTACAAGGTGGCGCGCGAAGCCGGCATGGGCACGCGCATCAACACCATTATGCAGACCTGCTTCTTCGCCATTAGCGGCGTTTTGCCGCGCGAGGACGCGATACAGCAGATCAAAAAGTCGATCCAGAAGACCTATGGCAAGCGCGGCGAAGCGGTGGTGCAGAAAAACTTTGCCGCCGTGGATCACGCGCTGGCCCATCTCGAGAAAGTCGAGCTGCCCTCAGCGGCTTCGTCCAGCTTCGACATCACCGGAGCCATCTCCAGCAAGGCGCCCGAGTTTGTCCACGACGTGCTCGGCCAAATCGCTGCAGGCAAGGGCGACCTGATTCCCGTCAGCGCGATTCCGGCCGGCGGCGCATTCCCTACCGGCACAGCCCAGTGGGAGAAGCGCAACATCGCGCAGTTCATTCCCGTCTGGGACAAGGACCTGTGCATCCAGTGCGGCAAATGCGTGATGGTCTGCCCGCACGCTGTGATCCGCGCCAAAATCTACAACGCCGAACTCGGCGATAAGGCTCCGGCGACCTTGAAGTGGGCCAAGCCCAAGTGGCGCGGCATGGAGCAGGAGCGCTACACGCTGCAGGTTGCCCCTGAAGATTGCACCGGCTGCACCGTCTGCGTTGAAGTTTGCCCGGTGAAGAGCAAGAGCGACGCCAGCAAGAAAGCAATCAACATGGCGCCGCAGGAACCGTTGCGTGCACCGGAGCGGGAGAATTGGGAATATTTCCTTTCGCTGCCCGAAGTCGACCGCTCGAAACTCTCGCACACGCAGGTTAAGGATCTGCAGCTTCTGCAGCCGCTCTTTGAGTTCTCAGGCGCCTGCGCGGGCTGCGGCGAAACTCCCTACATCAAGCTGCTCACCCAGTTGTTCGGCGACCGGCTTTATATCGCCAACGCCACGGGCTGCTCGTCGATCTACGGTGGCAACCTGCCAACTACCCCTTACACCTGCAACGGGGAAGGCCGCGGACCCACATGGTCCAACTCGCTCTTTGAGGACAATGCGGAGTTTGGTTTCGGTATGCGCACCGCCCTCGATCAGCAGAAGTCCTTTGCTGAAACGCTCGTCACCCGTCTTGCGCCGGCCATCGGCGCCGAGCTGGCTGCCGACCTGATAGGAGCCTCACAAAAAACCGAAGAAGAGATCAACAAGCAGCGCCAGCGCGTGAGCCAGCTACGCGAGCGCCTCTCCGGCAACGACTCTTCCGACGTTCAAAATCTTCTGGCCATTGCCGACGCATTGGTTCGCAAGAGCGTGTGGATCCTCGGCGGCGATGGTTGGGCCTTCGACATCGGCTTCGGCGGGCTCGATCACGTGCTCGGTTCCGGCAAAAATGTGAACGTGCTCGTGCTAGATACCGAGGTTTACTCGAACACCGGCGGCCAAGCCTCAAAGGCTACGCCGCGCGGTGCTGTGGCCAAGTTTGCCGCTAGCGGCAAGCAAAACAGCCGCAAAGATCTGGCGATGGAAGCCGTGAGCTACGGCTCCGTCTACGTGGCGCAAGTGGCCATCGGCGGCAACGACAGCCACGTGATCAAAGCCTTCCAGGAAGCTGAAGCGCACAACGGGCCGTCGATCATCATCGCGTATTCGGCCTGCATCGCCCACGGCTACGACCTGGTGCACGGACTGGAGCAGCAGAAGCTGGCCGTGCAGTCCGGCTACTGGCCGCTGATGCGCTACAACCCGGTCTTGCGTAATGAGGGCAAGAATCCGTTCCAGCTCGATTCCAAGGCTCCGTCCATCCGTCTCAAGGACTTCGCCTACCGCGAGGCTCGTTACACCATGCTTGCGCGCGGCAATCCGGAGATGGCCGCGGAACTGCTCAAGGAAGCTCAAGATGATGTGGAGCGCCAGTGGCGCGTCTACTCGGCCCGCGCGGCAATGCCGGGTCGCGGAGAAACGCCGCACATCGCGCCACCGGAAAAGATCGAAGAAACGCCCCAGGAAAAGCTGGCGGCCACCACCGCCGGAGGTGAAGAATGACCGATATTTCCATGCAGTATCTCGGCATGAAATTGAGCGGCCCCATCGTGGTCGCCAGCACGCCGCTGTCGGAATCGATTGACAATGTTCGCCACATGGAGGACGCCGGCGCCTCGGCCATCGTGCTCACCTCGCTCTTTGAGGAGCAGTTGGCGCTCGAGTCGGGGGCACTGGACGAGGATTTGTCGCGCGGCACCAATTCTTTTGCAGAATCTCTCAATTTCCTGCCCGAGCTCAGCGACTACCGCATGACGCACGAAGGTTATCTTCAGCACCTGCGGCGCGCGCGCGAGGCTGTGGACATTCCCATCATGGCCAGCCTGAACGGCGCCACCAGCGGCGGCTGGGTTCGCTTTGCTAAAGAAATGGAGCAGGCCGGCGCCCACGCCATCGAGTTGAATACCTTTGCCCTGGCGACGGATCCCGGCCAAACCTCAGCCGATGTCGAAAGTTTGCTGCTTGAGCTGGTCGGTAGCGTTTGCAAGGCAGTCAAGATTCCTGTGGCCGTCAAGCTCTCGCAGTCGTTTACCAGTTTGCCGCATCTGTGTGCGCAACTTGAGAATGCGGGGGCGCGCGCCGTCGTGCTCTTCAACCGCTTCTATCAGCCCGATTTCGATATTGAGGCGCTGGAAGTGCGGCCCACGCTCCACTTCTCCACGCCGTCGGAACTGCTGCCGCGCCTGCACTGGGCGGCGATTCTCTACGGTCATCTCAAAGGCGATATCGCCATCACCGGCGGCATTCACTCCTCTGAGGACGTGTTGAAGGCGATCATGGCTGGCGGCAGCGTTGCCATGATGGTCTCGGCCTTGCACATTCATGGCATCGACCACATCGCCCGCGTACTGGCCGACCTGCGCTACTGGTTGGATAAGCGCGAGTATGCATCGCTCGCCGAAACGCGCGGCTGCCTCAGCCGCCGCTCCGTGCCCGACACTTCGCCCTACGACCGTGGCAACTACATCAAGACGCTCAGCTCGTATAGCTTGCGCCAAACGGTGGCGGCTTTTTAGGTCAAGCCGATCGATTCACCGAGTACGCGGTTGCACCATTCCGGTGTAGCCGCGTTTCTCATTGAGGCAAGCGATGGTTGAAAACAAGATGCTAGCGGATCTTCCCATTGAGCCGCGCAGAGTTTACTACCACGGCGGCGCAATGAAAAGGCGATTGTTGTTTGCGCTGCTTGTGTGCTGGCCCGCTTGTGTGTTCGCACAGGCAATTGACGCGTCGGCCGCCCGACAGGCCCACTGGGAGCAGGACATAGACGCGTTTGTTCAGGGCTTTTCAGCCCACGGTTCAACCGTCGATGAGGGCGGCGCGACGATTTCGCGTGGCCAGCTCGATTTCGAGAAGCTCTATCCCAAAAAGAAATTCAACGCGGAGATCGCCGATCTCAAGCAGAGTGTCGGCCAGCGCTCTGACGCGGAAATCGTGCTTGAGCTGGCGCGCATTGTGGCCAGCGCTCACGTCGCTCACACATTTGTGGATATGCCCAGGTCTATGGGCTTCGAACTCACTTTGCCGGTGGATTTCAGTTGGCTGTCGGACGGCTTGATCGTGATCGCGGCGACTCCCGCATTCAAGCAGACGCTGGGGCTGCGCGTCCTGAGGTTCGGTACCATGTCAGCCGAAGACCTGCAAAATGATCTTGCGCCGTTCATCTCCTGCGAAAACGAGCCATGCTTACGATCGCATGCGCCAATGCGGATGGTACTTCGGCCCGTTCTGGACGCGCTGCACCTGATTGATACGGACGGATACGTTACCCTCACGCTGGATCGTCCCCGCGACACGCCGCTCGAGGTCAAACTACCCTTTTTCGAGAATCCGAAGCCATTGATCAACTTGATCGATGCGCTCCAGATACCGAATCCGCTTAAGATGACCGAAACGCAGAGGAGTCGCAACTACTGGTACCGCTACTTCAACAGTTCCCAAACGGCGTATATCCAATACAAGGTTTGTGCCGAAGACCCCAGGATCCCCTTCACCGAGTTCGTGCGCTCCATGATGTCCGATCTCGACTCAAAGCCAGTCCGGCGCGTGGTGATCGATTTGAGACCGAACGGGGGTGGCGATTCACGTGTCATCCATCCGCTCCTGGATGCACTGAATGCGCATCCACAATGGAAGGGTAAGATCTATGTTCTCATCGGCCCTCAAACATTTTCTGCGGCCCTGATGAACGCGATGCGTCTGAAGATGCAACTGCACGCAACATTCGTTGGTGAGCCAACGGGCGGCAAACCAGGCTCCTATGGCGAAGTCAACTTTCTCACGTTGCCGAGCTCGAAACTCGTCATCGGCTATTCCACAAAGTATTTTGCCGCTGATAAAGGAATGGATGGCCCGTCGTTGGCTCCTGACATTCCGGCCAGCATGAGCAGCGCGGATCTTCTTGCGGGCCGCGATCCGGTGTTCAATATGGCGATTCAGGCTGGCGCGCAGAACTGAAAGTTATGCAGATTCAACACTTCAGTAGGTATCCTCACGCCGCAGCCCGAAATAGTGAAGCACGACCACGCGGCCTTCAATATCGTAGCGAAAGCGAAATCGTCCCGAGCGCAGTCGGTACTGGCCTTCACCCGCCGACGCATTTTCTAGCTTTCTGATCGGATGTCTACGGCTCTTGTTGTACGGATCGTCGGCCAGGTCGGAGTGAGCGCGCGCTAGCTTCTTCAGCAACCGGTCGAAAGAGGACGTCGTGTGGACAGTGAACCATGGCCCTTTCTTGCTACGCCGTCTTCCTCGCCGCAGTGCGCTTTAATTCCGCCAGTAGTTGGCGAGCTGGCCTCACTTTCCCGTGCGCGCAATCCCTGGCGCTCTTCGCAATCGAGGCCTTCACCTTGTTGTCTCGCAGCTCGAGGTAGTCTTCGAGTTCATCGGCGGCCATGATGCCGATGACCGGGATCCCATCCTTCTCAAGGATGAAGTACTCCCTGCCATTGTGTGCCCGCCGCGCAATTTGACCCAGGTTGATCCGGGCCTTTGTGATGGGAATTCTGCTGACTGTTTTCATTGATTAACGTTGATTAACCTCAATCAAAGCTTAGCACGTATCCCGCATAACGGTTCGTCAAGTCGCTTCAGCTCTCAATAAATCGCAGCACGGCCTTTTCCAACACGCCCTGCGCCCTCGGCAGCGCGGCTTCGACCGGCGCGCTGAATCCCTCACCCATCTCCGTCGAACTCGCGCCGACCGTGAGCAGCATGGCGTGCGCCGCAATGGAACCGTAGAGGCTTCGCGTGAGTCCAAGAAGTTCGTGCGCAGCCATGTGATGCGTATCGGCGTGGTGCGTTGCGGCTTCCCCGCTTCCGCGATTTGATGCAACCGCGGTCAGACTTACTCGACCGGGGAGGGTGCCGACTAAGGAATCGATAAAGAGCACAGAATTAGCAGTTGCGATGTCTTCAGCAAGATCGGGTGTCCACTGCTGACGTGCCACCACGCGCACGTGACTGTCGTCGCGAAACCGTTCCGCTGCCCATTCCGCAAGCTTGGGCCCAACTCCATCATCACTGCGTAGGGTATTTCCGCAGGCGAGAACCAGGCACTCGGCCGGCTTGATGGTCATGGCATTCGCGGAATTCATGTTCAATCTGCCATCGTTCTTCATCGCATGTGGCCTTTGTTCGCTCATCGCCGGGATGCCCCAGGTCTCGCTTTTGAGACCTGGGATGCCACAACCGACGGTAATTCCGCGCGTCATGAACGCGCCACACGATCCACGATTTCGCCATCCGCCGAAACCAGCGTAATCTCGAGCGGCATCTGTCCCGTGGCGTGTGTCGAACAACTCAAGCAAGGATCGAAGGTTCGCACTACTGCCTCGATGCGGTTTAAAACGCCCTCGGTGAACTTGCCATCCTTCACGTAGTGCTTTGCGGCCTGCAGCACACCCAGGTTCATCGCTTTGTTGTTCTGGCCCGTGGCGATCACCAGGTTAGCCCAGGTCATCTTGCCGTTTTCATCCACTTTGTAGTGATGATGCAGCACGCCGCGTGGAGCTTCGGCTTGGCCCGCACCCTCAAGCCGATTGACGCCGGCCGTGGCGCGTACATGCTTGTCAAGAATCCTCGGATCGCTAAGAATCTCTTCGATCTTTTCTACGCCGTAGAGCATCTCAACCAGCCGCGCATGGTGATAGTGGAACGAGCTTGCGACCGGCCCCGCCGCAAGCTGCTTGAACTCCGCGAGTTCCTTCTCGGCCTTTGGCGTGCCCATGCTCTTCACGATATTGAGCCGCGCCAGCGGCCCCACGCGATAGCTGCCATCGGGATAGCCAATCGGCTTGTAGTAAGCGAACTTTGTGTAGCTATAAGGCTCAACGGCCTCGCCGATCACTTCGGCATATCTCGTCGCGGTCATGCCATCTTCGATCGTCTTTCCCGCGGCATCAACGAGCCGCAGCGCGCCATCGGTAAACTCAATCGAGTCATCCTCGTTGACGAGGCTCATGTAGTTCGACGGGAAGTTGGCGAAGACTTCGATCTCGGCCTTGAACGTGTCCGCAATCTGCTTGTATGCGCCCAGCGCCATGCCGACGTTGGCGTAGGCCTCCGGAATCATGGCCAGGATCTTGTCGCGCTTTGCCGGCTCCAGTGGCTCCGTGACACCGCCCGGCACCACCCATCCAGGATGGATGCGCTTGTCGCCGAGAATCTCAATGATGCTTTGCCCGAAGCGGCGCAGAGCGATGCCTGCGCGGCCTAACTCCGGCTTGGCTGCGGCCACACCCAGAATATTGCGCATCTTTGGATCGGACTCCATGCCCAACAGCAGATCGGGCGAGGCGAGATAGAAGAAGCTCAGCGCGTGCGACTGCACCATTTGCGCAAGATTCAACATGCGCCGCAGTTGCGCGGCGGTGTGCGGAATGCGCACCGACATGATCGCCTCGCATGCCTTGGCCGATGCAATCAGGTGCGAAACCGGGCAGATACCGCAGATGCGCGCCATCAGGCTGGGCATCTCGTAGAACGGTCGGCCTTCAGAGAAGCGCTCAAAGCCGCGCACCTGCGTCACGTGGAAATGCGCTCCCTCCACTTCGCCCTGGCTGTTGAGCTGGATGGTGATTTTGCCGTGTCCTTCAAGGCGTGTTACCGGATCGATGGTGATGGTCTGGCTCATAACTCATGCTCCAAATCGCGTAAGGGCTGGGATATCCAGCGGGCCGCCGTTCACCAACGCCGTCAGCGTGGTGTGAAATGTGTCGGCCGAGGGCGGACAACCAGGCAAAAAGACGTCCACTTTCACAAACTCGTGAATCGGACGAACCACCCGCAGCAGTTTGGGCACCACCACGCAGGGAATCTGTGCCTGTGCGCTGGCGGTTTCGATGTAGGCTCGCTCCAGAATTGCCTCGGGACCGATGGGATTGCGCATGGCAGGCACGTTGCCGGTCACCGCGCAGTCGCCCATCGCCACCAGCATTTTGCTGTGGTCGCGAATCTTCTTGATCTTCTTCTCGTCATCGACAGAGGCGACGGCTCCCTCAACCAGCGTGATGTCCACATCGTCAGGGAACTCCTTGGTGTCGACGAGGGGGCTGTAAACCACGTCGACGACCTCTGCCAGTTCGAGAAGCCGTTCATCCATATCGAGAAAAGACATGTGGCAGCCGGAACATCCGTCCAGCCAGACTGTCGCAAGTTTCAGTTTGCTCATTGCGCTTCCCTCATCAGGTTCAGTAGGGGGAGAAAATCGGGATACTTGGGATGATCGGAGCCGATCTTGCTCTTGTCGAAGAGAGCTCCAGTGGGACATACCTGCACACACTTCCCGCAGCGAGTGCAAGCTGAGCTTCCCCAATCCTGGTGCAGATCGGAGATGATCAGCGAATTGGTGCCGCGGCCCATCACGTCCCATATATGCGCGCCCTCAATCTCGGCGCAGACGCGCACGCATCGTGTGCAAAGAATGCAGCGGTTGTGGTCCAACGTGAATCGCTCGTGCGATGCGTCCACTTGCAGGTCGGGATTCCGATAGGGCAGCCGAACGTGCGTCAACCCTTGCTCCTGACCCAGCGTCTGCAGTTCGCAGTGGCCGTTGGAGACGCAGACTGAGCAGACGTGATTGCGCTCGGCAAACAGCATCTCGAGAATCAGGTGGCGATGCTTCTTGAGCCGCTCAGTGTTGGTGCTGACTTCCATGCCTTCCTGCACCGTG
>CAWJDG010000018.1:0-34011 GCA_963841365.1 uncultured Acidobacteriaceae bacterium
TGCAGGCAGCGCGCAAACCATCGCCGTCACCGCCTCTGGCTCGTCTGCCGCCGGCTTCAACGACGCTATCGGCGCCCAGGCCCAGCCGCGGGTTATCCCGACGGGCGGTCTTTGGGTCGGTCGACTTAGCCAAGTCGGCCAAAGCGACTGGTTCGCCTTCCCTGTCCGCGGCAATCGCATCCTCACCATCGTCACCCAGGCTATCGATGAATCCGGCTCGCCCTCTAATTCCAAGGCCATGCCCTCCATCGGCGTCTGGGACGCATTCGATCCCGTTGGTGCCACACCCGTCGGCGCTGCCCCCGGCCTCAACGGCAACGCTCCCGGGGAAACCTGGCTGCGTGTCGCCACCAACGGCGACGACATTGTCCGCTTCGCCATCGCCGATCTCCGCGGCGACGGCCGCCCAGACTACGCCTACAACGGCTGGGTCCTCTACGCCGATTCCGTTTCGCCCGCGCGCCTTCCTTCCTCCGGCGGCCCCATCACCATTCAGGGTATGGGTTTTCGCCTTGCAGATACGGTCCTCGTCGGTGGCCGCCCCGCGGTTGTCACCAGCATCTCGCCCAGCCAGATCACCGCCATCGCTCCGCCCGCGGCCGCCGGCGTCACCGGCTCGGTCGACGTCGAAGTCGACGACCGGCCTGTCTTCTACGCCGCCGCCGTCCTTCCCTCCGGCATCAGTTACGACTCCGGCTCGGGCGACGCGCTCACCATCGTCACTGCGCCCTCCGGCACCGTTCCCATCGGTGTGCCGATTCCCTTCACCGTCACCGCGCTCGGCGCAAATCTCGCTCCCGCCGGCGGTGTCACTGTCATCTACACCGTTACCGCTGGCACAGCCACTCTCGCCTGCGGACTTCCCGTTTGCTCCGTCGTGGCCACAGGCGACGGCCGCGCCAACATGAATGTCATCGCCAACAATGGCTCCTGGTCTACAATCACTGCCTCGCTAACCAATGGCTCCAGCCTCCAGGCGCAATTCGTTGGCGGGACCCCGCCCGTCTTGTCCGCCCTGACACCGCAGCTTTCCCTCGCCGCCGGCGCCACCTTCACTTGGACCGTCCAGGCTCTCGTTCTCTCCAACGGCATTCCTCTTGCCAACCAATCCGTCGCCTGGCAAACTCCCTCCAGTGGCGGCATCTCCGCCCAAGGCTCTGCAGCCGCGCTCACTACCACCTCCGGCATCGCATCCAAAACCCTCACCGTCGGCCCCCTCGCCGAAGGCCAAACCGTTAGCATCAACGCCTGCCTCAACGGCACCAGCCAATGCGTTGCCTTCTCCGCCTCCGGAGCCCGCCCGGAATACGCAATACTTCAGCCCATCTCCGGCGTCAACCAATCCCTCGCGTCCTTCGGCACACCCAGCCAGATCGCCCTCGGCCTCCTCGACATGGATGGCAACCCCATGGCAGGCGGCACCGTCACGCTCTATCAGGCTCTCTACGCATGGGCGCCGCTATGCGCCCCTCACGCTGTCTGTTCGCCGGGCGCGCTCCTTTCCACTCAGTCCTCCACGGCCACTTCGGCCATCGACGGCTCAGTTGCCTTCATCCCCGCTTCGCTTTCCGGCATCGCCACCAACCTTCTCGGCATCGCCGCCTCGGGCAATACCGCCACCGTCCTCATCTCCATCGCCCAGCACCTCTAACCTCACCCGCTCGCTCACCGCCGAAAACGTCTCTGTTCCCTTGTTCCCTCGTTCCCTGCTCCCTCGCTCCCTGTTCTCATACAATGCAAGCAGCGGCCGCTCTTTCGCATCCCCATGGCCACCCAATGGAAGGAGGTCCCATGCGCGTCGCCGCCCTCATCGCCGGCATTCTCTGCGTTTGCATCGTCTTGCTTGACGCCTTCCAGACCATCATCCTGCCGCGCCGCGCCTCCGGCCGTTTCCGTCTCACCCGCCTCTTCTACATCGTCACCTGGAGACCGTGGCTCTTCCTCGCTCGCCGCATGCACAGTCCCCGAAAGCGCGAAACTGCCCTCAGCTTTTTCGGCCCACTCTCCTTAATTCTTCTGCTCATGGTCTGGGCATCCACCATGGTCGTAGGATTCGCCCTCATCTTCTATTCCATGGGCAGCCCTTTCAACGATGCCAGCCAGCCCTCCAACTTTTACTCCGACCTTTACGTCAGCGGAACCACCATCTTCACCCTCGGCCTTGGCGACGTCACCCCGCACAGTCCTTGGGCTCGCATGCTCGTTATTTTGGAGTCCGGCACCGGCCTCGGTTTTCTCGCCGTTGTCATGGGCTATTTCCCCGTCCTCTACGGCGCGTTCTCCCGCCGCGAAGTCAGCATCGCGCTCCTCGACGCGCGCGCCGGCTCTCCGCCCACCGCCACCGAGCTCATGCGTCGTCATTCCCAGCAGGGCGCCGACCATGCTCTTTCCACTCTCCTCGCCGAGTGGGAACGCTGGTCTGCCGAACTCCTCGAAAGCCACATCTCCTATCCGCAGCTTTGCTACTTCCGATCTCAGCACAACAACCAAAGCTGGCTCAGCGCCCTCACCGCCATCCTCGATACATCGGCACTGCTCATCGCCGGTGTCTGCGGATTTGAGGCGCGCCAGGCGCAACTCACTTTCGCCATGGCGCGGCACGCGGTCGTTGATCTCGCGCAAATCTTCAGCCTTCGTCCCGTCCGCAACGCTCCCGACCGCCTGCCCCCCGAGCTCTGCCAAAAGATCCACGACACGCTCATGGAGAGCGGCGTCAATATCTCCCGCGACGACCCCTTTCGTGAGCGCCTCGGCCAGATGCGCGCCCTTTACGAGCCGTATATTGAAACTCTCAGTCGTTATCTCTCCATGCCTCTGCCTCCCTGGCTCTCCGATCAGCCCCACAAAGACAACTGGCTCGCCGTCGCCCGTCTCCGCGCGCAAACCGAGCAGGACAACCTCACCTCTTCCGGCCAGCAGCCATTCCCCGGCGCGCCCGCCGAAATCCCCACTTTCATCGACCGCCACCACGACTTCTAAACAGCCGGCTCTTTTGTTCCCTCGTCCTCTGTTCTCTGTCCACTGTCCACTGTTCTCTGTCCACTCTCTGTTCTCTTGTCCCCTTGTTCCCTTGCCCCCGCTCCCTCGCTCCCTGTCTTTCTTCCCCCGCTGGTAGTACACTAACCGCGCCACACCCCCAAAAAGGAGGTTCGACCCATGGCACGCAAAACTTGCGCCAGTTTCATCGTTGCCGCCAGTCTCACCCTCTGCGCCGCAGTTGTCCCTGCCGTTGCCGCTCCCTCCACAAGTGATGCCTGTTCTCTTCTTACTACTGCGCAAATCGGCCCTGTGATCGGTGTGACCGTAGGTACTGGCGTCTGGTTGGAGCCGACAATCAAGACAACTTGTACGTGGAACACGGCCGGCGGTGGATCCGTGGCGCTCGTCGTTCAAGGGCCCTCCTACTTCGAGGCCGGCAAGCAGCAGGTCACTCCGGCAATTGTTGTCATCCCCGTAAGCGGCATTGGCGATAATGCCTATTACCTCGCCGCTGGCAACAACGTGGGCCTCATCGTCAAAAAGGGATCCGTCGCGTTCAAGGTTGCGGTATATGGAGAGGAATCCCTCGATCAGAAACAGGCAATGGAGAAGACCCTGGCCCAGCAGGTCGTCTCCGCCCTCTGACCTGATCGCTCCATCCTCGCTACCGGCAGCGGGCCGCATACGATCCGGCCACAATACAGGTTCCCGCAGTCTGCAATCGACCGACCTATAGCCCCCTCGTTCCCTCGTTCCCTTGTTCCCCGCTCCACGGCTAAGATCACATCGGAGGCACACGCACCATGGAGATCAAACGTAGCGGCTCGCAGCCTTCACGCCCCGGTCCCGCCGACTGGTTCACCGGCACTGTACGCATCGATCCACTCTTCGCCGCGCCCGACCCGGCCCGCGTCCAGGGAGCCAGCGTCACCTTCCAGCCGGGTGCGCGCACCGCATGGCATACGCATCCGCTCGGGCAAACCCTCGTCGTCACCTCCGGCCTCGGCCGCGCGCAGCGCTGGGGCGGCCCAGTCGAGGAGATCCGGCCGGGTGACGTCGTCTGGTTTTCCCCGGGCGAGAAGCACTGGCACGGAGCCGCCCCGGCCGCCGCCATGACCCACATCGCCATTCAGGAAGCGCTCGACGGCAAAACCGTCGACTGGCTCGAACATGTCACCGACGACCAATACCAGAGCTGATCGATACCAGGCCCCATTGATCGCCGCGGCATGCGGGAATCGCACGCTGAGGGAGCATGGGCCTTCAGTCCACTCAATACAAGCCGGCAACAACGATGGCTTCAGCCACGGGCCCCTCGCCTCATTCTGCCTCGCCTCCACGGAATACCACGAGCATCGATTCGTGCTATCCTGCAGGCGCTCAATTCCCCTGGGTTGAAACCGCCCCCTGGCGATTCAGCCCTCGAGCAACCCCCACAACCCGAAACGAATCGGAGGAATCATGTCCAAGTTTACGGTTCTTGCTTGCGCAACTCTCACCATCGCCCTGTTGTGCTGTGCGCCCGCGGCGCCGGCCCAAATCTCCATTAGCATCGGAGCGGCGCCTGTCTGCCCTTATGGGTACTTCGACTACGCCCCCTATGACTGCGCGCCCTACGGCTATTACGGGCCCGACTGGTTCAATGGCGGCATATTCATTGGAGCAGGCCCCTGGTTCCACGGCCCCGCGCACTTCGACGGCCATGTCGATAACCGCTATGACCCTCATCACGGTTACA
Organism: uncultured Acidobacteriaceae bacterium; assembly: GCA_963841365.1. Classification (GTDB taxonomy): domain Bacteria; phylum Acidobacteriota; class Terriglobia; order Terriglobales; family Acidobacteriaceae; genus Telmatobacter. Next base: position 4,718 of record CAWJDG010000018.1, read on the forward strand.
AAGGACCGCTGCCTGGGCGCGGAGCCGAGCCCTTCAACCACTTCCAGGGCAACGAGGCGAGAGACGGCAAAGGCCACGTAGTCCAAGGAAGTCATGCAGCCGGCAATGAGCATGCGCTCCCCGGGCATCAGGGCGGCGGCCACAGCACCGGCCATCACTAGAACACCGCGAACTAGCGTGACTTAGGGAGCATCACAGGTGCCCCACCCTTGCCATGTCTTTGTTTCTGTGGCTAGGGTGGGATACCACGCTGACCCACTGACCTGCTGCGATCCTCTTAACCCGCCCCAACCAACTTTAAGTAATCCGGCTCATCGGCGATCGTCCGATGCCGAAATGCGCGAACAATCTTTCGCTCCTTCAGAAAGAACACGCCCGGCATCTGCTCCGCGTCTTCCTTGATCATTCCAATTCCATATTTGAAGAGCGCACCCTTGAGCCACCCCATCAGGACCGCCGGATGCAACGAGTGCAAATAAGGATTGGTGCGCGACAAACCAAACGCGGGAACCTGATACAGCGTCGCTTCCGGGTTGCTGATCCTCTCCACATCGGAGAGGTGGTAGTAGTCGAAGTACGGTTTCGCGCGTTCCGGCGATCCCAGATGCACAAATACCGGCCGCACACCTTTCCCCTCAATCTGAGACCGCAACTGGGAAACGCGGTCCAGCGTCTGTGCACAGAAAGCGCATGCAAAGTGCCGAAGAAAGACGAGCAGCAGCGGCGATTCATCCACCAGATCGAGCAGCGACCGGCCCGTCTCTGTATGAAACTCCCGCAACGAGTCTGCGAGATTCAACCGCCTATCTGATTGGGGCGCCTCCACAGTCATTCCATCCTCTCCACTCTCGTGAGAAGCGTCGGTCAGTTAAGGTTACACGTGGATTTCAATTCGCGTAAAAAATAAATTCGCATTCGCGGCAGATATGTCTATGTAAGATCTCGCAGGGTCATCTCGCTGCATCGGTACCGGAAAACGCCACAACTTCTGGGCTCCCCATTCAGGTCGCAGTTCCATCGCGCCATAAGTGGGAAACCACAACTGCGGGGTGCCCCACCCCTCGCCTTGTCTCTATCTTTGTGGCTAGGGTGGGATCGTACTCAATCACTTTGCTCCGTTTTGAAAGGCCACGGCCCCGGAGCATGGATGGAGCACACGGCAGTAGGATTAGGAGCGGAGGAAGGTCCCATGCTTATTGTTCACGTGGATGTCCACGTCAAAACCGAGTCGATTGCGGACTTCAGGCGGGCTACGATCGAGAACGGCCGCTCAAGTGTGCAGGAACCCGGAATCGCCCGCTTCGACGTTGTGCAACAGCAGGACGATGTCACGCGGTTCGTGCTGGTCGAGGTCTACCGCACGCCGCAAGCTGTGACTGCACATCGAGCGACAGCCCACTACGCCAAGTGGCGCGATGCGGTTGAGCCTATGATGGCAGAGCCGCGCCAAAGAACCCTCTACGACGCCGTCTTTCCCGATCCGGGGGGCTGGTAGAACCATGCGCTTCGAGTTTGCCACCGCAACGCGCGTCATCTTCGGCGAAGGCACGGCTGCCACGCTCCCTGAACTGGCTCGCACCTTCGGCACCCGCCCGCTGGTGGTGACCGGCGACTCGCGAGAGCGCGCGGCATCGCTTGTCGCGGCGCTCTCAGCCGAGACCTTTGCGGTGCCCGGCGAGCCCACGGTCGACTTGGTCCGCGAGGGCGCACGCTGCGCGCAAAACGCGCATTGCGATGTCGTCATCGCGCTTGGCGGAGGCAGCGTAATTGATGCCGGCAAAGCGATTGCCATCATTGCCACCAACGGCGGCGAGCCGCTCGAGTTTCTTGAAGTGGTAGGAAAGGGTCGCACCGTTGCAGTCCCGCCGCTGCCGTTCATTGCAGTACCCACAACGGCTGGCACTGGCAGCGAAGTCACGCGTAACGCCGTGCTCGGATCGACGGAACACGGCATCAAAGCCAGCCTTCGCAGTCCTCTCATGCTGCCGCGGGTCGCGCTGGTCGATCCCGAACTGACATATGGGCTGCCGCCTGCGATCACCGCATTCACCGGCCTTGATGCGTTAACGCAGCTCATCGAGCCGTATGTCAGCGCGCGCGCCAATCCACTCGTCGATTCATTTTGCGTCGACGGCATTGCGCGCGTTGCCGGTGCGCTGCGCCGCGCGTACCGCGACGGCACGGACCGCGAGGCGCGCCGCGACATGGCGCTGGCAAGCCTGTTTGGCGGCCTGGCGTTGGCCAACGCAGGACTGGGCGTTGTGCACGGATTTGCGTCGCCGCTCGGAGGCCAGTGGAAGGCGCCGCACGGCGCGCTCTGTGCGGCGCTGTTGCCGCACGGCATGGCGGCCAATGTAGCCGCACTGCGGGCACGCGCGCCGCAGCATCCCGCCCTGGAACGTTACGCCACCATCGCGCGCCTGCTTACCGGCCGCAGGGAAGCAAGCGCGGACGACGGCATCAACTGGGTTCGCGCTCTTTGTGCGGAGCTTAACGTCCCTGCGCTGCGCACCTGGGGGGTCACTGAAGCCGATCTGCCCGGCGTAGTCGACAAGGCAGCCCACGCCAGCAGCATGCAGGCCAATCCGCTTCCACTCACCGGCGAGGAATTGCTTTCGGTGTTAACGGCGGCGCGGTAAGCGTCTGGCTCACTCCGCGGTGACCTTGGCCTTCGGTGGCAGAAGCCAGAGCACGGCAACGATCCCGATAAGCGCCAGTGAGGCTGCAGGCCGGTAATAGGCCACGGGTATCGCGGTGAGATAAAGCAAAACGGACGCGACCTGCTTGCCCCAACTTGCGTGCGCGGGCGCGGAACTCTGCCTTCGGACCTGAATCCAGAGCGCCATATATCCCAGCCCCGGCAAAATGCTGACTGCAGAGTAGAGCGCGGTCGTGAATGACGATAGCCCCTTTACACCAATCCAGTCCGTGGCGAACGGAAACAGCGAGAGGCAGAAGAGAAACACTAGGTTCGCCCACAAGACACCGTGGCTCACCGTCTCCACCTCGTCGACGAGATAGTGATGGTTGACCCAGTAAATTCCAATCTGCACGAAGGTGAGCAGATAAAGAAAGATGGTAGGCAGCACTGCGCGCAGACCGGCGACGCCGTCCGCCCCCGGCACCTTCAGCTCCAGCACCATGATGGTGATGATGACCGCGATCACGCCGTCGGAGAACGCCTCCAGGCGCCCCTGGCTCAGGCCTTTTCTTCTCACCGTGATACCCCCTGGTACGCAATCGGCTTCTTGCGTCCGGAACTTACGGTTCTTGAGCCGTCAACCCCGTCCTACCCCACTTTTCCCCGTTCCCCTTCTCTTTCAGCCACTTCCGCTCGTCGCAAATTTGCAGTTTATTTCATGCAAATTGCTACTCTGGTATTGGGATCGACTAATTCGCGCGCATTCGCGTTGCTTCCGGTGTCTTCAGCGCACGCACCAAGGACCGATAGATTTCTGTTTTGAAGAATTTGGCTTTGAAATTCCTCAAAAACTGAGGACCTACGGATGAACCCGACGACGCAACTCCATGCAAACACAAGAATAGCCGCGCCACACCGGGGGGGAATGGGGGGGTCCTGTGAGAATGTGAAACTGTGAGAGCAGCCCCGCCCCGCGATGAAAAACTGTGAACGATGAACTGTTCGCTGTCTGCTGTTTGCTGCTCGCTGCCTCTCTCACCGCGTCTTCGCGACTTCTTCCACCGTCACCGGATCGAGGAACGGCATCTGCGCGCGCAGTTGTTTGCCGACAATTTCAATCGGATTCTTTGCCTCGGCTTCACGGAAGGCCAGAAACTCTTTCTTTCCCGAGTTTTGGTCGGCAAGAAACTTCTTGGCAAATGTCCCGTCCTGGATTTCGGCCAGAATCTGCTTCATCGCCTTGCGGCTCTCTTCGCCAACGACGCGCGGACCGGAAACATAGTCGCCGTATTCAGCCGTATCGCTGATGGAGTAGCGCATGTAAGCCAGGCCGCCGCGATACATCAGGTCCACAATCAGCTTCAGCTCGTGCAGGCATTCGAAGTAGGCGCTCTCCGGCTGGTAGCCGGCCGCAACCAGCGTGTCGAACCCAGCCTTCACAAGCGCGCTCACGCCGCCGCACAGCACCGCCTGTTCGCCGAAGAGATCCGTCTCGGTCTCTTCCTTGAAGGTGGTCTCCAGCACCCCGGCGCGAGTGCCGCCGATGCCCTTCAGGTAGCTGAGGCACAGCGCATGCGCCTTGCCGGTCGCATCCTGATGCACGGCGATCAGGCACGGCACGCCGCCGCCCTCGGTGAAGACTTCGCGAACGCGATGGCCCGGCGCTTTCGGCGCTGCCATGCCCACATCGATGCCCGCGGCCGGCACGATAGTCTTGAAATGAATATTGAAGCCGTGCGCGAACATCAGCAGCGTGCCCGGCTTCAGGTTCGGCGCAATTTCTTCCGCGTACAACTTCGCCGCCGTCTGATCCGGAACAAGGACCATCACAACGTCAGCCCATTTGGTGGCGTCGGCGACCGTTGTCACTTCAAGGCCCGCCTTCTGCGCCTTGCCAATCGATTTCGAATTCGCCGCCAGGCCCACCTTAACCTGTACGCCCGAGTCCTTGAGGTTGAGAGCATGCGCATGCCCCTGCGAGCCATAGCCGATGATGGCCACCCTCTTGGCCTGAATCGACGAAAGATCGGCATCCTGATCGTAATAAGTCTTCGCCATGTTGTTCTCTGTTTTTCCTTTGTTTGATTAAAATCCAGTTTTCAATCGGAGCCTTGCGCACCGATCACACTTGCTCGTCCGTCGCGCTCTCTTCCACCGCCTCTTCTTCTTCCGCGGTTTCGCTCACGCCCATCGCTCTCACCACACTGCTCAGGTGGTGTCCGCGCCGCATTGTCATCTTCCCGCTGCGGCAAATCTCCAGGATGCGCCCATCGTCCTCGCGCAGCACTTCAATGAGTCCTTCAATCTTGCTCTCTACGCCCGTCATCTCGATCATCAGCGATTCCGACGTGAGATCCACGATCCTCGCCCGAAAGACCTCCACCAGGTCGAAGATCTGTGCGCGGTTGCGCGGCGAGGCCGCCACCTTGATCAGCGCCAGCTCGCGCGTCACCGAAGGCGCCTGCGCAATGTCGTCCACATCCACGACATTCTCCAGTTTAAACAGGCTGGCGCGGATGCGGTGCCCTGCCTCCGCCGATGCCTCGCAAGTGAGAGTCAAGCGCGAAAGTCCCACCCGCTCGCTGCGCCCCACTGTAAGCGAATTGATATTGATGTTCAGCCGCCGGAACAGCGACGCCACGCGCGTCAGCACACCCGGCAAGTCTTCAACGTAAGCAACAAACGTATGCAGCATGATAAGTTCCTTGCAGTAACGGTTTTCGGTGCGCCGGTTATCGATGCTTGGTCTTTGGTGGCCAGCGCCGCACCTGCTGACTCGCTGGCCGCCGGGAAACTGATCTCTGTTCTCTGACCCTTGATCTCTGTCACTTGTCCTCCGCCGTCTCTTCCAACGGATCCCTGTCCGGCCTGCGAATCATCTCGTGCAGCGCGCTCCCCGCCGGAATCATCGGATATACCGAGTCTTCCTTCTCCACCATAAAGTTCAGCAGAAACGTTCCCGAAGCCGCACGCGCTTCTCGCACGGCCGCTTCCACTTCGCTGCGCTTCCGCACTGCGCGGCCTGGAATTCCATGTGCATCGGCGAGCTTCACAAAGTCCGGACTCACCAGCGGCGTCGCCTCGTAGTTGCTCTCGTAGAAGAACTCCTGCCACTGCCGAACCATGCCCAGGTAACCATTGTTGATGATGGCAATGTTGATCTTGATCTTCTCCTGCACAATGGTCGCCAGTTCTGCCGCTGTCATCTGGAATCCGCCATCACCAGCCACCACCCACACTTCCTTCTGCGGGCACGCAAACTTCGCGCCGATCGCCGCCGGCAGCGCGTATCCCATCGTGCCCAATCCTCCGCTGGTAATCAGCGTGCGCGGATGTTCGTGGCGGAAGTACTGTGCCTCCCACATCTGGTGCTGGCCCACGTCGGTCACAACAATGGCGTCGCCGCCGGTCATCCGCCACAAATCATGCATCACGTGCGCCGCGTACAAGTGGCCGGAGTCGGGCAGGTTCTTGATGTCGCGCACTGCAACCGCGCCTTTGCTGGCCTCGATCGTCTTGAGCCAGGCCGAGCCATCGCGCCCGGCGATACGCGGTAGCAACATCTCCAGCACCTCGCGCAAATCGCCCACCAGCGCCACATCCACCTTCACGTTCTTGTTGATCTCCGATGGATCCACTTCGATGTGAATCTTCTTGGCCTTCTGCGCATAGTCAGTCAGCTTGCCCGTCACGCGATCGTCAAAACGCATGCCGCATGCGATCAACAAATCGGCCTCTTGGATCGCATGATTGAGCCATGCCTCGCCGTGCATGCCCATCATCCCCAGGTTGAGCGGATGCGATGCGGGAAATCCGCCCAGCCCCAGCAGCGTAAGTCCCACGGGAATCTGCGCGCGCTCCGCAAGCGTGCGTATCTGTTCCATCGCACCCGACTCCGTCACACCATGGCCGGCCAGAATCACCGGCTTCTTCGCGTTGCGAATCAGCTCGGCAGCCTGCTCCAGTCCCGACTCCTCCACGCTCAGCATGGGATGCGGCCTGTAGGCACGCGGCTTGGCCGCCTCAAAGTCGAACACGGCAGTTCCCTGCTGCGCATCCTTGGTAATGTCGACCAGCACCGGCCCGGGCCGCCCCGATCGCGCAATCTGAAACGCATGGCGCAGCGCCTCGGCCACATCTTCCGCCTTGCTCACAAGAAAGTTGTGCTTGGTCACCGGCAGCGTGATGCCCGTGATGTCCACTTCCTGAAACGCGTCCGTGCCCAGAACTTTACTCGGAACGTTGCCCGTGATGCACACAATGGGAATCGAATCCAGCATCGCCGTAGCAATACCAGTTACAAGATTCGTCGCCCCCGGCCCGCTCGTCGCAATCGCCACACCCACCTTGCCCGACGCGCGCGCATAGCCATCGGCCATGTGCGCAGCGCCCTGTTCGTGCCGCACCAGCACGTGGCGTATGGGAAACTTGCGCAGCGCATCGTACGCCGGCAGAATGGCGCCGCCCGGATAACCGAATACATCCGTCACACCCTCACCCACCAGCGTGGCCCACAAGATCTCCGAGCCGGTAAGGCGCGTCGGCGCTGCCAGTTGCGCACTCGACTCCGCCGCCTTCGCGTGCGATGCGTTCGCTTGTCCCTTGTGTCCCATAACAACTCCTTGATTGCGAACCCTGTTCCCTGTTCCCTGCCTTTACGTCGTTGCCCCTTCAGCCGCCGATTTCACTCGATCTACATACTTGCGAAACACGCCCCTGGGCCAGCGCAACGCAGGCGTCTTGAAGTTCTTGAGCCTTGCCGCCATCTCTGCGTCGCTGATCTCCAAATTCAACGAGCGTTTGGGAATGTCAAAATGAATCATGTCGCCTTCGCGCACCGCCGCAATCGGCCCGCCCACAAACGCCTCAGGCGCAACATGGCCAGCAGTCATTCCGCGCGTCGCGCCGCTAAAGCGTCCATCGGTCAAGAGCGCCACGTGCGCGCTCAACTCCGCATTCGAGCTGATAGCCGCCGTGACTTGCAGCATCTCGCGCATGCCTGGCCCGCCCTTCGGCCCTTCATAGCGAATCACCACCACGTCGCCGGGCTTGATGCCGCCGGCCTGTACCACCTTGAAGCAATCCTCTTCGCAATCGAAAACGCGCGCGGGCCCGCGATGTTCGTAGCGGCCGGCTGCGGCAATCTTCATCACGCATCCTTCGGGCGCAAGATTCCCCTTCAGAATCACCAGCCCGCCGTTGGGCTTGATCGGCTTTTCGAAGGTGTGAATGACGTCCTGTCCAGGCGTCTCTTTGGCGGTTGCAGCTTCCTCGGCCAGCGTCTTCCCGCTAATGGTCATCGCCGATCCGTCGGCAAATCCTGCATCGATCATCCGCTTCGCCAGCAGCCGTGAGCCGCCCGCGGCCTGGTAATCCGATGCCACGTACTTGCCCGCCGGCGTCAGCGAGCAAATGTACGGCGTGCGATTGGAGATGACATCAAAATCGTCGATCGAGAGCTCAATACCCAGCTCGCGCGCGATGGCCAAAAGATGCAGAACGGCATTCGTCGATCCGCCACTTGCCGCCACACTCGCAATGGTGTTTTCCAGCGACTTGCGGGTAATAATCTGCGATGGCCTGCGATTGGCGCGCACCGCATCCATCAAAATGCGCCCTGCCGCTCGTGTCGCCTCCAGCTTGTTCGGTGCCGTCGCGGGAACGCCCGAAAGCTCAATCGGCGAAATCCCCAAAATCTCGCCGCTCATCGCCATAGTGTTGGCCGTGAACTGTCCGCCGCATGCGCCGGCGCCGGGACAAGCATTCGCTTCCAGCGCTTCCAGCCCTGCGTCGTCTATACGCCCTGCCGCGTATGACCCGATCCCTTCAAACACATTCTGGATCGTGATGTCCACGCCGTTCAGCTTCCCAGGCGCAATCGACCCGCCGTAATACATCATGCCCGGAATATCGAGCCGGCACAGTGCCATGATGATGCCCGGCATGTTTTTGTCGCACCCGCCAATGCCCACCAGGCCGTCGAAGAGATTGCCGCGCGCCACAAGCTCGATCGAGTCGGCAATCACCTCCCGGCTCACCAGCGACGCCTTCATTCCCTGCGTGCCCATGGTAATGCCGTCAGAGATTGTTACAGTGTTGAATTCCATCGGCGTGCCGTCTGCCTCGCGAATCCCTTCCTTCAGCGCGTCGGCGATCCCGCGCAGGTGCACATTACACGTGCCAATCTCCGTCCAGGTATTCGCAATGCCAATAATCGGTTTGTGCAGATCTTCTTTCCTGAACCCTGAACCACGCAGATACGACCGCGCCGCCGCGCGGCTGGGCCCTTCGGTCAACGGAATGCTTTGTCTCTTGCCCTCAATAGTCATTTACCCTTCACTTCGCTCGCCGCTAGCCCCTAGCTCCTAGCCTGTTTGTGCTTCGATTCACGTCCACTACCAAGACTCTGTCATCCTGAGCGAAGGTCGCCGAAGCGACCGGAGTCGAAGGATCTGCGGTTGTCCTTCTTTCGATCTCTCGCCTCACTTCGCCTTCAACCAACCCGCCCCGTCATGCTGTTTCTCAAACGTGTCCAACGCCCCGACGTGCCGCAACGTCAACCCAATATCGTCCAGCCCTTCAAGCAGGCAGAACTTGCGAAATGGATCGATCTCAAACTTCGCTGTGAACCCGCGCCCGTCGCTCACCGTCTGCTCCTGGAGCGAAACCGTGAGTTGATAATTCGGAATCGTCTGCGCATTCTTGAGAAGCGTCTCGACCTCCGCCTCGCTCAGTCGCGCCAGCACAATCCCGTTCTTGCCCGCGTTTGAAAAAAAGATATCGGCGAACGTCGGCGCAATCACCACGCGGAATCCGAAATCGCTCAGCGCCCACGCGGCATGCTCGCGGCTCGATCCGCAGCCGAAGTTCTTGCCGGCAATCAGAATCTTTGCATCCTTGTAGCGTGGATCGTTCAACACGAACGCTGGATCGGGTTCGCCCGACGCCGTCCGCCGCCAGTCGAAGAACAGAAAGTCGCCGTACCCGGTGCGCTCAATGCGCTTCAAAAACTGCTTGGGGATAATCTGATCGGTATCCACGTTGCCGCGATCAAGCGGCGCGGCCAAAGCGGTCAATGTCTTGAACGGTTCCATCAGGCCTTTACCTCCTCGCGAACTTCCCAGGTGCGAATGTCCACAAAGTGCCCGGCAATCGCCGCTGCCGCCGCCATCTCAGGGCTCACTAGGTGCGTGCGCCCGCCGCGTCCCTGCCGCCCCTCAAAGTTGCGGTTGCTCGTCGACGCGCACCGCTCGCCCGGCGAAAGAATGTCGGGATTCATGCCCAGGCACATCGAGCAGCCGGGTTCACGCCAGTCAAATCCGGCCTCGCGAAAGATGCGGTCCAGCCCTTCTTTTTCCGCCTGCGCCTTCACCTGCTGCGAGCCTGGAACCACCATCGCGCTCACATGCGTTGAAACTTTGTGTCCCGCGGCAATTCGTGCCGCTGCGCGCAGGTCCTCAATGCGGCCGTTAGTGCACGAGCCAATAAACACGCGGTCAATCGCGATCTCCTTCAGCGGAGTCCCCGCCTTCAGGTCCATATACTCAAGTGCTCGCTCAAACGACTTGCGGTCGGTCTCGTTCTCGGCCTTCGCAGGATCGGGCACCTCCGCAATCACCGGGGCCACCATGCCGGGGCTTGTCCCCCAGCTCACATACGGAACCAGAGTCGCGGCGTCAATCACCAGCTCGCGGTCGAACTTGGCTCCCGGGTCGCTCGGCAATTTGCGCCATTCGGCCACTGCATTATCCCAATCCGCACCCTTCGGCGCAAATTGCCGTCCCTTCAAATACGCATAGGTCGTCTCATCCGGCGCGATCATGCCCGCGCGCGCGCCCGCTTCAATGCTCATGTTGCAGATGGTCATGCGGCCTTCCATCGAAAGCGACCGGATCGCCGATCCTGCATACTCAACCACGCATCCCGTCGCACCGTCGGTGCCGATCTTGCCGATGATCGCCAGAATTACGTCCTTCGCCGTCACTCCCAGCGGCAACGTGCCCTCCACCGCGATACGAAACGTCTTCGGCTTTGACTGCGGCAGCGTCTGCGTGGCCAGCACGTGTTCCACCTCGCTGGTTCCAATTCCAAACGCGAGAGCCCCAAACGCTCCATGGGTAGAAGTGTGCGAGTCTCCGCACACAATCGTCATGCCCGGCTTGGTCAGTCCCAGCTCCGGCCCGATTACGTGCACAATGCCCTGCTCGCGCGAGTTCACGTCGTACAGTTCGACGCCGAAGTCCGCGCAATTCTTGCGCAGCGTCGCAATTTGCGTCGCCGAAATCTGGTCCACGATATGGAGCCGGCCCTCTTTGGTCGTCGGAACGTTGTGGTCCACAGTCGCAACTGTGCGATCCGGCCGGCGCACCTTGCGTCCTGCCAGCCGCAGCCCCTCAAACGCCTGCGGCGAGGTCACCTCGTGTACCAACTGCAGGTCGATGTAAAGCAGTGTCGGCTCGCCCTTCGGCTCAACCACCACATGCTGCTCCCAAACCTTCTCAAATAATGTTTTCGGTTCGTTACTCATATTCAAAACAGCTCCTGGCTTCTGGCTCCTTGCTTTTCTGTCACCAATGTTTGCATCACCACTGATGTGTCATCCTGAGCGTAGTTTGGCGCGTTTTTTCGCGCCGAACGGAGTCGAAGGATCTGCGGTTGTTCTTTCAACGAACTTGGAACACACCGCACTTGCTCGGTCTTATCGATTCAAAGCCCCTCACTCCGCGAGGCGCCTTTCTCCATCCTCGGCCGTAATTCCCTGCCGCGATACGTTTCAGCGCAAAGAGCTAGAGGCTGGCAGCTAGAAGCTGCTCTTTCACCGTCTCCCGCACCTTCGCTCCCATCTCCTTCGTCGAAAGCACCGTCACTCCCTGCTTCTGGCCCCGTGCCAGGTCCGGCGTCCGGAAACCCTGTTCCAGTACCTTGCGCACCGCCGTCTCAATCGCTGCGGCCTCTGTTTCCAGTCCTGCCGAGTAGCGCAGAATCAAGGCTCCCGTCAAAATCGCGCCCAGCGGATTCGCCAATCCTTTTCCGGCAATATCCGGTGCTGAACCGTGGACAGGTTCATATAAATTGACCTTGCCGCCGATCGTCGCCGATGGCAGCATGCCCAGCGAGCCCGTAATCACCGCAGACTCGTCGCTCAAAATGTCACCGAACAAGTTCTCCGTCAGCACCACGTCAAAATCGCGCGGCCGATTCATCAGGTGCATCGCCATCGCGTCCACATATTGGTGCTCCACCATCACACTCGGGAACTCCGCCGCCACTTCGTTCACAGTGGCACGCCACAGTTGCGAAACCTCCAGCACATTGGCTTTGTCCACACTGGTCAACTTTTTGCGGCGCTTGCTCGCCAACTGAAACGCGATCCGCGCCACGCGCGCCACCTCCTCGCGGGTGTAGCGCATGGTGTTCCACGCTTCGCCCCCCTCGCCACTTTTTGTCTTGTTCCACCCGCGCGGCTGGCCAAAATAAAGCCCGCCCAGCAGCTCGCGCACAAACAACACATCGGCGCCTTCTACAATCTCGGCCTTGAGCGGGCTGTTTACCGCCAGCTCTTTAAAGGCAAACGCCGGCCGCAGATTGGCAAACCCTCCGAGCGCTGCACGAATCGCCAGCAGCCCGGCCTCGGGCCGTTTGTCCGGCGGAAGCGAGTTAAACTCATTGCCTCCCACCGCGCCCAACAAAACCGCATCGGAGTTGAGTGCCGCTTCCAGAGTGTCCGCAGGCAATGGCGTACCGTCCTGCACAATCGCCACGCCTCCGATGCGCTTCTCGGTAAACGCGAATTCGTGGCCGCCCTGTGCGGCAACCTGTTTCAACGCGGCAACTGCTTCGCCGGTCACCTCAGGCCCGATGCCATCCCCGGCCACAACTAGAATCTTCAGCTTCATTCCCACTCTCTTCGTTTGAAGGTTATAAGTGATTCGATCTCAGGGCGCCAGCTACGGCTTGCTCACTCGTCTCTTTGCTCCCTCGCTCCCTGTTCTCTGTTCCCTTGTTCCCTGCTTTTTTCAATCCAGCTCCGATACCGGCTCGCTGCGCCGTTCGCGAATCCCATCGGGCAACAACCCGATCAAATCCTGATCGTAGATGTTCTTCTTGCGGTCGGCCAGCGCCACAAACCGGTAGTAGATATGCTGCAGCTCGTCGCGGCTCACCGTGTATCCAAGCTGCTCCAACCGGTGCCGCAGCGCGGCGCGGCCCGAGTGCTTGCCCAGCACCAGGTGCGTTTTGGCCACGCCCACCAGTTGCGGGGTCATGATTTCGTAGCAAAGTGGATTGGCCAACATTCCGTGCTGGTGAATGCCCGATTCGTGCGCAAACGCATTCGCACCCACCACTGCTTTGTTGGGGGAGGGCTTGAAGGTGATCAGTTGGCCCAGCACTTCGCTGGTGGGATAAAGCTGGTCGAGCTTGATTCCAGTCGACACGCCATAGCGATCGCCGCGCACATAAAGTGCCGCCGCGATCTCTTCAAGAGCTGCATTCCCCGCCCTCTCTCCGATGCCGTTGATCGTGCACTCCACCTGTCGCGCGCCAGCCTGGATCGCCGCCAGCGAATTCGCTACCGCGAGGCCCAGATCGTCGTGGCAGTGCGACGAAAGCACCACGTTCTTCTCGCTGATCGCAGGAACCCGCTCACGCACCTCGCGGAACATCCGTCCGTACTCCTCAGGCGTTGTGTAGCCCACCGTGTCGGGCATATTGATCGTCGTCGCACCTGCCTCCACCGCAATGCGCACCATCTCCACCAGGAAATCCCGGTCCGATCGCGTCGCATCTTCCGGCGAAAACTCTACATCGTCACAGAGTTTCCGCGCCAGCCGCACCGACTCGCCGCACTGGTCCAGCGCCTCTGCGCGTCCCAACTTCAATTTGTATTCCAGGTGCAGATCGCTCGACGCCAGAAAAACATGTATCCGAGCCCGGTCCGCAAACTGCAGCGCCCGCGCCGCCATCTCGATGTCTTCTTTTTTTGCCCGAGCCAGCGATGCGATGCGCGGCTTCCGTATCGCCTGCGTAATCGTCGCAATGGCCGCAAAGTCGCCCTCCGAAGCCATCGCAAACCCGGCCTCGATGATGTCCACGCCCAAATCCTCAAGAGCGTGGGCCATGGTGAGCTTCTCCTGCGTAGTCATGCTGCAGCCCGGCGACTGCTCGCCATCGCGCAGGGTGGTGTCGAAAAAAACTACATGATCTGTGCTCATGTCTGTGCCTGTCGGGGGAAACCGACCTCTTCCAGCATTTCTATTTTCGCCTATGCGTCTACTATAAGGCAAAGTTATTATTCTTTTAGATTGGATTAGAATTGCTTATACAGGCAGCCGTTAGCTTTAGCCCTTGGCTTTTGCCCTGCCAGCGGCACTCGAAACTGCGTCAATGCGGCCAAGCGACGCATCGCTTTCGCATTGAAAGCTGCGGGCGCGGCCAATTGCTAAAGGCTAACGGCCAGGAGCTAACGGCTGCGCTCCAAAGGAGCGCTTATGGAACTCACCCAGCTCGAAACTTTTCTCGCCGTAGCAGAAGAGCGCAGCTTTTCTCGCGCCGCCGTTCGCCTGCATCGCACCCAGCCCGCCGTCAGCCAGGTCATCCGCAAGCTTGAAGAAAATGTGGGTGAAACCCTCTTTGACCGCGCCGCGCGCGACGGCTCCCTCACCGCCGCCGGGGTACTCCTCCGCGATTACGCTTTGCGCCTCCTCGCCTTGCGCCGTGAAGCTTCGAGCGCCCTCGATGAGCTCAAGAGCCTCGAGCGCGGCCACCTGCAACTGGCGGCCAACGAGTACACCTGCATGTACTTGCTGCCTGCCATCGACGCCTTCCGCCGTGAGTTCCCTCACGTTGGCGTCACTGTCCAACGCATGCTGGCCTCGCGCATTCCCGAGGAGCTCAGCCTGCGCACCTTCGAGCTGGGCCTCATCTCTTTCCGCCCCGATGCCGCCCAGATCCGCACCATCGCCGTCTACGGCGACAGCCTTGCCTTCATTGTCAGTCCGCACCACCCTCTCGCCACGGCCAAAAGCGTTTCCATCCGCGATTTGGGAAACGAAAATTTCATCGCCCACAATGTCGCATCGCCCTTACGCCGCAAAGTCATTGAAGCCTTCCAGCGCCATCGCACCCCGCTCCACATGGGCATTGAGCTGCCCACCATCGAGGCCATCAAGCGCTTCGTAGCCATGGGCAATGGCGTGGCGCTGGTTCCTCATCTCACCGTGGCGCGCGAGCTTGAAACTGGAGACCTCGTCTGCGTGCCTGTCGACGAGCTCGACGTCCGCCGCGTACTGCGCCTGGCGTATCGCCGCCAGGCCACGCTCTCCTATGCGGCCAAGGCCTTTCTTCACACTCTCAAAACTCTGGCAAGGGAGCAGGGACCGCCATTCTTCTATCACGTCGAGCGCGCGGCGTGACGATCCAGCGACGCAGCGAACAACAGAACGAGACGAGAGAGCTCCAGGATTTAGACGGCGGTGAATGATCTCCACAGCACCTCGGGACCCTCGAACGCCAAAATGTGTTTGCGTGCGTCTATAGCCACAGAAGATTCCATCGCCGCCACTGTCCCGCAGACCCGGTCCGGCCATTTACAATGCTCTGAGCGGGGCCCGGGACCTTCCGGGGCGCCGGACCAGTGCCCGGGAATCGACAAGCTTTCGCTACCCGCACGGTTGTGCAGTCGTGAGGATCAGGATCGAATGAAGAAGATCGCCTTTTTAGTCTTGCTGCTGGGCGCATTCGCGGCCGCAGCTACCGCCCAGGAAAGCCGTCAGGACATAAGCCTCAGCGGAACTGCGCTCATCGAGCCGTTCATGGCTTCTTCCACCACCGTACAGGTGCACTCTACCACCGCCTATGGAGCCGAACTCAGCTATCGCTTTATGCTCACGCCGAACAGCGCCCTTCAAGCCAGCTATGGCGTCACCTACCAGAACAGCATCGGCTACTACGTAAACCCCAATAACTACAAGGTCCTCACCCGCACCCAGGAGATCTCGGGCGCCTACGTCCGCTCCTTCGTCTTCAAGAACTTCAATCCCTTTGTGGAGGCCGGTCCGGGCGGATTCATCTTCCTGCCCATCCGCAACTCCGGTACAACCAACCTCGACGTCAAGCAGCAAACTGAGGTCGGCGGCATCTACGGCGCCGGCTTCGCCTATGAGGTGAGTCCCAGCTTCGACATCCGCGTTGAATACCGTGGATGGGTCACCAAGGTTCCCACATTCGGCGACTCGCAGCTCACCACTAACCGCTGGTACAACATCTCTGTTCCGTCAGTCGGCGTGGCCTACCACTTCTAATTACTCATTGCGGCCCAGGTTCAAAAAAAGGGGGTCCAGCTTCCGCCGGTCCCCTTTTCCATCCCCAAAATCCTCCCGAATCTATTCAATTCAACGGCTTAGATTTTCAACGTCCCGCGCCTCCCGGTAGCGCCCAAGCTCCTTGACCATGCCGCAGTGTTTTCCCAGCGCCTCCAGCGCCCGCGACCCCTCCTCGCTCCCGCCAATCTGGCAGTCCACATAAAAAATGTACTCCCATGGCTTGCCGTGCACCGGCCGCGATTCAATCTTGGTCAGGTTGGTGCCCTGCGCGCTCAGCGCACTCAGCGCCGCCACCAGCGAGCCCGGCCGATTCTCCAGGGAAAAGGCGATGCTCAGCTTGTTCGCCTTGGCGTCGAACTCAGCCTCTCCGCCGCGACACACAAAAAAGAAGCGCGTATAGTTTTCCGCGTTGTCTTCAATCCCGGCCTGCAGAACCTCTGCGCCGTAGATGCCCGCCGCCGCCTCGCTGGCAATGGCCGCTGCATGGCCGTCGCGTTGCTCCACCAGGTGCTTCACGCTTCCCGCCGTATCGTAAAAGGCGATGGCCTTCATCCTGGGATGCGCGGCGAGAAATTGCCGGCATTGCGCCAGCGCCACCGGATGCGAGAACACTCGCTCGACCTCCTCCATCCGCGCGCCGGCAATCGCGATCAGGTTATGCCGGATCCGTAGCAGCGTCTCCCGCACCACCTTCACGTCGTGCTTCAGCAGCAGGTCGAAGTGCTCCAGCACCGAGCCGGCCAGGCTGTTCTCAATGGGAATCACCGCGGCATCGGCAGCGCCCGAATCCAACGCCGAAAACACTTCCACCGAAAGCGCGCACGGAACAATCTCCGCGCCAGGCACCAGTTTCAACGCCGCCTCGTGGCTGAACGATCCCGGCTCACCTTGTATCGCGATCTTCATGCGGCGGCGCGCACCTCCGGCAATCTCAATTCACTCATCTCTGATTCCATCTCGCACCATACCACACGGTGCGCAGTCGTTCGGCCAGCCCTCAATTCAGTTTGCCGAAGGCTGCTCGACGCCATCGATCACCAGCGCCTCAGCCGGTCCGCGAGTCGCCTCCAGCCGCAACCCAAGCTGCTCCTGCATCGCGGTAAACAGTGGCGGACTGGTTGCATCTGCCGGCGCCGGCGGAATCTCTCCGCCGAACTGCGACTCATCGGGCGCCCACGTCAAATCGAAATCGTATCTGCCCGTAAGCCCGGTCTTGTCCACCACCGGACGGTCGAGAACAGCCCGTTGCAAAATGGAAACGAAGTCGCCCATGGTCACATTCCGTGCCGGCATCAGAATATGCTGCGGATAGACCGTGCTGATCACCGACGGAGGGGCGTCCGCGGCGGCAGCGCTCGCCTTCATCTTCTCGCCGCTCTTGTCCACCTCGAGCTCATAGATTGAGAACACTTTTTCTTGTCGATGAAAGCTGAGCTTGAACCGGTCGGCCAAAAGGCCGCGCAGCATCTTCATCTGTTCCTCGTGCGTCGGCCGCACCTCGCCCGGCGTGCGCGCAAGAATGTCGTATTTGGCCGATTCAACCCACGACGGCCCTCCCAAAACCATGCGGGGATTCAGGTCGTAAGCTGCGGCAATCAGCAGGCTGAGCGTATAGTTCTTCGCCACAAAGGCATCCTGGCCCTGCATGATGATGTACCGGCCGGCCTTAGGTCCTGGATCGACTGGCTTGATCGTCGCCACTTCGAATGCGTCGAATTTCGGACGCGGCGCTTGCAACTGAGTCTGCATTCCGCCAGACGAAAGCGCAATCGCCACCGCTAGAATTTCTGGGATCATGACGTTCTACCTCTCGGGGAGATTCACGTATATGCCAGATCGCTGCGTTCACTCGATGCACTCCGCGCGCCGGGCCTCACCCACTCCGTTGTTCCCTCGTTCCCTCGTTCCCTTGTTCCCTGTCTTATCCCCTTCGCAGCCACATGTCCGCCGACACAAAACCCAGAAACACCATCGCGATCACGCCATTCATGGTGAAGAACGCCGCATTCAGCCGGCGCAGGTCGCGCGGAGACACAAGCGAGTGCTCGTAAGCCAGCAGCAGCCCAACGGCGCCGATACCCAGCCAGCCCGCCAATCCAAAATCGAATAATCTGCCGAACCACACCAGCAGTGCCAGCATCGCTAGATGCATCCCGCGCGCAGTCCAGAACGCAGTCTTGAGTCCCATCGCCTGCGGCAGGCTATGCAACCCAACAACGCGGTCGTGCTCGTAATCTTGGCACGCATAGAGCACGTCGAAGCCACCAGCCCACAGCGTCACTGCCGCCGTCAGCACTAGGATCCGAGGGTCCAGGCTGCCGCGCACCGCAATCCAAGCTGCCGTGGGCGCAAGCCCCAGCGCAAGTCCCAGCCCCAGGTGCGACCACTGCGTCAATCGCTTCAGGTAGCTATAGCCCAGCAGCACTACCAGCACAACGGGCGTCAGCTCCAGCGCAAGCCTGTTCAGCTCTGCGGCCGCCACCAAAAACACCGCCGCCGCCGTGCAAGTGAATCCCAGCACGAACCCTCGCGACAGCAGTCCCGCCGGAATCGCCCGGCCCTTCGTTCTCGGATTCTCAGCGTCCAAGTCCGAATCCGCCCAGCGGTTAAACGCCATGGCTGCAGAGCGCGCTGCCACCATGGCCACCACAATCCACACCACCGTCCGCCAACTTGGCAGCCCACCCGCCGCCAGCAGCATCGCCGTCAGCGCAAAGGGCAGCGCAAAAATCGAGTGCTCCCACTTGATCATCTCCAGCGTCGTTCGGATTTTTTTGAAAATTCCTGCCATGGAGCACCCTCTCTACTTTAATTGAGCCCGCGGCGCCGCCCATCCCCGGCATTCCGAAGCCAAACGGCAGCGCTTCCCTCACCCCTCCCATCGCCCTGGCATCCTTAGCGCCCTAACTTGGAGTCAAATCGACCACTGGGCCAAATCCAATACGGTGAAAATCACCCTTGAGCGTGTCACTCATCACCAAGCCCGCATGTCAATCGATGAAATGATTGTTTTGACATTTTCCGGCAGAGATGAATAATGAAAGCTTCTACCCCCCGAGATTGGCCTCTCCTGCAGATTGACCCAAACTCCTTTGTCGCCGATCCCGAGCTCATTCAAATGCTCGAAAAGCACTCTGTCCCCGTTTTATGCACCGAGGATCGGACCCTTTTCCGCCAGGACGAACCCTCCGTCGGCCTCTACGTCCTTGATCAGGGCCAGGTCACACTGAGCATGATTACCCAGGGAGGCCAGTCGCTGTTCGCGGCGCAGGCGCTGCCTGGCTCCCTGCTTGGTCTCCCGGGTCTCGTCAGCGAAAAACCATATACGCTCACCGCAACCGCGCGCGCTGGTGCGCAGATCAGTTTCCTTAGCCGCGAACATTTCACCCGGCTCATGCTGTCCGACCCTCAAATGTCCGTCAAGATTCTTCAAGTCCTCGCCGCCGAGGTTCGCAGCGCCCGTCGCGCCCTCGACTAGGCCTCTGACCGCTTCTTCTTGTACTAACAGTAGGTGCCCCGGGTCTTGACCTCGAGAACTGGGAAACCAAGAAGTCGAAGGACCGATTCACGCGCTCAGAGACCCGGTATTCTGAGCCTAAAGTCCATATCAAAAACAGGCTCTCATCCTGTGCTCCGTTTGCCGCATTTTTTGCGGCAAACTGAGTCGAAGGATCTGCGGCTGTTTTTCGACGAACCTCAGATTCACCACACTAGGCCGTATCGAGTACACGGTCCGGCAAAGTTTTTAAATGGAATGATTATGAAATCGCCATCCTGCGTGAAGCGCGCTTCGGGCCCGTGATCGTGACACGGTCATGGGGTCAGCGGCCGTGGCTGCCGGGGGGAGCCGAAGGATCTGCTTTTGCCTTCCGCTTCGTATCAGGGCCGGGCCTTAAAGCCATGCCGCGTGCACAACAAAAAATCGCGGGCTTCAGCCCCACCAAACAATCCAATCCGGAGCGAGTGTGGCGCCCCAGCCCCACCAGTCACCCTTCCCACCCTTTCGGGAAATAATAAGCGCGGCGAAGCCGCGCCAAGACCCAACCAACTTCCTCACCGGCACCGTAAGAAATCGTCTTCCACAAGCCAGCTTGGCTGCGCCAATTCGAAATCCGCGTAGCTTCAGAGTGGCTGACCTTCCCGCCACGACCCTTTTCTGGACCCTTCCGCGTTTCAGAGGACTAGTCCGACACGTCCGGAATTTGTCCCAACTGAGAACGAGATGAATGGGCACTGTGGGCCGTTCTCTGCAAGTGCCTCTTGGCCAACTTGTGCAGAACATCACCCATCTACTCCGTTCGTAGCGCCTTCATGGGATCGATGGAAGCAGCGCGGCGGGCGGGGATCCAGCAGGCGACAAGCGCGATCGCGGTCAGAAACTGAGGAACAACCGCGAAAGTCAGCGCGTCGTGCGGTTGAATGCCGTAGAGGAAGCTGGACGCTACCCTCGCAAGCATCCATGCAGCGGGCCAACCGAGCGCCACGGAGACAAACGTGAGAATCATGCCCTGCCGCAGCACGAGCCGCTCCGCGGTGCCAGGCTGCGCGCCCAGTGCCATGCGAATGCCGATCTCGCGCCTGCGCAGGCTTACCGCATAACTCATGACGCCGTAAAGGCCGACAGCAGCCAGCACCAGGCCGATGAATCCGAATGTACCAAACAGGGTTGCGGCAAGGCGGGGCAGGAAGAACGCGGTCCGCACGTGTTCCTCCATCGTTTCGTCGTTGAAGATGGCCATGGTTGGGTCGAGGGCTTGAATCTGCCGCCGCACAGCTCCTTTGAGCGCTGCGGGAGGCCCCGCGGTGCGAACCACCAGCGTATAGCCCATCAAAGAGGGATCGCTGGAGACGCTCTGCTCGATCGAGCGATAGAGCACCGGGCGCACCTCCTCGCCCAGTGTCCGCGACTTGACGTTGCCGGCCACGCCGATGATCTCGTAGGTCGCTCCGCCGCCGGTGACGTGCCTCCCGATTGGATTTGCGCCGCCAAAGATGCGCTCCACAAAGGCGCGGTTGACGATGGCGACCTTCGGGCCTGTTGCAGTTTCGCTGCCGAAGTCGTCTCCCGCGGTTCGTGGAATGCCCATCGTCTCAAAGTAGCCAGGCGTAACCATGAAGAGTTCAGCATTGGCGTTCTCGTTTTCGCTCTCAGCCACTCCCTCGGCATGAAAGCCGTCGCTGCGGTCGCCTCCGGAGAGCGGCGCCACATCGGTCCAGGTGGTAGAGACAACGCTGGGTAGAGCCGCCACTCGCAGCTGCAACTGGGAGAGAAGCGCGACGGTGCGCTCGGGCGTATAGCCATGCACTCGAGGGTCCACGGACATCTTGAGCAAATTCTGTGGGCGAAAGCCGATATCGATGCTGGCCGCGCTTTGCAGGCTGCGCAAGAAGAGCCCCGTGATGGAGAGAAGAACCACTGACATGGCGATCTGTGCGACGACCAGCAGGTTGCGCAGACTGATGCGGCGACCGGGGCGAGCCAGCGCGTCTTCGCCTTTGAGCGCATTCGCTAGCAGTGGACGCGATGCGGCCCATGCAGGAGCCATGCCCAACAGCAGCCCGCTGAGCACGCTAAGAGCGAAGGCAAACAGCAGTACGCGCCAATCCACGTCGATGCGCAGATCGATGGGAACCGGTGCTGGTAGATGAAGCCCGGAAAGCGCCCGCGTAGCCCAGAGCGACAGAAGAACTCCAAGCACGCCGCCGCCCAGGCCCAGCAGCACACTCTCCATCAGCAGTTGGCGACGCAGACGGCCGCGAGTGGCGCCGAGGGCAAGTCGTACCGCCATATCGCGCTGGCGGCTTGCGGCTTGCGCAAACAGCAAATTCGCCACATTGGCCCCGGCAATCGCCAGCACCAGCAGCACAACAACTGTGAGCGCGGCGAGAAAGAGAACCACTCCGCCGCGTTGTCTTGGCGGCAAAGAGCCTGCCTGGTCGATCGAGAAGCGGTTCCCCGTATCAGTCTTTGGATTGTTCAGAGCAAAACGCTTGGCAAGAGTATTCAACTCCGCTGCGGCCTGCGCACGCGTCACGCCCGGTTTCAGCCTTCCGACAACCGCCAGCCAGTGTGCATCGCGGGAATCCTGTGGGGGAACGGTGGCCGCGAGTTGGCGCGTGTTGCCGAGCGGCACCCAGAATTCAGTGCCCAGGATCTGATCAACGCTGTGGAAGGCCGGCGTCACCACCCCGACCACCGTGAAGGTCTTTCCGGAAAGCATCACGGGCTTGCCGACGATTGCCTTGTCGGCGTTGAATCTGCGCTGCCACAGTCCGGCTCCCAACACAACTTCAGGTGCATTCTCCTGGCCGCTGATGAAGCCGCGCCCCGTCACCATGGGGAGTTCTGTCACGTCGAAGAAGTTGCTGGTGACTCCCTGGCCCCAAACGCGCTCCGGCTCTCCGCCGCCACCAATCGAGGCCGGAATCAACTCGTAGTAGGCAGCGACACCCGAGAAGGATTTGGCTTGGTCGCGCAAATCTGTGTAAACAGGAAAGGAGAAGTTATTGCAGCACGGATCGCCGCCATGCGTGGTGTGCAGTCCGAGCAACGTGGTGGGATCGCCCATCGGCGCTGGACGCAGTACGAACCGGCTGACCATCGAGAAGATGGTGGCGTTGGCGCCGATTCCCAGGCCGATGGAGAGGATGGCAATGGCAGTGACGCCGCGGTGTCTGCCGAGCGTGCGCAGGCCGTATCTCAAGTCGCGCAGGAGCGTTTCCAGCCACGGCAGTCCGCGCCGCTCGCGAACAGCTTGTCGCGTCTGCTCGGCGCCACCCAGCCGAATCAGGGCCTGGCGCCGCGCTTCAGCGGGAGAAAGGCCGGCGCGAACGCCGTCGTCGGTGTCCATGGCAACATGGCTCGCCAGTTCAGCGGCGAAGTCTTCATCGCCTCGTTGCGTGCCGATCATGCCAAGCAGGCGAATCCATAGTGCTCTCAGCTTGCGCATCGTCATCGTTTTATGCCTCTTCTGCCGGTGCGAGGAAGCGCGCCAGAATCGCGGTGGTCTGCTCCCACTCCTTTGCAGCGTTCTTTGCCCGGTGCCGCCCCGCCTTCGTCAGCTCGTAGAACTTGGCGCGGCGATTGTTCTCTGAGAGGCCCCAGCGCGAGCTGATGAATCCCTCCTGCTCCAGTTTGAGCAGCGCGGGGTAAAGCGTGCCATAGTTTAACTGCAGCTGGTTCCCGCTGGTTTGCTCGATGCGGCGCGCGAGGCCGTAGCCGTGCAGCGGCCCCATCATCTCCAGCGTGCGCAGCATCATCAGCGCCAACGTGCCTTGCCAGACCTCGGATCTTTCGCCCATCCCTATCTCCTATTGCTAACCAATAGGAGAAGTATATTCGCATACCTATGGGAATGCAAGAGGAAGGTTTGACCTGTGCGAGCGACCCACGGAACAGGACTAAAACGACGCAGACACTGGTTTGTCCCGTGAAGCGTCGGCTTATCGCCACTCAGCCGTTCCATGCGAGTCACCCGCTTTTTGCGCTGCCAATCTCCCGCAATACTTGGTGCCCCATTCACGGCACAGTTCTATCGCGCCGTGAGTGGGAGACCACCACCGCCAAACCACCGTTTTGCAAAACGGTAGGGAGGGTGCGGCTTCAGCACGCGCGACTTCAATGATTCCTTTACGGAGGACCGGAGGGGGCGGAGGTTTCAACCAACGCACTTTCCGCCAACAAAAATCTGGAAAATCAAATACGCGGCAAAGCCGCGCCCAGTCCTCCCCAACTTCCTCGCCGGCATCGTCAAGAATCGAATCCACAAGCCGGCTTTACCGAGCCAGTTCGAAATTCCGCGTAACTGCCGAATTGCCGACCCTCCAGACACGACCTTTTCCGGACCCTGCGGTGTTATTCATGACCTAACCCGCGGTTGGCGCGTGAACCACGGCCACTGAAGATTTGGAACCCTCCAGCCGCTGTGCCGGACTCTGCGCTTAATCGCGCGATGTTCGTGAAAGCACTACTAGCTGGCATCCCGCTTCTGCTGATAGGTTGCCGGGCAGATCGGGAGTTGAAGTAACTTAGCAATCATTTGTAGATTTCGGCTGAAGCCAGGGGCGAGTCTGCGCCAATTCCACCGGCAATGAGCACCGACCCATCCTGCAAGAGTGTTGCAGAGTGCCAGAATCGGGTTGCAAGCATTGGATCCGTGGAGGAGAACGAGCCGGCGGCCGGGTCGTAGATTTCTGCACTATTGTTGCTCTGATAACCAACCGGGTTTACCCAGTCAATATATCCGCCGGCAATCAACACCTTTCCGTTCAAGAGTAAAGTCGCCGTGTGGCCTACGCGACCCTTGGTCATCGGGCCAGCGCGCGAGAACGTGCCCGTCACCGGGTCATACAACTCAGCAGTCGCCAGTGGATCGGTGCTTGGGTCCAATGCTCCGTATGCGAATATTTGACTTGACACGCCTCCGGCAATCAGAACCTTGCCATTCGCGAGCAGAGTGGCCGAATGGCCGGACCGCGGCGTTGTCATTGAGCCCGTCGATGTGAACGTGTTTGTCGCCGGATCGTAGAGTTCCGCCGATGCAAGGGTTCCCTCACCGTTCTCACCGCCGACGATCAGTACTTTTCCGGATGACAGCATGGTCGCAGTGTGATTGCTTCGCGGAGAAGCCATGCTTGCAGCGGCGACGAACGTCTCTGCGTCAGGGTCGTAGATTTCCGCACTGGCCATCGGTTCAACACTTGTTGAGCCGCCAACAATGAGAACCCGGCCATCCGCCAGCAAAGTTGCGGTATGTTCCGTGCGGGCGGATTGCATCGGGCCCGTCTTTGTGAAGCTTCGGCTCGCCGGGTCAAAAAGCTCGGCAGTTGGCGTTGCAGGGAGCCAGGTCGCGTAACCGCTGAATCGAGTTCCGCCTGCGACCAGGACTTTACCACTTTTCAACAGCGTTGCCGTGTGGAGTTCGCGCGCAATGCAAGGCGTTCCGGTTGTCGAAAATTTTCCCTGAGAGGGGTCAAAGGTTTCAGCGAACGGAACCGACACAAGCAAGTCGTCGATATCCAATTGCCCGCCGTCGACTACCAAAACAGTGCCATCAGCCAGCAGAGTCGCGGTGTGAGCAGCACGGGGCTGATGCATCGTTCCCGTCGGAACGAATGCGGACGCGCCGGACGACGAAGTTCCATTTGTATTTCCGCCCCAGATAATCGAAGGGGTGTCGCAAGTGGCGTCGGCAGAAGTACCGCCGCTTCCGGAGTTGCTTCCTGATCCGGTGGTGCCAACGTTTCCGGCACCACCGCAGGCTGTCATCAGTCCGGCAAGACAAATCGCGAAGACAAGACAAATCCCTCTCATGACGGATCACTTCCCAGGGAAAATGAGCGAACTTAGAACGCAATACTCGATGGCGAATCCACGTGCGGCCGGTACTCTGTACGCTTCATGGCTTGTAAATTTCGGCGGTGTTGGTGGCGCCCGGCCAAATCGTATGTCCGCCAGCGATCAGCAATGTCCCATCGGGCAGCAAGGTTGCCGTGTGTGAGTGGCGACCCTCCTGCATGTTGAGGATCGGTCGCTTTTGGCCGAACCTCCGAGCAATCTGCCCTGGTGCGCCCCGGGCCATTCGCGTTAGTGGTAAATCTCTGCACTCGTGAGCGCGGTAGTAAAAAGGCCATCTCCGGATGAGGCGCCCCCTACGATCAGGACATCACCATTTGACAACAGCGTTGCTGTGTGTGAGAAGCGATCTTGCTCCAGTGACGGACCCAACGTAAATGCGCCGGTGGCGGGATCATAGATCTCTGTTGTAGAGGTTGAGCCGCTATGACCAACGTATCCTCCGGCGATCAACACTGTGCCATCAGGAAGCAGCGTGGCGGTGTGCCAGCCGCGCGCAATGTTCATGTTGCCGGTCGGGAAGAATGATCCGGTGTTGGGGTCGTATAGTTCAGCAGCGAGGGAGCCAAGTCCCCCTCCGCCGGCGAGCAATACTTCTCCGTTTGGCAATAGAGTGGCTGTGTGGCCACTTCTTGACACTGTCATATTTCCAGTTGACGTGAACTTACCATCCGCGGGATCAAAGAGCTCGGCGGTGTTGGAGGCGTATGGGTAGCCGCCTCCCGCGATGAGCACCTTGCCATTTTGCAGCAGCGTCGCCGTGTGGCCGTATCGCGCAAGGTTCATTTGGCCGACAGCCGCAAATGTGCCCGTGGCTGGATCAAAAACTTCACTCTCTGACAATGGGCGCCACCACGGTTCAGATGGAAGCGAATAGATGCCGCCTGTGATAAGCACCCTGCCGTCATTCAGCAAGGTCGCCTGGTGACCTTCTCGCGCACCCAGCATGCTTCCCGTCGGTACGAACTGTCCACTCGATGCTTGGTAGATCTCGGCTGTCGTGCTGTCGATGGGCCCAGGATTGCCGCAGGCATTACCGGTCGGGTCCCAGCCGACTTCGCCGCCGGCAATGAGGACATCCCCACTTGGCAACATGGTTGCAGTATGAGAATCACGTGATATCGTTCCTGCCCGGCTGAATGATTGCGTCTCGGGATCAAACAACTCGGCTTGGTCCACCACCCAGTAACCATCGATGATATCGGGACCCTGACCACCACCGGCGATCAGCACCTTTCCGCTGGGCAGTAAACTAGCAGTTTGTTGCAGCCTGGCATAGTTCAAACCGCTTATGGACGTAAACCCGAATGCAGTAACGGTCACCGTTGCCGTAGCATTCTTTGACGGGTCCGCCTGCGAAGTTGCGACGACATGATAGATCCCTGGTGCGGAGGGAGCGATATAGCTTCCCTTGTCGCTGATCGTGCCCCCCGAGGCACCTTCCTTGACGCTCCATATCAGATTCACGTTGCTAGAACCATTCACACTGGCACTGAAACTCAATGTGCCTTCGTGCCTGACTCCAATTGTGTTAGGAGCAATGGTCACAGAAACGGACGACGCCCCTGGGGCGCTCGACACAGGGCTAGTCGTAGCAATGGCCGTTCCATTCCCAGCGCTACAGCCCGCCAGCAACCCGGCAACGCAAATCGCGAAGACGAGACAAATCCCTTTCATGGCGGATTACCTCCCAGGGAAAATGAGCGAACTTAGAACGCAATACTCGGCGGCGAATCCACGGTGATCCGCTTCCCCGCGAGCACCCCTGTGAGATGAGCCAGCGTATTTCCTGCTTGATCGAATTGATCGATTGTAAAGGATCCGCTGAATCTGTCTTTACCCTCTTCCAGGGTTACCTCTTCACGGATGTTGGCCGGTCCGATGAGATTTCCGTTCGGGTCAAAACTGATGGCAAAGTGATTCAATTCGTATCTGCGTCCGCCAACCCTTTTCCAGACTCCGAGGCAAAAGCTCTGTGTTGCCGGCGGACGGGAGGAATTCATGATCTCCGTTCCGTCGCTATGCCATTGCGCATAGGCAGAGTCAATGACTGTACCGTCGGGTATGCCCTCATTGCCTTCAGCGGTAAACGTCACCTTCCAGAAGCCGACTATCGGCTCCTCCGCCTCCTCAAAATCAGACACGAGCAAAGGTTTCATCTGTCCGAGCCGAAATCCTTGCCACGCCTGCCGCTGAACCGGGTTACTACGGAGTCCTAGTTTGGATAAGTCACCGCATTCCGCATTTGCTCTAGCAGCGAATACACCCGCCAGAAGGGTCGCCAAAACCGTGAGCTTGATGATTGAATTCCTCCCCATATCGAATCCTCCATGGCCAGTTGGCCAGCTTTTGATGCGCACAGATTCGACCCAATGGCGCCTTGCGGACAATGGATACCTCATGACCACTGGCTGACAAGAATCTGACTTGGTAACTCGTTGAATTCGGAGGTCTTGCAGAGATATCTGACAAGCTGTTGGGTGTTCCCATTGGTCAATTTCGGTGCTAAGCTGGCAACCAGCCCCATCGGAGGTTCCCACGGCCACACCAGTGCAAGCTCGAAAAGTGCGTTTCGGCGCGTTTGAGATTGATCTACGCACGGGGGAACTGCGCAAACACGGCATTAAGATCAAGTTGCAGGATCAGCCCTTTCAGGTTTTGCAACTCCTGCTCGAGCGCCCTGGTGAGATCGTGACGCGCGAAGAGCTGCGATCTAAACTCTGGCCTGAAAACACGTTTGTCGATTTCGACGTTGGCTTGAATACTGCCATCAAGAGGCTGCGAGACGCCTTAAGCGACTCGGCCGAAGCCTCGCATTATGTCGAAACGCTCCCTCGGAGGGGCTATCGATTCATCGCTGCTGTCGAGCCGGTTAACGCGACGGCCACGCGGCTCCCAGGCGCCAACGATCAATCAGATAAAGCTTTTGATCAATCGCGACGCTGGAAGATCTGGTCTGTTGGAAGTTTGGTCGTTCTAATCGGTTCGTTACTGCTCTATCTCAACCTGGGCACTTTGCGGCAACGGCTCCATCGGCAGCCCACTCCAATCCAATCAATCGCGGTCCTCCCGCTTGAGAATCTCAGTGGCGACCCAACCCAGGACTATTTCGTCGATGGAATGACGGATGCGCTCACGACCGACCTGGGAAAAATCGGACACCTGCGGGTCATCTCAAGGACCTCGACGATGCGTTACAAGGGCACCAAAGAACCCTTGCAGCAGATCGCCCGAGAACTTGACGTTGATGGATTGGTGGAAGGCAGCGTCGCGCGCGCTGGCGATCGTGTGCGGATCACAGCAAACCTTGTCCAGGTCGCGCCCGAGAAACACCTTTGGGCCGACAGTTTCGAGGGCAGCATCCGGGATGTTTTCGATCTCCAGGACGATGCTTCACGCGCGATCGCCAATGCGATCCAAATCAAGCTATCGCCCCAGGAACAGGCGCGGCTGACGAACTCCCACACTGTCGATCCCCAGGCCTACGACGCTTATCTGCAAGGCCAGTTCTTCGCAGAGAAGGTTCTCGTTCCCGGCGATAGGAACAAGCCCACCGAGTACTTCGAGCAAGCAATCAAAGATGATCCCGCCTGGGCCTTGCCTTATGCGGAATTGGCTCGATTGGATTCGATTGAGGGTTCAAATCGTCCATTACCGAATGAGAGATGCACGAGCGCAAAAGATACAGTTCTTGAAGCCTTGAAAAGAGACTCCGAATCTCCAGAGGCACACACTGTCTTGGCAGACGTGGAGTATTTTTGTGAGTGGAATTGGGCGGGAGCTGAACGGGAAGTCGAGCGCGCGATTGTACTCAATCCCAATCTTGCCCAGGCTCATAGTTCTCGCAGTCGTTACTTGCTCACCATGGGCAAGCCTGAGGAAATGCTGGAAGAGACAAGACGAGCGGTTGAACTTGACCCTCTTTCTTTCCGAATACGATGGGATCGCTGGATAGCGCTCTACATGGTTGGCCGAT
>CAWJDG010000019.1:0-57183 GCA_963841365.1 uncultured Acidobacteriaceae bacterium
GTACCATCGGCCCAGCGAGGCTTAACTTCCGTGTTCGGGATGGGAACGGGTGATCCCTCGCAGTATGGTCACCGGCAAGCTGAGGCGTTTCGGGGCGTCCTGAGCCCCGAGCCGAAATCCTGAACGCGTAGCGTGAAGGATCCCTCGGTTCGCCTTTGATGCTGGATGGCGCTTGGCGGGTGGTTCCCCGCAGCGGGCCGCGACATCTGATTTGTCCCGGATGGTTTCTCCCGGGCCGGACAGGAACGCGGACTACAAACTGGCGCCAACAAACTTGCCGAGCGCGCTCCAATTAAGAAACGCGCTCGTGAAACGAAATTGATTGGGTTACAAGGCTTGTTAGAAGAGCATCCGCTGTTTACTGCGCGGAGTTAATTCTATGGACAAGCCAAACGGGCGATTAGTACTGGTAAGCTACGCGCATCACTGCGCTTCCACATCCAGCCTATCAACCAGGTCGTCTTTCTGGGCCCTTCAGGGAGATCTCATCTTGGGGCGTGCTTCCCGCTTATATGCATTCAGCGGTTATCACAACCGAACTTCGCTACCCAGCCGTGCCCTTGGCAGGACAACTGGAACACAAGAGGTTCGTCCATCCCGGTCCTCTCGTACTAAGGACAGCCCCCCGCAAATCTCCTACGCCCACAGCAGATAGGGACCGAACTGTCTCGCGACGTTCTGAACCCAGCTCACGTACCGCTTTAATAGGCGAACAGCCTAACCCTTGGAACCTTCTACAGCTCCAGGATGCGATGAGCCGACATCGAGGTGCCAAACCAATGCGTCGATATGAACTCTTGGCATTGATCAGCCTGTTATCCCCGGCGTACCTTTTATCCGTTGAGCGATGGCCCTTCCATACAGAACCACCGGATCACTAAAGCCTACTTTCGTACCTGCTCGACTTGTAGGTCTCACAGTCAACCACTCTTATGCTTTTACACTCGACGGCTGATTTCCAAACAGCCTGAGAGTAGCTTCGCGCGCCTCCGTTACAATTTAGGAGGCGACCGCCCCAGTCAAACTACCCGCCTAACTATGTCCCTCTCCCGGATCACGGGAGGAGGTTAGGATCACAGCACTCGCAGGATGGTATCTCACCGTTGGCTCCTCCGAATCCGAGAACCCGGAATCAAAGCCTCCCATCTATCCTGCGCAGCGAGAACCATAACCCATAGTTAAGGTGTAGTAAAGGTGCACGGGGTCTTTCCGTCTAGCTGCGGGTAACCGGCATCTTCACCGGTACTACAAGTTCGCCGAGCAACTCGTTAAGACAGTCGTACGATCGTTACGCCATTCGTGCAGGTCGGAACTTACCCGACAAGGAATTTCGCTACCTTAGGACCGTTATAGTTACGGCCGCCGTTCACCGGGGCTTCAATTCAAAGCTTCGCTTGCGCTAACCTCTCCTTTTAACCTTCCGGCACCGGGCAGGCGTCAGCCCCTATACGTCGTTTTCGACTTAGCAGAGACCTGTGTTTTTGTTAAACAGTCGCCGTACGCGCTTCACTGCGGCCCACTTACGCGGGCGCTCCTTCTCCCGAAGTTACGGAGCCAATTTGCCGAGTTCCTTAACGAGCTTTCACTCGAGCGCCTTTGGATATTCTCCTCGTCTACCTGTGTCGGTTTGGGGTACGGTTCCCTTTGTTCTCCTTAGAGGTTTTTCTCGGCAGCGTGAAATCAGCAGCTGAATCCCATACGGGCCTGCTTTGCGCCTCACTGTTAATGCCCTGGCGGATTTGCCTGCCAGAACCAGCTTACGCGCATCGACCGTCATAGCCATAGGACGGCCTGCTTATCCTTCTGCGTTACCCCATCGTCAAACGAACATTGGGAGGTCCGGAATATTAACCGGATGTCCATCGTCTACGCCTTTCGGCCTCGACTTAGGGACCGCCTAACCCTGAGCGGATTAACCTTCCTCAGGAAACCTTAGACTTTCGGCGCGGAGGGTTCTCACCTCCGTTATCGCTACTTATGCCGGCAGGGTCTCTTCGCAACGCTCCACCGTCTTCTCAGTCGGACTTCACTGCTGTTGAGAATGCTCTCCTACCACGCGCACCCTAAGGTGCGCATCCGCTGCTTCGGTGTACGGTTTTAGCCCCGTTGTATTGTCGGCACCGGACCGCTTGACCAGTGAGCTATTACGCTTTCTTTAAAGGATGGCTGCTTCTAAGCCAACCTCCTGGCTGTCTGAGCGTTCCGACTTCCTTTCCCACTTAACCGTAACTTGGGGACCTTAGCAGGCGGTCTGGACTGTTTTCCTCTCGACTACGACGCTTAGCCGCCGCAGTCTGACTCCCGGATATGTTGTCGCTGGCATTCGCAGTTTGGTTGGATTCAGTAAGCCGGAAAGCCCCCTAGTCCATCCATCTCTCTACCACCAACGCAATTCATCCGAGGCTAGCCCTAAAGCTATTTCGGAGAGAACGAGCTATCACGGAATTTGATTAGCCTTTCACCCCTACCCACAGCTCATCCGAGCTTTTTTCAACAAACACCGGTTCGGTCCTCCAGTGGGTGTTACCCCACCTTCAACCTGGCCATGGGTAGATCATCCCGCTTCGCGTCTATTCCTGCCAACTGAACGCCCTGTTCAGACTCGCTTTCGCTGCGGCTCGCTTACGCTTAACCTTGCTGACAAGAATAACTAGCCGGCTCATTATGCAATAGGCACGCGGTCAGGCATTCCCTTGCGGGCATAGCCCTCCCACTGCTTGTAGGCACACGGTTTCAGGTACTTTGCACTCCCCTCGACGGGGTTCTTTTCGCCTTTCCCTCACGGTACTGGTTCACTATCGGTCAGAGACTAGTATTTAGCCTTACGGGATGGTCCCCGTAGATTCAAGCAGGGTTTCACGTGCCCCGCCTTACTCAGGTATCCGCTTCGAGTCTGGACTATTTTCGCCTACGCGCCTGTCACGCTCTATGGCTCCACTTTCCAGAGGATTCGGCTAACAGCCAGATTGGTAACTCTACTGTTGCGGACCCTACAACCCCCGAAACACCGAAATGTTACGGGTTTGGGCTCTTCCGAGTTCGCTCGCCACTACTATCGGAATCGAGGTTTCTTTCTTTTCCTTCAGGTACTGAGATGGTTCACTTCCCTGAGTTCGCTCTATCCCGCCTATGTATTCAGCGGGTAGTT
The DNA here is from genome assembly GCA_963841365.1 of uncultured Acidobacteriaceae bacterium. GTDB lineage: Bacteria > Acidobacteriota > Terriglobia > Terriglobales > Acidobacteriaceae > Telmatobacter. Next base: position 3,149 of record CAWJDG010000019.1, read on the forward strand.
CCCGGGTTTTGCCCGGGAGGGTTTCCCCATTCGGAAATCTCCGGTTATAACGCCTGTGTGCGGCTTACCGAAGCTTATCGCAGCTTGCCACGTCCTTCATCGCCTGTCTCTGCCAAGGCATCCACCGTGCGCCCTTAGTAGCTTGACCATAGAATTAACTCCAGCGCAGGGAGCCGAATCGCTTCGGTCCTGATGGGAGATAACCTATTCTCCGCCTCTGAGAGTAGTCTTACGCACTCACGCGCGCAGTCACCACATCTCCTAAAGACACTCTTCTTACTTGAACACTTGCCTGAGTTAGTAACTTGCTCTAACTCGCATGTGCTCGGCCTTGTATTTAAACGTGCCTGAAGATGAATGCCGATCCACACGCCTCACGGCGGATGAACGGCTTCTTCAAGCGCGTTACCCAATCAATTTCGTTGTCAAACATCGCTGCTTCCTCTCTGTTGCGAAGAAGCCGAGCCCTGGGGCTCTTGAAACCTGCCGAATCCAGCCTCGAAAGGCTGGCCGGCCTGTCTCCGGGTTGACGCCACATACATATCGATATGGCAGCAATCGGGAGACAGTGAAATGAGAGTTGGTGGAGCTGACCGGGATCGAACCGGTGACCTCATGCTTGCAAAGCACGCGCTCTCCCAGCTGAGCTACAGCCCCACATCGGGTGCCTGCGGCAAAGATGGTGGGCCTGGGTAGAGTCGAACTACCGACCTCACCCTTATCAGGGGTGCGCTCTAACCAACTGAGCTACAGGCCCATGCTGGCCATTTTCGCTGGCCGCTCCCCTGCCGGCTCGCAAAAGCCATGAGCCCGGCGCTATCCACAAACCTCATTCCATGTCAAAAAAAGGTTTCGAGGACAAGGTTGAACGTGCTGAGCGGCTACGCCGCCCATGACCATCGTGCAATGGTCGATCAAGCAAAGAAGGCTTGTATCAGGACTCCCGTAACTTGCCGTCAGGAACGGCACTTGCAGGGTTGATGACAACTTACATCCGCTGCAACCGATTCGCATCGGGAACAGTCCGCTATCGCGGAAAGAAGTAAGTGCCATCTTTTTCTCTTTTAGAAAGGAGGTGATCCAGCCGCAGGTTCTCCTACGGCTACCTTGTTACGACTTCACCCCAATCATGAATTACACCTTGGGCGGCTGCCCCCTTGCGGTTGGCTCACCGACTTCTAGTGCAACCCACTTTCGTGATGTGACGGGCGGTGTGTACAAGGCCCGGGAACGTATTCACCGCGGCGTTCTGATCCGCGATTACTAGCGATTCCAGCTTCACGCAGTCGAGTTGCAGACTGCGATCCGAACTGAGGACGGCTTTTTCCGATTAGCTCCCCCTCGCGGGTTTGCGACGGTTTGTACCGGCCATTGTAGCACGTGTGTAGCCCTGGACATAAAGGCCATGAGGACTTGACGTCATCCCCACCTTCCTCCCCGTTATCCGAGGCGGTTTCGTCAGAGTGCTCAACTAAATGGTAGCAACTGAAGATAAGGGTTGCGCTCGTTGCGGGACTTAACCCAACATCTCACGACACGAGCTGACGACAGCCATGCAGCACCTATATTGCGGCCCCTTGCGGGGAAGGGATATTTCTACCCCGGTCCACAACATTTCGAGCCCAGGTAAGGTTCTTCGCGTTGCGTCGAATTAAACCACATGCTCCACCGCTTGTGCGGGCCCCCGTCAATTCCTTTGAGTTTCAGCCTTGCGACCGTACTCCCCAGGCGGATTGCTTAACGCGTTAGCTACGGCACGGCGGGATTGGGTACCCGTCACACCAAGCAATCATGGTTTAGGGCTAGGACTACCAGGGTATCTAATCCTGTTTGCTCCCCTAGCTTTCGTGCATCAGCGTCAGTTGTGGTCCAGTGAGCCGCTTTCGCCACAGGTGTTCCTTCCGATATCTACGCATTTCACCGCTACACCGGAAATTCCACTCACCTCTCCCACACTCAAGCCCGGCAGTTTCTCATGCAGTCTATGAGTTGAGCCCATAGATTTCACATAAGACTTACCAAACCGCCTACGCACCCTTTACGCCCAATAATTCCGAACAACGCTCGCCCCCCTCGTATTACCGCGGCTGCTGGCACGAAGTTAGCCGGGGCTTCTTCTTCCGGTACCGTCATAATCGTCCCGATCGAAAGGAGTTTACGTCCCGAAGGACTTCATCCTCCACGCGGCGTTGCTGCGTCAGGGTTTCCCCCATTGCGCAAAATTCCCCACTGCTGCCTCCCGTAGGAGTCTGGACCGTGTTTCAGTTCCAGTGTGTCCGTGCGCCCTCTCAGGCCGGATACCGATCATCGTCTTGGTGGGCCGTTACCCCGCCAACTAACTAATCGGCCGCGACCCCCTCCCAGAGCGAATTGCTCCTTTGACCCGTGGGTATTATGCGGTATTAGCTAAGGTTTCCCTCAGTTATCCCCCACTCCAGGGTAGGTTAGTCACGTGTTACTCACCCGTGCGCCACTTTACTCATGGTATTGCTACCACTTTCTCGTTCGACTTGCATGTGTTAGGCACGCCGCCAGCGTTGATTCTGAGCCAGGATCAAACTCTCGTTTGAAACCTGATGTCTCCCCACCCCGACGGAGGTCGGTTGGGGCGACCGCGCCCGCGCACTTTCTCTCGAAAGGGCGTTGGCGCCTTACCTTGTGAGAATGATCAAGCCAAACTTGATCGCATCTCACGACTGGCACGTTCAACCAATTTGTCAAAGATCCTTGAGGGTCACCCGCCTGAGCGGAACCCCTTGGATCGAGGCCCGGACTTGCGCCCGGATTTGTCCTCGAACTTGGTGCGCTTCACCAGTTTTCCGCGCCTGCACAGCGGACTCCGGCGTTTTTGCGCGAACCTTTTGAAGTTATCAAAGTTCGGGCCTCAGGTCAAGGAAAGTTCTTTACCAGAACCTTGACGAGCAACCCCGTTCACGCAGCGCAAAAAATCAAAGAGCGTCCAGCAAAATTCGCTCGAACCACTAGGGCTCGCGGGAGATGAACTCCCGGGTCATGCAATGGCTTGTTCTCTGCGGGATTCCCTACAGGGGTTCGACGATGAAGAAACTTCGTATCTCGTCCGACCCTACGAACCAGCTTCCCACTTCCCTCAAACGGGCAGGCCGCACACACGGCCACCGGGAGGCTCCACTGCTCACTTGCAACTTCACTAGAGTAGCACAGGCCGCCCTGCGATGCAAACGCAACGGCAGAATCTTGCCCCTTTGTTTGCAACAGATAGAAGCATATCAATTTCAAGAGGTTAGAAACAAGCGATTCTCGCTGTGGAAAGCCTCGGATTCTGTGGGAAACGGCAGACTAGCGGGGGCTGGCGGCGTCAGCGGCGCTAGCAGGCTCTCTTCCCCCGCCTTCACCTATCTCCGGCAGCACCGCTGGCACGAGCCAAGCTGGCCTAGCCTCGCTCGCTGCTTTAGCGGCGCGGAATCAACCCTAAGTCCGTGATTCCATTCACGAAGTACTGCATCGCCAAGGCCACCAGCAGCAAACCCATGATCCTCACCAGGATGCGGATGCCGGTTTCGCCCATGAACTGGCGGACGCGATCAGCGGCAGCCAGCACAAAATAGGTAACGATCGCAGTGATGGCGATCGAACCCAGAATCGCTCCCATCTCCCAATGCCAAAGCACTGGCACTTGGCCCACCAGCACCATCACCGAAGAAATTGCGCCCGGCCCCGCCAGCATCGGAATCCCCAGTGGCACAATGCCTGCATCCTCCTTCGTCGTCGCCTCTTCCGTGTCCCCGTGCGTCTCCTGCGTAGGCGAGCGCCGCGCTTCGAGCATGTCCAGACCGATGAGCAGCAGAATCAGCCCGCCCGCGATCTCAAACGCAGGCAGCGTGATCCCAAACATGCGAAAGATCAACTGCCCCGCGACAGCAAAACTGGTGAGCACTATAAAGCAAGTAATTGCGCCCTTGCGCGCCATGCGCTTGCGGCGAACTGCGTCCGTTTGGCTCGTAATGGCGAGGAAGGACGGGATCGCCGCAAAGGGATCGACGAGAAAAAAGATGGAGCTTAGTGCCAGCAGCGAGAAGCGCACAATCGGCGATTGGCTCAGATCGTTCAGAGCGGTCGCAGCTGGGTTGGTCAGGAGCACGTTGAGAGGTTAGAACATTGTGGCCTCCCGCGCCAACAACTTCAGCAATTGCACACTACAATGAATTCCTTGCTCACAGCATCCCAACGCGCCCGCCTCACCGTCGTCCTCGTCTCCCCGCGCAATCCCCTCAATATAGGAGCGGCCGCGCGCGCCATGGCCAACTTTGGCTTCGCGCAGCTCACTGTAGTCGCGCCCTACGAAGAACACTGGCGTGAAGCAAAATCCGCCGTCGGTGCCTCCGACCTCCTCCAGGACGCACGCTGCACGCGGCGCCTCGCCGAAGCCGTTGCCGATTGCACTTTCGTGGTCGGCACCGCGGCGCTCACTCGCCGCAAGCCGGAGCAGCCTGCCGTTTCGCTTCCCGATCTTCCGCCGATCGTCCAAAGTGAACTCGCTCGCGGCGGCCGCGTGGCCCTGGTCTTCGGCTCAGAAAAGCGCGGTCTCACGCGTGAAGATCTCTCCCTTTGCCATCTTCTCGTCGAGACTCCCACCGACCCACGCCAGCCCTCGATGAATCTAGGCCAGGCCGTCGCGGTGTGCCTCTACGAAATCTCCTCCCGGCTCAATGCCCCGGTGACACCCGCCGCAGTTCTCTCGCAATCCACCCAGGGCACGAGCCCGGCTCTGCTCGCCGCACACCTCGACCTGCACGAGGCCAAACCTTCCGCGTCCGCCCGGGAGCTCGAGCTCCTCGCTGGAGTCGCAGAAGAAACCATGCGTGCAGCGAATTATTCCCCCTCCGCAATGCGCGATGCCAATCGCCACGATTTGCAACTTCTGCTGCGCAGGCTCGCCCTCAGCCGGCACGACGCGCGGCGAATTCTCGGCCTCTTCCGGCGAATTCTGTGGAGCCTGCAACATCGCCCCGGCCAGACTCGGAGTTAGGTCGGATGTACAACACGCTGGTAATGCATCCAAAGGTTCTTTCTCGCCCGCCTCAATCCTGCTAAAGTGCGTTCATAGGCTCCCCCATGCCCCACCCGCTCGCTTTTATTCGTGCCTTGTTTGCCGCAACGTCACCGGCTCGGCTCGGCGTGTTGGTCCCTTGCGGCGTGCTTGCTTTCGGTTCCCTGTTGGCAATCTCCGCCCAAGACGCGCCTACGGCGCAACAGGCAACTCCTGCGCCGGCCCAAGACAGCCAACCGGCCGCGAAAGAGCCTGCAGCGCCCCAAACTCCGCAATCAGCCTCACCGCAACCGTCTCCCGCCGCACCCACTTCGAGTGAGCCGGTGACGGCGCCAGCGCAAGACGGCCAACTCGCCCCACAACCTCCGTCTGCGCCTGAAGCTCCGCAATCAGCGCCGCCACAAACGCCTCCTGCCGCACCCGCCGAGAGTCAGCCTGAACCTTCGCCACCGCAATTGCCTTCGGCCGCCCCCAGCGAGCCAGCACAGTCTTCTCAGCCTGTCGGCATCACCGAGGATGAGCTCAAAAGTATGCTCATCGGCAAGCAGCTTTTTCTCCGCGGCGGCTACCTCGATAACTCCCTCAGCTTCAATGAGCACGGCGTTCTCATCGGCCACTCTCCGCAGGGTTCGTACACGCTATGTGAAATCCAGATCGACAAAGTGCATCTCGAAAAACACAAGGTCGAGCTGGACGGTGAGCGGTTTGGGCTGCATTTTCTGGGCGCGATGCCTTATGAAGATCCCACCAAGGCCGTCGACCGCGTGAACATCACACCGAAAAAGAAAGTAGTCAGGATCACCATCGACCGCGAGTTGGTCGTCAAGCCGAAGGTGCCAAAAGAAAAGAACAAGCCGTCCGCGAAGAACGCCAAACCGGCATCCGCAAAGGGATCGCCTTCCGCCGCGCCCACGGCCGCGACACCTGCCGCTACGCCCAATGCCGAGTACACAGCCGCTGCACCGCCCGGCACCGCCGTGCCCACGACTGCGCCCGGCGAACCCGCTGAATCCAGCAGCGCCAACGAAGTACAGGCAGAAATTGCCAAGGCTCCAGAGGCCGAGCGCCCCGCCGACGCAAAGAGCGTAACCACCACAACCTCGCCCGCACACGCAACCAAAGTCCTCAAAGATGCTCTGGAGAACGTCTTCGCGCAGGGCTTTGACAGCCGCATGATGGACTCGATGCCCGACTTCTGGAAGCTCTATTACGCGGCCGCGGCCAACAAGACCGACTACCGCCCCGCGGACCCCGGCGTACTCCGCGAAAACACGGTGGATAAGAAGGCGCAATTGGTTTCGACTTTCGAGCCTCCTTCAAACCAGTTTGCGCAGGATCACGGCGTAGCCGGAATGTCTCTGTACCACGTTGTCGTTGCAGCGGACGGCAAGCCCAGTGAGATCGCCGTTGCGCGGCCCATCGGCTTCGGGCTCGATGAGAACGCCGTCGATTCCATTCGCAAAGCCACCTTTGAGCCGGCCATGAAAGACGGCAAGCCGGTTCCGGTCATGCTCAACCTGGTAGTCGAATTCCGTATCTACTCAAAGCGGACCGACGTTGTTGCCAAGGGGCCCGAGCAGCCAACCGGGCCCTCGCTGCCCGGCCCCTACAGCGTGCAGCATTAGCCCGCCCTCACTGCTCCACCAATTCCACTCGTCTGTTTTTGGCACGGCCGTCTTCCGACTTGTTTGATGCCACCGGCGCCAGCGGTCCTGCTCCCTGGGCGTTGAGTCGCGCCGGCGAAACCGCATAGCCCGCCGTCAGCGTCTTCACCACCGCGTCCGCGCGCCGCTTCGACAAATCCATGTTCGCAGTCAGCGCGCCAACGTTATCGGTGTGGCCCACCACCAGCAGTTTCAAGCCGGGCTGCATCTGCAGCAGCTTGGCAATCTCTTTCAGCGTGTCGTTGGATTCGGGCTTCACTTCAGCTTTGCCTGTGTCGAAATAAATTCCGTATATCGACGAGTGTCCCTGACTTGTAATATCCGAGGCCAACGAAGCAGCATCCACCTTCACTAGGTCGTTCTCCATCGGCTGCAGTTCCACCACGTAAAGCACCAGCGACGGCCCTCTGCTCAGATCGCTCCACTGGCCGATATGCAGGCTCACGTACACGTCACCGGTGGTTTTGTGCGCCTTCGCCGAGAGATAGCGCTGGCCCGCGCTCCATTCCCAGTCCTCTCCTTTATTGGGCTCGTAAAGAAGCGGATTGCCGCTCCCGCATCCTTCATTGTTCACGCACGAATAAACAATCTGAAAGCCCGCTTTCGTCATCGCGCTCTCATAGTTGCGGTAGATCTCCAGCACAGTTCGCCCCGCTGGAGCATCGTAGGTGATCCATGTCACCTTTCCTTCCAGGTGCTGGCTCTTCTCCAGCGACGAACCATCGCTCTTGCCCATCGGTAGATTGAACTCGTCGTATGTCGCAACGTGATAACCCGTGATCACCGACCCGGGGTACCGGGAGATCAGCGGGTGGTCTTTGCTGTCTGGAATATCTTCCTGGGCCGCAGCGCAAGCTATGGCCAGTAACGGCATAAGGCAAAGGAATAGCTTCATGGTACGAATCATTGCAGGCTCCTGTCTGATTAAGGCCAGCAATCATACGCTCCATGTGCTCTTCAGGAAAAGGCGGAAAAACGGCCCGCTATGCACCTGCCCTGTGCTTTGCGAAATTCAGATGCGTGCGAAATTCAGATGCTTTGCGAAAGTGGAATCTCCCTCCACAAAGCTCTCGCTGCAGGTTGATCCTCGAAATCGATCGCCACGATTCGTTTCAAGCGGCGCAGAGAGAAGTAGCTCTGCAAGGCGATTCAGTCTGAGGAGCCACTCAACAGCTGCCAGAGCTCGACGCGGTTGCCTTCGGGATCCCAGATCCACGCGAACTTGCCGTAGGGGGCATCGTCGCGCTTGGGATCAATCCGCACGCCAGCCGCGGCCAACTGCTTCAGCAATTCATCCAGATCGTCAACGCGGAAGTTCACCATCGCCTGTTGTGCGCCTTCGCCAAAGTACTTCGTGTCGAGCGGAAAATGGGCAAACACTGTTGTGCCCGTCGATTCGGGTCCGTCGAAGCCGAGCGATCCGCCGCCCTGGTCCGGGATGCCGAGGTGCGTTGCGTACCACTGGGCCAGCGCCTTGGGGTCGCGGGCCTTCAGAAAAACACCACCAACGCCAACTGCTTTGGCCATACTCACTCCTCCTGCCCAATGATCTCATCGAGCTTGGCTTTATGCTTGGCCTGGCGGCCGGTACGTGGCCGATCCGGGAGCACGCGCGATGGCTTCGGCTGGCCTACGCGTTCGCGTGCATTGGCCTTCACCGCTTTCGCGGCCGAAAACTTTGCTGGCTTGCGTTTCGCCATGGCAAGGATGAGTATGGAATAGATTCCGCTGGCGCGAAAGTGCCCGTGGAGAGTCCCGGGCTACGGCCAGTAATTTGCCGGCGGCCTGCTGGAGGGCCAGACGAGATGGATGAACGGGAATTCTTCAACGAAACGACGGAACAGCGCACCCACAACCTCACCTGCCCCAAGTGTGGCCAGGCTGCGGAATATAAGGTCACGTGGGTGGTGCGGCGCAAGCGTGCGCAACTGCCGCGCGGCGCCGATGAGCGCGACCGGGCTCGTTTCGCCAAAGCGCAGTCATATATGGTTCGCCGCGATGACAAGCTCCAGTGCTCCAACGTCCGCTGCCGCAAGCCCTTCGAAATCTCGACCCTGCAATCGCTGGCGTTTCTCACGGATTAACTTGGCATCGACTGATCCGGCCCCGCTGCGTTCGCGTTCCCGCTTGCTGAAATTCCCCAAACCGCGCCCCTTCCGTCACTTTACTCGGCTCTCCGTCTTGCACGGCGCTCCGAAAGCGCGTACAGTTTGGAACTGCTCGATCTCCGGTTTCTTTCCCTCTGATTCGCACACCTCGGGAGGCGGGCGTGCCCAGCCTTAAGTCTTGAGGTGGGTTCATGCGCATTTCTGCCCGTTTTGCCGTCCGCTGGTCGACCATTTCTCTCGCGTTGATCACCCTGCTCTGGGGCGCGGCATTCCTGCCCGGCGTGCATCGCAACGCCGCAACCGTCCTGGCTGCCGAACTGAAGCCCATTCAGCTTCCCGCACCCGAAATCACTGGCGGCATGCCGTTGATGCAGGCCCTCGCCCAGCGCAAAACCACTCGCGCCTTTCTTGACAAGCCGCTTCCGCCGCAAACCCTGTCGAACCTGCTGTGGGCTGCCTTCGGCGTCAATCGCTCGCGCGAAGTTAAGCCGGGATTAGGCCGCACCGCGCCCTCCGCCCGCAACACCCAGGACATTACGCTCGAAGTCGTGCTTGCCGACGGAGTCTACGTCTACGAAGCCGAGCAAAACCAGTTGCGCCCAGTGCTCTCCGGCGACGTCCGCGGCTCCATTAGCCCGGCGCCCGCGGCCCATGCGGCCGTCACCATCATTTATGTAGCTCCTGCCAAGGACGACTTTGCCCAGGTTGACGCCGGCTTCATCGGCCAGAATGTCTACTTGTCCGCAGCCTCCAGCGGCCTGAACGCTTGGTTCTATGCCGTGCACGCACAAGATGTGGCCGCGAAACTCGGCCTCGGCGCCGATCACAGCGTTCTCTACGCGCAATCGATCGGCTATCCCCCGCAATAGCACGGCTTCCTGCCCGATTGGCGCGCGCCGCGCCTCGCACCGGTTGACGCAGGTCCGGCAGCGTGTGATTGAATCAAAATATAGGCATGCCGGATCCGGAGGTCGTCAGCCAGGCCGGCTAGGAGAGATATTCCCATGGCAAATGCCCTGCTTCCCCCCGAAGAGCGCAACCTCACTCCAGACCAGGTTGAGGCGCTCGACAAACGGCGCGACTTGGGCCACACCTTCCTGGTCATCGCCGGCCAATTCGCGGTCATCGCCACCGTGCTGCTGCTCTGGGTGGGCCAGGACCTGAAGTATTCGCCCGGCTGGGCGCATCCCATGGCCTACTATTTCTTCCTTGCGCTCATCCTCATCGTGGCCTTCGGCATCGCCGGCATGGTTCTGCGCCGCGGAACACCGCGCATCGACTGACTCCTGCTTCCCGATTAAGCTCCTGATTGCGAACCGGCGCGCCGGCCCACTCGCTGTCGCAGCCCAATCTGCGGAACCTCGAACCACGCTCTGAATCTGCTCTCCTCCGCCGCTGTTAAACTTGAGGTTGATGATCCTCCCGTTTGTCCGCGAAATTTTCGCGGAGCTGGAGCAGACCCCCGGATTTGAACGCGTTCGCAGGCACCTTAGCCTGGGTGCGGGGCGTAGACGTGTGTCCGGATTGACTTGGACCGCGCGGGCGCTCTATTTGCCGTTGATGGCACGGGCCGCCAAGCAGCCGGTCATCGTGATCGTCGCCGACAACAAGGCCGCCGAGGCGCTTGAACCGCTGCTCAAGGCCGGATGCGAGCTGACCGGCGCAATCGATCCCTCCCGCGTGGTGCGCTTTCCCGCCCACGATGTCCTTCCCTTCGAGAATCTCTCGCCGCACCCCGACGTGCAGGAGCAGCGCGCTGCCGCTTTGTGGAAACTCGCCGCCGGCGCCGTCGAAATCCTCATCGCTCCCGTCGAGTCTGCCGCGCTCAAGCTCTTCGATCTCGAGTACTACGCCGGCCTCGCCGTCACGCTCAAGCGCGGCGAAGAAGTCGACATCGAAGTACTCACCGCGCACCTGGCCAGCGTGGGCTACACGCAGATGGATCTCGTCGAGATGCCCGGGCAGTTCACGCGCCGTGGCGGAATTCTCGACGTCTACTCGCCCGAATCCGACCGCCCCGTCCGCATCGAGTTCTTTGGCGACGAAATAGAGACCATCCGCAAATTCGATCCCGAGACGCAGCGCTCCCAAAGCGGTCTGGACGAAACGCAGTTGCTCCCGCTCACGGAAACGCCCGTGACCGAGCACCTTCTGGCCGCAGTCAACGGACGCCTCAGCCGCCAGCGCATCGAAATCGAAGATGAAGAGATGGCGGCGGAAGCTGCCGCGGCCGGCGGCGTCAGCGTCTTTCCGGGTTGGGAGTTCTTCACTCCCGTCGCCGGCGCCGAGCGCTCGCTGCTCACGCTCGTGCCGCGCTGCGCGCTGTTCGTCGACGAACCAGCCATGGTCCGCAATCAGATCGATCGCTGGTGGAACAAGGTCGAGCAGCGCCATGAGCGCTCGGGCATCGGCTCGCTGATCCGGCCTGAAGACATATATCTCCGTCCGGAAGTCCTGAGCGCATCGCTTGACGCGCACATGGGCCTCGATCTCGATCAACTCGGCGCGGTCGACGTGCTCGACAGCGATGCCACGCTCGGCGAAATCGAGCTGCCTACGCGGCCCACGCTGCGCTTTCACGGCTCCATCCCCGCGCTCACCGAGCAGTTGAAAAATCTGATGGCAACAGAAACGCGGATCGTGCTCGCCGTTCCGCACCAGGGCGACGTCGAGCGCCTGGCCACGGTTCTTCGCGAATACGAGATCCCCTACCGGCTCGGCAGCCGCGCGCCGCGCTCCAGCGGCGAAACCATGCTCGACGAAGCCAGCTACATGGCCGGCGATCTGCGCGTGCCGGTCATCGTCCGTTCGCCGCTCGCGGCGGGCGTCAGCTTTGCTGAAGCCAACCTCATCGTCTTCGGCGCCAACGATCTCTCCGACGAAGCCGACGTCGCCGCGCGGCCCGAGCCGAAGCGATCCAAGACCGCGGCCTTCGTCTCCGACTTCCGCGATCTCGGCATCGGCGACTACGTGGTGCACGTGGAACACGGCATCGCGCAGTACCAGGGACTCAAGGAGATCGCGCAGGACGGCCTCTCGGTCGAGTTCATGATTCTGGAGTTCGCCGAGGGCGCCAAGCTCTACGTTCCGCTCACGCGCCTCGATCTGATTCAGAAATACCGCTCCACCGATACCGGGCCCGCGCCCGTGCTCAACAGGCTCGGCTCGCAGCAGTGGACCAAAACCAAGGCGCGCGTGCGCTAGGCCATGCAGCGACATGGCCGGCGAGCTGCTCAAGCTCTACGCCGAGCGCCACACCGCGCAGGGCACGGCCTTCTCCAAAGACAACGAGTTCCAGCGCGAGTTTGAAGACGCTTTCGACTACAGCGAGACCGACGATCAGGCCGCGGCCATCCGCGCCATCAAGTACGACATGGAATCGACGACGCCGATGGACCGCCTGCTGTGCGGCGACGTGGGCTACGGCAAAACCGAAGTGGCCATGCGCGCCGCCTTCAAGGCCGTGCAGGACGGCAAGCAGGTGGCCGTGCTCACGCCCACCACCGTGCTCGGCTTCCAGCACTTCGAAACCTTCAAGCAGCGCTTCGCGCAGTTCCCCATCCACATCGAGATGATCTCGCGCTTCCGCACCGCGAAGGAGCAGAAGGAGATCGTCGAGCGCGTGGCCACCGGCCAGCGTCGACATTCTGATCGGCACGCACCGCCTGCTCTCCAAGGACATCAAGTTCCAGGATCTCGGCCTGCTCGTCGTCGACGAGGAGCAGCGCTTCGGCGTGCGCCACAAGGAGCGGCTGAAGCAGATGCGCAAGGAGATCGACGTGCTGGCCATGAGCGCCACGCCCATTCCGCGCACGCTGCACATGTCGCTGGTCGGCCTGCGCGACATGAGCGTCATCGAGACGCCGCCCAAGGACCGCATGGCGATCCAGACCGTCGTCGCGAAATTCGACGAGAAGATCATCCGCTCCGCGATCGAGGTCGAATTGGAGCGCGGCGGCCAGGTGTACTTCGTGCACAACCGCGTCGAATCCATCTACGAGATCGCCGCGCGCATTCAGGAGCTGGTGCCCGCGGCGCGCGTGGCCGTGGCGCACGGCCAGATGGGCGAGAACGATCTGGAGAAAGTGATGCTCGCCTTCATGCGCCACGAGTTCGACGTGCTGGTGGCGACCACCATCATCGAAAACGGCCTCGACATTCCGCTGGCGAATACCATCCTCATCAATCGCGCCGAGCGCCACGGCCTCAGCGAGCTCTACCAGTTGCGCGGGCGCGTGGGCCGCTCCAACCGCCGCGCCTACGCGTACCTGCTCATTCCGCCGGAGCACGAGCTGACCGAGATCGCGCGCCGCCGCTTGGCCGCGCTCAAGGAGTTCAGCGACCTGGGCGCCGGCTTCAAGATCGCCGCGCTCGACCTCGAACTGCGCGGCGCCGGCAACATGCTCGGTGGCGAGCAGAGCGGCCACATTGAGGCCGTCGGATTCGAGCTGTACACACCGATGCTTGAGGCCGCGGTCAAGGAGTTGAAGGGCGAGGGCGCCGAAGAGCGGCCGGCCACGCAGCTCAACCTCGGCATCGCGCTGCGCATCGACGAGAGCTACGTGCCGGAAGAGAACCAGCGCCTGCGCCTCTACAAGAAGATCGCCGGCGCGGCCAGCGAAGCTGCGGTCAACGAGGTGCGCGCGGAGATGGAAGACCGCTACGGCGCGCCGCCCGACGCCACCGTCTACCTGCTTGAAGCGGCCCTGCTGCGACTGGAGTGCGAGCGCATGGGCATCGCGCAGATCGACCGCAAGCGCGGCGAGTTGCAAATTCGTTTTATGGAGAATGCTGCAGTAGATCCGGTGCACCTGATGAAGCTGGTGGCGCGCAACGCCAAGCGCGGCGCGCAATTCACGCCCCAGGGCGTGCTCAAGTTGCCGTTGACTGCCACACGGCCCGACGAAGTATTGCTTGAGATCCATGAACTACTATCCAGCCTGGCTCCCGCGCCAGTAAGCGCCTGACCACACCCAGTGCCGGGACGAACAGCTTCATCGAACCGGCTAACTCCGCCAACTCCGCTGCTCTACCCCTTCCACTTGATGTTGCATCCAATCGACGGCTTCTGCTCCACCGAAACCGGCTTGCCCGTCAGCACCGCATCGATTGCATCGCGCAGCTCTTTTCCTGTCACGGGAACTCCGTTGCCCGGCCGGCTTGCATCGTACTGGCCGCGATAAACCAGGCGAAAATCTGCTATCGAATAAGTATGGGTCTGGTGTGCACGCAGCCTTGTACGCCTTCGCTACGTTCTGCGATTCGTCGTGCAGATACGGAAAGACAAAGCCGTTGGTCTTCGCCTGCTGCTTGAGTCCCTCCGGGCCGTCGTCGGGATACATGACCGCATCGTTGGCGCTGATGGCCACAATGCCCACCGGCTTGCCGGCATAATCCGCGCCGAGCTTTCCCAGAGATTTCTCAATGTGCTTCACGTAAGGGCAATGCGCACAAATAAACAGCACCAACAGAGGCTTGCCGCGAAAATCGTCGCGATGCACCGTCTTTCCGGTCACAACATCCGTCAACGCAAAATCCGGCGCAATGGTACCAAGTTCAAGCATGGTAGATTCAGTAGCTGCCATAATTTCTTCTCCTTAAGTCGCTGAATTTGGCGAGCAGCGCGATCAAAGATGACGGCACGAAAAAGGTTGCAGAAATCATCGCAATTGATGGCGCTCGTCCGCTTCACTTTTCGCGTGCTGACTCGCTGACTTGCATTGTTTCTAACTCCGCTAACCCCGCTGTTTTCTCAGAACAATCCTGCCTGCCGCCCCGGCGCGGCAATTCCAAAATGTTCATAGGCAAGGCGCGTCGCCACACGGCCTCGCGGCGTGCGATCCAAAAATCCAATTTGAATCAAAAACGGTTCGTAAACCTCTTCCAGAGCGTCTTCTTCTTCCGCCAGCGTCGCGGCCAGCGTGCCCAGGCCCACGGGTCCGCCGTCATATTTCTGCATGATGGTCAGCATCAGCCGCCGGTCGATCTCGTCGAAGCCGTGCGCATCTACCTCCAGCATCGTCAGCGCCGCATTCGCCGTTGGCCGGTCGATCGAGCCCGTTCCGCGAACCTGCGCATAGTCGCGCACCCGGCGCAACAGCCGATTGGCAATGCGCGGTGTGCCGCGCGAACGCAGCGCAATCTCCGCCGCGCCGTCCGCGTCGATGGGAATCTGCAGCACCTCGGCGGAGCGCTCCACAATTACGCGCAGCTCTTCTTCCGTGTAGAACTCCAGCCGCAGCAGAATCCCAAACCGCGAGCGCAGCGGCGAGCTCAGCAGGCCCGGCCGCGTCGTCGCTCCGATGAAAGTGAAAGGTCGAATCTCCATCACATGCGTGCGCGCCGCCGGTCCTTGCCCAATAATGATGTCCAGCTTGTAATCTTCGAGCGCCGTGTAGAGCTTCTCTTCGAGCACAGGCTGCAGGCGATGAATCTCGTCGAGAAAAAGCACCTGCCGCTCGCGCAGATTGGTAAGGATCGCCGTCAAATCGCCCTGAATCACAAGAGCCGGTCCCGACGTCTGCTGAAAGCCCACATCAAGCTCGTTGGCAATAATCGTCGCCAGCGTTGTCTTGCCCAGGCCCGGTGGACCGAATAGCAATACGTGGTCCAGCGCTTCGCCGCGTGATTTGGCCGCCTCCAGCGCAATCGCAAGCTGCTCCTTTGCCTTTGACTGGCCGATGAACTCGCGCAGCCACCGCGGACGCAACTTCAGTTCAAAGGTCTGTTCCTCGTCGGCGCGCGCTGCGCTCACCAAACGTTCTGGCGTGTTGTCGTGGGTGATGGCCATGCTCACCGAAAGTGTAGCGGTTCCCGCTGGCCGCGGCAAAGCTTCAGCCAAGAATTGGCGCGCCGAATGCTCATTCCGTTCACGCTCCAACCTCCTCGAGTCATGCGCCGCATGGTTCGAATTCTGTCCGCACAAGACAGCCATCCCATCCGCCGCAACGATCTGAAACTGCAAGGAAAAGCTTATTGACTGTCTTGATACCAAACGCCCAGTAACACTTTAGTGCCAGAGTAGTTGGACAACTGGATGCCCTATAGTCGAAGGCATATAGGCCAGCGAAGGGTCTGCTGTGACCATGTTGGGTCGCCGCCATTGCCGGCTGCAGACTCCGGAGGTTCATGATGCTTCATCGTCTTTCACCGCGGGTGCTGCTCCTCATCGGTCTCGCTTTGCCGATCGCCGGCTGCACCAACCCCTTGGTGGATTCCATCACTGTTGCTCCCGCGACGCAATCGATTTCGGTAGGACAGACTGCGCAATTCACAGCAACTGGCGTGGTCGGTCATGGAAGCAACCATCCATCCACCACGCAGGACATCACTAACTCAGTCACCTGGACTTCCAGCACGCCCGCAGTCGCCACCATCAGCTCTTCGGGAGTTGCGACCGGGGTTTCCGCCGGCACTACCACGATTACGGCTACCATCAATGGATATACCGGAGTGCTTTCCGCCGCCGCGTCCCTCACGGTCAGTTCTTCAGGCGGAGGAATCTCGCCTGGATCGTCGGTCGTCTCGCTTGCCATCATTCCGAGTACTCAATCGGTCGCGGTGCCAACGCAAACCGCCCAATTCCTCGCCATTGGAACCACTTCTACTGGCGCCACGGTTAACTTGACCAATTCGGCTACCTGGAGTTCCAGCAGCGCACAGATTGCCACCATCGGCGCCAACACCGGCCTTGCTACGGCGGTCGGCCAGGGCACGGCTACGATTACCGCCCTTTACGCAAGTGGCGGCAGCACATTGACGGCTACTGCTGCGTTCACGGTGTCGGCCGGAACCACGGAAGAATACACCGCGGTGACACTGATCCCGAGCTCCCAGGCGGTCTCGGCTTCGGGTCAAACTGGCCAGTTTATTGCGCTCGCTACCTCCGGAACCACCGGCCTCGAAGTGGACGTAACCAACTCGCCGCAGTTGACGTGGCGCTCCAGCATTCCTTCGATTGCTACGATTTCTTCCGGGCTTGCTGCGGGCAACGGCCTTGCAACTGGCGTAAGCCTGGGCACCAGCACAATCACGGCCTTGTTGTCCAACCCTGATAAGTCCCTGGTCTCAGCTTCCGCAACGGTCAACGTTACGCTGACCCCTGCGCCGGAACCCCTGCTCGCGCTCACCATCATTCCCGCTTCAATCACGGTGGGGAATCTGCTCGATCAAGGCCAATTCCTGGCGATCGGAACGTATTCGACCCCGCCAACCGTCAGGGACCTGACCAACTCGGTTACATGGACCACTTCGGCGCCCAGCGTCTTTCCTGTGAACACCAATGGATCAGGAGCTCCAAATCCTGGAGCTGACGCCGGAGTTGTGACTGCCTACGGCACCGGGGGCGCCACCATCATCGCGGAAGCGGCGGATCCAACGACCGGATCCATCGAGACTGCAACGGCGACCTTCAATTGCCCGCTGATCCTTCCCACCGCAACCACTGCGGGCTCGTGCTTCCCGGGTTCCGAGGCATCATCCCTGCTGTCGACTCTCACCGTCTACAACGAGGGCTTGAACACCACCAACTGGTTGGTAACCGCTCCATCGGCCACGGGCACGCCCAATGTGCTCCACTGCGGTCCCGGCTCAAATGGCGCTGGTCTCGGCGGCTCGGTCTGCGTAGCAACCTACCCCGTCGGAACCACCGTGATCCTCACGGCGCCCGCAGGAGCTGGAGCCTTCGGTGGATGGTCCTACAACTGCGCTCCAACCGGGACGGTCACTGCAGCCGGTCCCAACAGTTGCGCAGTCACTTTGACATTCGACGATACCGTCGGCGCGATCTTCAACTAGGAATCAACTCACAAGCCTGGCCGGTAGAGCCGCTCTTCTGAGCGGCTCTACTGTTTTTGCAGATTCGTCGCAGCCCCAATCACCGGGTTCAACGCATGTATTCGCGCTCCAGCCAGCGCACGCCTCAGCCGCTGGCTGAGCCTCTCCTCAATCCTTCTGCTCGTTCCACGCTGCCTTAAATGAGCTGAACCGCTGGAACCACCGCTTGCGACGTTTAGACTGGTTAGGTTGCTTTGAACGTGATGGCTCACCGGTTTGGCATCCTTCGCCGCTTTCGATTCAATCTGCCGCAACGCATCGCAGCGGGGCTGCTGGCGCTATTTCTCCTTCAGGGATTCTGGATTATCAGCCGCCAGACGCTGACCGACCAGGACTACCAATACGCCCGTTGCGGCCGCGAGACCTGGGAGAAGCCTTCGCCGCTGGCCGGCTACTACACCTCCTGCGGCAATATTCGCGACAGCATTCTCGCCTACCGGCTCGCCGGCTTCCCGCTCACTCTCAACCTCCTCGCCGAGCGTGCCATCGACATATTTCGCAAGCCTGAAGACCGTGTTGTGCAACAAACCGGCGCCGAAGTCAGCACCTGGGAATTGCGCCATCAAATGACGCACGTTCTCTTGCTGCTGCGTTTGCCGTTCCTGTTTGCCGGCTGTTTGCTGGGCGGATGCATCTGGTGGGTCACGCGCCGCCTCTACGGCAACCTCGGTGGCTACAGTGCCCTTGCTCTCTATTGCTTTTCTCCAGCCATCATCAAAGCATGCGTATCGCCCAATCCTGAAGTCCTGGCCGCACTCGGCGTCTACGGCGGCGTTTACACCTGCATCGGCGTTGCCCATGCCATGCAGGGACCACGGCGCAAATGGCGGCCGCGCATCGTGCTGCTCACAGCCATCTTTGGCGTCGCGGCGTCTGCGCATATCGTGGCCCTCCCGCTGGCTGCGCTGCTGGGGCTTGTGGCCATGCTCTGGGTCGCCGAAGGGCACAGGAGCCAAACCCTGCCGGTGGTTCTCACAGCTTCCGCAGGCGCTCTACTGTTCGTATTCGCGTGCTACGGATTCTCCCCCGATGCCTGCAGCTATGTCTTCCGTTCCGCTGCCGGATTCCTGTGGCTCTCCGCCGGCCCGGCCCTGCGCTTCTTTCTGGCCCTCCCCAATGGGGGTGTTGCGGTGGCAACCTGCGCGGCCCTCGTACTTTATCTCGCCGCGCGCAAATCACGCTACTTCGGCAATACCATTCCGTTCCTTTGCGCCTTGATCCTCATGCTGCTCGTCATGACCGATGTTCCAGGCAGCCCTTGGCTCTGGTCGCTGCCCTTTTTGCTCACATTTGTCGGCGGCGTCTTTGCCGACACTTACGATGGTCCGCGCGGACGCCTCGCGCTCGGCGCCGCCGCAGCCATTGTCCTCGCTCAAGCGGTGCTGTGCATTCTCACCCTGCCCTCGCTGGTGTAGGAGCACCAGAGCACTCGCATTCAACCATCGATTCTTCGCAGAAGAAACTGCTTTGCGAAGATGAAAACCATACGCCGTCTGCCGTCAAATCCTGCGCAAAAACGAGGCCCGATGCGATGGGAATCAAGCCTCTCGGTTGGATGAGCTGCCATGTTTCATATATTGATGAAAAATAACGACTTATTTCCGACTATCCGCCTTGCTAAAACACCGTCCCAACCACTAAAATAGAATCAGGACCCACGGACCCGGCCCCGCTACTTCCGGACATTTTCGCCGCCTTCCTGCGGGCTCCCTGAAAACCTATGGCAAACGATCAGAATCCCCAGCTCCCTCTCGGCGGGCCCCCACCTCCCGGCGGCACAAATATCGTTCCCATCAATATCGAAGAGGAGATGCGCCGCTCCTATCTCGACTACTCCATGTCGGTCATCATCGGGCGCGCGCTGCCCGACGCCCGCGACGGCCTCAAGCCCGTGCATCGACGCGTGCTCTACACCATGAGCGAGATGGGCCTGGAGCACAACAAGAAGTACACCAAGTGCGCCAAGGTGGTCGGTCAGGCCATGGGTGTTTACCACCCTCACGGCGACTCCGCTATTTACGACACGCTGGTCCGCATGGCACAACCGTTTTCCATGCGCTATCCGCTGGTCGACGGCCAGGGCAACTTCGGCTCCGTCGACGGCGATCCTCCCGCAGCCATGCGCTACACGGAGTGCCGCATGGAGCGCATAGCCGGCGAGTTGATGGCCGACATCGATCTTGAAACCGTCGACTTCACGCCGAACTACGATGAGTCCACGCAGGAGCCCACGGTTCTTCCTTCGCGCATTCCCAACCTGATCGTCAACGGATCGAGCGGCATCGCCGTCGGCATGGCCACCAACATTCCGCCGCATAACCTCACTGAAGTAGTCAACGCGGCCATCGATCTTGTGAAAAATCCCAAAGCCGGCTTGGCCGAAGTCATGAAGCACGTGCATGGGCCGGACTTTCCCACCGGCGGCATCCTCTACGGTCGCGCCGGAATCGTCGAGGCCTATCGCACCGGCCGCGGCCGCTTTATCATGCGCGCCCGTGTGGCTACTGAAAACGTCACCAAGGATCTCAAGGCGCTCGTCGTCACTGAGCTTCCTTATCAAGTCAATAAATCCACGCTCTTCAAGCGCATCGCCGACCTGGTCGACAGCAAGACCATCTCCGATATTGACATCAGCCCCGACCGCACGCGCGACGAAAGCGACCGCGATGGCATGCGCTTCGTCATCGGCCTCAAGCGCGGTGCGCAGCCTGAGATCGTCCTTAATCAGCTCTACAAGCACACCCAGTTGCAAGAGAGCTTTTCCATGATCTTTCTGGCCGTCCTCAACGGCCAGCCACGCGAGTTTGGCCTTGCCGATGCCATCCGCGTTTTCATCGATCATCGCATCGACGTCGTGCAGCGCCGCACGGTTTACCTGCTGCGCAAGGCGCGCGAGCGCGAGCACATCCTCGAAGGTCTCAAGATCGCGCTCGACAACCTCGACACGGTCATCAAGATCATTCGCGCTTCCAGTTCCCGCGCTGAAGCCCGCGAAAACCTCTACGCATGGGGCAAGGGCACTGAGATTGTCATCAAGCTCGACCGCGAGTTGCTGCACCACGAAGAGCGCGGCCTCACCCTGCGCCAGATCGACGCCATCCTCGAATTGCAGCTCTATCGCCTCACCCAGCTCTCCATTGACGAGCTTTTGAACGAGCTGAAAGAAATCCGCCTCAAGATTGCGGAGTATGAGGAGATCCTCGCCAGCGAGAAAAAACTCCGCTCGGTCATCGTCAAGGAACTTGAAGAAGTTCGCGACCGGTACGGCGACAAGCGCCGCACCGAAATAACTGATGAGGGAGTCGAGCTGCAGCTTGAAGACCTCATCGCTGATGAACAGGTCGCCGTCACGGTCAGCCATCAGGGCTACCTCAAGCGCACGCCGATTTCCATCTATCGCCAGCAGCGTCGCGGCGGCACTGGCCGCATGGGCATGAAGACGCGCGAGGAGGATTTCGTCTCGCAGCTCATCGTCAACTCCACGCACGCCTTCCTGCTCTGCTTCACTAACACCGGCCGCGTCTACTGGCTCAAGGTCTATGAAATTCCCGACGTCGGCGCTGCTGGCAAGGGCAAGTCCATGCAGAGCCTGCTCGACCTGCAGCAGGGCGAAAAAGTGTGCGCCATCTTGCCCGTTCGCGATCTTGAAGAAGAGGGCAAATACATCTTCTTCGCTACGCGCAATGGCACCGTGAAAAAGACTCCTCTCAAGGACTTCTCCAACGTCATGGCTCGGGGCATCATTGCGATCGCTATCGACAGCGAGGACGACTTGATTGCCGCAGACCTGACGGATGGCAAGCAAACCATTTTCCTCGGGACCCGCGACGGCATGGCGATTCGATTTGAGGAGGAATACGATCCCGAGCGCAACGGGGTTGGACTTCGCCCAATGGGCCGGAACGCAGCGGGCAACAGAGGCATTTCATTAAAGAAGAATGATCAGGTTATCGGTATCGCCATTACGCCATCTGATAAGACCCGTGACGAGGAACGAGATAGCCAGGCCGCCAAACTGGGTCTCACTGCGAAACTGGATGCCTTGCGCGCTGATTACTCTAAAAAGAAGGAGGCGCTGCAAAAGGTGCGCGAAGAAAAGCGTGCCAATCCGCAAAGCGAGAAAGTGAAAACTGCAGAAAAGACCGCGGAAAAGGCTGTCGACGGCGCCTGGACAGCGCTCAAGCAACTGGATGAGAAGCTCGGTGGAACGAAATATCTCATTCTCACGATCACGGAGAACGGTTACGGGAAGAGAACGGATATCGACGAATATCGCTTGACTGCGCGCGGTGCGCAAGGCGTGAACAATTTGAAGGCAACTTCAAAAGTGGGGAAGTCTTCGTCGATCCTGCGTGTAGATGAGCAATCGGAGCTGATGGTCATCAGCCAGTTCGGCAAAATCATCCGCTGCGATACCAACACCATCCGCGCCGCCGGGCGCGCCACACAAGGCGTTCGCATCCTCCACCTCGAGCCCGACGACA
Organism: uncultured Acidobacteriaceae bacterium; assembly: GCA_963841365.1. Taxonomy (GTDB): domain Bacteria; phylum Acidobacteriota; class Terriglobia; order Terriglobales; family Acidobacteriaceae; genus Telmatobacter. The sequence continues at coordinate 25,269 of CAWJDG010000019.1, forward strand.
AGGTCGCCGCCGCCGTAATCATCCCACCCGAAGAGCTGAACGGCAAAGACGAGGACACGCAAGGCACCCTGCTGCAGTAATCCGAACAAAGGATGCCCCACCCTCGCCGTCCGCCGCGGCGGATTTTTGCGGCTAGGGTGGGAGTCGCACCCTCCCCTCAATCAATCTGTCATCCTGAGTGAGTACGCGCAGCGGACGAGCCGAAGGATCTGTGGTTGCATTTCGTCTCGTATCAGCGTACGACTTCATTCGTGCCGAAAGCGGCGCATTTTCTGTCAAGCCCTTCTCCATCCGGACCCTAACCAACCAGTTTATTTTCAATTGGGTACAAGACCATTTTGTTTGCTGATTATTTTTCGCAAATCGCTATGATGGCTTTGGGATCGATTCAGTTCCGCGCGCTCACTATCGAGGCCCGCGGATTCGAGGTGTTACGGTTGCCTTGAATGCTTTACCGCGGGCGAAAAGGCCTCTGTTTTGAAGATCCTGCCTTTGAAATTCCTCAAAAACAGAGGACTTAGGGAAGAACCAACCCAGGCAATCTGCTGAAAACAAGAGAATTGCCGAGTTACGCCGGGGCGGGGGGCGGGGGGTGGGGGGTGAGCTGCGAATTGGGATTCGCTACCTGGCAGCTCGCTACCGGCTACTGGCTACTGGCTACCGCTAATCGTTCCGCGGCCCGCGTTAATAGCTGATGGTTGAACGCTCGCGACGCAAACAAGACTGCAGCAACATTCGCGACATTGGCGAGGCACATGCTTTATCCTCATTCGTGCTTCCCAAGCAAGCCAACTCACTAGCCTTCCTGATGATTGCGTTTTACCTGGCCGCAACCGTCACGGTCGGCTACATCGTGCGGCGACGCGCCGACACAGCTTCTAAGTTTCTTCATGCGCGCCGCTCGCTACCAGGGGCAATTGCCGCTCTTGCCTTCTTTGCCGCAAACTGTGGCGCACTCGAGATTGTTGGCATTTTCGCTACCAGCGCCAAATATGGCGCACTGGCCCTGCACTTCTATTGGATTGGCGCAATTCCCGCCATGCTCGCTCTCTCGCTCCTCATGATGCCTGTCTACCTCCGCAGCGGAGCAATGACCGTTCCCGATTTCATTCGCTTGCGCTACAACGACGCCACCCACATCCTCACCTGCATTCTTCTCTCCATAATGATGGTCTTGATCTCGGGTATCAGCATTTACGCCATTTCTACCGTGCTCCACCTTTTCTTTGGCTGGAATTTTTCCGCGGTCGCCATCGTCGCCGCTTCTGTCGTGCTCTGTTACGCCTTCACAGGCGGCCTCAAGGCCACCATTTACAACGAGATCTTTCAACTCGGCCTGACGATCGCAGGCATAGCGCCCATGACATTTGCCGTGTATCGCTCCTTTCATGGCGTTCATGGCATCATGCTGCAGCTACCCCCCGCGAAAGTGCACATTTGGACGACCCTTCCTCTGATGCAGCCAAAGACGGCCACCATGGATGTCTTCGGAGTCGTTGTCGGCCTTGGTTTCGTCCTCAGTTTCGGCTATTGGTGTACGGACTTCATCCTCATTCAGCGCGCCCTAGCAGCCAGGACATTCGAGGGCGCCGTCCGTGCTCCGCTGCTTGCGGCGATTCCTAAACTTGTGTTTCCCTGGCTGGTTGTCTTTCCCGGCATGGCTGCAGCATCCTTCCTTGCCAAAAGCCCGCACCCGCAGTTCGATTACGCCCTTCCGATCCTGATGAGACACTATTACGGCTGGGCTCTCACGGGTTTGGGCGTCTCTGCAATTCTTGCCAGCCTCATGTCAGGTTTGGCCGGGAATATTACTGCTTTCTCCACACTGTGGACTCACGATGTTTACCGAACCCACCTGCGGCAACACGAACTCGACGCACATTACCTTCGCATGGGAAGAACCTTCACTGCGCTCGCCGCCTGCCTCAGCGTCGCTACTGCCTACATTGTTCTGCTCTACAACAACTTGATGGATTACCTCCAGCTCATCTTCTCCTTGTTTAACACGCCGCTCTTCGCCGTGTTTCTACTTGGTATGTTCACTGCGTGGGCAACTCCCACGGCCGGATTTTGGGGTCTCCTCTTCGGCGTGGCCGTTGCTTCCGCACACTGCCTTGCCGTCCACTTCGGTGTAATTGTTTATGGCAGTCAGATGCTTGGAGATTTTTACGGTGCTATTTGCGGCAGCGCCTCAGCCGCCGCGGTGACAGGTATCGTCAGCCTGGTTACCGCGCAAAAGCCCGCGCCGTCTCTGCGCGAAGTCACCTATTTCAACGGGGCCGGCTCGCGCCAGCGCATCTCTCCCGTTACATGGGCGCTCGTGGGGTGCATCCTGGCGGTCTTCGTCGCGCTGAATTTTATCTTCCGATGAGTGCGCCGGTCTTGCGCCTGGAAATACTCTTTGACGAGCCTGACCTCTTCCCGATTGGCCCGGTCGAATTCCGAGTGATTAATGTGGTTTCGACCTTGTATTGAGTTCCGTTCCTTTGCGGCGAATTGGCGAGCACTTCTAGTGCGCTTACAAATGCCTTTGCCAGTTCGTGCCGAGACAGCCGCAAGGTGGTCAGTGGCGGATAAACAATGTCGCTGAGTTCGATGTCGTCGAATCCCACAATCGAAAAGTCTTCAGGAACTAAAAATCCCTGCTGGTGAATCACGCGGAGCGCGCCAATCGCGGTCAAGTCGTTCGCCGTAATAATCGCAGTGGGACGATCCGCCAGTTTCAGCAGTTCGGCCATCGCATGCTCTCCACCGCTGATGCGATAGTTCCCCACTCGCAGGAACTGCGTTTCGGAAGAAAGGCCGACTTTCCCCATGGCAAACAAAAAGGAGTGCAACCGGTGGTCAGAAATCGTGGGACCTGCCGATCCTCCAATGTACCCGATCTTCCGGTGCCCCAGTTCGTAAAGATGTTTCACCGCTTGCCGCATTCCGCTAGTGCTGTCCACACAAACGTCGCTCAGGCCCTTGCCCACCACCCGCCGGTCCATCGTGACCAGTGGCACGCGGTTGTTCGTCATCGCCTCAATCGGTGCAGTCTCGATTTCCGAAGCCAGCAGCGCGATGCCCTCTACTTGACTCACCAGCATCCGATGAATGGTTTTTTGCACACGCAGAGATTGTGATTCCGTGGTCGCCACGAGCATGTTGTAATTCGTGTCGGCGAGAATCCGTTCAAAGCACTGAATGAATTCCGGAAAAAAGGGATTCGTGATATCGGGAATGATAAGGCCGTATGTACTGCTTCGACCGTACTTTAGCGTGGTGGCGCTGCCGTTGGGGATAAACTTCAGTTCGTCGATCACGCGTTGCACGCGTTCCGCAGTCGCCGGCCTCACCGAGCTCAAGCCATTGATCACGCGAGATACGGTTGCGCTCGAGACGCCCGCTACCTTCGCAATATCGCGCATGTCCATCGGATTAGCCGCCGTTCAAGACCCTTCTCGTCTCGCGGAGATTTCCGTTAGTGAATGACTTACATATACCACAGAAGAGAACGGGCTTTCTGCATGGCGGTACCTTCTTACCTTTGACCATGTTTCGCTCTGCGATAGATGTGCTAGCATCCTGCGCATGCGCTCAGTCGTTGTTCTAGTCCTGCTCTGCGCGGCCATTTCAGCCCGACCGCAGGCATCAACCTCTTCGGCCAGAATGTCGACTATCGCCCGGCGGCCTTACATGGGTTGGAGCAGTTGGTCGTTTCTTCGAGGCAAGCCGACAGAGGAAAAGATCAAGGTTCAGGTCGACGCTCTTTTTGCTGCCCACCTTCCGGAGCTGGGGTACCGATACGTCAACATCGATTCCGGCTGGTCCGATGGCTACGACGAGCACGGCGTTCCCAAGCCTAATCTGATCGCATTTCCCGATGGAATGGCCGGCATGGCGACTTATCTTCACAGCCGGGGTCTACGATTTGGCCTCTATCTCGGGCCTGGCGTCCGCGCGGCTCTCTACGACGCCAATCCCATCATTGCGGGCACCACCGTTCACATTCAGGACATCACCGACAAGACATTAGCCGGTTCTACGCTCAGAAATACCTACAGGATTGACTTCAGCAAGCCTGCGGCTCGCACCTACATCAACTCTATCGTCCAACAGTTCGCGCGCTGGAGGGTAGATTTCGTGAAGCTCGATTTTGTCGGCCCGGGCGGCGGCAATCTGCCCGCCGATAATCGCGAAGAGATTCGCCAATGGCATGCGGCGATTCTCCGCTCCGGCCACCCGATCTGGCTCCAGCTCTCCAATTGGCTCTCAATCGATCAGGCCGGTTTCTGGCGCGCCAACGCCAATGGCTGGCGCATCGACAACGATATTGAGTGCTATGCCTGCGGGCGCAGCACTGACCCTGCCATTAAAGGGAATCTGACCGATTGGTCGACGAGAGTCGTCGATCGCTTCGCCGATGTCCGCGAATGGATCCCTTACGCCAAGCCCGGCGGTTGGAACGATCTCGACTCCCTCGAACTCGGCAATGGCAACAAGGACGGCCTCACTCCCGCAGAACGTCAATCCATGTTCATTCTTTGGGCTATCTCCTGCGCTCCGCTCTATCTCGGCACAGACCTCACTCAGATGGACCCGGGCGATCTGAAGCTCATCTCCAACCGCGACATCATCGCCATCGACCAGCGCGGCGTTCCCGCTACTCCCCTCGACATCCAAAGCCTGCGCAAGAAACCCGGCCAAGCCTGGATCACCGTTTCCCCCAAAGGCTCCGCTATCCTCTCGCTCTTCAACCTTGGCTCCGACCCTTTCCCCATCAAATTCGACTGGGGCGAAGTTGACGCGCTGCGCAACACCCATTTTGCTGCACATCCGCCGAAACTGACTGACCTCATTACCGGCGAGGAAATTGCACCGTCCGAAAATGGCATCAACGTGACTTTGGCTTCGCACGCTTCGCGCATTTTTCGTCTCACACCTACAAGATAGTTGACATAGGCCGCCAGCTAGTCCGCAAGTGAAAATGCTGGGTTGAGCAACCCTTTCGTTCTTAGGACAAGACGTTTTGGATTGATTGGCGATAAGAACCGAATTCCGGACTTCCTTGGTGCATGCGAATCAAGATCTGGCGGTGGAAGGAGTCTCTTGCGAACCGTTCTCTTAACCGAATTCCCTGCTAACAGGGAAAAATACAGGGAAATTTGCGAATTCTTGCCCCAGAGTCTGCCTAGCTAGTTCTCTATGGCGCTCAATACATGCGAGTTCCTACCACTCAATGCCGATTTTTGAGCCGCACCGAACAGGGAATTATCACTCACGTATCAGGGAATTACATTTCCCTGATACCGGGCTTCCGGTTCATCTCCTCCGGTTTGCCCGACCTTCCGTATTAGTTTGTCTCACATTCGTCGGTACGAGATTTTCCGGGCCCTTCAAACCAAGCGAAGACTAAAATTTGTCGTGGTTCAAAATGCCCAGGGCCGATCAGTTAGTTCAGCTGTCGCGCGATCGTTTGTGCGCGAAGGTAATCCAACAGACAATCCAGGCTGTTTACGCCGCCTCCGAGTCCGCTAAGGTTAACCGCGCGATAAGGCAAGCCATAGGCGAACACGTTATGTGCGTTGATCCAACTGTTGCCGGCGATCATCTGCTCTGCAATCCGGCTTGCACGATTTAGATCTGAACTCCAAACGCTATTCGCGAGCCCATAGGGGAGCACGTTGACCAGCTGAAGCGCGTCCTCTTCGTCACGGAATTTCAGAACGTAGGCGCTGGGGCCAAAAATCTCCTCGCGGCAGCAGACGTTATCAGGATCTCCGGTCAGCAAAGTCGGGCTTGTGTAGTAGCCGTCCTCAAATCCGTGTGGCTTGGTTGTCTGTACATCGAGGATGACTTCCGCTCCCTCGGCTTTACCCTTGGCCAGATGGTTCAAGACCCGCTGATAATGGATCTTTGAGACCAAGGGGCCCATTTGCGTTTCCCGGTCGAGAGCAGGGCCAATCCGGGTGTTATTCAAGACCGCAATTGCCTTTTGCAGCAGGGCGTCGTGGATCTTTTCGTGAAGGATCCATCGAGTAGCCGTGCAGCAAACTTGGCCGGTATTGAACGTGATCGCATTTGCCAGTTTGGTCGCGGTCGTGTCAAGATCCACGTCATCGAATACGACAGCCGCCCCTTTCCCGCCGAGTTCCAGTTTCACGGGGACAAGATTCCGGCCACAGATTTCGCCAATCAACTTGCCCACTTTCGGCGAACCCGTAAAGCTCATTCGCTTGATTCCCGCGCACATTGCCACAGCCTGGCCGGCACTGCCGTCGCCAACGACAACGTTGATCACGCCGTCAGGCAAGCCAGCTTCTTGGGCCAGCCGAAGCACCAGCAATGTGCTGAGGGGAGTCAGTTCCGACGGTTTAATAACCACGGTGTTTCCAGCTGCGAGCGCGGGCACGATGTTCCAGAGAAGCAGATCGTACGGAAAGTTCCACGGGAAGATAAAACCGCAAACGCCGTATGGGACACGATGCGTACGGGCTTCAAGGTTGGGCAGCGGATGGGGAAAGTCGAAGGTAAGATTTTGCAACAAATCGGCAAAGTAACGCACACAGGCAATGCCGAAAGGAATATCGAAACCTTCTGTCGCGACGATGGCTTTACCGACATCGAGTGATTCCACCTGTACCAAGTCGACTGTGTGCTTTTCGAGCGCATCTGCAATACGGTGCAGAATCACGGCCCGCTCTAGGGGCGGGGTTCTGGACCATCCCGGAAACGCAGTCTGGGCGGCTGCCACTGCAAGGTTCACTTCGTGATCGGAACCCATTGCCACGGTGGTCAGCACCGCGCCGGAAGACGGATCGAATACCTCTTGTACGGCACCGCTGCGGCTAGGTACGGATTTACCGCTGATGCAATGCAACTGCGGCGTATGCACGAAACGATCGGCGATTTCGGTCAAAGTCGAGAGCATCAAGTTCCTCCTTGGGCACAGCTTCGGTATTACTTTGCGAAAGGCCGTTCATCCGGGTGCCCACTGTAATTGACAAATCGAAGATGCTCAAGTGGCGGCGCCCGGCGTGAAGCTAGATGCAACGACGAGAGCATCTTCGGCTGTTCCTAATCTTCCAGGCAATGGGCAGACGGGTTCCAACTGCATCCCTGGGGACCCGAACTCATGCCGGCGAGGACTGGGTTGTAGTCAGGATTCGGCGTAGGCATGAGGGCATTCTGGCAGGTGCGCCACGCAATTAATTTCTCATGCAGGTCGACCACTTTGTCAGAGAAACTCGACGCGAGATTGTATTGTTCACCGGGATCGAGGGAGAGGTCATAGAGTTCCAGATGACTGTCCTCGAAGAACTCAAGAAGCTTCCAATCTCCTTCGCGAATTGCACCGGAAGGTGTGCCGCCCTGATCACTGTAGTGAGGATAGTGCCAATAGAGGCGGTCGCGCGCAGGGGTCGCACGGCCGCGCAAGAGCCCGCTGATGTCGATTCCGTCGCAGGGCTCCGGCGGTGCTCCCGCGGCTGCAAGGCTCAGGATCGCAGGCATAAAATCTGTCCCCGTAACGGGCACATGGCAGGTACTTCCCGATTCCACAACACCAGGCCAGTAAGCGATCAGCGGCTCCCTGATGCCGCCTTCGTAGAGAAATCCCTTGCCCGCGCGCAGGCCACCATTGTCTGCGATACGGTGGAGAGCGCGGCCCTGGAAACCGACTCCCCCATTATCGGAGGTAAGCAGAATGACGGTGTTGTCCGCCACTCCTGCTCGGCGCAGAAGGTTGCGCAGGTTGCCTACAGCGATGTCAATGCGTTCAATCATGGCCGCGTAGACGGGATCAGGCTCATTCTTGCCGCCATTTTTCCGGCGATACTTTTCGATCAACGCGGTCCTGGCTTGCAAGGGAAGATGCACCGCATATTCGGCCATATACAGAAAGAACGGTTCTTTTCCGATACTCTCTTGGAGAAAGTCATCCATCTTTTGCGTCAGAACATCGGTGAGGTAATCCTCCTGGGTGTAGCCGGAAAGATTGTGATAGTCGAAAGGGCCGAAATAGTGATTCGGGGGGCCGGGATGGCCGTGGTTGTCACCCGCGATGTTGACGTCGAACCCGAAATTCTCCGGAAGGTAACCGTCACCTCCCAGATGCCATTTGCCGATTGCCGCTGTTCGATAACCCTGGTGTTTGAGCAATTGGGCGATCGCGGGAATGCTCAAGTCAAGATGTGCGGGTGTAGGCGGCTCCAGTACTTTCTTGTGTGGATATTTGGTTCCCGGGATCCACTGGGTGAGGTGGAGTCGTGCCGGTGATTTCCCGGTCAAAATGGCAGCCCGGCTGGGCGAACAAACCGGTGCCGCAGCATAAGCATTTGTGAATTTCAGTCCATCGGCGCAAAGGCGGTCAATATTGGGGGTTTCATGGAACGTATTGCCATAACATCCGAGGTCGCCCCATCCCAGATCATCAATAAGAAAGAGGACGATGTTGGGCCTGCGCAGGGCGGATGCCTGTCCGGAGATTCCGGATAGGGCAGCCATACTTGCAATCCCAGTGACGAACCGGCGCCGGCTGATATCGCCATGTCTCGCCCTTTCCGGTTCCGCGGCCGATTCCAATGAGAACCCCTCCGGAAGCGAGGGGAAGTGCATTACGCGTGGGCGGTCCAGTGACATGGGTCTATTCCTTTGCTCATGGCAAATGGTTTTTGGGCAGATCGGAAAGCCGCTCGAATTCGTGATCGGTAATGGACGGCTGCGAGGGGTTCCGAAGGGTATCCATGTGCGCCAGCAAGGCAGAACACCGAGGCTCATGGACACGGGCGCGAAGAAGCAAGTGCACGTCTTCCAGACTCGGGAGGGCATCCCAGCCCCGGCGCAGTCCGCCCGCGGCCGAAGCCTTTAGCGCAGCTGCAGCCGATGCAAAGGTGACGGCATCGTCAATTGCGAGTCCGCGCGCGAAGGCCAGGGCGAAGGCTCCATGGAACGTATCGCCACATCCCGTCGTGTCGAAGGCTTTTACGGGGAAAGCGGGTACATGTTGGACCGGCCCAGCCGGAAAGGTACTGTAGCAACATCCATCCGCGCCGGAGGTAACAACAGTCGCGGAGCGCTGCGTCTGGGCAAGCTGCGCACAAGCGGCCGCGGGGCTGGATTCGCCAGTGGCCCACGACGCAAATTCGGCGGGAACAATGAGACAATCCGCGACGGCAGCGAGCGCCAGCGCCGATTCTGTGTGGCCCTCGATATCAGCCAGAATTGGGACACCGAGCTGATGGACCTTCTCCGCAAGCCGAAAAAGAGAGGGTTCGGTGATGTGATCAAGCAGGAAGACGGACGCGGACTGGATCAGCGCATCGGGAAGATGGTCTGGCTGGATAATGCGGTAGCGCGAAGCGTCATAGAAAACGTTTCGGTGTCCGGCAGTATCGATGACAATCCTGCTGTGGTAGGGCCCGCCCTCCGCATCGTGCACGATATGCGTGATATCGACGTCGCGGTCGCGGAGCGCAGAGCAGATATAGTTCGACAACTCACTTGAGTCGAAGCGAGCCACATAGGCGGCCTGACCGTGCAACGCGCCGACGGCGGCAATCGCAGTGCAGGCGGGGCCACCTCCGTGCCGGGCGCTGCCGTGGATAGGAATCTTGCAGTTCGGGGGAGGATACTCCGAGATATAAATGAGCTCATCCACTGCGGCAATGCCCGCTGCCAACACATCATAACGCTTAGTCATTGCTGTTTCTCGACCGATCGTGGGTTTTCGTTGTTGGCGTGACGTGCTGAATAGCTGGTTGCTGGGCCGGGCGCAGCATTTCGTAGAGAAGTGGCGGTTAGCTCCAGATCGTCGCGGAGGCTACGGCACGGAGAAATGGACAAAGCCGTCAGCGCAGAATGATAACGGCTTACGGCTTCGGTGGGCGCGATCACACCGTCGGCGACGAGACGCAGATTCTCGACAAACGACAACGGATGTTCTGCAGCTTTGATTTTTCGGCCGAAGAGCGCAACCCGAGCGCCGTGCTGTTTCGCCTGATGGAGCAGAGCGAAAGCATCGTGTGTGGTTCCGGCTGAGCCGCCAAGAATGCCGACGACCAGGGAGGGGTCGTATGCGCACAGTTCCTCCAACGCGCGGGGGCCATGGTACGGAATTTTGAGAAAGCGAGGCCGGGCGGCGCATGGAATTCCGGCAAGCAGGCGGACAATCTGGTCGTTCATGAACAATGGCACTTCGGAGGACGCAATGCCGTGAGTCTTGGCGGGGACATTGGGCTCGAAGACTTCGAGGAAATGAGCGAATTGCTTTTGCTCAGCTTCGATGCGAAAGGCCTTGTAAGCGCGGAGGGTTTCAAGATCATGCTCGGGGTCATTATTGAAGGTGACGGAGTAGAGACCGAGGTTGGCGCCGAGGCGCCGCTCACTCTCGGAGCATGGGGTTTTGCCTGCCTGGATATGGTCAATGGTGGCGCTTGCGAAAGGCCGGGAATACGCATGGGGATAGCAGGCTCCGCGGATTACGTGGATGTCCGTAGCGTCATTGGCGCGCACCGCCGGCGTGACTGGGGAAGCATCGAATATCCGCTCGCGAATGGTCAGTAATTCCGAAGAGCTGGCCGACATGATAACAATATCGACCAGCGCCTGGGAGACAATCTCGCGCATCTGATCGCGATATTCAGCGAGCGAGCGGAGCTTTCCGTCTGGTTTCAGACCGGGAGCAGAGATACCGAAAGCCATGTCGGCATCCTTGGCGTCGGCCAGGATGAAAACCGGGGAGGCGGGGTCTCTTGCCAGCGCAGCGAGTTTTAGGTCGAGGCTTTTTTCCATGAATCTCCCTAAAGTCTGCGAATCACAACGCAAGAGGGAAGCAAAGTCCGACAAGTATTCGAGCAATTGTCCATAAATTCCGTAAACCTTTAGGGGGCGTGCAGCATGGTGCGTTGCTGCGGAAAATGCCGCTCAAGTGTATGCCCTTTTGGTGCACAGTATGCACAGTAACTGTGAAAGCGCTAGAGATCCAGCGCATCAGGAGCCATAATACCCAACTCGCACGCGATAGCAAGGTGCCAATTTCGGGCGGCGGAGCGTTTTACGCAACAAAACGCCGAGGGGCGGATGTTTGCTGGCGAATTCCCCTTTGGAGAGCATTCTAGGGAGCCTCAATTGCCGGGTTGACGGCAGATAGTCTTGTAGGTGTAGCATTTCATTGCGTGAAATCCGAGTCACTCTATCCAAATTCCGTCCGGCGCGGGAAAAGGGTCTATACCGTGCAGGCAGTGGTGCGTGCGGCCGCTATCGTTTCCGCTTTTTCTTCCACTTCTGAAGTGCTGGAGTTGCGCACGGTGGCCAAGCGCACGGAATTAAACAAGGGAACGGTGTTCCGGATTCTGGAGACGCTGGTGGAGACGGGGCTGCTGGACCGAGTGGGGAAGGGTGGGTATCGCTCGCGCCTCCGTCAAGTGCGGATGCGGCGATTCCGGATCGGCTACGCTTCGCAGAGCAATCTGCTGCCCTTCACGGGGATTGTGACAGACAGCCTGCTGAGCGCGGCCAGCGGCGCGGACATCGATCTGGTGATACTGAATAATCATTTCAGCCCGCGCATTGCACTCGAAAACGCCGACCGATTCGTTGCTGAAAAAGTAGACCTGGTGATTGACTCGCAGATCAACTACGGCGTGGCGGAGCAGATCGGCGCCAAGTTTTCCGACGCCGGCATTCCGTTCATCGCTGTTGATATTCCTCACCCCGGAGGGTTCTACTTCGGAGCGGACAATTACAAGGCAGGACGGATGGCTGGACGGCGGCTTGCGCAGTGGGCAATAAAGCACTGGAATGGGACTGCCGAGCAGGTTATCTATCTCGGGATTGATGCGGCGGGGCCGACGCTGAATAGCCGGTTGACGGGGATGTCGGATGGATTGTCGGAACTGGTGCCGGGCAGCAAGGCTTTTCCCTCATGCTATTACGACACCAAGGGCGGGCAGTTTGACGCGACGCTGGATACTATGCGTAAACATCTACGCCTGCGCAAGAAGAAACGCGCGCTGGTGGGAGCGGTCAATGACACTACCGCGCTGGCTGCAGTACAGGCTTTTCGCGAGGCCGGGCTGGAAGAAGAATGCGCAATTGTGGGACAGGATGCAACTTTTGAGGCGCGCCAGGAACTTCGACGGCCGTCTACGCGGCTGGTCGGATCGGTAGCCTATTATCCAGAAACCTATGGAGATCATCTGATCCGGCTGGCACTGAGTATCCTCGAGAAGAAGCATGTTCCCCCGGCCGTTTTCACGGTTCATGAACTGGTGACATCGGAGAACGTTGACCGCATATATCCGAACGACGGCTGGATGCATCTCGGCAATCCTCATATGGTTCCGGCCTCCAGTAAATTGGCTCGAGAGCGCGTCCATGGCTAAGGTGAGAGATGGCAGTCTTGCGTGAGGGAGTCACTCAGATCCTACCAACAAAATCTCGCTTGGAGTGATTGCAGCACAGCGCAATCCTGAGAGTACAGGTGTTCGGAATGAAACTGGAACACGCGGAAAATGTGGCGGATGTGCTGGACGGACGAGCTGGCTTCAGGCTTTCGGCAAAATGGGGGCACATTGCCGCAGTATTTGGTGGTGGGCACATCTGCGAGTTGGAGCTGCGCAATCATCCTGGGGTGAATCCACTGTGGCGCCCGCCGTGGCGTACTATCGATCCGGAATTGTACCGCGCGGACCGCGATGACAGAAGTTATGGGTCACCTCCGGACGGGCGACTTTTGGCCGGGATTGCGGGGCACATTCTGGCCTTCGATTATTTTGGGCCACCTTCAAGCGAAGAGGCTGCAGCCGGTCTTGGTACACACGGTGAAGCGCCGGTTGTGCGATGGCGGATCACAGGCGAATCTACCCAAGATGATCCGAGCGTGGAGTACGGGGCCGTGCTGCCCGTGGCGCAGATAGATTTCCGTAGAACGCTGCGCCTGGATCGCGAACGTCCGGTGGTGTATTTCCAGGAGCGGGCGCGAAATCTAAGCTGCGCAGACCGGCCGATCGGCTGGAACGAGCACATTACTATCGGACCCCCTTTTCTGGAGTGCGAAGTCACCCTGGTAGATATGCCCGCCAGCCGTGCCGCAGCGATGTCGTCTGAAAACAGCGGCGCACTAGAGCCGGTTGCGGATGTGGAGTTCCTATGGCCACACGCCCCGTTGCAGGGTGGCGGGAATCGGGATCTGCGTGAAACTCCAGACGGCAACTTCAGCCGGTATTCGGCGCAACTGATGGAGCCGGATCGTCCAACCGGCTATGTGGCCATCAGCAATCCCCGCGCTCGGCTCATGTTGGCTTATGTGTTCCGGCGGGCGGATTTTCCCTGGGTGGGCAACTGGGAAGAACGCGCCTGGCGGCAGCACGCTCCATGGCTTGGACAAACATTTTGCCGAGGACTGGAGTTCAGCACGACCCCGTTTCCGGTGCCCAGGCGGAACGCGGTTTCAAAAGCAACGCTGTTTGGAGAACACACTTTTCGCTGGTTGTCGGCACGGGCAGAGGCCGAGGTGCGTTATCTAGCGACGATGGTCAACATTCCCGGAGATTTCCGGGGTGTGGCCGGTGTTTCGATTGAGGAGCGGCGCATCGTCTTCCACGAGCACGGTGGCCGGCGGAGCGTCGTCACGCCCGCGGACACCAAATTTCTAGCGGAGATGAACGCTAGTGATCGCCGCACAGAACCAGTCGCGTAATCAGCTCCTGCGAACAGAAATTTATAGCGCACCGCGGAGGTAAGGAAGGGTGGCTGCCCTTTGCCTTCCGGATCCGCCACGCAACGAACGCAGCATCTGTGCCGAGGCTCGAACATAGGTGCTTTGACATTTGCTCTCAAGATCTGGCCGCTTTCACATTTGGCGGATAGCTTCCTGCCAATTTTCTTCGTGTGTTTTTGCGGTTGCGCACCGAGGATTTCCGGCACACACACCGGGCGAGAGATTCTCTATTCGCTTTTACGATTTATCTGGCAAAACATGAATTTACCGACAGGAGAATGCGATTATTTCAGATGTACCATTAAATTCTTATATTTAACTATGATGGAGCGGCAAGATTTATCTCGCCTAGTAAAACAAGCATTCGGTCAATACTTTTCCGTGACAGGCATAGGTTCCGCGGGAGTAGGATTCACCGCGTTACAGACCTCCACGCCCGAAGCGAGGCTCGCAAAAGCATTTACACGTTGGAGTCAAGGGGGATGGGGCGCGAGGGTGGGGGGTGAATTTGTGTTCGTAGGAGGCACATCGATGATCACTAAAAAGCTGCGTCTTGTTGTGCTCTTGAGTGCGCTCTTCGCGGCGTACGCGTCAGCGCAAACTACCAACGGTCTTATCACCGGCGTGGTTACGGATCAATCCGGCGCGGTCGTACCGGGAGCGCAGGTGCGCGTCATAAACGAGAACACGAGCGCGGTTAGAACTACGGTCAGTGGCGACAACGGCGCGTATATCGTTCCGCAGATTCCGCCAGGCATTTACGACGCTTCGGTTGCGAAACAGGGGTTCGCAACTGAAACTCGGCCACACATTCAGTTACTGGTCAACCAGAGTTTGACTTTGGATTTTGATCTGCAGGTATCGGCCACCGCAGAGACGATTCGAGTAACGGGAGCCCCTCCGGCCTTGAATATGACTTCGGCGACTTTGAGCAATGTGATCGAACAACAGACCACGGTGGACCTGCCTCTGAATGGCCGTGAGTTTACGCAGTTGACGCTCCTCACCCCCGGGGCGGCGCCGGTCGAGGACAGCCAGCAGAGTCAGTTCACGGTCGCTTTAGGCTCGGGCGGCATTAGCCCCTCTGTCAGCGGTCAGCGAGGCGAGCAGGACAACTTCACCATGGACGGTGTGCTCAACAATGAGATTTTTACGAATATATGGGCAATTGCTCCGCCTCCTGACGCCATTCAAGAGTTCAACGTGCAGTCGCATATTACAGATGCGCAGTTCTCAATCACTTCAGGAGCCAACATCAATCTTGTGACTCGCTCCGGAACGCCCCAGTTCCACGGATCCCTATGGGAATTCATTCGCAATGACGTACTTGATGCGCAGACGTTCCCGGCTACGACCCGGTTGCCGTATAGGCAAAACCAGTATGGCCTATATCTTGGTGGCCCGGTTCTACTGCCGCACTTCCACGGCCGCGACAATACCTGGTTTTCCGGTTACTGGGAAGGGTTCCGGTATTCACTGAGCCAAACCGTACTGGCAGACACTCTGACGACGGCGATGATCGGGGGAGATTTCTCCGCTGTCCTGGGTAAACAGGTCGGAACCGACAGCCTCGGCAAACCGGAATACGCGAATGAAATCTATGACCCAACCACCAGCACGCCCGACCCTGCCCACACGGGTGAATATCTCCGGACTCCATTTATGTATAACGGACATCTCAATGTCATCCCGCCGACCAGGATCAATTCGGCGAGTTCTCCGATCATAAAAAAGTACTACCCTGCGCCCAATCTGCCGGTTGCCGACGGAGTTCTCCCCAACTACACCTTCACGGGCGTAGCCTCTACGGCAAGCGATTCCGCGGGGATACGGATCGATCATCGCTTCAACAATAATGACATGTTGTTTGGCAGATATAACAGATTTAATGCCAACCGCCTTGCCCCTGAGGCGCTCCCCGGCTATTCCAATGTTCTCAATAATTATGCCGCAAGCTACGAAGTAGGCTATACGCACATTTTTGGGCCTACGACTGTCCTGAACTTCCGGTATGGTTATACGGATACGGTTGCCAACCCTTATGATCAGCCTGCCGGCGAGGCGTTCGCCGATTCGATCAATTTTTCCCAGGCGGTGCCTGGCCGTGCCGGCATCGCATTGGGGCCCCGAATCACCTTATCGAACGGTTATTCCCTGGTCAGTCAAGTTGCTACTCCGTGTGGACCGAACGAAGGAAGCGATTTTCATCTCGATCTGTCGAAAGTCAGCGGCAACCATACGCTCGGGGCAGGCGTGATGTTCTACCACATCTACGATTACTCCGATGGCTGGAAAGGTCCCACCTTTTTCACGCAGAATGGGACGGCTCAGGACGGTACGGCCGGCCCGACCGGCTTCGGTCCGGCCAGCTTCTTTCTGGGGATTGTGGACCAGTACAAGCCTTGGACGGGAAACTCCGCGGCAAGCCAGACCATAAATTGGTATGGGGGGTATGTTCAGGATCTGTGGAAGACCAAAAAGAATCTCTCGCTTACGCTGGGCCTGCGCTATGACATTGTTCTCCCTCCCAACTTCCATAAAATCATCTCCGCGCTGAACGTATCTGACGGGCCAGTTTATCGTCACCGGTCCTTTTCCTGCCGGCGGTTTTCCCACGGCTACGGGACCGAGCGGATTCTTTTACACGCAATACAATGGGTATGAACCGCGCTTTGGGATCGCCTACCAACCTCTTGCTCGCACCGTTCTCCACGGCGCTTTTGCGGTTCTGGACGACCATAACAATACCGTCGTTCAGGAGAACGAGGCCATGCGGCTTTCCTGGCCCGATGCCGTATCTGTGAATCTGACCAGCCTGGATCTCGGCCTTCCCAAAATGTATTTGGACCAGCTTCCAACGGCCGCGGCGCTTCTAACGAACACGCCCTTTGCGGGTCCGGGAGCCGACCCGAACAACAAAATCCCCTACGCGATGGAGTTCAACGCTGGAATACAGCAACAGTTTTCTCCCTCGATCGATTTGAAGCTCGACTACGTGGGCTCACTGGGCCGTCATCAATTCATCGATGGACAGGCAAACACGGCGCTGGTACCGGGGCCGGGAGCAGTATTGGCGCGCGAACCCTACCCACAGTGGGGCGGCCCCAATGCCTTTGAATGGAACGAAGGACCTGGCAGTTATAACGCGCTGCAGGCCGCGCTGACCAAGTCCCTGTCTTCGGGCTTGTCGTTTCTGGCCTCCTATACCTGGTCCAAGTCAATGGACTACTCTTCGGACCCGTATGGGACAACCATCGAGAATTTTTATAATCTGAGGGGTGAATGGGGACTGTCCAGTTACAGCATTGCGCACATGTTTGTTTTCAGCGGCGTCTACCAGCTGCCCATCGGCAGGGGCAAGAGCCTTCTGTCGAATCCCAATGGGTTCGTGCAGACGATTGCTGGCAACTGGAATATCGGCTCCATCGTTACGCTTGACTCGGGTTTGCCCTTCAATGCTTTGGCGGGGGCCGACGTAGCGAACACGGGCGGCTCGTCGGAGCGGGCCGAAAGAACTGGCGCAGATCCTTATTCCGGCACCGGGTTCCACCAAACGCCACAGACGTGGCTCAACAAAGCCGCCTTCGCGGCTCCGGCACAGTACACGTTTGGCAACGAGCAGCGCGATGACCTGATCGGTCCCAATCACCAAAACGTCGATTTCAATGTCTTCAAGGAGTTTCTGTTCTCGGAGCGCGCAAGATTTCAATTCCGGGCAGAGTTCTTTAATCTCTTCAACCATACGTACTATGCCATCCCAACGAACACGGTAACCTCTTCTGCGTTTGGCGCCATTACGAGCGCGCAAGGGCCTGGCCGGCAGGTTCAATTTGGGGGGAAGATCATCTTTTGACGCCGGGCTGTTTTTGTGAGCGCGACGCGTGGAGTATCCGTGTGGGCTCTGTTCTTCAATTCGTGCTGTAAAAATGCATTCGAGGGTGGTGAAAACGTGAAGCGACGTGACTTTCTCAGGGGTGCCTCGATTGGTATGGCCGCAGCGGGTGTTCCGTTTCAGGCCCTGGCGGCGCCGGACGAGGAGCGGCTTGGAACTGCGGATGCTGGAGAAAGCTCCCGCGGACTTCCCCAGCATCCCAGGGATTACCGGAAGACTTCCTTCAAGCGGTTGGTCATTCTTGGAGAAAGCCACGTCCAGGGAGGCCCATGGCTGCTTGATCCCAAGGAAGAGCGTTATCCCGATGTGCTGGTCCGCCTGATCAATAGCTGCCAGAAAGATCCGGTTGAGTATTACAACCAGGGAATCGGCAACAATGTGATCTCACCGCGTAGCCCTGGGTATGCACAATCGCGCAAGCCCAGCGCTTTGGAGCGCTATCGCAAAGACGTGATTGATCTTCAGCCGGACCTGTTCATTCTTGCCTATGGCTTGAACGACATGCGGGCTGGGATGCCGCTTCCCGATTTTACTGAGGATATGGCAACAATCATTCGGGATGTTCAGAAGGCGTGCTCGCCAGTGACTGTGCTGACCACTGTCTACCACATGACCGGCTTTCGTAGTTGGCCGCCCATTGATAAGGGAAGCGAAGCACTGACCCTTCGGTACAATGAAGCGATCAAGGGGCTGGCTGCGCAATACGATTGCATTTTGGCGGATGTTTGGTCGGCAGAAAGACTGGCCGACTGGCTGATGTTTTATGACGGCGTACACGCGAATAAAGTCGGCCAGATGCTGATCGGAAACAGGGTGTTTGAAGCTATCGCGCAGCATGCGAGCGGCTTGACCAACTGGACACTTGAGCAGGGAAAGAATACTCCCTGGGCTGAATCGACGAGAAGAGCGCGTGCCAAGGTCGGCGATCCTTATGTAAAGAGCTGGTGAGATGAATGGAGCCGCGGGAGGCGATGTGTCTGCGACTGAGTCCGTCAGGTGGTGGCTTGACTGTTGTCAACTCTTTTGAGGTTGGAGCTGCCCCTGCCGCAAACGCGGAAAGGGGCTTATTGGGTGATTCTATGAGACGACGGTCGATGCGAATGGTGACGGCTCTATTCGCATTCATGGGGGTGCTGGCAAGTGCAGCAGCTCATGAGCAGAGCGACACACCGGGGACGATTTTCAGAATCGGAGTCTTCGATCGCGCCTCCGGGGAATTTATGAGCGGGGAGCCGAATCATCCAGTCACTTACATTGTGGGGCAAAGCCAGGCATCGCACGATTGGTATTCCACGCAAGCAGTAGAGTTCAGCTCGGCAAGCGGAGTACTGAATGCAAGTTTGTCCAACGCTCCTCGCGCCATCCAGTTTAATGTTGCCAGCGTATCCGCGGCGGCGTATCAGCTGCATCTCTCGTTGTTGGTGGAAACAGCGTGCGTTCCTGCCCTACGCGTGACGGTGAACGGCAGCGTTGGTCTTTTTTATCTTCATCCTCAACTCGACTGGAATATGGGCGATGGAATAGCGGCATTTAGTACCATCTATTCTCATGCCGACTTGCAGTTCGATCTGCCCCGCCGTTTTCTGCGCACAGGAACAAACACGCTCACCCTCCAGCCTGTGGAGCAGGAAGACGAGCCGATCGCGGATGCATTTATCGCCTACGATGCCATCGAGCTTGATGCGGTTTCCCAGCCATTCCCGGAGATGCCGCTGATCGAGCCGACGATCTTTTATAAAAAAGGCGCTGAGGGCATGCGCGAAACCGTCGATGCGTTTGTCCCTGCTGAAACAAAGATCCGTCGGGGTTCGACAAGTCTCGTGATCGGAGGCCACTCGTACCAGCAACCGCTTTCCGAGGGATTGGATTTCGGCGAGCAGCGGCTGGAATTCGAAGTGCCGGAGTTTTCCGCACCCGCACAGGCGCGACTTACCTGGGGTTCACGTGGCGAATGGCGGCATTTCGAGCAGACCATTCAGCCGGCCAAAAAGTGGACAGTGCTTTTGGTGCCGCACATTCATCTGGATGTTGGCTTCACGGATTACCGAGGCAAGGTGGCAGCTGCGCAGAGCCGGGCGATCGACGAAGCTCTGGATCTGATCGCGAAACATCCGGAGTTTCGTTTTACTTTGGACGGCGAATGGCCGCTGCAGCAGTTTATGGCGACAGCCGCGCCTGCCGAGCAGCAAAGAGCAATTGCGGCAATCCGGAAGCAGGATCTGCTTGTTCCGGCTCAGTACGCGAACCTGGTAACCGGATTCCCTACTGCCGAGACTCTGATTCGCTCGCTCTATTCGTCAGCGGCATTCAGCCTCGGGTACGGCACGCCGTTCAATTACGCAAACATCACGGACGTACCCTCTTACACATGGTCCTATGCCTCGATCTTGGCCTCTTCCGGAATTCACGATTTTCTAGGAGCAAGCGATAACTTCCGCGGCCCGGTCCTGGTTCCGCAGGGGCGACTGAATGAAAGATCGCCGTTCTGGTGGGAGGGTCCGGACGGCCAGAAGGTACTTTTCTGGGACTCGCGCGGTTATGGGGAATTGAAGGTGGTTTTTGGCAAGACCTCGCAGGTTAACGCGGGGCACGATATGCTGCCGGTCGTCCTGCAACAGTACGAGAACCCGCAGTACCACGCTGACGAGACGATTCTGTTTGGCTCACAAGGAGAAAACAGCGACTTATACCCTCAGCAGGCCGATTTGGCAGAACGGTGGAACCGAATCTACGCTTATCCGCGTCTCGCCTATTCAGGCGTCCACGACGCAATGGAGTCAATCGCGAAGCAGTTTGGACCCACTATCGCCACAGTGCGTGGCGATGGTGGTCCCTATTGGGAAGACGGGATTGCCTCTGATGCGTATTACGCTGCCGTGGAACGCGAAAACGAAAGGCGCGCGCTATCAGCGGAAAAGTTAGCCACACTCATGTCGCTTATCAATCCGCGCCTCACGCCGAATCGAAGCGAACTGCACCGCATGTGGGACGACATGGTGTTGATGGACGGGCATACTTGGACGGGCAAGCACAGCATCAGCGATCCGCAGAGCCAGGAAGTAGTAGAACAGCTCGCGATGAAGGACCAGTACGCGGTGGACGCGCGCAAGCTGGTGAACAGGGTGATGGACAACAGCATGGCCAGGATCGTCGATTCGATCAAGGGCAGCGTCGGCAGCTTGTTTGTCTTTAATCCCCTGAACTGGAAGCGCAGCGGATTGGTTTCAACGGACATCAACAAAGGGGCAGAGATCGTAGATGCCGAGACCGGGAAGGTGGTTCCGGTCCAAGTGGCACAGACCGGACATTTGCTGGAACAAGTAAACTTTATCGCTGCAGACGTGCCGGCATTGGGCTATCGGCGATTCGAACTACGGCCCGCATCGAGCCCCATGCCTGTCGAGAGGACCATTCAGGATGCTGACCATACAACGGTGATGGAAAGTCCTTACTACCGCGTAACTCTCGATCCGCAAACGGGCGCAATCCGCAGCATTTATGACAAGCAGTTGAATCGGGAGCTGGTGGACGCGGAAAGCCCCTACCGCTGCGGCCAGTACCTGTATGTACGCGGAGGCGATTGGCCTGACAATCGAATCCTGCAGTATCGCGCGCAGTATCCGAAGCCAGAGTTGCAAGTTGACGGCGCGCGGGGAGGGCACCTCGTCTCCTTGACGCGCGCGCCTTATGGGTGGGTTGCGCGGATGGAGAGCAGTGATATCGATACTCCCGCGATCACTACAGAGATCCGGCTATTCGAACATGAGAAGAAGATCGAACTGATCTTGGATCTTGAGAAAAATAAGGTCTACAGCAAAGAAGCGGTGTACTTCGCGTTTCCATTTGCCATGATGCATCCGCAGTTTCGATATGAGATTCAGACCGGGTCAGTGAACCCGGCCGAGGACATGTATACGGGCGCGGGTCACGAGTGGTTCTCGGTGCAGCATTGGGTTTCTGTGCAGGAGGACGGAGCCGCAGTGACTGTGCTGCCGCTGGATGCCCCGTTAGTTACGCTCGGCGACATCAACCGCGGCGCATGGCCTGACCATTTTGGCGAGCGGCGGGGCACGATTTTCTCTTATGTAATGAATAACTACTGGAGCACCAACTACAGCGCGGGGCAAGGAGGCCGATTTCGTTTTCGCTACGTGATAACGAGTGCGCCGTCGATCCGGCCGGCAGAACTGGACCGCATGGGATGGGAGGAAATGACGCCGTTCGAAACCGACGAAGTCATCCTGCAAGATCGGTCAATCCCGCATCCTAACCCGCTAAGTGACGATGCCGCCAGTTTCATTGATGTGGAAGACTCGCATGTCTTCATGGAAACCTGGAAAGCGGCGGAAGACGGGCATGGCACCATCCTCCGCTTTCTCGATCTGGATGGATCGGCGCGCACCGTGACCGTACATACATCTCTGCTCCACATCCGAGAGGTCTGGCTGACGGACGCAATGGAGAAAAACGAAAAGAAACTGCAATTGGCAGGGAACAACGGATTTGAATTTCCGATCGGACCGCATCAGATTGTGACGGTGCGGGTGTTGGGAGACAGCGTTCTCTCACCTCCTGTCCCTTAAGAAGCCCTGAGCAAATGGCCGTTGGCAAGAACGATGGACGGTCTTTTACCGCTGACAAAACGTAACCTGCGGGCAGCAAATGAGAAGCAATCGACCGCGGAAAGTGCATTCTCCCATGAATCGTCGTGATTTTCTTGCAGGTGCATCGCAGGTGCTGGCTGCGAGTGCCATCACCCGCCTGCCGCTCCGGGCTGAGGAAACACAGCCCTACCGGCCCAACATCATCTGGCTGATTGCTGACCAGTGGCGCGCGCAAGCGGTGGGCGCCAACGGGGACCCGAATGTCCACACGCCCAACATCGATCGCCTCTGCACGTCGGGGGTCAATTTCGATCAGGCGCGATCCGGGTTCCCACTCTGCAGTCCATTTCGCGGCTCGATGCTCACCGGCATGTATCCCAATCACATGGTGCCGGGACACGAGTACCCACTTCCCCAGGGGCAGGAGACGATCGCCGGTATTTTCAATGGCGCGGGCTATCATACCGGCTACTTCGGAAAGTGGCACCTTGACGGCTTCCACGAGAAGGACGGACGCGCCGCAATGCACATTGTTCCGCCTAACCGGCGTGGCGGCTTCGACACATGGGTGGGTTACGAGAACAACAACAGTCCGTGGGATTCATGGGTTCATGGCGGCTCGGGCAAGGATGCATTCCACTACCGGCTGCCAGGATATGAAACCGATGCTTTGACGGATCTTTTTACCGCGCACCTGCACGAGTGCGCTGCCGACAAAGTGGATGGAAAACCAAAGCCGTTCTTTGCGGTGCTCTCAGTGCAGCCGCCGCATGACCCCTATATCGCCCCGGAGACCTATATGGTCCAGTACAACGCCGAACAACTGCGGTTGCGACCGAACGTGCCACCGGTTTCCTGGGTGGAAGAGCAGGCGCGCCAGGAATTGGCCGGCTATTACGCGCAAATCCAAAATTGGGACTGGAATATCGGACGCATTATCGACGCGCTGAATCGGGAAGGGCTGATGATGAACACACACATCATGATCTTTGCCGACCATGGCGATATGCACGGCTCTCATGGCCAGTTCCGCAAGACGATTCCCTACGAAGAATCGGTCCGCATTCCAATGATCGTGAGCGGCGAAATACCATTTTATGACAACCGTTTCACTGGAGCGGCCCCCACGCTGTTCAGCGAGGTCGATATTGCGCCAACGACACTCGGGTTGTGTGGACTTGCCGCACCTCAGTGGATGGAGGGGCATGACTATTCCGGACATCGGTTGGCATTCCGGCCACGTCCTCTGGAACCGGATTCCATGTACCTGCAGCTTGTGGTTCCAACCATGCATCCAGACAGCGTCGACACAACCTATCGGGGGCTGGTCACGCGAGATGGATGGAAATATGTCTGTCTGGAAAACCAATCGTGGATGATGTTTAACCTCAACGACGACCCATACGAACTGGTGAACGTAGCCTTCAACAGCGCCTACGCTCCGCAGAGGCGCAAACTCATTGCCCGCCTCAATCAGTGGGTACTCGACACCGGGGACAAGTTCACGATTCCGGATTACTGAGGAACACGCAGCAGTCATTTTCGGTGACCTGCGAGCTACCCTTGGAGGATTTGAGAGATATGAAGAAGGCGCCGGCTTTAAGCGGCTGGTTGGCTGCCATGGCGATTCTGCTGGTATGGCCCGCCATAGAAGGGCGAGCGACTGTCGCCGTTCAGGCCGACATGAACCATCTCGGCCACTTCGAAGGGCTTATCATGCCCGCTACCGTTCAGGTGGTCCGGAATATTCGATACGCGACCTATGGCAGCCAGCATCTTCTGTTGGACCTGTACATTCCCAAGGCGTACGCAAAACCGCTTCCCGGCATTGTTGTGGTACGCGGGGGCGGCTGGAAACGCGGCGATAAAGACGGCTTTGCTCTGCTGGCCGCTAACCTTGCAGCCAAGGGATTCATCACCGCCTGCATCCAATACCGTGTCTTTCCAGACGTTGCTTTTCCGGCTCCGGTATACGATGTGAAGACCGCGGTGCGATGGATGCGCTCCGAAGGTCCGAAATACGGAGTATCTGCGAACGCCATTGGCGCGTTTGGGGCATCTGCCGGAGGACATCTGGTCACGCTCCTGGGGACGAGCGGGGATGATCCCGCTCTGGACGGGTCCGGTGGCTACCCCGGTGTAAGCAGCCGGGTCCAAGCGGTGGTGGCGCTGGCGCCGGTTGTTGACTTCATCACATTTCGTAGCATCGGATATCTACAGCTTGCTGGGCATCCTGAGCTCGCGAAACAGATGTCCCCCGTCACCTATATCACGCGCTACTCCGCTCCTCTCCTCCTGATCCATGGGACCGACGATCATACGGTGGCCTATTCGCAGTCGCAAGAGATGTTGCGGCGCTATCGTGCTGCGGGCGCTTCGGTGAAACTGATCACGATTCCGGGTGAGGACCACTCATTCTGGCGCCGCTATCCCCGGGATATAGACACTGTCAGGCAAGCGGTAAGCTTCTTTCACGCCGTTCTTGATCCGATGGTTCATTCGCAATGACAGAACGTGGTTTCCACGGCTTTCAGACGGCAGAGTTTTGTTGTAAGTGGAGTGAGATACAAAAATGAAGAGATCGGAAGTGAACCGTTATATGGCTGAGGCGACAGCTTTTTTTGCCAACAACAAATTCATTCTGCCCCCCTATGCTCACTGGTCTCAGGGCAAGTGGATGAGTCTGGGGGCAAAGAGCCAGGAGTTTCGCAGCCGGGGGTTGGGTTGGGATGTCACGGATTTTGGATCGGGAGAATTCGAGCGCAAAGGGTTAATACTCTTCACGCTTCGTAACGGTGCGCCGCTGGAAGTTAATCTCGGCAAATGCTACGCCGAAAAGGTCATGCAAGTGCGGGAAAACCAGGTTACGCCATTTCATTATCATGTCCGCAAGACCGAAGATATTATTAATCGAGGCGGCCCGGATGCTGGCTCGCTGGCCGTGCATCTTTATCACAGGGACGAATCAGATGGCTTTACGGGACAGCCCGTAGCAGCCATCTGCGATGGAGTAGTGCACGAAGTTGAAGCTGGAAGCGCGCTGCTATTAGGTCCGGGAGAGTCCATCACGCTTCCGCCATATCTTTATCACAGCTTTTACGCGGTCGGCGGCTCCGCATTGGTTGGAGAAGTTTCGTCCTACAATGACGATGAGAGCGATAACTATTTTTACGAGAAGACTATCCGGTTCATGGGGATCGAGGAAGACGAGCCGCGGCTGCATCTGCTGTGTACGGAATACCCGGAGTCATCGCTGTGAACAGACGTGAATTTGTAAAGATTGGCGGCAGTGTGCTTGCGGCGACGACCGTGCAGGCAGGAGCGATGCCGGCCTCCGCAGACGCACTGTCTTCAGGCCAGCCGGATGGCAGGATCATGCAGCCGCTCAATCGCGGATGGCGCTTTTATCCGGGAAAACACTCTGGCGCACAGCGCATGGATTTCGACGACTCTGATTTCGCCCAGGTTGTGGTTCCGCATACCAATATCGAATTGCCGTGGCATAGTTTCGACGACCGTGAGTACGAGTTTATCTCGACCTATCGGAGAAAGTTTCGATTGCCCTCCGATGTGCGGAACAAGCGCGTATTCGTCGACTTCGAAGGAGTGATGACCGCCTCGAAAGTGTGGCTGAATGGCATCTGTCTAGGCGAGTACAAGGGAGGGTATACGCCCTTTTCCTTCGAACTGACGCCGCACCTCCATTTCGCAAGCGACAATCTGCTTACTGTGGAAGTGGATTCGACTGAGCGGGCCGATATCCCCCCTTTCGGAAACCGGCTGGACTATATGACCTTTGGCGGCATCTATCGCGAAGTCGCTCTGCGGATCGTTCCCAGGACTTTCATCGAGAATGTATTTGCTCGCACCATGCGTGTGCTTGGCGCTCCGGCGGTGGCTGTTGATTGCTTTGTACAGTGCGACGAAACTGGAGGCGAACCGTGGAATGTAGAAGCCATCGTGCTCGACGGTAATCGCGAAATCGGCCACGGCATGGCGACTCTGGCCCGGCCCGAGAGTGATGGCCTGTCGCGGTACACGGTCATGGTGGAAAAGCTGGACGACGTCAAGCTATGGGATGTGGACGCGCCGGTGTTATATACAGTCCTTGTGCGGCTCCTGAAGAATGACCGGGCGGCCGACGAAAAGACATGTCGCGTAGGCATCCGCGAGGCGCGGTTTACCGACCATGGGTTTGAGCTGAACGGAAAGATACTGAAGCTGCGCGGGCTGAACCGTCACCAGACATTTCCGTTTGTTGGCTCGGCGATGCCCGCTCGTGTGCAGCGACGCGATGCGGCGATTCTGAAACATCTGCACTGCAACATTGTTCGGACCTCACATTATCCGCAATCGCGGCACTTTCTGGACGCTTGCGACGAGCTCGGCCTCCTGGTGTTGGAGGAGATCCCCGGTTGGCAGCATATTGGCGACAGCAAATGGCAGGATCTTTCCGTAGACAATGTGCGACGGATGATAACCCGTGACTGGAATCATCCGTCGATCGTTCTCTGGGGTGCGCGGATCAACGAGTCACCGGATGATCACGATTTCTATTCGCGCACCAATGCGATGGCCCGAGCGCTGGATCCTACGCGCCAAACATGCGGAATTCGAGCCATTCAGGAATCGGAGTTTCTGGAAGATGTTTTCACAATGAATGACTTTGGCTGGCCGCTGAAAGCGCCCAACCATCCCCGCTATCTGAACACAGAATTTGTAGGCCACACCTATCCGGTACGGCATTACGACGACGATGAGCGACAGCGCGAGCACGTAATCCACCACGCGCGCGTTCACGATCAACTAGCCTCGAATCCGCAATACTCCGGGGGAATCGGATGGTGCGCATTCGATTACAACACACACAGAGAATCCAGCTCAGGCGATCGGATGTGCTACCACGGTGTTTTCGACATCTTCCGCGAGCCTAAGTTGGCGGCGGGATTCTATAAGTCGCAGTGCGAGCCTGCACAAGAAGCGGTTCTGGAGCCGGCGTTTTACTGGGCCAAAGGGGACGAGGCTTCAGGATTCCACACGGCCATGATCTGCACCAACTGCGAGGCGGTAAAAGTCTCCATGGGCAATAATGGCAGCTGGACGTACATCAGGGACGCAGCGCCGGATCGCGCAACCTTTCCGCATCTGAAATTTCCTCCGCATGTGGTGGAAATTCATCCTGGTCATGAACAAGTCCCGTGGGGAGACCTACGCTTGGACGGCTATGTCGGCGGGAAGCTGGTGATCACGAAAATGCTCTCGGGTCGCGGCATCGACCAGAAGTTCGAACTGCTGGCGGATGACGAGGAGCTCGTGGCGGATGGAGCGGACGCGACTCGCATCGTAATGCGGGTAACCGATGAATATGGTGCGCCACGGCCTTTCGCCAACGATCCCATTCGTCTGTTGCTGGAAGGGCCAGCGGATCTGGTAGGGGACAACCCGTTCGCACTGGTCGGCGGCCGAGGTGCGGTATGGGTGCGCGCGCGGCAGCAGCCTGGTTTGGTAGAAGTCGCCGCGATCCATCCTCGTCTCGGGACACGGCGTCTGCAGCTCAAGCTGCAGCATTCGCCCGCGGAACTGGTATAGGAGTGCTAGACGTCTTGACGTGCGCATCACCGCAGAAGGGCACATTGTGAATACCATTCCGCGCAGATCGTTTCTAAAGGGAACGGCATCGGCGCTAGCGGGCAGCTTGCTCCACAACCAGGCTGTCGCGCAGGCGCTGTCGGAGGCCAACTCCGGCCGAAAGCCGAACATTGTGCTGATTCTCTCCGACGATGTTGGCTACGGCGATCTCGGTTGCTATGACGCCAGACTGCCGCGTACGCCGCACATTGACGGCCTTGCTCAATGCGGGCGGCGTTTCCTCGACGCGCACTCCGATGCCTCGGTATGCACGCCCTCGCGGTATGCAATTCTCTCCGGCATGTATGCCTGGCGCGATCGGAGCGCGAAGATTCTGCCTGGCGATGCGGCACTGTTGTTTGCCGACCACCAGATTACTCTTCCCTCACTACTGAAAATTGCCGGATACAGGACCGGCTGCATCGGGAAGTGGCATCTGGGGTTGGGCCGTGGCGAAGTCGATTGGAATAAGGAGATCGTGCCGGGACCGCGCGAAGTGGGATTCGATGAGTCCTTCATCATTCCAGCTACGGCGGACCGCGTTCCCTGCATCTATGTGGAGAATGGGCGAGTCGTCGGGCTCGACCCGAAAGATCCGATTCGTGTGAGCTACAAGAACCTGGTCGGTGACGATCCTACCGGCCGCGATGAGCCGTACCTGCTGAAGATGAAGCCTAGCCACGGGCACGATGGAACGATCGTCGACGGTGTGAGCCGCATCGGCTATATGACCGGGGGCCAGGGGGCGCGCTGGGTGGATGAAAAGATGGCCGCGAGGCTGGCCCAGAAGGCGACCGAGTTTATTGAGACATCGCGTAATCAACCGTTCTTTCTTTACTTCGCCACGAGCGATATTCATGTGCCTCGCATGCCCAATGGACAGTTTGCGGGTAAGAGTCTGTGTGGGGTACGTTGCGATGTGATTGAGCAGCTTGACTGGACGGTAGGCCGGGTGCTTGAGACCTTGGAAATGCACGAGCTTAATGGACAATACGCTGATCTTATTCACCAGCGATAACGGCCCGGTGGTCGACGACGGCTATGCGGACGGTTCGGTGGAGGCGTTGCATGGGCATACGCCCGCCGGCCCGCTGCGCGGCGGTAAGTACACGCTTTACGAGGGCGGAACTCGGATTCCGTTCATTGCTTACTGGCGCAATCAGATTCCGGTTGGCGTCACGAGCGCCCTCATCAGCCAGGTGGATATGCTGGCGTCTCTTACAGCGCTGGCCGGTGTCACGCTACCGCAAGGCCCGCGATTCGACAGCGAGAATCTGCTTCCCGTCATCATGGGCCATTCCGAACACGGCCGCAACATTCTGGTCGAGGCGGACGTATTTCAGCGCACGGCAATCCGGGTGGAGCGATGGAAGCTGCTTGACCTCGATATGCCAGGGAAAGCCGCTGCCAGCATAGGAATGCATTGCGAGCTCTACGATCTTCTGACCGATCCAGGCGAGACGACTGACTTGGCCGGCCGGCACCCAGAGATCGTGGCGGAGTTGATGGGCAAGCTGCGAGAGATTCGTGCCGCTAGCGAGAGGGGTAGAAGCTAATCTGTCGGGCTGCAGGACCAGACTGGGCTAGGGCGTGGGCCGCGCCGAGACCTAGGCGAATGGATCGCCCAAATCACTACACTGAGTTTGCCGCACACTCGAGTGCAGGCAGTGCAAATCCTGCTGCTCGAATGGCTTCTTTAGAACGAAGTGTGGGTTTGGCCGCGCGGGATGAACCAATGTTCAGGCACGAGGACCATGTGCTCTCCGACGTATTCCCCGCACATGCGGGGATGAAATGGAAACAATGTGACCCAATCGCCAGCGAGCCGAGAGTGAGTCCGCGGCTCAATTCCAACGTCGTCAATTCCGATCCGAAAACGCCCCGACTTTGCGCCTACTCGTCGTAGGCGCGCGCGAGTTCCTAAATTACTTCGCCGGGTGAGGATCGGCTAATTCTGCCTCGATCAAGTACGACGATGGCGGATTCTCCAGTGGTTCCATGGAGCGACCCGCGTTGAAACAGTCGATGACGGATATTGCCGCGGGCAAGGTCTATACTGTCGTCGTCTACAAGGTAGATCGGCTAAGGCGTTCCCTTGCCGATTTCGCCAAAATCCGTGAACTCTTCGATTCCAGACAGGTCAGCTTCGTTTCCGTCACGCAGCAGTTCAACAGGACGACCTCGATGGGTAGGCTTAGGCGATGTGGCAGCGGCATCGAAATGGGGAACGGCGCGGACTCGGGCCTACTTCTCTTCTGTGAGCGCCAGGTTGGATGTTACCTCTGAGCATCCCTATAAGGCCGTGCCAAAACCTTTACCTTTTGAAACAGCGAATCGGGTACATCTTGCCGCTGATTCTGTTCGGCTTCCGGATAGGTCTTTCGAGACCCTTTTGAAACAGGGCCAAAGGGTAGCCGCACACGGTAGTTTATTTGGACATTAGTGGTTGATCTTGGAGTCCGTGTCGGACGGTGGCCGTTGGGATGCGAAGGCCTTTGACTTTCGGGCCGGTCGGGATCGTCGAAAGGCCATCGGGTCTTTGGAGTTTATTTGACTGGCTCGACAAGCTCTCCATTTCGCACGGCCCTCGTGAGGAAATTCTTGCTGATCAAAGCGTCCTTGCTGACCCACTCCTTCCAGTCCTTGGATGTCTTGGTCTTGGCCCACTTCGCCGCGGACCTTCTGGCTTCACTCAGTTTGTACAAGTGTTCTTGTTGGCGTTGTTTTTGAAGCGCGGTTCGTGACGTATGCTTCAAGCCGCATTGCTTGGAGCAGTAAACAATTTGCCGCTTGGTCCGCTTCACATAGTATTTCCCACAATGTTTGCAGGGGCCGCCAAGTCTTTCGTTATACGGGTTGATTAAGAATCCGAAAAAGAGCCCGAGCGCAATCTCAAGAGGCTCTCCAGGGCGCATATTCTCGGGGACAGTAGTGCAGAGTATTTGAGCACGGCCAGTCTTCGTGGCTATCAAATGGGCACGACATTGCAGCGCTGCCTGAGCAAGCACCGGGTCGGCTGAAAACAATTTCACCACGTTTGGGCCTGACTCAAACCAACCTTGAACGAGGCGACACAATTCCCGCTGCACAGGTCGATAGTCTCCTTTAATTCTCTGCCAGCCACCTCTTACGGGGATCGGGAGGTAGAAGAAGTCCGTATTCAGTGCCCCAACAAACATTTTCAGAGTCTCTGCATCGGGAGTTAAGAGAAGAACGGGTTCCTGCTTTCTCGTAGCCATTGGCTGCCTCATTATCACGATAGTATATACGCCGGATATATCTACTATACGTACCTTCTTGAACTGGCCATCAATTTGCGCGACATTGAAGGCAGAGGTGGCAATGATGGTTCCAAATCGCACACAGGAGACTGCGGACAGGAGTGACGCGCTTTCCATTGAATACAAATCGCCTACTAACCTAAAGCCGTACTCGCAAAATGCGCGCACGCACACTAAACACCAAATAAGGCAAATCGCCGACAGCATCGAGGCGTTCGGCTTCACAAATCCTGTGCTAGTCAACGCCGAGAACCAGATCGTCGCCGGTCATGGCCGGGTCGAAGCGGCGAAGCTCCTCGGAATTGAGGAGCTGCCGACGATCCGGCTCGACCGACTCACGCGGGATCAGATCAGAGCCTACGCTATTGCTGATAACAAGCTTGCGCTAAATGCCGGATGGGACACTGAGATTCTGGCCATCGAGCTCGAGAATCTGCTGAAACTGGACTGCGCTGACTTTGACGTCAGAATCACCGGCTTCGAAATTCCAGAGATTGATCTGATTTTGCAAGAAGCGAAAGCAGCGCCACCCGCCGAAGAAGCGCCGCCCGAGCCTGACTTCAATCATGAGCCAGTCACCAAACCGGGAGATCTCTGGCTGCTCGGCAAGCATAGGGTAATTTGCGGCAATTCCCTTCATGACGCGACCTACCAGGAGTTGCTGGGCAGTCGGCGCGCTGCCATGGTGTTCACTGATCCTCCTTACAACGTGAAAATTGACGGTCACGCTACCGGCAATGGCGCGATTCATCACCGCGAATTCGCCATGGCCTCGGGCGAATTGACCGAGGCAGAATTTACTGCATTC
>CAWJDG010000020.1:0-22620 GCA_963841365.1 uncultured Acidobacteriaceae bacterium
GATAGGAGCACTTACCGGGCTCGCCGTTGTTGCCTTTATCGTGGTCACAGAGCGGTTGGGGATGCGCCTCTATCCGGTGGGCAGCGCCGCGTGGAGGCGCGTATTTATACCCGTGGCAGGATCGCTCGCCATGGGCGTCCTACTCTACCGCTATTTTCCCTACGCCAGGGGCAGCGGTGTGCCTCAGACAAAGGCCGCCCTTTTCGCCCGCGATGGATTCATCTCCTTGCGCACCGTCCTGGGCAAGTTCTTCTGCACAGCGACCACCCTCGCGAGCGGGATTCCGCTGGGCCGCGAAGGACCATCCGTCCAGGTAGGCGCCGGAATCGGCTCAGTTCTTGGCCGCTGGCTCGGCCTGCGTCCGGAAAAGGTAAAGGCTCTGATCCCTGTGGGAGCCGCGGCCGCCATTGCCGCCGCCTTCAATACTCCGATGGCGGCTGTGTTGTTTTCCCTCGAGGAGGTGGTGGGCGATATGCACGCGCCGATTCTGGGTTCGGTCGTGCTTGCTTCTGCAACCTCATGGGCGGTCTTGCGCCTTTTGCTTGGCAATAACCCCCTGTTTCGAGTACCGCAGTACGAGTTGGTCCATCCGCTGGAACTCGCCATCTACGCCCTGCTGGGCATCGCTGGTGGCTTTCTGTCCGTAGCCTTTACACGGCTCCTGCTGGAGATGCGCAAGTTCTTTCTGAAACTGCCCAAGAGTTCGCAGTGGTGGCACCCGGTAGTGGGAGGCGTGACGGTTGGCCTGATGGGATGGTTTGTGCCTCAAGTCTTGGGCGTCGGGTATGGCTATGTGGGCAGCGCCCTGAACGGCACCATGGCGCTCAAATTGATGCTGCTGCTTGTCGTGCTCAAGCTCTTTGGAGTCACCATTAGCTACGCGTCCGGCAATGCAGGAGGAATCTTTGGCCCGGCCCTGTTTCTCGGTGCAATGCTGGGAGGGGCCATCGGTACGGTGGCCCATAATCTGCTGCCTGGATACACCGCAACTCCTGGCGCTTACGCGCTGGTCGGCATGGGAGCGCTCTTTGCGGGTATCGTACGAGCCCCAATGACATCAGTGCTCATGATCTTCGAAATGACGCGTGATTACGCTGTCATCGTGCCGCTGATGATCGCAAACCTCATCAGCTTCTTCATCTCTTCCCAATTTCAGAAGCAGCCTATCTACGACGCATTGGCCCATCAAGACGGCATTCATTTGCCCAGCCACAGCACTCGCGACGAACTCAGCCAACGCACAGTGGCTCAGGTCGTGCGGGACTCTCCGCAGATACTCTCCGCGCAGATGTCCGTTGAGGATGCAGTTGAAGAGACTCGCTCCAGTCGTTTCCGCATCTGGCCGGTGGCCGACGAGCGGTACTTTTTCGGAATCCTGAACAGAGAAGCTCTTGAGTGTGCCTTAGTCGATGGTAGAAAAGAGCAGCCAGTGGCAAGCCTTGTGGATACCCTCCATGTTCCGCACGTCCACACGGATCAACCCCTGCATCTGGCGCTCGAACGCATGAGCAAGTACCGTCTTGATGTCTTGCCGGTCGTCCACCGGGCGGATCTTCACAAGCTGAAAGGCGTCGTGACCCTGCCAGATGTGCTCGATGCGTATGGCATCGATCACATTGGCACAAAGTAGCGGATGAGGGCAAAGGCCGAGCCAGCATTCTTCAAGAGCCGGCTTCAGGTTCGCCTCAAGGGAGATCGCGAATAGGTCGCCGCCAACGCGGAAGCTGAATCCGAATAGAACCAGGGCTTGAATTATGCCACTAGGCGGTTGTAAAGCCATCCAAAGACAGCTCCTCCAATAAGGCCGCCCGCCATCTATAAGTCATTTATCATCAATGACTTGTGTCTTCGTTTTCAGGCGGTCAGATTAGGACTTATAATCCCTTGGTTGGGGGTTCAAATCCCTCCGGGCCCACTATAAAAAAGGCATCTATAAGCCACCAATAATCATAGAGTTGTACGGTTCTCGCCTAGCCTCCTGATGCGAGTCGTAGATGCTTGTGATTTTCGACTGCGCCCAGTTTTGTGCCCAGTGCTCGCCATCGAGCCTTCTCTTTCCCGCGCCGCTTCTGGGTGTCCTTTTGCAGTTGCTGAGCCTTGGAGAAGACTCGGTTAATCGTCTCCGCCTGGGGATGAACCTATCCACGCCGTCTTCGGGGATTCGATGGGCCACCTTACTAATTCCGGGATTACGCTGTAAAGGCAGGGATGTGCTGCTGATAGCCGGGAGCCTATAAACCGCGGGAGCCGCAATTCCTGCAAAACCACACCAAGGTTCTCTTCTTCTAACAACTCCAGGGCGTGGGAGAGTTAAGATGCACTCATGAAGAAGAAAGAGGTTCCCAGGCGTCGCAGATTGGCGACTTTCGTCAGGAAGAAGATTACGTCCTACTACACTGAAGATGAGCAACAGGAAATCGCCTCTGCTGCTGCTGCCCAAGGTATCAGCATGAGCTCATTTATCGCCTCCGTTTCCCTCAAGGAAGCGCGCAAGCTCAATTCTGATCGATCCCGCTAAAAAAAACTCTTGATAATGGTCGTATAGTGCGCTATATTAGTAGACTCAATATGAGTTCATTATAATGAATCCACTCAATGAAAAGAAGCGCTAAGGAGCAGCGCATGAAGCGAACCTCAAGATCCTTTCAAATCAATAAGCGGATGGCGGAGCATACTTGGGGCCGGTTGTCGGCACGCCTCGTTACTTCGCTGAGAAGCCTCACCTCTGACTACAGCCTTTCGGTCGGCAGGGGGGACGTTATCTGTCTGGATGGACGTTGGTACATCACGCATTCCGGATTGCTGCGCTTGGCCTCTCGACGGCGCTGTTTTGGCATTCAGGTTGAGATGGTCCGCGATCTCTGCGACCCCACCGACGCTCGCTGGGCATTTAAGGCAACTGTTTTCCCTTCCGACAAATCCGCAGGTTTCGTCGGGTTTGGCGACGCCGATCCGTCGAACGTTTCCTCGCTGGTCCGCGGCGCCGAAATGCGGATTGCCGAAACCCGTGCCGTCAACCGCGCCCTGCGCAAGGCCTACGGCATCGGCATCTGTTCAGTCGAGGAAATCGGAACGACTCCGAATCGGGTTGAGAAGTTTTCTCCACAAAACGCGAATGGGAACGGGAAGGTCGCTGGCCCCAAGGTCCGCGACCGTCTCTGCCAGCTCATCCGCCAGCACAAGCTCGACCCCGAACTGGTCAAGGCATACGCCGTCGACTTCTGCGGTACCAAGACGCTCCGAGAGGCCAACAGGGAACAAGTTGAAAACTTCGTCCTGCGACTGGCCGACCGGGCCGAAAAGGACCGAAATGCTCTCCTCTGCCACCTCCACAGCTACTCGCAACCGAAGCAGGAGGGGGCCGCATGAACCGCAAAGTCCCAGGCCTTGCTGAAACGGCCCGCGATTCTCGTCCGGAGATTCCCGACGGCGTCTTCCTGGTTCGCGTCGATGGCGCCCAGTTCCGCTGGCATGCCCGCAAGCCGTTCTATGTCCTCCGACTCTCCGTGCTCGAGCCTCGTACTGTGGCCGGGCGGCCCATTGTCGGCCGGCTCTACTGTACCCAGAAGGCGATGTGGAAGCTGGGCTGGTTCCTGCGGGATTTTCTCTATGATGCGGAGCTTCTGGCCTTGGGACAGGTCGATGAGAAGGCTTTGCCCGGACTCCGCGGTGTCGTCAAGATCAGCCACGCCGTGATCCACGGCATTTCGCTCATCAACCTCGACGGCTTCGCCCCGGCCAGCCAGTGGGAAGAACTATCCGCGGCTCCGGTATCGAGTGCTTCTCGCTCCAACAATGCGGAGGCGTCTTGATGACCTATTCCTACACCCAGATCAGCCAGTACCTGAGCTGCCCGCGCCGTTACCGGCACCGCTATCTCGACGGATGGCATGAGAAAGACACCCGCGCCGCCATGCTCTTTGGTCGAGCCTTCGAACAGGCCGTCGCCGCCCTTTTTCGTCGTGAAGACCCGGCGGCTGTGTTGTGCGAGCAGTGGAGCCTGTCGAAGGACATGGGCCTGACCTACTCCGGCAACGACACCTGGGACCGGATGTTGCAACAAGGCGTCCAATTGCTGGAGCGCTTCGTTCAGGACGGCCGCGTTCGTATTCGGCGCCCTCGTTCAAGCCAGCAGATTCAGTTCACTCGTAGGCTCGGTTCCGGCAACAATTTCGTCTCCTATGTCGACGCCATCGGTGAACTTGACGGTACGCCCTGCGTACTGGAATGGAAGACCAGCTCCGCGCGATATCCAGAAGAACCGGCCGGCATTTCCGCACTGGATCCGCAACTGGTCTGCTATGCGTGGATGACCGGCATCAACGAAGTCGCCCAAATTGTTTTCGTGCGCAAGCGGCTGGTCGAAGTTCAGTACCTGCGGGCCACCATTTCCGAGCAACAGCGGCAGGAGTTCGCAACCCTGGTCGATGACACAGTCCGACGCATCGAGTCCGGATTGTTCCTGCCGCATAGCGGCATCCGCTTTCCACAAAATCCGTGCACAACTTGCCCCTTTATCGGGCTCTGCCTCGATAAGTCCGACTTGGTCGAAACTGCACTGGTGCGCAAGCCCGGAGTTGACCTTGGTTTGTTTGACGAACTTTCGTTTTAGGCCGATGCCGATGCCGCCCAAGCTCAATCACAAGCGTGCTCTCTTTGTTCTGACCAAGATCGACGAGATCCTGGAATGGGAAAAGCAGAAAGAAGAGGAGCGCGACACGCGCTTCGTCGATCTGGGCAGGTATTTGTGCGAGGTGCGGGCGGGTCAGTACTGGCGGCTCGAGAGTTTAAAGTCGTTCGATGAATTTCTGCAAAGACGTTTTCCCGATTCGCGCCGCACCGCCTACTATCTGATGTCCATTCACGAACACTTGCCGCCCCGGATCCGGCGGGAGTTGAAACAGGTGGGCTGGACCAAGGCGGCGGAGTTGACCAAGGTCGCGCGTTCCGACGGGAAGGATTTCGATTGTGCAGCATGGATGCACAAAGCCCGTTCCTTGCCCCGGGATCAGTTCAAACGTGAGGTCGACCAACACCTCACCGGCAAGGACACCGAACCGACCGAGATCATCTACTTCAAGCTCTACCAGAGCCAGATCCCGGTGATCGAGCAGGCAATTGAGACGGCGGCCCTGATGCTGGGCACGGACAAATCACGCGGCTATTGTCTGGAGATGATCTGCGCGGATTTCCTGGCGGGAGCCAACCTGGACAGCGGACAACCCGACGTGCTCTTGTCCTCGATCACACGGTTTTTCAAGTTCCTTCCCGGCGAACAGCGGCAGTCGTTTGTCGAACACATCACTGAGAAAGCGTCATGAACCGGGTTCCGGTGAAGAGTTCTCGCCTGCGCCTCGCTCCCCAATTGTACGAAAGCCTGCGGCATGAGGTGTTGCGCCGGGACGGATGGAGGTGCCAGAGTTGCGGCGCGCTGTCCAATCTCGAGGTTCACCATAGGGAATTGCGCAGCCAGTCCGGGGATGATGCAGAGCAAAACCTCATTACCCTTTGCACTCGATGCCACGCAATCGTGCATCGGGGAACTGAAGTCGCCCGCGAGGCATCAGCCCGATCACTTCGAAATCGCGATGATTTCTGAGGCCAGCGATATGTTCCGTGGGGTCGTCGATCAGGGTGGCGGTCACGTCGGCTTCCGGCGTTCCGAAAAAAATCGATCCTGGGGAGTTTGCCAGTGATTTGAATGGTTCGATCTTTCTTCCCGGTGCCGGCTAATCGAACACAGACTCGGCGTCCGGGGGGAATCCGAGTCCTGGCAGACGGTTGAGCCCTTTACCATCGTGCGGACCGACAAGGCTGCGAACCTGCGGCAACCGGTCGAGATCCTCGAATCTCAGCACAAAGACTGCAAGCGCCAGTCGAAATCCTGTTTCAGCGAAGGCTCAGGACGGGGGCGAGGCCGCGATGGCGGTCCCAAAGCTTGGCGTCAGAGTCCACTGCCAGATCAAGCCGTGCCCGCTGATCTGATCCCTCCTGAACGACTTCCCCGGGGGACCGGGCAAACCGGAATTCAACTTTAGCCTCCGAAACCCCCTTTAAAACAAGCAAATCTGGGTGGCAGTCTGTGCTAAAGCGCGACTCAATTCGCGCGGTTTTGGTCAGCAAAGACCCAGAATCTTGACCTAAATCGCTAATGAAAGTGTTTTTTCGACTATCGAAACCAGGGTGTGAGCCGGAGGATCCATGTTCCGATAAATCGCTTTAGCTGGGCGGCAAGAGACCGCTCACCAAACTACGCACCAGCTTGTG
This sequence comes from uncultured Acidobacteriaceae bacterium, assembly GCA_963841365.1. GTDB lineage: Bacteria > Acidobacteriota > Terriglobia > Terriglobales > Acidobacteriaceae > Telmatobacter. Next base: position 6,268 of record CAWJDG010000020.1, read on the forward strand.
AAACAGACCCTGTGCGGAATTACGAAAGCTCTGCACCAACAAATCCAGTTCTTGTAGACGCGAACCACACCACGATGTACGGAGGATAGCCAGGATGCCCAAACTTACGAAAAATCATAGTCTGCCACCCAGCCAACACGGGACGCCGGAAGCAATACCCTCGCAGAGCGACACGGCCGAAGCCGCAGCATCGAAGGACGAGGCCGCCGCAGAAAGCCAAGTTGCGTCCGCCACACCCGACGGACCCGAAGCTGCGGCGAAAAGTCCAGCCAGTCATGATGCCATCGGGAATTCAGATTTACCAGAACAGCCGACCGAAGCTCAGTCATCTCCTGCAGAACCCGGAACCGCGGTACCAACATCGCCACAGGACGACACGTCTGAAGCCGGGGCAGCGAAGGATGACTACGGTGCAGAAAACCAAGTTCCCGCGGCTCCCCCCAACACCGCCGAAAACCAGCTCCCACTGACCGCCGAACCCTGCGCGGAAAAACCCGCTAAGCTCGACGACGGCGAATGTTTTGGACCAGTCATTCCCAAGGACCGGGTGTCCTCCGCACCAAAGCCGGCCCCGAAAGCCAAGCCATCACCGATGGCAGCCTTATCGGACAGGCGCCTCCGCGATATGGGCATCGACCCCACCCCGACTGGCGCCACACCGGAGACGGCGTCTCCGGCTCCGGTGCCAGCCCAAGGCAAAGGCGATACTGAAATGGCACAGCCCAGCGAGATTCTCACCGCGCCGGTGCCGGCACCGCTCCCGCCGCCTCCGGTTGCTAAGGCAGTCGAGCTCTTCAACTGGATCATGCAGGTCCTCCGCGCGGTGACGCTGCTGCGGGGAGATGCGGCCGCGCTGGTCGTATTCTGGGTGATTCAGGATTGGTTTCAGCAAGCATCGGATGTTCGTCCATGCCTGGTCATCACCGGCCCCGCCCAGAGTGCCAACGATCTTCTACACTTCCTCCACGAATTCTGCCTGCGTCCGGCACTGCTTGCCGAACTTCGGCGGAGCGACCTTCAGATACTTGGTTACTATGGAACCCACTTGATCTGGGAGCCGAACCTCGACAAGCGGACAGCCAATTTACTCAGCAGCTTGACAGACAGGGACTTCTTGATCGTGAGTAGCCCAAATAATATAGCCCGTTACTCCAAGTCGACGGCGATCTACGCGGGTGAGAATCCAGAAACACACAAGATTCAGAACTCCATCCATATCCACATGACTCCGACAAACGCAAAAGTAGCCGCAATGCCGCAGGGGCTGAAAACGATGATTGACCGCATCCAGGACCGCTTGCGTCAATACCAGGTTGCGCACTCACGAGTTATCGAAAGCCGGCAATGGTCTGACGTTTGATAAGGCCACCGTCGCCAGAATCCGTGAGCTTGCCGCGATGTACATGGTGGACGTGATGGAGGATACGCCGACGGAGACCGAGAACCTCCATAGCTCGCAAACCAAAGAAAAAAAGTAGTTTGAGGAGGTTATGGAGGTTATGGAGGTTTTTTGAGCCGGGATTTCAGGCTGCGCGCCAAAGTCGATAGAAGCAATCTAATCAGGAATGGATTCGTTCCTGGTGATCGACTTTAGCCCGTTGCCTCAGTCGCGATGATGCAGCCTTCCTCGCTGCTCTACAGCAACCCTGGAGCAATCGTCCAGTCGAGGGACACATCCGTCGCCCGAAGCTTATCAAGCGATCTATGTACGGCCGCGCCAAATTCGATCTGCTCCGCCTGCGCGTCGTGAATGCGGCCTAAAACCTACTCCCAAATCAAATCACCAGAACTCCGCGACCGCTTCACCAAATGTGCGGAACAGCCACTTTTACCCCGCCCTTGACATTCGCTTTGCCGGGCTTCTAGGCAAAGGCCAGGTTCACGTTTTCGATCGCTTCGTCGACTTCCGATGTGCTCTTGTAGCCGACGGTGACCGCCTGCACGCCCGCATGCTGGAAGGCGAATCGCATTGACTGCTGACGGTCGGAGCGGTCGGTGAAGGAGCCTTCGCCGATCAACTTCATACTGATGACGCCCAGGCCCGCGGCACGAGCCTGATGCACGTGCTCCACTACCTCAGTTACATCGCCCGCTCCGTGGAAGTGATAGTCGGGACCGTCCATGTGGGCGCCTTTGTGATTCATGCGAATCATGGCGATCTCGAGCCACTTGTTCTCGGGCACGAGGCGCAACGCAGGCAAGCTGTGTACTGATGCGCCGTGGGCTCTAACTGCATCGCGGTGTTCCATCTCGAGGATGCCGTCTTGCCAGCGCATGCTATCGCTGGGCCAGGTAGCCGTGTGCTGCACATGGAGCAGCATAATGTCGAAGTATTCGGTCTGCGCTTGTTTGCGCATCTCGTCAATCGTGGTCTGCGGATCGGCGTCGTCGGTGGTGACCTTCGACATGAGCGCGTAGCTATCACGGGGGAGCCCCTTGAGAGCAATGCCGAGCATTTCGTGCATCTCAGGATAGGCTTGCGCAGTCTCAAAAAAGCGGATGCCGTGGTCGTAGGCGTAGCGCACAAGGCGGGTAAATCCATCCTGCCCCAACTGGCGCTGCACAGCTCCATTATGGGTTCCGGTTCCGAAGGCGAGGCGCGTCACTTTTACGTCCGATTTTCCGAGTGTTACCCAATCGGTAGCTCTTGCCGGCTCAGCAAGCAGCGGAAAACCGCCCATGCCGGCCAAGGCACCGGTCGCCACGCCTGTTTTCAAGAAATTTCGTCTGGAGAGCCGCAGCATATTCCGACCTCCGCTGCATGGTCAAAGGGGTGACCAATGGGCAGCATCGTAGCACAATTCTAACTCTAACGGTGTTAACAGGGATGGCAGCGCTGCAGCGCAGTCCAATACGAATCTATTCCCCGGTTTCGGCCGCGTTTACGGCGACTGGTTTCTTCGCCTGAGTCCTCGTGATCATGACGACGCTTAAGAGAACAAAGAGTCCTCCGAGAACCGTGCGGGCGCCAAGAGGTTCGCCGCCCAGCCAATAGCCCAGCAACACGGCCACGACTGGATTTACATAGGCGTATGTACCCACCTTCGTCGGCGATTCGTGGTGCAGCAACCACACGTAAGCCGTGAAGCCAGCAACGGACCCAGCGAAGATGAGATAGAGCAGTGCCATCCACGCCACCCTCGACACATGCAGCGGATGAAAGCTGCGCAGCTCGCCGCGCGCGGCGGCCACAAGCGCAAGCATGATGCCGCCTGCAAGCATCTGCGCACCGGAGCTCATAACTTTCGACTCAGGGAGCGGAAGCTTGCGGGCCAACGCCGATGCCAAGGACCAGCTCATTGCACCGATGATGAGCGCCACAGCACCCGCGGTATCGATCGGCGCATCACGCACAACTTCCCAGGCTGCCCAGATTCATGGAATTGCTTATGAGGACTGTGACTCCCGCGAAGCCTACCACCAGCGCCGTGGCGAGCCTCAGTGTGAGCCTTTGCGTTCGCAGCAGAATGATTTCAGACAGCGCCATGAACGCCGGGATGGTGGCAAGGATCACCGCGGCGATGCCCGAAGGCACGCGCTGCTCCGCCCAAAACAGGAGACCGTAATCGACGACGAAGATGAGAAACGCCAGCAGAAAACCGAGATCCACTGGCGTCCGGTTGGCTGCGCGCTCTCGCCGCGCGACGCCCAAGATAAAATCAGCAGTCCCGCCGCCAGAAGCGCATGGCGCAGAAAAGAAATGGCGGAACTTCGCTTACGCCCACGCGAATGGCGAAGAAAGTTGACGCCCCAGACAAAATAGATGATTCCGAATGCCAGCAGGGTCTTCCACCGCGGACGATGATGCGAAGATTCCATCTTGGCCTCCTGGTAGCTCTTCGCGTAGTTATCTGCTGGATGCTTCGTTCCGTGCTGGTCGTTGTGTTCACCAGCTATGCAGCCACTCGGCGTCGCGGCCAATGCGCACCGGCGTAGTGAAAGAGCTCGCTCAGCCGCGCCTCGGTCAGCAGCTCTTCGCGCGGGCCGTCGGCGACGATGCGTCCGTCGCGCATGAGGATGATGCGCTCGATCTCCGGCAGAATATCGCCCAGATGATGCGTCACCATCACCAGGCCGGTTCCTTCGCGCGCCAGTCCGCGCAGGGTCTCGCGCAGTTCGCGTTGCGCGGCCAGGTCGAGCGCGTTCGAGGGCTCGTCGAGCAGCAGTTGCCGCGGCCGGTGCACCAGCGCCCGCGCAATGAGGATCCGCCGTTTCTCACCGGCCGACATGGTGCCCACCAGTTGCGCGGCCAGCTGCGTGGCTTCCATGCGCTCCAGCGCCTCCCAGGCCCGCGCGCGCATCTCCTCGGTCACATGCAGATTCGGCCACAGCGTCGATGCCGAGAAGAAGCCCGCAATCACCGCGTCGAGCCCCGGCGTGACGGCCGTGCGTTCGCCCGGCAATTCGGCTGCCCATGGGTCCGGCGCTGACCACGCCAAAATGCCGCCGCAGCTCGGTCAGGTCCCAGCGCTCGCGCCCGAAGATGCGCACGTGCATTCCCGGGCGGACGATGGGATAGAGCTGGCAGGTCATGGCGAGGATCAGCGTGGATTTGCCGCAGCCGTTCGGCCCGAGAATGGCGACGTGCTCGCCGGTGCGGATGCTGAGGTTGATGTCGTGCAGCACCACGCGCTCGCCGCGCGCCACGTTCACCTCGCGCAGTTCCAGAAACTCCGTCCGGATTCTTCGTTTGCCGCTCACTGCGACGCTTGCTCAGCCCACCCACCTGCTAGATTAAATGGGTCTACACCATGAGCGATCTCTCCCAATACGATCCATCCCGCGCGGCTTCCGTTTTGCCGCCGGCAAGGCCGGCCTGAAGGCCAGCGGCCGCCCCGACTTTGCCCTGATTGTTGCGGATGCTCCAGCCAGTGCCGCCGCCGCGTTCACTTCGAACCGCGTGATTGCCGCGCCCCTGATCATTGATAAGCAGCATCTGAGCGCGACTGGCGGCCGTGTGCGCGTGGTGGCCATCAACGCGGGCAACGCCAACTGCGCCGCGGGCGAGGCTGGACTCGATGCCGCGCGCGCCACGTGCGCTGCCGCCGCGAAACTTTCGGCTGCCGCGCCGAAGAGGTGTTTCCGTCGTCGACGGGCATCATCGGCGTTCCGCTGCCCGCGGAAAAGCTCATCGCGGTGCTGCCCGATCTTGCCGCGTCGCTCGGCGCCGACGCCAGCCACTTCCACGAAGCGGCGCGCGCCATCCTGACCACTGACACCGTGGAGAAGGTCGCCTTCGCGCGGCTCGCAAGCGGCGGCAGCGATGGCGCAGTGCGCGAGGTGCGCATTGCCGCCTTCGGCAAAGGCTCCGGCATGATTCATCCCCAGCTCGTGCCGCACGCCACGATGCTGGTCTATATTCTGACCGATGCGGACATTGCGCCCGCCGATCTTAACGGCTATCTTCGCCCCGCGGTTGAGGTCAGCTTCAATCGCATCTCCGTGGATGGCGACACTTCCACCAACGACACGGTTCTGCTGCTTGCCTCGGGCGCAAGCGGGGTGCGCATCGGCGCCGGACGATGCGGCCTTCGCCTCCGCGCTCACCGAGGTCTGCACGTCGCTGGCGCGGCAGGTGGTTGCCGACGGCGAGGGCAATTTCGCACGTGGTGGAGTTGCGCATCGACGGCGCGGCCAGCGACGCCGATGCGTTGCGCGTGGCCAAGGCCATCGCCCACTCGCCGCTGGTGAAGACCGCGTGGGCCGGATGCGATCCCAACTGGGGACGCCTGGCTGCCGCCATCGGCTATTCCGGCGCACAGATCGATCCCAACCGCATCGACATCAGATTTCGGCGAGCTGCCCATCTGCCGCGACGGCGGCCGCGCACCCGAATTCGACGAAGCCGCGGCCCACGCCTACATCTCGCCAGCGCGAGTTCTCGATCTCGATTCAGCTGCACCAGGGCCCGGCTCGTGCGTCTTCTGGACCACCGACCTGACGCACGAATACATCCACATCAACGCGGACTATTCGACGTAGCGCGGCGATGCGCGGATGGCGTTTGCGACGGAACGCGAGCGGGGCAGTTCTACTTCGCCCGCGGATGCGTCCTGTCGTAGACCTGCGGTCAACTGCGCGGTGGTGAGCTGCGTGTAGCGCTGGGTGGTTGAGAGCCGCTCGTGGCCGAGCAGCTCCTGAATGGCGCGCAGGTCAGCGCCTTCTTCGAGCAGGTGCGTGCCGAAGGCGTGGCGCAGCGTGTGAGGGTGCACGTCGGAGGAGAGTCCGCGCAGGATGGCGATGCGCTTCACGATGCGGCCCACGCTGCGCGTGGTGAGCCGCGCCTGGCCACCCTTGGCCAGGCCGCGCAACTGCAGATTCAGAAACAGCGCCGGAGTTTGGGGCGGCTTTCTCTCCTCCGGCTGCGGCCAGCCGCGCCGACCGCTCCGCTAGATAAGCGCGCAATGCCGCGGCGGCCGCGTCGCCCAGCGGCACGTAGCGCTGCTTCTGGCCCTTGCCGCGCACCAGGATCGCTTCATTGGCCCAGTGAATGTCGTCGAGGTTGAGGCCGGTCAGCTCCGCGTTGCGGATGCCGCAGCCGTAGAGCATCTCGAGAATCGCCTGGTCGCGCGCCGGCCAGCTGGCCGCGTCGTCGCGCACCGAATCGACCACGCGGTTCATCTGCTCGATGGAGGGCACGCGCGGCAGATGTTTGGGCAGCCGCGGCGTGGACACCAGCGACGCCGCATTCTGCTCGATGTGCTTGTTGCGCGCCAGCCACTTGAACCAACTGCGAATGGCGGCCAGCGCCCGCGCCGCCGAAGCTTTCGACAATCCGCGCTCGATAAAGCGTGCCCAGGTAGGCGCGAATATGCGTGTGCTCGATTTGGTCGACGCGCAAGGCTGCGTCGGCGGTCGACTCGGCGCTGTGCGTGGCCAGCCAGGCCGCAAATCCGTGCAGCTCGCGCTCGTAAGCGCGCAGAGTGTGCGCGGAGGCGCCGCGCTCGTTGGCCAGCATTTGCAGATAGGCGTCCACCAGCGTGTCAATTGGGGAAGCGATCGGAGGCGCTGCCGTGGCGGTCATGGCTGTTCCCTCGCCGAGAGGCTTCTTTGCGCGCACAAGACGCGGGCCAGGAGCGCTTGCTCATCGCGCATCGAATCTCAGCCGGGCGCCGCGCGCCCGCGGATGGTGCAGGCGATGCACGGCCTTCAGATCGGCCCAGCGCCAGGTGCGTGTAGACCTGCGTGGTGGAGATGTCGGCATGGCCAAGCATGCATTTGCACGCTGCGCAGGTCCGCGCCGTGCTCCACCATGTGCGTGGCGCAACTGTGACGCAGTCCGTGCGGGCTATGTGGAGTGGTTCGCCGTCTTTACCAGCCGCCACACCCATTGCCGCGTGAGCGGCATGCCGCGCAGCGAGAGAAACAGCCGCGCGCGGTCTTGCTGCGGTACTAGCTGTTTCGCCCTGCTGCGCCGAGCTGATGCGCTCAAGATGCGGCCTCCCCTCGCGCAGATATTGCTCCAAAGCCTGAATGCGCGGTGCGCCCCAGCGGCACAATGCGTTCCTTGTCGCCCTTGCCGCGCACCTGCACGCGCCCGGCATCGAGGGCGAGATCGCTGCGTCGAGAGCGACACGACCTCAGAGACGCGCAGCCCGCCCGCGTAGAGCAGCTCAAGAATAGCGCGGTCGCGCAATGCAGTGGCTTTGGCCTGCGGATGCGACGCCGCCAGCGCGGCACGCTCCAGCATCTCCGTGACTTCCGGCTCGGCCAGCGACTTGGGCAGCACCTTCCATGCCTTGGGCGACTCGATGTTGACCGTGGGATCGTGATGAATGCGCCGGTCGAGCAGGAGCCACTTGTAAAATCCGCGCAGGCAGCTCAGCTTGCGCGCCGCGGAGCGCGAGTCGATGCCGTGGCTGCGCAGATGCTCGAGCAAGCCAGCCACGTCGGCCTCGCCCGCCGTCAGCAGCAGGACGTTGCGGCCCTCGAGGAACTCGGCAAAGATGCGCAGGTCGCTGAGATAGGCTTCGCAAGTAAGTGGGCGAAGTCCTTTCTCCACACGAAGATAGGCTTCATAATCTTTTAAGAGTGCAATATTGTTCGTTCCATCCACATCTTCGATTATCGGCGCGTTGCAGTTGCGCGCGGGGCTGCGGAGCAGGTTACCGTACCACGTTCATTACGGGATCAATATCATCAATAGGTATTTTTGCCGGATCAATCGTCCGCTGGGTCGGTGTCTGCTGGTTCAAACGTGCGCCGAGGGGGCACGACTTGGCGCCAGCCAGTATTGCTCGATCTCTTCGAGCGGCTTGTTTTTTGTTTCAGGCACGAATCGCCACGTGAAGATGGCTTGGGTGAGCGACATGAGGGCAAGAAATCCCAGGGTGACAGCTTTGCCGATGACGTGAAACGCATAGGGGAAGAAGAGGACCACCACGGCGTTGGCTACCCACTGCAGCAGGACCGGAACGGTCATGGCAATTCCGCGGACATCGCTGGGAAAAATCTCTGGGACGAGCGTCCAGAAAACCGGCCCAACACACGACGAAAAAAACGCCAGATAGAAAAGAATGAGAACCAGAACCAGGGCTCCATGAAAGTGGCCGGCGAGCACCGCGGTGAGCAGACCACCGAGCGCGAGCGCCATGCCCAGCGAGCCGGTTATGTACAGCGGCTTGCGGCCATAGCGATCGATGACCCAAAAGGCAACCATGGTAAATAGAATGTTGTTGACACCGACAATAAACGTAGACACAAGCGCGCCGTTGATCTTCCATCCCGCAGAAAGAAAGATTGCGGGGGCGTAATCGATGATGGTGTTGATACCCGATACGTGAATGAGAACGGCGAGACAGGCGCTTGCAGCGAGGGCCCTGCGCACGCCGGGGCGCTGGAGATTTCGCCAGGTCTGCCGCTTCTGCTTGAGCGCGTCAGTAATTGCGGCGATCTCCTTGCGGGCGGTTTCGTCGTTTTCGATGCGCTCGAGAAGCAGGAAGGCCTCGCGGGTTTTGCCGACGCGGACCAGGAAGCGCGGGGTCTCGGGCGCGAGCGAGATGAGTACCAGAAAGAGTGCCGATGGCACGGCTCCAGTGAGAAACATCCATCGCCAATTGTCGGGGCCGGTGTTGCGCAACAGATAGTTGATGCAATAAGAGATGAGAATGCCGGCGACAATTGACATCTGATAGAAGGTGCCCATGCGGCCGCGGATCGAGGGTGGGGAAACCTCAGAGACGTACATGGGGGAGAGCAGAGAGACGCCTCCCACGGCGATGCCGCCAAGGAATCGCGCGCAGATAAACAACGTGAAGCTTGGCGCCAGTGCCGTGGCTACTGACGTGAGCGCGAATAGCACCGCAACCCAAACAAGCATGCGCTTGCGTCCGAGCTGGTCAGTGAAGCGGCCGGCGATGAACGACCCGAGGACGCAGCCGAAGAGGAGAGAGCTGAACGCCCATCCCAAGCTGATGTCACTCAGCGCGAAGTGCCGCGTGAGAAACGGGCCGGCGCCGGTGATGATGGCGACGTCGAATCCGAAAAGCAGGCCACCGAGGGCAGCAGTGCATGCGAGAAAGATTACGTACGGCGTTTTCGAAAGTCGAGTCATGTTTGAGCCAGAGTACACGGTCACGGCTCCCCGCAGGTCGCGGTAACTTTGCCTAAGTGGCGTCGCATGCCGGTGTTTCCAAAAACACGTTTGCGCAGATTCATAGATCGGGACATTCATTCACGCCCAGCGAAACTCAATCTTCTCATGAATCTGCGCGGTTGATCCCTTAATAGCCCGTAGGCGGCGGGCCACCGCGGAAGGTCGCCTCGTAACCAGCACGGAAACCGCGGCGGTATTCCTCCGGCGGGCCAATGGGTGGGTTGCGGAAACGTGGGTGGCGTTGCAGGTCGGGAGCCAAGCTAGAGCGAATATCCCGACGTGCAGCTTCGATGCCATCATGATAGCCCTGCTGTGCAACGGGGCCGAATGCGGGCGGCGGCGGGGCGACATATACGACCGGTTGCGGGTGAGAACACCCGGCCAGTGCCACCGGGAACAGCAATGCGGCCAGCGCTATGATCCTCCTCATCGACATACGGTAAGACCTCGTTGCTTGAATTGGATGTCCCGCCCGAGATGCGGCGCGACCTCTCCCAATTGAACACGGGATCGGCAGGAGAGTTGCACCGAGCACGGGGTAGCGAAATCGGCGAAGTAACAAAAGTCATCAACCAGCCGATAAACTTCCCAGACGAATGAGCCGGAGGAGGATGATGGCGGGCATGCACAAAAAGAGGCACAGGCACGAAGAAGGGAACGGGCACGGATCAGGGGATCACTTAACGGTGATGACGAAGGCGGCGGGTCCGCTGCATCTCGGCAAAGACTGCAAATACGAGCGCGAACTGAGCCGCCTGCAGATCGAACTGGTGAAGCTGCAGGAATGGATTCGGCACGAGGGCCTACGGGTGGTGGTCCTTTTTGAGGGACGTGACGCGGCCGGCAAGGGGGGCGCCATCAAGCGCATCGCCGAGTCACTGAACCCGCGCGTCTGCCACATCACGGCTTTGGCTACTCCCACGGAACGCGAAAAGACGCAGTGGTACTTCCAGCGCTATGTAGCGCACCTGCCGGCGGCGGGCGAGATGGTATTGTTTGACCGGAGCTGGTACAACCGAGCCGGCGTGGAGCACGTGATGGGCTTCTGTACGGAGCGCGACTACCTGGAGTTCCTGCAGAGCTGCCCGGAGTTCGAGCGGATGCTGGTGCGGTCGGGAATCGTTCTGATCAAATACTGGTTCAGCGTGAGCGATGAGGAGCAGGAGCGACGCTTCCAGGATCGCATGCGGACGCCGACCAAGCGCTGGAAACTGAGCCCGATGGATCTGGAGTCGCGCAAGCACTGGGCAGACTACTCACGCGCCAAGGACGAGATGTTTGCGGTGACGGACACCAAGCAGGTGCCGTGGTTTGTAGTGAATGCCGAGGACAAAAAGCGCGCGCGACTGAACGTGATCCGGCATCTGCTGAGCGTGATTCCTTACCGCGACCTCACGCCGGAACCGCTCAAGCTGCCGGCGTTGGGCAAATCGAAGTACATACGGCCACCGATACAGGAGCAGAACTTTATTCCCGAGGTATACCGGTGAGGCAGGGACAAGGAAAAAGAGAATAGGGAATACGGAGAAGGGAATAGAAGGCGCGCACTTCGATTCAGGCGATGCGGAGATGCACGATCTCCGGTTTGAGTTCGCCGTCTTTCTTCAGCGTCAACAGCCCGACAGTAACCGGCAGATCGAAACGGCGCGGGCCGCAGGAGCCGGGATTGAAGTAGAGTACGCCTTTCTTCTTGTAGAAATTTGGAACATGTGTGTGGCCGTGGAGGACGGCGGCGAATTTTCCGGCGGCGGGATCGAGGTGGAGAGTCTTGAGATCGTGGAGCATATAGATGTAGCGGCTATCAATGAGAACAACGTCCGTCTCGGGCAGCATTGCGCAAGGTCCGTCGTAGTCCACATTGCCGCGGATCGCCGTTACCGGAGCGATCTTCGCGAGTTCGTCGAGAATCGAAATCTTGCCCACATCGCCGATGTGGAGAATCTGATCGACACCGTGGAGCGCAGGTGCAACTTCAGGGCGAAGAAGACCGTGTGTGTCACTGACGATGCCGAGGAGCATGGAATCAGGATAAGCGGAGCCGGCGGTGTTCGGACTCGATCAGGATGACAGGCGCCGAGGAATTCTGCGAGGTCGAGGTCCAAGCTCCAGGCGCGTGTGCGGGAATGGCGAGGCTGGGAGCGATGCAATTCATGTTATGTTAACTCTGTTCACTCTTTCATTTGAGCCCGGCTGCGTTGCTCTAAAATTGCTTCCAGCAATCCTTCATTGAAGAAGCTGACCAGGGCGAGCGGCTGAAACAGGGTGCCCGAAAATTGAGATGAAGGAATTATCCCGAATCAACGAAGGGCAAGCTCGAACCAACTGGCGGAGCGCGGTCGCAGCCTATACGGAACCGCGCGTGCTGCAGGTACTTGCACTAGGATTTTCCAGTGGCTTGCCGTTCCTGCTGACCTACTCAACTCTCTCGGCATGGCTTGCGACAGGCGGCGTGCGGCGCGCTGCGATCGGCACTTTCGCCCTGGTTGGTACGCCCTACGCATTCAAGTTTATCTGGGCGCCGCTGATGGATCGCGTACCTCCGCCACTGCCTTTGGGACGACGAAGAGGTTGGGGAATCACGATCCAGGTTCTTTTGATGGGCGCAATTCTTGGCCTGGGACTGAGCAATCCAAAGCACAACTTGCCTCTGATGGCCGGCTTGGCCGTACTTGTCGCATTTCTATCTGCGAGCCAGGATATTGTGATCGACGCCTGGCGGGTGGAGAGCCTGGATAGAGATCAGCAGGCCCCCGGAGCAGCCATGATTACGGCAGGCTATCGGGTCGGCATGCTGGTTTCCGGTGCAGGCGGCCTGCTGATCGCAGCGTACGCAGGGTGGTTCGCGGCCTATGCCACAATGGCCGCGCTGGTCGGTGTGGGACTCGTGGTGTTTTTGCTAAGTTCCGAACCAAGGGTCTCCGCGGAAACTTCATATTCTGTGGGATCAGGATGGCATGCGATTCGCCAAGCGTTTGCCACCGCCGTGATCGGTCCCTTCCGCGATTTCATGCATCGGCCACTTTGGCCCGTCATTCTGATCGCTATTTTCGGATATAAGCTGGGTGAGGCAATGGCGGGAGTGATGTCAACACCACTCTATATATCGTTGGGATTTTCGCTCCCTGAGATCGCCGCCGCTTCGAAATTTTTCGGATTTTTCTCGATTGTCGCAGGAGCTCTATTGGGCGGCGTCGTGACCACCAGGTACGGAATCCGCCGCTCGCTGATTCTTTGTGGCATTTTGCAGTCAGTCGGGAACCTGTTTTTTGTTCTACAGGCCATCGAAGGACATCGGATCGGCTACCTGGCTTTATGTGTGACTGCCGAAAATCTCACGGGTGGAATGGCCTTGACCGCGTTGGTGACCTATCTTTCCAGTCTGTGTTCGCCCGCTTTTACGGCGACTCAGTACGCGTTGCTGGCCGCGCTGGCTTCGGTTGGCCGCACCGTGGTGGCCTCCTCAGGAGGAATATTGTCAGAGAGGATCGGCTGGGTACGGTTCTTCGAACTTACCAGCGTTGTCGCGTTGCCAGCCATCCTTCTGTTCATCTGGATCGGACCCCGCGACGATTTCAGGGATAACCAGCTCAAGCCAGCTCTCAAGAGTGCGGATGGCGGGTCAGAAGACCGGACGGTGGCCCAGAAATTCTGAACCGACGTCGCTATTACGGCTCGAGATCTTCTCCGGTGATCGCTAAATTTTCCGCTGAAACGATGGCCAGCGCTAGCGATGGATGTGCAGGGACGCCTGACGCGACACATTAGGGACGGGAAAAACCATCGGTACAGAAAAGAATACAGAGACACAGGCGCTTGTTTTGGGTCTAATGCAGCATGAGGAGATTTGTGCGCGGATTGTTGATGATTTTAGCGGCGATGATGCCGGCGATCGTTTTTGCTCAGCCGCTGTACGGCGCAGCAACGCAAGATGGCGGCGCGCCCGATCTGCGGGCCGCATCTGAGCAGATTTTTGCGCTGGCCAACGAGGCGCGGGCGCAGGCTGGCGTGGGTCGCTTGCAATGGGACCCGGCGCTGGCGGTTGCTGCGCTACAACATTGCCGGCGCATGGCCCAGGAAGGACCGATAGCCCACCGCTACGGCGGCGAGCCGGACCTGAGCGGCCGCGCTGCGCAGGCAGGCGCGCATTTCAGCATGATTGAAGAAAACGTAGCCGTGGGCTCGTCGGCTGACGTAATTCATGAGGAGTGGATGCAATCGCCGGGGCATCGCAGCAACCTGCTGAGCCCCGATGTGGACCGCGTGGGCGTGGCCGTGGTGGAAGCGCGCGGCGTGCTTTACGCGGTGGCTGATTACAGCCGAGTGGTGCAGCAACTGAGCGCGTCGCAAGCTGAGGCGAAGGTGGCCGCGCTGATTCGCGGACGCGGCGTGGCTATTCTGAGCGATCCAACACTTGCGCGAGAGGCTTGCGCCACGGATGAGGGGGTTCCGCGCAGCGCTGTCGGGCTTCCAGTGCGATTTGTGATGCGATGGCAAGATGCAGATTTGAGCCGGCTGCCGCAGGCCCTGATGGATAAGCTGGCGTCGGGCAGTTATCGTCAGGCTGCTGTGGGCAGTTGCCCAGCGCAAGAATTGAATGGTTCGTTTACTGCGTATCGGGTGGCAGTGCTGCTGTATTAATAGCAGGGAACTAGCCACGCCAGAGAGCACAGATCGCACGCCGGAGCCCCGGCAGGGAACGAGGGAGCAAGGGATCCGGGAGCGAGTACGCGAGGATACGAGCGGAGCCACACGCAACCTCCGCCGCGATCAGGCCCGGAACTCGGCCATATTCGAATGCGTCTGTTAGCCGAACCAGAGATTTTCCTTCCAGAACTGGGGCCAGGGTTGGCGCGGAGGGCCGCAGAGGAAGATGTCGGGGTGGTACTGGCTCTCTTCGTTTCGAACGCCTTCGGGGTTACCGTTGTGGCCGGCGATGCGACAGCCGGAGAAGAGTGTATTGGCTTGCTTCGCGGTGAGGCCGAGCACGATGAGCACGTTGGGCGGCGGCGTGGGGTAGCCGCGCAGCCATTCGGAATTTGTAATGCCGATCGGTTCGGGAAGTCCGTAGCCGCGGCCCAGGATATCGATGGCTCCGTACTCACCGTAGTTGCCGGTAAAAATGCCCATGCCGGCTCGCTGCTGGGGCGGGATCGAGTCGCGGATTTGTGCGACGGTGCGCACCTGCTCGTTCCAGCCGATCTCTTCGCGAAGGTCGCCGTTGTGCGCGAGAGCGAAGTTGCGGAGCGGGCCGCTCGACGCAAAAGGGATGATAACGGCGGCGCAGAGGGCGCCGAATACGAAGACGCCCGCGAAAAATGCGGTTGCGAGTGAATACCTGAGCCATGCGGAGCGCGATTGGAGCCAGCGCCCGATGACGGCCGCGCCCATGGCGACGACGGCCGGGTAGGCTTCCGCGACATAGTAGAATCGGCCTTTGCCTACCCAAAACATCAAAACGGGAACTGCGTACGTCCAAGCGAGCACGCGATAGCGGCTGCTGGAGAAACATGCGACGAGGCCGGCGAGCCAGAGCGGGAGGGCAAACGAGTTGATGTCAAAGGTGAACTGATATCTCCAGTAGCCTGCGGCGCGTCCTTCGCGGACGTCGCGCGCATGAATGTGCTGCAGGAATTGGTAGGAGACGAAGTGGTGGCGGGCGAGCCAGATGAGGTTGGGCAGAAAGACGAGAAGTGCGATGGAGACGCCCAGCCAAAACCAGCGGCTCGCAAAGTAGCGGCGCGCGGGGGTGAGGACCAAGCCGGCGAGAAGGCCAGCGACAAAGAAGACTACGGAGTATTTGGAGACGAGGGCGATGCCGATGCAGGTACCGATCGCGATCCACCAGCGCGGGTCTTCGGATTTGAGCAGGCGGATAGTGAACCAGCAGGCGAGGATCCACCATAAATAGGAGAAGGTGGTGTATTGAAACTCGGTGGCCTCAAAGAGAGGCAGAGCGGAGAGGCCGACCGACAGAGCAGTTGCAATCTGAGCGAGGCGTGAGCCGCCGAGTTCCCGCGCCATGAGGCCGCTGACGAGAATGACAATGGCTTGCGCGAGGACCGAGAAGAGACGCAGGCCGACGAGCGAGAGCCCGAAGAGCGAGAGAGCGATGTTCTCGACAAATGGCGTGAATGGCGGGTAGGCGACGAAGCCCCAGTCGAGATGGCGCGCGTCGGAGAGGAATTGGAGCTCGTCGCGATGAAAGCCATAACGATTGTCAGTGAGCAGGTGAATGACGGCGATGGCGGCTGCGATGGCTATGAGGTTGGCGTTGTCGGACCAGCGATGTGCGCTGTGCGAGGGGCGGTCTGCGGCGACGGAAGACAAGTCTGGCTCCTAAAGTTTCCCTTCGAGCGGTTACGCTCTCGCGGCGACATTGCTTCCGTTGCGGCGCTCGAGCGGCGGTGGAACGCGGACTGAAGCCATCCCTGCTGCGGTCGCCGCCTGAATACCCATCTGAGTATCTTCGAATACGAGGCAGTCTTTGGGTGCGATGCCCAGGCGCGCAGCCGCAGTAAGGAATGCGTCAGGAGCGGGCTTGCTGCGCTTGTAGTCTTCCGCGCCGACAAGCACGGCGAAGCGGTCGAAAAGATTGACAGTAGTGAGCGATTTGATGACCGACTCGCGCGTGCTTCCGGAGACTACGGCAAAGGGAATACGGCCCTGTTGCGCGTTGATGTGATCGAGCACCTCGGGCACCGGCTTGAGTTGAGGGAGTTGCTCAAAGTACAGGTTCTCTTTGCGCTCGGCGACGGCTG
>CAWJDG010000021.1:0-62358 GCA_963841365.1 uncultured Acidobacteriaceae bacterium
CGGTCAACTGTCCGCCTTCCTCGTAGCCCACGTATCCCGGGGGCGATCCGATCAGCTTCGAGACCGAGTGCTTCTCCATAAACTCCGACATGTCAAAGCGGATAAGAGCCTTGTCGGAGCCGAAGAGAAACTGCGCCAGCGTGCGGGCCATTTCAGTTTTGCCAACGCCGGTTGGGCCAAGGAATAGGAAGCTTCCTATAGGCCGGTGCGGCGACTTTAATCCTGCCCGCGAACGGCGTATGGCGCGTGCCAGCGCGCTGATCGCCTTGTCCTGCGAGATCACGCGTTTGTGCAGCTCTTCTTCCACCCGCAGCAGCTTTTGCGTCTCCTCTTCCTTAATGCTGGTCACAGGCACGCCTGTCCAGCGGCTCACTACATCCTCGATATCCTCGCGGCCAACGATGCCCGCGGCGGAATCGTCGAGATGATACTTGTCGCGCAGGGCGCGGAGGTTTTCGCGCTCTTTACGTTCTTCGTCGGAGTAGAACCGCGCTTTCTCGAACTCGTGATTGGCAATGGCCGAGTCCATGCGGTGCACGATGAACTTGATCCGCTTCTGCACTTCGGTGATCTCTTCAGGCAGCGAGGTTTGGCGCAGCTTCACGCGTGCTCCGGCCTCGTCGATCAAGTCGATGGCCTTGTCAGGCAGAAAACGGTCGGGAATGTAACGATTCGAGTGCGCGACAGCGAACTCGACTGCGGCATCGGTGTAGCTGACCGCATGAAACTTCTCGTAGCGGTCCTTGATGCCCATGATGATCTTCACTGCCTCCGCTTCGTTGGGCGGCGGCACTTTGACTGCCTGGAAGCGCCGCTCCAGCGAGCGATCTTTCTCGATCGATTTGCGGTATTCGGCCGGTGTTGTGGCGCCGATGCACTGAATCTCACCACGCGAAAGCGCCGGCTTCAGGATGTTCGCCGCGTCCAAAGATCCTTCGGCAGAGCCTGCGCCAACCAAAGTATGCAGCTCGTCGATGAAGACGATCGAGTTCTGACTCTCCATCAATTCCTTCATGATGGTCTTAAGCCGCTCTTCAAATTGTCCGCGATACTTCGTGCCAGCTACGATCAGCGAGAGATCCAGAGCCAGCACGCGCTTGTCGGCGAGAAAGCTTGGCACTTCGCCGTCGGCGATTCGCTGCGCAAGGCCTTCCACAATCGCTGTCTTGCCCACGCCTGGTTCCCCGATAAGCACCGGATTGTTTTTCGTGCGGCGGCAAAGGATCTGAACCGCGCGCTCCAGTTCGCCTTCGCGCCCCACCAGGGGATCGAGTTGCCCGTCCATCGCGGCCTGCGTCAAATCGCGGCTGAACTCGGCCAGAAGGCTCGACTCGCGCTGTCGTTGCTGCGGCGGCGCTTTTTCCTGCGTCACTCGCGCCAGCTCATCGCGGATCTGCGCCAGCTTTAGTCCCCGCTCTTGCAGGATCTCCGAAGCAAAGCATTTTTCTTCGCGCAAAAGTCCCAGGAGCAAATGTTCCGTGCCAATGTGCTTGTGCCCCAGCCGTTCCGCCTCTTCAGCCGCATAGGCCAGCACGCGCTTGCACTCGTTCGAAAGAGGCAAGTCCACGCTGGTCGAGACTTTCTCGCGGATCGTGGTGTGGGCCTCAATTTGTTTTCTTATTGACTCCACTGACGCATGCGAGCGCAGGAAGCGGTTGGTTAGCGCCTTGTCCTCGCGCAGCAGGCCCAGCAGCAGGTGCTCGGTTTCGATATAAGGCGAGCCGAACTGGCTGGCCTCATAACGCGCGAAGAAGATCACGCGCCGCGCCTTCTCCGTATACCGTTCGAACATGATGTGCTCCCTTGTTCGGGGCTATTTGCTAGAGTGGCCGTCCGGTGGTTTTCCCGGCCTCAGCCCAGCCTGCGCGCGCCCCTCTGTTGCTTCGCCGCCGGAGCCACTATAGAAGTAATAGCCCTTGCTCCGAACAGCTCTCCCGGATGGTCCTGGGTTGCCTTCCATCCCTTCCGTCGACCGGCCCTTCCTCCGCCGCCCGACTTCCATCCCGACCTCTTCTCCTGCACGTGGGGAAGTCCCTCGACAGGCCTTAATTATTAAGACTCGAAATCAGCGAAAGTGGTTCTTTTTCTAGCAGCAATTTCCAGCATGCATCGTCTTCGCCGAAAGCTATGTGATCGCCGTCAATCGCCCGTTTTCCAATCGCAACGTTCGCGTGCATTGTACGGCTAAATCCATGTTGTGTGTGACCAAAATTGAGGTCAGCCCGTGGTTCGTGTGCAATCGTTCAATCAATTCAAACATCCGGCCAGCCGTAACGCCGTCCAGATCGCCGGTGGGCTCGTCGGCCATCAGAAGCCGAGGCCTGCAAACCAATGCGCGAGCCAACGCGACACGCTGCTGCTCGCCTCCCGAAAGCTCGCCAGGCCGATGATCGCTACGATCCTCCAATCCCACCTCACGAAGCCAGTCTGCGGCGTTCGCCATCGCCTCTCGCTTGCTCATGCCGCGTGCCAGCAGCGGCATGGCTACATTTTCCTGCGCAGTGAACTCCGGCAACAAATAATGGAACTGCCAAACGTAACCAATCTCGCGATTACGAAAGGTAGCCGCCTCACGCACGCTCAATGAAACAACGTTGGTTGACGCGCAGTATACCGTTCCCGCAGACGGAGCATCAAGTGCTCCCAATATGTGTAAAAGCGTGCTCTTTCCCGCGCCCGATTGGCCTACGATCGCCACCATCTCGCCGGCCTCGACCACGAGGTCGAGATCCTCAAACAGATGCAACGCTCCGCGCGCTGTCTGATATGACTTACGAAGGCCTTGAACCTGGATCACCGGTGAGTGGTCGGCGTGTGCGCCCAACGCCCGCGACTCCGTCTCCCGCGGGGTGCGGGACGCCTCGGGGGCAGCCGCTGGAGGGGTTCGCATCATCCGGTTATACCTCATTTTACATGGTCGGAGGCCTATATTCCGCAATCCCACAGATGGGGAACCCCACATACTTACGATGCGGGAATTGGCTTGAACGACTGAAATTGGATGGGGCCGGGCGAACGCTGGAAAATCACCTTCTGTGAATCGCGAGGCTGGTATAGTGGGCTTCGGCCTGTGAAGAGGATTGTCAACATTTTTTTGGCATCGGTGGCCGGGGTGGCCTGCTCCTGCGCGGCTGTTGCGCAGCAGTCGTTTAACGAGCGCTTCTTTGCGCACAACGACGCCGCGGCCAAGGTAGAACCTGCATGGCCTACGCCGGTCGTGGAAGCTGATCCCCGGCTTACGCAGTACTACCGGCTCAGTTTTTCGAATGAGTACACCGCGGCCGGAACCGAGACGGTGAGCTACGGCAATGCGCGCGGCGGCGGAATTGTCGCCTGGAATCGAGCCGAATTCGACGTGCTGCCGCCGGCCTACATCCAGCACAACTCTACTGCGGCTGACGGCTTTGGCGATATGTCGGTGCTGGTGAAGTACCGAATTGCGTCGGGCAACGCCGAGCACGGCAACTACATTGCCACGGCAATCCTCAGCCACACCTTCGCAACCGGCAGCGCAAAGAACGGCGCTCTCACCGACTCATGGAATCCAACGCTGGCGGGCGGCAAAGGCCTTTCGAAGCGCATCGACGTTGAGTCGTCGCTTGGCGCAACCATGCCTACAGGCAAGGTCGCCGCGCAGGGGCGAAGCATAGCGTGGAACTCGCTGGTGCAGGACCACATTACCCACTCGATATGGCTCGAGCTCGAAAATAACGCAACTTTCTACGATCGCGGCACTCACGAAGGCCAAACACAGAACTTCATCACCCCCGGCGCCTTTTACGTCTATCGCCGCTTGGATTGGAAGCCAACGCATCCTTTTCTGGTGTTCGACAGCGGCATGCAGATCGCCACTTCAGGCTTTCACACCTACAATCACAATCTGATTGCCGAGATGCGCATTTTGTTCTGACGAGAGAATCGTGGGCCAATAGCTTACTACCGTGCGCGGCTCCCCACGTCCCAATTGAGACGTGGGAGCGCCCTTTTCTTTTCGATCGAGCCCGCCTATCAGCCCCACTTCTTCCCCAGCGCGACGAGATCCGATTTAGCGAGATCTTCAGGCGTCATGGCCACTCTGAACCTGACTTCGGCATTGAAGTTGAGGAACCACGGCTCGGCAAGCCTTGGAACATCCGAAGGTGTTGCGACATCAACGATCAGAATGCCGCCGCGTTTGCCATCACGCTCGCCAAAATACGCCGCCTCGGGCTTCGCAGCATCCAGAATCTTTTTCATTTTGGGACCCGCAGTTCCATTACGAACTGCGGTGTTGAAGGGTTCGAGCGGCATTTCAACCTGCATCATCATCCGCATATTCCATCTCCAGGCGCCTGGGAATTGCCTGGGGGTGGCGGGCGCCAATTCCCGGAAATTAAACCACGCGAGGAATCGGAGTCAAAGACTTTCTCTTGTGCAAAATAGCCAACTTAGCCTGCGCCAACTGCGCGAAGCGAAGAGCCATCGGATCTACTAGAACCATCCTGGTGCGGACCCCAGCCGGGGTGCCCGCTGCGCTTGCTATCATCAAGGCAGGTTGGCAGCGCCCTCGCTCGTACTGTCGACCGGGTCATTACCTCGTCCCCATGACACCTGCTTCCCAGGCCGCTACTCCGGAACAACTCGCCGCGCCCGAGCACGCCGCTCACGCGCTTCACGCACCCTCACCCGGTGCCACCGCTACGCTCATCCACGACTTGCGCGAACTGTTCAAGGTGAAGGTGGTGGGGCTGGTGCTGGTCACGGGCTGGGGCGGGTTTTATCTGGGGTCGATGCAATCGGGCATCTCTACCATGCAGCGCGGCCTGCTGGATGCGCTGTTCGGCATCGGGCTTGTCTCGGCAGGAGCCGGGGCGCTCAACGAGGCGTTGGAGCGCAAGACTGACGCGCTTATGAAGCGCACGGCAGACCGGCCGTTGGCTTCGGGCCGCTTTCCATTGGCGGCCGGGATTCTCGCCGGCCTCGGCGCCATCGCTCTCGGCGCATTGTGGCTGGCGCTGCACACCAACCTGATCACCGTCTCGCTGGCGCTGTTCACGGCATTCACTTACGTGGCCATTTACACTCCGTTGAAGCGCGTAACGAGCATGGCAACGTTCATCGGCGCGTTTCCCGGCGCCATGGGGCCAATGCTGGGCTGGACGGCGGCGCGGGGCCGCATCGAGTGGCCAGCCGTCGCGCTCTTCGCCATTCTCTTCGTGTGGCAGTTCCCGCACTTCATGTCGATCGCGTGGCTCTACCGCGATGATTACGCCCGCGCCGGCATTCGCATGCTGCCAGTGGTGCAGCCGGACGGATTATCGACCGTCGTCGAGGCGCTCTTCTATGCCGTGCTCATGATTCCCGTCAGCCTTGCGCCGTGGCGCCTGGGACTGACAGGCGCTGTATATGTTGTGCCAGCCACAGCGCTCGGCCTGGTCTATCTCGGCTACACGATCCGGTTCGCGCGCATCTTGCGTTCGCGCAGCGAAGACGAGAGCCGCAAGCTGGCGCGCGATCTGCTCAAGGTGAGCGTGCTCTATTTGCCGCTGCTTTTCACCACGCTGATGCTCTGCGCGATCGCCAAGTCGTAAGGAAGCCCATGACGGTTACGGCGCCAACCTCAACTCCGCGATCGGGCACGAGCGGAGCCATTGCCGCCATTCTCGCGATCAGCGTTGCGGCTACGCTGTTTCTCTTCTGGCTTATCTATATTCATCCGGCGGCGGCCAGCAGCACGCAATACGCGTTTCTGCCGGCCATGAACGCGGTCTTCAACGGATTGGCGGCGACGGCTCTGCTCATCGGCTACACCTTCATCCGCGCACGCCGCATCCGGCAGCACCGGGCGTCCATGATCACCGCGTTCGTCTTCTCGACGCTGTTTCTTGTCGGCTACATTGCGCATCACGCGCTGCACGGCGATGTCCGCTATCCCATTCACGCCGCGTTCCGCACCTTTTATCTCTGCCTGTTGGCGAGCCACATTGTTCTGGCCGTGGTCGCATTGCCGCTGATCCTGGTTACGTTTTTCTTCTCGCTGTCGGGCCGAATTCCGCAGCATCGTAAAGTCGCGCGGTGGACGTTTCCACTGTGGCTCTATGTCTCGGTCACCGGTGTCATCACCTACGTGATGCTGCGCTTGGCGCAAGGAAGTTAGCCGGAGCTATGCCCGCAAATCCACCCAGCACAGTTTCACAGCATCACAGACAGCCTGACGACGGCACCCGGCAGATCCTGCAATGGGGCGGGTCGATGGTGGGTACGGGGATCTTGGCGGTGCTGCTGCTGGTCACGGTTCTGGGTGGCTACTCCCGCACCGGCGCCAGCACCAATGCCGGATGGTTTGCGCTCATCGTCGGCTTGATGTGCATCCCTTTCGGGACGCTGTTGCTGACGCTTGGGGTGGCGAAGTGGCTGCGCAATCGGCGGATCGGCAGAGAGCAGTGAACAGTGGCCAGCGGACAGCTAACAGCAGACAGCGAAGAGTGAACGGAAGCGAGAAAGCGGAGTTAGCGGAGTCAGCCGGTAGCGGGGAGCGGGCCGGTTACACCGGGCTCCGCTCTTTTCTGAAGGGGCGACTCGCGAAATGTATACCCCCTCCCCCCTAGCCCCCCCCCACCCCTTTTTGGGGCCAAAGGGTTTCTTTTCAACGAGTTGTACCCTTGATCTCTGACTGTAACCCGATGATATCAAAGGGGTTAGATCGTAAGTTCCCGATCTAAAGGACTTACGAGGCGTTTTCGGGCCATTTTCCGGTTCCGGTGCTGTTTTTCACGCGGAAACCGGCTTTGCGGAGAATGCCTCCGCCCAAGAAGATGGCCTGGATGAACGCTTATGGAATGATTGTGCGCCTAAAGCGCGAAATTAAATGCAAAGAAGAGCCGGGATTCGGAGGTCATGGACCGCATGTCGAATGAGAGAGTTAGCGTCTCTGGAGCCGGCGGCCCAAGAGCGCCGAAGCTTGACATAAAAAGGATAGAGAAGCATTCGCGACTAGGGATCGGCGACGGGGGCGCGGCTTCGAATTCAGGGAAACTTCACATCCAACGCATAAATTTCCTGCGACCCGATATCGCGGGTGAGCACTGGCGAGCCGTCGGGAGCGACGCCGACCTGAAATTCCGCACCGTGAATCTGCAGATATCCCGTTAGGGAGAGAGTCTTCAGGCTCGTAATGCTCTGCGATCGATGATCCGCCAGGCTGAATCGCGCAAGCTCGGGATCGGATCCGCCGATGGTGTAATACAGGAATTTATAGTCCGGCGATACGCCCCAGCGGGTGATGAGGTCTGCTTTCAATCCTAACGGAGACCATTTCCGGGCGTTAAGATCGAGAACCATGAATGCTGAATTCCGATCCACTACGATCAGCCTGTTGTCGCTGATCCAGTGTGATCCCAGTTGATGCAAGGGACCCGGGATTACGGACCGCTTCCTGGTGGCGAGGTTGAGGAAATTCGCCAGCGGGTTTGCCTGGCTGTCGCTGGTCCAGAACACAATGCTGCCGCTGTCTGGCGACCAATCCGCCGGCCCCCCAATTGATATGTCATTCACGACGGCCTGACGCCCTCCGCCGTCCATGCCGACGAGACCAACCGTTCCGTTCTGACTGAAGAGGACGCGCTGGCCGTCCGGCGAGATAACGGGGCTCGAGACAGGGTCGGAAACGAGCTGCAGCCGGTCCGTTCCGTCGCTGCGGCTGCGCCACACCGTGCGATCCGGGTACGACAACCAGGCGGCCCATTTTCCGTCTCTCGAGAAGGTCAGGTTTGTGGCGGAAAGGCCTAACAGGATGAGGACGAACTGCTTGGAATTCATGTCGTACCGAACCAGTTGACCTCGCTCCGAGGCGCCCAGGGCAAATATCTGCTTTCCGTCGCGGCTGGGGACGGGGTCGAAGTAGGATAAGGGGCCAGCCGTCAGTCGCATCGGCTGGCTGGCGCGCCGAAGCCATCGGCGTTCCATCGGTAAGTACCACAAGTCCTGGCGCTGACTAGCCCGAGTTTCAAAAACGATATACCGTCCGTTCGCGGTCCACTGGGCGCAGCAAAAGCCTCCCGGCTCGACGGATTTCGCGAGGAGGTGAGGATCGGAGCCATCACCATTCGCGATCCACAATTCCGGATCGGCGAGATCCGGGTACCGCGTGAAGACGATGCGTCGCCCGTCGGGAGATATGCTGGGATCGCCAACGAAGCCCGAGATGCCGTCGATGAGCTTGCGTGGGTTGGAGCCATCTTTTGCCATGACATAAAGACTTCCGAGGCGAGACAGGAGCAGGCGGCCGTCGCGCGTGACGCTTGCATCCTGAGCTTCCTGCGTCGCGACGCGGAATGGATCGCCAGTCGGGAGGGGAAGTTCCCATACGGGTTTTGGGGGAGGCCCCGCACCCCCGGGCAGAACCACCAGGAATGAACCATCGGGCGCGATACCTGTGGGTTGCGCATCCACGAGCGGCGTGGGAACAGCGGCGACTGGGCCACCGGTCACGGCTACCTGTCTAATGTCAAGACTGCCCCACCTGCCTTCATTGAAGTAGATTCTTGATCCATCGGTCTGCAGGCTATTGTGGACTCCCTTGGGATTGCCGTCGTCGGTGAGTTGGGTGATCTCCTCAACTACCGGAACGGCAGGCGGGCGCGCAAACCAGGAGAGAAAGGCAGCGACCAGCGCGACAAGAGCTGCAGAGACGGCAAGCCAGAAGCGCCAGGCGCCGGGAGAGGTATCGACTCCCTGGTGAGAAGTCACTGCGCGGCTCGGGTTGCTGAAGGCTTCAGGTGGAATGACGGCGCCGAAGGTTTGCGCCGCAATCGTTCTCGATGCGCTGAGGTCGGTGTCCCGCTTCAACCGCTTCAGATCCGCCCGCATGTCGGCGGCGTGCTGGTAGCGCAGGTCGCAATCCTTTTCCAGTGCCTTATTGACGATATCTTCCAGGCCCGCGGGCAACTTTGGATTCTGCTGCGCCAGCGGCACGGGCGCTCGATTCAGAATTGCGTCGAAGATCAATCCCTCGGTTTCGCCGCGGAAGGGCAAGACGCCGGTGACCATCTGGTAGAGCACCACGCCGAACGAAAACAGATCGCTGCGTGTATCCACTTCCTTGCCGCGCACCTGTTCCGGCGACATGTATTCGGACGTGCCCAGGGTCAATCCCGGAGTCGTGAGATGCGTGTCGCCGATCGCTGGGCCCGCGTCGCCGTGGCCCGCGGCAGGAACCACCTTGGCGATGCCGAAGTCAAGAACCTTCACGCGCTCGCGGGTCGTGACAAAGATATTCGCCGGCTTGATATCGCGATGCACAATGCCCCTGCTGTGCGCGGCATCGAGAGCGTCGGCGATCTGAATGGATAGCGCGATCGCGGTTTCGAACTCCAGCGGTTTGCCGGCCATGCGCTGGCGGAGATTCGCGCCCTCCAGCAATTCCATGGCTATGAAGACGAGCCCTTTTTCGTCGCAAATTTCATAGATGGTGCAGATGTTGGGGTGGTTCAGCGCCGCCAGGGCCCGAGCTTCCCGCTCGAATCGCGCCACCAGGTCTCGATCGGCCGCCATCTGCGGGCGCAGTACTTTGACGGCCACGTCCCGATGCAGATTCGCGTCGGTTGCGCGATACACCTCGCCCATGCCGCCCGAACCCAGCGCCTCGACCATCGAGTAGCGCCCCAGCCGCGCCCCTTTCGTCAGGCCATGGGTCGCCGCGCCGTCGCTCGCGTTGCCGCGGGGCGCGAAGGGCGGCTGCGACAGAAATCCCCGCAGGCGGTCGTTCTCCGTCAGGAGTTCCTCAACCATTTTGCGTAGGGCCGGCTGCCCCTGGGACATTCGATCGAGAAAGGCGGACCGCTGCTCCGGCGGCAGATCGAGGGCTTCTCCGAAGAGTTGCTCCGCGGCCTGGTCCGGATTTTTCATCACGCAAGTCCTGGTGGGGATTTGATGGGCCGTTTCACTGTACCATATCCTCCGTGAGGACAGCGATGGAATCAGCCCCTGGCGACGTGACCCGGCTGCTGAAAGCCATGCACGCAGGCGAACCCGGAGCCGCCGATCGCCTGCTTCCGCTGGTGTACCGGGAGCTGCACCGCCTGGCACAGGCCTACATGCGCCGCGAGCGCTCCGATCACACCCTCCAAGCCACCGCGCTCATCAATGAAGCCTATCTCCGCCTCGCCGGCGAGGACATCGACTGGAGCGGCCGCGCCCAGTTCATCGGCCTGGCCGCACACGTGATGCGGCAAGTGCTCGTGGACTATGCCCGCCAGCACAGGGCCGGCCGGCGCGCCGGCGACATGCATCGTGTAGAGATGCACGAAGACCTCGCCATTTCTCCTGACCGTCTCGACGAAGCCGCCTCCGTCGATGAAGCCCTGACGCGCCTCGCCGCCG
Source organism: uncultured Acidobacteriaceae bacterium (assembly GCA_963841365.1). Classification (GTDB taxonomy): domain Bacteria; phylum Acidobacteriota; class Terriglobia; order Terriglobales; family Acidobacteriaceae; genus Telmatobacter. Next base: position 10,360 of record CAWJDG010000021.1, read on the forward strand.
CCAATCCACGCCAGGCCCGCGTCGTCGAGCTGCGCTACTTTGGCGGCCTCCCGGTCGACCAGATCGCCCGCATCCTCGAAGTCTCTCCGCGCTCCGTGAAGCGCGACTGGTCGCTTGCGCGCATCGCACTCTTTCGCGACCTGCGACCAGGCGCGCCCGCGCCCGCCGACGACATCGATGCCGGCCCCGAAAAATAATTCCTCTCCTGCGTTGCCCCTTTTTGCCCGCCGCGACGCACTCCTAAGTGAAGACGGTCATCGAGACCACTTCCCCAGGAGGAATCGCCATGAAGTCCAGTTTCCGAATCACCGCTCTTGCGACTTTGGTCGCGGCCTTTGCGTTGCTGACCCCGGCAATGCACGCCCAGAACGTTGCCCGCGTCAACGTCCCCTTCTCGTTTGATTACGGGTCGCAGCACTTCGCGCCCGGCGTCTACTCTCTTAACATGGATAACCCCAAGGCTCTGATCATCAACAGCCGCACTAGCGGAGGCTTGGGCCTGGTCCGGACTGAGTGGGAAGAGATCCAGCCCGGCCTCACCAAGCTGATCTTTCGCAAGTACGGAAATCGTTATTTTCTCGCGGAAGTCTTCAACGCTAGTAGCGGCAGGCACCTCATCGTGTACCAATCGAACGAGGAAAGAAGTGCCGCACGTGAGTTCGCCATGCGCAACTCGACGGCAACCCAGGTTGCAGTCGCCGCCTTGCCCGGGGGCGCCCTCGGCGACTAGGCGCAACGCAGCACCCGCCCGCAGGAGTTCCCTCAACCCAGGGAACTCCTGTTTCCAATTTCGGAAAACGGTAAAGGCAGGGCTTAGGGACCGGGGACGTAGGGGCCAGGGACTTAGGGATTAGAGACGTAGGGACCGGAGACGCGCGCATAGAAGATATTCACGAAGAATGCGGCGGTCATCCGACGCGTCATCGGTACCCGGCGATGCCGGAAAATGGCGCTCAATCGCAGTCCATCGTACGGAAACCGGTTGCGATACTTCGTACTTAACCAAGCACGCACTCGGCCGTGATCGCCACCGCCGGCTGGAGCATCTTCGATACCGAGCAATACTTCTCGATGGAAAGCTGCACAGCTTTTTGAAACTTCTCGAGGTCGATGGGGCCGTAACCTTTGAAGCGCAAGTGGATCCTGGTGAAGACAGCGGGAACCGCGTCTGCCCGTTCGCCTTCCACTTCGACCTCCAGGCGATCCAGATGCTGACGTTGCTTTTTCATGATCAGCAGGACGTCCATCGAGCTGCAGCCGGCCAGGGCGAATAGCAACGTCTCCATGGGGCGCAACCCCGCATTCTGGCCGCCCATGTCTGCGGGACCGTCGATCACGCCCGTGGCACCGGCAGCGTTGCTTGCCACGAATCTCGCCGGTCCCGTCTGGACCAAGTTGATGCGCGTGCTCACAGCCATCAGTCGTCGCTTCCCTTTCTGCCGCGTTCGAGAACGCGTGTTGAATACAGGTCGCTCGAAAGGTAGCGATCGCCCCGGTCGCACAGCACGAACACGATCGCGCCTGAATCGAGCGTGGACGCCAACCGGCAAGCCGCAGCACAGGCGCCTCCCGACGAAACGCCGGCGAAAATTCCTTCCTCAAGCGCCAGCCCGCGCGTCATATTTTCGGCCTCTTCCTGCGTGACGTCCATGGTCACATCCACGCGGTGCGGCTCGAAGATGGCGGGCAGGTATTCTTTCGGCCAACGGCGGATTCCCGGAATCCTGGTGCCGTCCGCCGGCTGGACGCCCACAATCCGCACCTGCGCCTTCTGTTCTTTCAGGAATCTCGAAACTCCCATGATGGTCCCTGTGGTTCCCATTGCCGACACGAAATGGGTGATGGTTCCTTTTGTGTCGCGCCAGATTTCGGGTCCGGTGGTCTCGTAGTGCGCGCGCCAGTTGTCAGGATTGCCAAACTGGTTCAACATCACCACTCCGCCTTTTGCCACTTGCTCGCGAGCGTAGTCGATGGCGCCTTCCATTCCTCCGTCGGCGGACGTCAGTGTGACTTTGGCGCCAAACGCCTCCATGGTGGCGACGCGCTCGGCAGTGGAGCTCTCGGGCATGACCAGCTCAATTTCAAGACGTTTGACCGCCGCGATCATGGCCAGGGCAATTCCGGTGTTGCCGCTGGTGGGCTCGATGATGCGCACACCCGGCTTCAGCTCGCCGCGCTTCTCCGCGCCTTCGATCATGAATTTGGCCGCGCGATCTTTCACCGAAGAGCTGGGGTTGTTGCCTTCGACCTTTCCGAACAGGCGTACTGCCGGGTTCGGGTTCACCCGACGCAACTCGACTAGCGGCGTATTTCCGACAAGCTCCACAACCGTCATTTGCCGCCTCCGCGAATTGCGTATTGCAGACCATTATCGCAACAAGACAAGTAGAGCACGATGCGGATCGCAGCGCGGTGGACTGGCATTGGCGGTGGGTGGGGCACCTGCACCCTGGGCGGAGCGCCGGTCAAAATGCTGCGGAAGTTTCAATTTCATGGGTATCGGTAACCGGCTTAAAAGTCACCAAGGCTACGTTGACAAGGGGAGCGGGACGGTCCACGATTCATCATACGTTGCTTGAAAACTGGGCCGCGTTGTTCCCCCAAGTTGCAAAATTCAACTACGAGGAAGGTCTATATGAATAACCTGCTTCTAAAGCTATTGGTGAAGATCCAGTGCTTGCAGAGCCGCGAAGACGGGCAGGATCTGGTTGAGTATGCACTGCTTGTTTCCTTGATTGCGCTTGCGGCGATCTCCAGCATTAAGGGCATCGCGGTTGCCGTAAACAACACGTTCTCGAGCGTCAGCAACACGCTGGCATAATTTCACAACAGAATCACCGGGGGGCGCCGCAGACGGGGCGCCCACTGCGTAAACGTGCCTGCAAGCGAGCGCGTTTGCAACAGAGCGCCTGCCGCCTCGCCGCATTCGCTGGTCATCGCGATGGTTCGTCTGACGCGATGCCGCCGGAATCAGAAGACGAGCATCAGAAAACAGGGATCAAAAATTCGGGGGTCAGAGACTAGATGAGCGTCCCGCCTTTCTCTGCGATGAAGCCGCGGAGAGGGCGGGTACGCGTTTGCCCCGGACCTGAAAATCGAGATCCCCTCCCCCCGAAGTTGATCCCGATTCTCCAAGCCACCCAACCGCAGAAGACCTGTTGCCCGGGGCAAGCGCCTCGGCACCCCACCCCGGCCGGAAAATGAATTTCCAGCAAGAGCAGGGCGCCCAGCCGAGCCTTACATTCCGCTCTCGGAGTTTTGCCCTGGATGGACGACGAGATAGCTTTCGCCGCCATTCGCCCAGACGAGCAGCAGAACGTCTTTGCCGGCGGGCGAGGAGTGAAGCTGGCTCACGAGATTGTCAGCGTCCTCGACGGGATGGCGGTCAACCGAGATAATGACGTCGCCGGGAGCGAGGCCAGCATCGTCAGCGGGGCTGCCCGGACGCACGGATTGAATCACTGCGCCGTGCACGCGCTCAGGTACGTTGAATTGCTGGCGCAGGTCGGGAGTTAGATTGGCCACGGCGAGGCCGAGCTTTCCGCGCTGCTCGCCCGAGCCTGAGTTTTCGGCCACTTCAGACTTGTCGTTGTGGAATTCGCCGACGGTGATGTGGATGGTTTCAGGTTTGCCGTCGCGAAGGATGCCCAACTCGATGGCAGTGCCGGGGGCCGTCTCGCTGACTGCGACCTGAAGCGCGCCGCCGTTGGCGATCTTTTTGCCGTTGAGTTCGCGGAGCACGTCGCCGCTCTTGAGGCCGGCGCGGCCGGCGGGCGAGTCGGGCGTGACCTCGCTGACGATGGCGCCGGTTGCGTCAGGCAGGTTGAAGAAGCTGGAGTTGTCTGGCGTGACATCGTTCATGCTGATGCCCAGGTAGCCGTGATGCACCGTGCCGCTCTTGATGATGGCTTCAGCCGAGGACTGCGCGATTTGCGCGGGGATGGCGAAGCCGGCGCCGGCAAACGATCCGCTGCCGGAGATGATGAAGGTGTTGATGCCGATGACCTGGCCATAGGCGTTCACGAGCGGGCCGCCAGAGTTGCCAGGATTGATGGCCGCGTCCGTCTGGATGAAAGCGCCGGGCTTGCGGGGATCGTCACGATAAGGATTGGGGCGATCGAGGCCGCTGACGATGCCGCGGGTGACGGTAAAGGGGAAATTCCCGAAGGGATTGCCGAAAGCCAGCACGGTTTCACCGGTGCGCAGCTTGGCGGAGTCACCCCACGGGACGCTGGGCAGGTTGTGCGCATCGATCTTGATGACGGCGATGTCGTTGAGTTTGTCGACGCCGATGACCTTGGCCGGAAAGACGCGGCGATCGTCGAGAGTGACGCGCACTTGCGTGGCGCCATTGACGACGTGATCGTTGGTGACGATGTAGCCATCGGGCGAGATGATGACGCCGCTGCCAACGCCGTGTTCAATCTGCGGCTGCGGTTTCATTTGCATGCCCTGGCCCCCTTGGCCGAAGAAGAATTGGCGGAAGCCTGGCGGAAGATCCTGTGGGTTGATGCCGCCGAATCCCTGGCCGTTGCCGTGTCCCTGGCCTTCACCATCTCCCTGGTCGTCGGGCGAGACGCGGGAAGTGACGGCCACGTTGACCACCGCGGGCGTAACGCGGGCAGAGACGGCCTCGACTGCGTTATCGAGCGAAACCAGAGCAGAGACGCTGCTTTCGTCGAGGGGACCGGCAGCGGCCGCCGCGGCGTGCGCGCGGTTGTAGTCGAGCAGAAATGCAGAGGCAAAGAGGAGGGTAGAAACGATGCCCGCGGGGACGGCGAGCTTCTTCATTCTTTCTACTAATGAATTAGTTGACGTTGGCATAGTGAATTCTCCATTGGGTTTGAATTTCAAGGTTAAAGTTCGAAGACCAGCCAGCCGCCATCGAATGGCACCGCGGCTTGCCGGTGAGAATTGGAATCTGCTGTGTGCGATGCTTTCGACGGCGACGCGGAGCTTACCGGATACACCGCGAGAATGACACGCGTGACGGTGATCTGTGTTGCGGGCTGCGAGGCGGGAGTGTTGTTTGCGCGCCCGTTCTGTTGCGAAGCGGCGGCAGTGTCGGTGTTGGCGCCTGTATCGTAGTCGGCGATTGCCCTGCGCCTGCGCGAAAGGGTCTGCACCTGCTCCCATGCGGTGAAGACGATGAACTGCGGCTCGGCGGCGGGCGTGGTTGGATTTGTTGCTACGCTGGCCGCGGCGGAGCTCGGCGCGTCGGCTTTCAGCAAGACATGTTGCGGAGTACCGCCGGTCGCGTCAAGACGAGCAACTTCCGGGTTCGCGAGTTTGCGTGCGGTGGCACTCAGAGTCTCGCGTTCCGCCAATCCTGCAGATTGCTGCTCCGATTCGTGCGCTGCGGAACTTTGTGAGGCGGCAACGAACTGCGCGCCTGCACTGGAGCGGGCACTGGGATGTGCATTGGAGCGAGGGGGCAGAATGGCTTTGGTGTCGATCATGCGGACCTGGCCGGCGGCTTGAAACTCTGCGGCTGCGTCTGTCTGTTCTGTGTGAGCCAAAGAATTGGAAGCGAGTTTGAGGCCAGACGGCAATGCGTTTTTCCGTGCGCTAGCCAGATTGCGCGCCGCGGAGCTCTGCTGCTCGGGTACAAATGCAATCATCTGCGGGCAGCGCGCAAGCTCCACCGACGCGGCAAGGAGGCTGCAAGCGACCGCGCCGACCAGGGCACGGGCTGCGACGGGATGCAGCGCGCGTTTGCGCCACAGGATGCTGTGCACACGCCGCACCAGCTCAGGCCGCCGCTGGAACGCGCCAAGCGAGAGCGCCTCAGCGCGGCGATTGAGCGAACGCTCGGCAAGGCTGGTGAGGCAGCCCGCATAAGCGCGCGGAGCCTGCGTGCGGCGGACCACGCCTTCGTCGCAGGCCATTTCGCGCTCGCGGCAAAGGCGGCGCTCCATCCATACGAGGGCTGGGTTCAACGGAAACAGAACCAGAGAAAATTTCTGCAGCAGATTGGTCCAGTCGTCGCGGCGGCGGATGTGTTCGGCTTCGTGCTGGATTACGTGCTCGAACTCACCGAGCGTGAGGCGCGAAAAGAGCCAATCGGGAATGAGGATGCGCGGCGCAAGGAAGCCGATGACGCTGGGGCGGTCGAGCTCGCGCGTGGTGCAAATCTCGATGGAGCGACGCCGGGACGATGCAGCGGCGAGAAGCGCGCGGAGGCTTGGGTCGACGGCAACGGGTGTTGCTGACTTCCACAATTTGCGCAGGCGCAGCGAGTGGAAGGCGAGATCGGCCGCGCGTAGAGCCGATGCGACGAGCCAAAGCGCCGCGATGATGAATCCAAAGCGGCTATCGAGCTGAAACCAGGGTTTATCTGGAACAGCAGCCAGCGGCGACGATTGCGCAACAGAGGCCGCTGCGAATTGCGCGAAGATAGGCAGGAACGGCAGCGCGGCCACGACTGCGAAAGCCGCAGCCCAGATGGCGAAGCGGTGCGCGGCAGAGACCCGCGGAGCAAGGTGCAGGCAGAGGACCAAGGCAACTGCAATAAGCACGCTCTGCCAGAGGGCCGTGACGGCCACGAGCGCGACGGTTTGCGCAAACGCAGCGAATGCCGCGGCGAAGTGACTGCCGGTTCCGGTGAGCACGGTTTGAAACGCATCGGCCATCATTGAAATTGGATGCATTCTCTACCTTTCGCCTTCCTGATCTGGCGCTGCTTTGCGAATCGCGTCCCTGAGCCGTTCTAACTCCGCAGCAGAGATTTCTTCGTCGCCCAAAAGAGATAACACCAGCCGCTCGCGGGAGTTGCCAAAGAACCGGTTGAGCACGTTGCGAACCTCTGACCTGCCGGCCTCATGCTCGGCGACGCAGGGCCGGTAAACGAAGGCACGGCCTTCCTGCCGGTGCTCGACGTAGCCCTTCTGCTCAAGAATGCGAATGGTAGTGAGGACGGAATTGTAGGCCAGTTGCTCTCCGTCGGGCAGCGCCGCCACCAGGTCGGTGACCGCCGACTCGCCGCGCCGCCAGAGGATCTTCATCAGCCTCAGCTCGGCCTCGGTTAGCGTGTTGGATTTCCTTGGCGGCATTGCTATCTTATTGATTCCATGAGAGCCGGTCGTGCAGCGGGAATCGCTCTCACACCATGATAGACGAACAACTAAAGGATTAGTTAGCGGAAAAGCAAATTTTTTGGCAGGGGTTGGATTGGCCTTGAATGGCGCGTGCGCCGGGCCTAAAGGCCGCCATATGTAAGCCATTGTCAGGTGGCTGAAGCCACCTGCCCCCTCCATGAAAAGACATTGGCGATCCTGCAGTCCGTAATGGATGTCTGGACTGTCGAATGTAGGGCTATCAGTCGATGGAACCAGAGCGGCTGACCAATGACAGAACAGTCCGACGCGACAATCCCATCCTGTGCTACGATCCGTGCAAGCGTTCACGGAATTGAGTTTTCGCGCTGAATTTTATACGGTTGCGCCGGATATTTCTCCACCTGTCGGATCAATAAGCGCGTTCCTCACCCAAGCCAAAAACGCGGGATCGCTGGGTTGGATCTCTGCGCATTGAGGATGGTATGAACAACCAGCTTCGGCCAATGACCCTCGGCGAGATTCTGGACCGGACCGCTGAACTCTTCCGGAATCACTTTCTGCTTTTTGCGGGGATCTCGGCAGTCTTTGCCGGAACCATGCTGCTGATGGAGATGCTGCACCTGGGCGGGCTGACGCTGCTCGGCTATCCGCATATTCCTCCGCACCTGGAGTGGGCTTACGCGGTGTCACTGGGCGCACAGATTCTGGCCGTTGCGCTGGTGGCCGGACTCTCGATCGCCGCCTTCAACCGAGTAGTGGCATGGATCTACCTGGATGAGCCGGTTACGATCCGCAGCGCCGCCCTAAGCATCTTTTCGCGCCTGCGCCGCTACCTTTGGCTCATGACAGTCATGATGTTTCGTGCCTGGTCGCCGTTGTTCATTCTTTATGTGGTTCTGTTTGCGATTCTCTTCGCCGTGATGCCCAGCGGATTTCTCTTCAACCCCCAGGTGGCTCAGCATCCGCCGACCATGAGCCCCTCGACAGCGATCGGCGTTCTGCTGAGCATGCTGGTGCTGGCGCCGCTCTTCATTGCGACTCTTGTCTACGGCGTGTTCATGTGGCTGCGATATTCGCTTGCCATGCCGGCTTGCGTGGTGGAAGATCTGCCTACAGGGCAGGCGATCAAGCGCAGCATCGAATTAAGCCAGGGCTCGCGCGGCCGCATCTTTGTGCTCTGGCTTCTGGTATACGCGGTGCGATTGATTCTGGGCCTCCTGATCGGGTTTCCATTCATCGTTTTTGGACTCAAGCATCCGGGGCACGCACTGCCGCTGGCCTGGCTGGCGATCTCACAGGTTGGAGGCTTCGTGACCAACACATTCATCGGCCCCATTTACTCCACCGGGCTCACGCTCTTCTATTACGACCAGCGGATTCGCAAGGAAGGGTTCGACATCGAGTGGATGATGCGGGCCGCGGGATTGACGCCTCGACAAGAGTTGCAGGCTCCGCAGGAGACTTAGGGCTGTTCTGATAAACAGGGCTTGAGCAAGCGAGAACGGCGATGAATGAAAATTTACGACCTTCAACGCTGGGCGAGATTCTGGACCGGACGGCGCAGCTTTACCGCCGCAACTTCTGGCTTTTTGCGGGAGTGGCGGCATTGCCGGTGGGGACGATGGTCCTGATCTGCGTTTTGGGCGGCGTGCTTATCTTCGCTGTTCCTGGAGTGGCCGGCGCGACTGGGCCTCGCACGGCGATGGGCGCAGCGCTGGTTGTGATTTTCCTGGTGGCGATCCCGCTTTATCTTGCGGCGTATGTATATTCAACTGCGGGCCTGACCGAGGCGGCAGTCAGTGCGCACCGTGGCGAGAGGCAGACGATTCGCGGCACGCTCAAAAGCGTGCAGCCGCGCTTTTGGATTTATCTGTGGTTCCTGGTGCTGCAAGGCATCGTTATCGCGCTGATTCCAGGATTGACCGCTGGCGGAATGATTGCTCCTCCCGTTTATTTCGCGTCGCGGGCCGGTGGGGGCCTGGCCGCGGGCCTGGCAATCGGTTTCGTCGTGGTCGTTGTGGGCGCTGCAGCCATCGGTGTCATCCTGTGGCTGGCGCTGAGCTACTCGATGGGCATGGCGGCCTGCGTGGTGGAACGAAAGACGGCGTGGGAGTCGCTGCAACGCTCGTGGAAGTTGAGCCAGGGGACACGCGGCCGGATTTTCGTGATGTTTCTGCTGGTGCTCGTGCTCACGATGGTGATGTCGATGATCGCCTACATCCCGTTCCTGATTATTGTGGGAGTGGCAGCGGCTTCTGGCAACGGCCCGCAGTCGGCGACGACGGCGCTGGTAGTCGCGGAGATTCTGCAGTTCGTCGCGAATGTTCTGCTGCAGATTGTGATCACGCCGATTTCCTGGATCGCGCTGACGATCTTTTACTACGATCAGCGGGTGCGCAAGGAAGGATTCGACATCGAGTGGATGATGGAACAGGCCGGGCTCACTCAACTGACACCCCCGGCAGCGCCAGCCGCAGAAAGCGGAGTCATTTCCGGGCCCGCTCTGCCTCCTGATACCGTGGAAGAACGATGAGTTTGTCGCGGCTCCGATCAGGCTGTAGGCGTGGCATGGTGTGCAATGCGACCGCCGCAATGGCGCTTCTTGCGCTCGCTTGCGCGGCGCTACCCATGCACGCACAGCAGCTAACAGCCGATGCGGGCTGGCGCGACGTAAGCCTTGTGGAATATCACCAGCATCTCCTGAATCTAGACGCGCTGGTTGCAGCTTGCCAGGCGCAGCACCAGAAGAGAGATGCGGCCCAGCCGAAGGTCGCAGCCCAGACCAATGCCCAGCCGAGTTCCGTCGCGTGCGATCCGGCGAGGGTTGGGCCCAACGATCATGTGCAATTGCCTGCCGGCGGCGCGGGGCAGATCCGCGAAGTTCGCTACGACTGGTTGCGCTCTGTATTGTCGCGCGCGTCGGGCAAAGGCGGCACAGCGCAGGCCGGCACAATTGGATTGGGCGCGACCGGGAAAAACGCACGACCCTCGATGGACGTTGAGCTGACCCAGGCTCGGGAGCGGCTGCAAGAGGATGCAAAACAAGCGGAGAGCCCGGCTGCGGCGAGCCCCAACTACGCCGCGGAGCGGAAGTCGCTCAACACCATCCTGGCGCAGAAAGCCTACCAGGGCGTGACCGAGATGTCGACCAGGGAACGCTTCCAGGAGTGGTTTTTTAACTGGCTCGACAGGGTGCTGGCCAGTCTCGTTCGCTTCGGTTCCCGCTCGCCTTGGATCGCGTGGACGCTGCGCGTGTTGCTGCTCGTGGCAATTTGCACGGCGCTGATCTGGTTCCTGGTTCGCATCGAACGGCGATCGCGCGGCCGGCTTATTCCGGATGTTGCGCCGGCGCCGGGAGCGCCCTCGGCGCGCGAATGGCAACTGTGGCTCAAGGATGCGCAGGCCATGGCTGAGAAGGGCCAGTGGCGCGATGCGATCCATTTTATGTATTGGGCGTCGATTGCGCGGCTGGAGTCGCGACGGCTGTGGCCGGCCGACCGTGCGCGCACTCCGCGCGAGTATCTTGCCCTGCTGGCAGGCAATGATCCGCGAAAAACTAATCTGATGGCGCTTACGACGAGCTTCGAACGCACCTGGTACGGCGGGCGCGAGGCCGCGGCCACTGACTTTGATGCAGCGGTGGAGCAGGCCGCAGCGCTGGGAGTGGGAGCGGAATGAAGCTCTTTGCCTCACTCGATGCCGGCGACCGCAAGTTGCTGATCGGCTGCCTGGCGACGGTGATCGTACTGGCATTCGTTACGGCGTTCTTTGCGCGCAACCAAAACAGCGACGACAACGTTGTGCCCAGCACGTATATGACCGGCAGACACGGTGCGCGCGCTGCGTTCGAGATGCTGCAGACGAGCGGCTACGACGTGACGCGCTGGGAGCAGCCGCTGAGCGATCTGACTGCGCGGGCGGATACGCAGACGGTGGTGATTTTTGCCGATCCCATCCTGACCACGACCGAGGATCTGAAAGCAGTTCGCGATATCGTTACGCAGGGCGGGCAGGTGCTGGTGACCGGATGGTCGGGCGGCAGCCTGGCGCCTGACGCAAACGTGCTCCCGCCTGAGCAGTTCCAGTCGGCGTGCAAGCTGACACCGCAAGGGCTTGATCCGCTTGCCGGCTCCGGCGAGGCGTGGATGGTTCCGGAGGCGAGCTGGGGACTGAACCGGCCTCTCGATCGCGTGCAATACAACTGCGCCGGGGCGCCAGCGGTGGTGGAGTACGGTGCAGGCAAAGGCAAGGTGATTTGGTGGGCCAGCTCGACGCCGCTGGAAAACGGCTCGATCAGCCGCGCAGATAATCTGAGCCTCTTTCTGAACTCGCTGGGCGCACCTCAAGGGCGGCACTTTTATTGGGATGAGTCGTTGCACGGCGAAACGCGCTCGGAGTGGTTTTATGCGCGCGGACCAGCGATGAATCTTTTGCTCGCGGGCCTGGCTGGGATTGGATTGCTGATCGTGTTCAGCTTTAGCCGGCGGCGCGGGCCGGAGCGCGACTCGCCCACTCCAGTAAGGGCAACGCCGGTGGAGTTTCTTGAAGCGTTGGGCTCGCTCTACGCCGAGGCGGGAGCGTCGGCAACCGCGGTGGAGCTTGCCTACGAGCGATTCCGACGCAGGATGGGCGATTTGTGCGGGCTGAAAGGCACAAAGATGAACGCGGAGGAACTGGGCGGCGCATTGCGGCGGCGTTTTCCGCGAGCTGCGGCGGAGCTTGAAAAGGACTTAGCGGATTGTGAAGAAGCAACGACAAGCGATAAGCTGCAACCGAAAGAGGCATTGGCACTGGTGCAGGCGCTGAGCCGGCATGGTGAGGCACTCGACGCGGCGGCGCGGGCGAGCGGGACAAGCGACGGCCGGGGTTGAGGTTTGTGGTATCCCACCCTAGCGGCAAAAACAAGAAAGCCGCGAGGGTGGGGATACCCCGGTGCAAGTCGGGCGCCCCGCGGATTTGGCGAGTTGAAGTTTGCATGCAAGGAGAGCTGAATGACCGAGGAACGGAATCTGGAACGGGGCGCAGCGGCGCAAAGTGCGACGCTGCCGGCGACGCAGCAATTGCTGACGCAGGCGAGGACAGAGCTGGGGCGCGTGATTGCCGGGCAAAGCGAGGTGATCGGCGAAGTGATGGTGGCCGTGTTGACGCAGGGTCACGCGCTGCTCGAGGGCGTGCCGGGCATCGCGAAGACGCTCATCGTGAAGTCGATGGGCCGGCTGCTGGGCCTTGGCTTTCAGCGAGTGCAGGGCACGCCTGACCTGATGCCCGCCGATATTCTTGGCACCACGATGTTCAGGCCGGGCGCGGACACGTTCACTTTTCACGCTGGCCCGGTCTTCACCGATCTGCTGCTCGTGGATGAGATCAATCGCATGCCGCCGCGCACGCAGGCGGCGCTGCTGGAGTGCATGGAAGAGCGTCAGGTCACGAGCGACGGCGTGCGGCGCCCGCTGCCGGATTGGTTCACCGTCTTCGCCACAGAAAATCCCATCGACTTTGAAGGCACCTACCCGCTGCCCGAGGCGCAGCTCGACCGCTTTCTTCTGAAGGTGAAGGTGAGTTACCCCAGCCCGGATGAAGAGCGGCAGATGCTGGAACGGCATCACGGAAGCGGCGGCGCGAACTTGCTGGAGAATGCGAATATCCAGCCCATCGCTGCGGATCTGTTGGCCGCGGCGCGCGACGAGATTCGCAGGATTCGAATCGAGCAGGATTTATATGGATACATTCTCGATCTGGTTCGGCGCACGCGCGAGTGGCCCATGCTGGCGCTGGGCGCAAGTCCGCGCGCGGCCATTTGCCTGTTGCGCGTGGCGCAGGCCTTCGCGGCGTTTGAGGATCGCGATTATGTGATCCCCGACGATGTGAAACGCGCCGTGCTGCCCGCGCTGCGGCATCGCATCCTGCTCAAGCCTGAAGCGGAGTTGGAGGGCTTTGACGCGGATCGCGTACTGAACGATGTAGTGGCCGCGGTTGCGGTGCCGCGGGGATGATTTCAGCTTCGCTCCATCCCGAGACGGTGCGTGCTGCGTGCGTGCCGCGTGGGCGTTTTGCGTTCGGCCTGACGCCGCGTGCCATCTGGCTGCTGGCCGCGGGGCTGCTGCTCGCTCTGCCTGGATTTTTCGATGCGCGCCTCGGATACGGCATGCTGGCGTGGGATGCGCTGGTTCTGCTGGCGGTGATTCTGGATGGGCGTCGACTACCGGCTGCGAAAACCATCACAGTGGAACGCTCGTGGAGCAACGCACCCTCGCTCGATAGCGAAACCGAAATTGAGCTTGCAATGGAGCAAAGCGGAGAGACGATTCTCGAATGCCGGCTGACGGATGACTTGCCTGACGCGCTGGTTGCCACGCCCGCTCCCCGGGCTCTGCGGGTATTTCCACGCGTGCGAGCGGCGCTGCGCTACAAGATTGAACCGCGCGAACGCGGCGATGCGCAAGCAGGAGCGGTGTTTGTTCGCTACGCTTCACCGCTGGGCCTGGTGGAACGCTGGGCGATGGCGCCGCTCACGCAAACCATACGCGTGTATCCGGCGCTGCGGCAAGGCGAGGACCAGGAGATTTTTCTCGCGCGCGGACGGCAGATCGAATTGCAGCTTCGCCTGGTGCGCGAGCGCGGACTGGGGCGCGACTTCGAGAGCCTGCGCGAGTATCTCGAAGGCGACGATCTGCGCGATGTGTGCTGGACAGCGACGGCTCGGCGCGGGCAATTGATCACCCGCCGCTATCAGACCGAGCGCAGCCAGGCAGTGTGGATCGTGCTCGACGCGGGCAGGTTGCTGCGCGGCAGAATCTTCAAGGACGACGGCGTTGCGGAGCGCCGCGGCCACTCCAAGCTCGACTATGCGTGTTCGACGGCCGTGGCACTGGCACAACTGGCATTGTTTTCCGGCGATCGTGTGGCTCTGCTTGTCTATGGGCGACATGTGCAGCAGCGTGTGCTTCCCGGGCGGGGCCCTGCGCATTTGCGGCAGATTGTGGAGGCGCTCGCACAGGCGCGCGCGGAAGTGAGCGAGGCCGACCACCTGCGCGCCACGGCCACGTTGAATCGGTGGCAGCCGCGGCGAGGGCTCATCTTGTGGATCACGGACCTGGCCGAGACCGCGATGCGGCCGGAGGTGATTGACGGCGCCATGCAGTTGCTGCATCGTCATGTGCTGCTGTTTGTGGCCATGGCTCAGCCGGACGTGACAGCGATTGCCAACGCGCGGCCCAGGAATGTGGAACAGATGTTTCGTGCATCTGCCGCGCAGGAGTTGACCACGCGCCGCGAACTGTTGCTGGCGCGGCTGCGTGAACAGGGTGCGCTCACGCTCGATCTCAATCCCGCGCAGCTTACCTCGGCGGTGCTGAACCAGTATTTGAAGGTGAAAGAGCGGGCGATGGTGTAGGGAATCCGACGGAGTGTGGGCGATGCGCGGAACCTGTAGCCGTTGACATTAAGATGGAAATGATGTAGTTTATAAATCACGATCGCCGATGGTCGAACTCAAGCAGACCGAGACATTCCGAAAGTGGCGAACGAAGCTCAAGAGCGAGCGTGCACTTGCATTGATTGCGTCTCGTCTGGATCGATTGGCATTTGGGAACGCCGGTGATGTGAGGCCGGTTGGCCAAGGCATAAGCGAGTTGCGAATCGATTACGGCCCGGGCTACAGAATTTACTTTCAGAAGCGCGGAAATGTCTTCGTTATTCTCTTGTGCGGAGGAGACAAGCGCACACAGGATCGAGACATCAAAACGGCGAAACGCCTAGCGGCTGAATGGAGCGAGAAATATGGCTAAGAGACTGACTAACTACGATCCGGCCGAGGATCTGCGATCGGATAAGGCCATTGCGGTCTTCATGGCGGAAGCATTTGAGACCCACGATCCCGGCTACATCGCTCATGCACTGGGAGTGGTAGCGCGCGCCAAAGGAATGTCCGAGGTCGCGGGCCAGACCGGGCTCTCTCGTGAGCAGCTTTATCGCTCGTTCAGCGCCAAAGGAAATCCCACGCTGAAGACCGCGCTTGCCGTCATGAAGGCCTTGAACATCAAGCTGACTGCGAAGGTTCCGAGAGCGGCCTGACAGCCGGCACCTTGCGGAACAACCACACCAGCAGCAGCGTAAACAGCGATCCGCCGACCGTGAATTTGAGCCACACGGGCGCAGCGGAGGGCGAGAAAAATCCCTCAAGTGTTCCGGCAATCACAAGCAGCGGAATGATTCCGGCGACCATCCGTGTCGCTTCCACGCCTGCCAATGCGACGGATTCGCGCCTGCGGTAGAGCCCCGGAAACAGCACGCCGTGCGCGAGGCGCAACCCGGCCGCGCCCGCAAGAACGATCGACGGCAATTCCAGTGAACCATGAGGAGCGACAAAGCTCCACAGGTCGAGTGCCATGCCGTGCTGCTGGCAGGCCACGCCGATGACGCCCAGCAGCAGGCCATTGAAGAACATGGAGTAGAGCGGTCCCAGGCCGAAAAGGATGCCGCCCGCGAATGCGATAAAGCAAACGCTCAGGTTGTTGGTCATGATGAGACTGCTGGCAACGGGCTCTACGCCAACGATGGAGTGAGTCCACATTTCGTGGCGCTCGATGGTTTGAACCATGGCCGGGCCGAGCATGTGGCGCATGAACTGCGGGCGCGCCAGCGTGAGGACCGAGCCGAGCAGCGAACCCGCCAGCAGGATGACGAGCGAAAGCAGAACGTAGCGAATCTGCCGCTGGATCAGGGCCGGATAGTCATCGCGCAGGAAAAGGAGAATCTTGAGGAAGCCTTTGCGCCGGCTGGAATAGATGATATGGTGGGCGCGAGCCAATAATTGGTTGACGTGTTCGGCGTAAGCACGGGCAGTGGAGTCCTGGCGCAGTGTGGAAAGGTCGCTGGCCGCCTGCCGGTAAAGCAGCGCGGTTTCGCGCAGCTCGGCGCGTGTCAACTGGCGCACACCACCCGCACCGGCCTGGCCCAGCAGAGTGCCCAGGCGGTCCCAGTAGGGGCGGCGCTTTGCGAGCCACTGATTGGAGAGAATGATCGCCATGGATCCGATTGGAGACCAGCTTAACATCGATACCCCGGAACTCGTGGCGATCGAGATGCCGCTGGCTGGAATCGGCAGCCGGTTCATCGCCATCCTCATCGACTACCTGATTTGGGGCGCGGCTTTTGTTGTGATTGGCCTGACCTCGGCGATCATCGTTCCGTCACTGCATATTTTGGGCGAGGTCTCAGCGAACTGGGCCGTGGGCATCTTCGTACTCATCGTTTTCCTGATGCAGTGGGGATACTTCACGCTTTTTGAGGCTTTCGGCAACGGCCGCACGCCGGGCAAGCGCGTGGCGAAGATTCGTGTCATCCACCAGTCCGGGCGCGGCGTCAACTTTGTGGAGTCGCTGGCGCGCAACCTGGTGCGTATCATCGACTATCTACCCGGCTTCTATGCAGTGGGCGTTGTGGCCATGTTTATGAGCCGGCGGCATCAGAGGCTGGGAGATATGGTTGCCGGGACGCTCGTGGTCCGCGATCGCGAAATTGACGCGCCGCACTGGAACGGGTCAGAGACGCGCACCATCACGGGTCCGGCGATGACGCCAACCACGCCCATTCCCGCGCCGCACCTGGTGGTTGTACTGCCGGCTCCTCAACTTGCAAAACTCTCGGCAAGCGATCTCGAGGTTCTGGAGGGCTTTTTTGCGCGCCGCCTCGACATGGATCTCACTACGCGCAGTGCCCTGGCTGCACGCATCGCCTCGGCTTTGTGCGCCAAGTCGGGCCTGGCTATTCCTCCGAATACGAGTGTGGAAACCTTCCTTGAAGCCGTCGCGCATCAATTGAGGGAGTTGGGGCGCATGAGTTAATGCGACTGCGGAGCTGGGCTGTGGACGACGACGCTATCGACGGCGAGGCAAAACGGGGAATGCAAGGATATATTAAGATTCTCGAAGCACAGAAATAGAGTCTGCGCGCACTTCAGGCGAGAGCGCGACGATTTTCGAAAGACAGGCCGAATTGGCGAGCAACTCGCCGGATCGGCAACGGGACAGGAGAGCACGAGTATGGCAAAGAGCGTCAACAAAGTTTTCCTTTTAGGAAATGTAGGCAAAGACCCTGAGATCCGCTCCACCGGCGGCGGCACCATGGTGGCCAACTTTACCCTGGCCACAAGCGACCGCTTTCAGGATCAACAAGGCAACTGGCAGGACCGTACCGAATGGCACAACCTGGTGGCATTCAAGCGCACCGCTGAGATCGTCCGCGACTATGTGAAAAAAGGTTCCAAACTCTACATCGAGGGCAAGATCCAAACTCGCTCATGGGAAGATAAGGACACCAAAGCCAAGCGCTATCGCACCGAGATCATCGTCAACGATCTTTCGCTATTGTCTGGTCGCGATGACGGCGGCAGCTACAGCCGACCGGCGAGTTCGTCGAACGCAGCGGTGAACGAGGACCAGCGCCCGCCAGCCGGCCATGACGATTTCTCGCAGTCGGCAGAGATTTCTGACGACGATATACCGTTTTAGCGGCAGGGAACAAGGGACCAAGGGAACGAGCAGGCCGCCTTCAGGGTGACTCATCCCTCTACGCCAAGCGTCATTGGGGACTCGCAGGAATCAGGGGCGAGTAAGATATTGCGGGATCGCGCGATGCCCTGGTGAGCAGCGAGCTTCACGCAGCGCGCGGTCGGCGGTTCTGGCCAAGGAGAATGCGAATGAAGAGGCTCTTCGTGATTGCTGTTTTTGCCGCATGCCTTGCGCTGCCGGCGCAGGAGACGAACCAGGAGATCGTCAATTCTCATGGGCACGATGCCGACACGAAGGCGCTAAGCCCCTCGGTGCCCGATGTGTTCGCCGTCAGCGGACATTTGCAGCGGATCGTCGTGCTGCGTTTCAAGTTCGGTGCGGATCTGCTGGCCGGACTCAAGCAGATGATCGCGCAACAGAAGATCAAGAATGCCGTGATTCTCTCCGGCTTTGGCTCGGTGCGCGGATACCAGGTGCACCAGGTGTCGAACCGCGATCTTCCCTCTCACGATTTATTCGTGAAGGACCCGACGAAGCCGGCGGACATCATCGGCATGAGCGGGATGGTGATGGATGGACGCGTGCACCCGCATATCACGCTGGCAACTGCGGACCGGGCCTTCGGCGGCCATCTTGAACCGGACACGACCGTCTTTACCTTCGCCGTGATCACACTTGGCGTGCTCGACGATGACATGGATATGAGCCGGTTTGACGATTCGAGCTACCGATAAGACAGGGAACAAGAGAACGAGGGACAAGGGAGCCATGAAATCGCCGCAGGTCCTGCTATCGGCAGCACGCGCACTTTCTATCTCATGAAAGCAACTGCCGCCCGCACATTCTCGCTCCCTAGCTGGCTTGCTCCCTTGCTCCCTGCTCATCCAACGGGTCGTTGTCGCGGTCGGTGACTTCGGCCAGCGCGGCCAGTCGATCTGCCAAATCTTCTGTCCAGTATTTTTCCGGCGCGCGCCAGCTCCAGTTGCCGGTGGCGATGGCGGGCGTATTCATGCGCGCTTCGGAGCCGAGTTCGAGCAGGTCCTGCGCGGGAACGATGGCGATTTCGGCCACGCTTGCCTCGGCGGCGCGAATCAGCGGCCACACCGGGTGATTCGCCAACCGGTCCCACGTAGCGCTTCCGCCGCCGCGTGCTCCACATCGCCGGCGGTATTCCACCAGCCCTGCGTGGTGTCGTTGTCGTGCGTGCCCGTGTAGGCCACGGTGGCGGGCGTAAAGCGGTGAGGCAGGTGCGTGTGCGCGCCCTTATCGCCGAAGCCGAACTGCAGCACCTTCATGCCCGGCATGCCCAGCTCCAGGCGCAGCGCGTCGACTTCTGGCGTGATGAGCCCAGATCTTCGGCGACCAGCGGCAGCGGGCCCAGCGCATGCTTCGAGGGCGCGGAAGAGCGCGAGCCCCGGCGCCTTGACCCATTCGCCGTTGACGGCGGTCTCTTCCTCGGCGGGAATCGCCCAGTAGGCCTCGAAGCCGCGGAAGTGGTCGAGGCGCACGATGTCGTAGAGTTCGATGGCGCGGCGGATGCGGTCGATCCACCAGTCGAAACCGCGCGCGGCAAGCACATCCCAGCGATAGAGCGGGTTGCCCCAGCGCTGGCCGGTTGCGGAGAAGTAGTCGGGCGGGACGCCGGCGATGCGGATCGGATTCAGATCCTCGTCGAGCTCGAAGATTTCGGGGTGAACCCAAACGTCGGCTGAATCCATGTTGACGAAGATGGCGACATCGCCCAGGATGCGGATGCCGCTGCGCTGCGGCAGCCTCGCGGAGCTGATTCCACTGCTGCGAGAAGGCAAACTGCAGCACGCTGCTCGATAGCAGCTCGCGTGCGTGCTCCGCGGACGGCCTGCGGCAAGCGCCTGCGGATCGCGGCGGCGCAGCGGCTCGGGCCACTCGGTCCACGCGCCGGTTTTGAATTTGCGGCGCAGCACGGCGTAGAGCGCGTAGTCGTTGAGCCACGCGGCCTGCGGCGCGGCAAAACTCTTCAAAGTCCTGCCCATTGCCCGGCGAGCGCTGGCGTCATCGAGGCCGCGATCGAGAAAATTGCCGGCGGCTTCGTGGAGCAGCGGAAGCTTGCGATTCTCCACATCTTCAAAGTCGACGGCGCCGCTGCGGCCGGCGAGGCCCGGCAATGCGATTGCCATCGATCCAGCCCCAATCGGAAAGAAACTCCAGGCTGATGAGCGCGGGATTGCCGGCAAAGGCCGACGAGCCGGCATAGGGCGAGTTGCCGTATCCGGTGGGACACAGCGGCAGAACCTGCCAGACATGCTGTTTGGCGCGCGCCAGAAAAGCCACAAACTCGTGCGCCGCAGGCCCCAGATCGCCGATGCCGCCATACGAAGGCAGCGAGCTCACGTGCAGCAGAACTCCGGTGGAACGCTGAAATTGCATGATGTCATTATTGCCGGTGATTGGGCGATTGATCTGGCTGCAGCAACGAGTCGATGCGTCATTTGAGACACTAGAGAGGCGTGCTTCCAAGCACAGGCCGCATCAGGACTCTGAAAGACCTCGAGGGAGCTTTCCGTTGACAGATCCGCTTTCGCCGTTTCCTGCACTTGCATTTCTGCTTTGATATCGATGCTCGCTGTTCTGGCGCCCCACGGCCGCAGCGGCCGCCACCGCTCCGCAGCCTGTGGTACTGGCCGAGCGGCTGGCAGTTGCAGGATGTGGCCAAAGTCGCCGCAGCCCGGCGCGCAAGTTGCCGCTGCGGGATTCGATACGCGCGGCTGGTACGCGGCCACCGTTCCCGGCACCGTGCTCACTACGCTGGTCAACGACCACGTCTATCCTGAGCCGCTCTACGGCGAGAACGACCGGCCCGAGATCATTCCCGAGAGCCTGTGCCACACGTCGTACTGGTACAGGACCGTGATCCGGGTTCCGCGAGCGTACCGGAATCGTCACGTCTGGCTCAACTTCGACGGCATCAACTACTCGGCCGAGGTGTGGGTGAACGGCGCGCAGGTGGGCACGATTCGCGGCGCATTCATTCGCGGCATCTTCGACATCACGGCGCAGGTAAAGCCGGGCCAGCAGGCGGTGGTGGCTGTGCTGGTCACGCCGCAGCCGCACCCCGGCGTTCCGCACGAGCACACGTTGCGCGACGGCGTGGGACAGAACGGCGGCATCAGCGCCATCGACGGGCCGACGTTTCTCTCGACGCATCGGCTGGGACTGGCTCGAACGCGGTGCGCGACCGCGATACCGGCATCTGGCAGAAGGTGTTTCTCTCGGCCACGGGGCCGGTGGTGCTGAAGGATCCGCTGGTGACCACCGATCTGCCGCTGCCGAAAACCGATTCGTCCGACGTGGCCGTGCAGGCGACGGTCGAAAACGTGAGCGACAAGCCGGTGACCGGCGTGGTGCAGGGAACGATCGAGAATATCGTCGTTCGAGCGGCAGGTGGAGCTGGCCCCGCACAGCACGCAGACAGTTACGCTTCGACGCCAAGAACACGCCGGCGCTGCACATGGAGCATCCGCGGCTGTGGTGGCCGAACGGCTACGGCGCGCAGAATCTCTACCAGCTGCATCTCGCCTTCAGGACCGGCCACGAGATCTCGCGACGCGCAGGATGTGGATTTCGGCGTTCGCAAGATCACCTACTCGGTTCCCGGCACAGACACGCTGACGATCTCCGTCAACGGCGTGCCGATTTTCATCCGCGGCGGCGACTGGGGACTCGACGAGGCCATGAAGCGGATTCCGCGCGAGCGGCTCGACGCCGAGATTCACTTGCACCAACTGGCCCACCTGAACCTGATTCGCAACTGGGTGGGCCAGAGCACGGGCGAGGATTTTTACGAACTGTGCGACAAGTACGGAATCCTGGTGTGGGACGAGTTCTTCCAGCCCAATCCGGGCGACGGGCCCGACCCGACTGACATCGCCGACGTATATCGCCAACGTGCGCGACAAGGTTCTGCGCTTCCGCAATCATCCCTCGATCGTGTTGTGGTGCGCGCGCAACGAGGGCTATCCGCCGCCGGAGATCGATGCGGCGCTGCGCAAGGCTGCTGGCCGAGCTGGAACCCACGCGCCGCTATCAGCCCAGCTCGACCGACGGCGCCGGCGTGCGCTCGCATGGACCGTATTACTGGCGCGCTCCGCGCGAGTTTTACACCGTAACCGACGACTACTTCAAGACCGAGACGGGCAGCGTGTCCGTGCCCACGCTTGAATCCATTCACGGCATGATGCCCCAGAAGGACTGGGAGACGATCAACGACGATTGGGCCGCGCACGATTTGGCCAAGGGCAACCAGCACGGCGACGTATACCCCTGCATCGTGGCCGCGCGCTACGGCAAGATCGCCAACCTTGCCGACTTTGTGCGCAAGGCGCAGATGGCGAACTACGAGGCCTTCCGCGCCATGTACGAGGGGCGCAACGCGCAGCTCTTCCATCCCACCACGGCCGTCATCACGTGGATGAGCAACCCCGCGCAGCCGAGCTTCGTTTGGCAGATTTACCACTACGATCTCGAGCCGATGTCTTCGTTACTTCGCCGTGATGCATGCGTCGGAGATGGTGCACATCCAGTTCAACGAAGCCAACGGACAGGTGCAGGTGATCAACAACCAGCCCGAACCGGTGACGGATGCGGTGGCGCGGGTTGCGGTCTACAATCTCGATGGCTCGCTGGCGTACGAGCACGAAACCAAATTGACGGCCGCGCCGGATGTGGCCACCAATCTGGGACCGATTGACTTCGGCGGCGAATGTCTCCGGGGTTCACTTCATCAAGCTGGAGCTGCACGACGCGGCAGGCAAGCTGCTTTCGAGCAACTTCTACTGGAGGGGCCGGGTCGACAATCCTGACGACCTCACGGCCCTGAACCAGCTGCCCCTGGTCACGCTTACGGCGAAGGCGGAGCGTCAGGACAATGCATCGCGTGGTCATCACACTGCAGCAATCCGACGAAGAACATCGCCGTGATGGCGCACGTCCAGCTTCGCAATCAACGTTCCGGCGAGCGCATCCTGCCGGCCTTCTACAGCGACAACTATGTTTCGCTCGTCCCCGGTGAAAGCAAAACCATCACGATTGATGCAGAGCAGCGAGACCTCATTGCTGAACCTCCGTTGATTGCCGTTGACGGCTGGAACGTGACGGTGACCCCCGCATCGTCTCCGGGCGTGAGCGTCGCTCCAAATCTCGAGGCTCAGCCCGATCACTGGCCCGTGACGGGATTGCCGTTTGCGACGGTGGGGTTACGATAAAGAGCGCGGCCTGCATACGCAAGAAGCCCGCAACCATGCGGCTGCAGGCCGTTCTTTGAGCACGATCCTGCGCCGCCGATCACAAGGTAGAGCCGATCTGTCCGACCATCAAGCGGCGACTCTTCGAGCCCGTACTTCGTTCTTAACTCCGATCGACAGTCGAAGCCCCAGGGCGTCGATGATCTTCCCGAGGCTGTTCAGGGTGGGGTTCCCGTCTTTGCCGAGCATCTGATAGATATGTTCGCGATTAAGATTGCTGGCACGCGCGACCCGCGCAACTTTACGCGAGTCAAGAACGTTTTTGAGCGCAACGAGGAAAGCGGAATTTGAATCCTCAAGCGCCGCCTGAAGATAATTCGCCGCTTCAGCGTTGTCTCTTAGCCTTCGAAGCAGGCCTTCCCTGTAGCTTCTGGAGCGTCCGCGCATTTTGCATCCCCCGATACTCGTTCCAATATCGCCTGGCTGTTTCAATATCCCTCGTTTGCGTCCTCTTATCCCCGCCTGTCAGCAACAAAATGATTCTTGGACCGTCCTCGCCAAAGTAAACCCGGTAGCCGGGACCAAAATCAATCCTCAGCTCCTGTACGCCGTCGCCCACAGATTTGCGGTCGCCGAAGTTTCCCTGCTCCGCTCGATCCAGGCGCACTTGAATCCGCGCGCGGTCTCTTGCGTCACGCAGACCCTCAAGCCATTGCTCGAAAGGGCATTTCCCTGTTGGAGTTTCATAGATCCTTAACTCTCTTGACGTTCGTTCCACGTGCCCCCAGTGCACCAGCAGCAACAGTCCCGATCACTTCTGATAGTGTAGCTTAAAACTTACATGTGAGCAAATTGCCCTGCCGCTTTGTCCTTTTTGCCGGATGCTCTCGCGATTTTGCCGAATTTTCGGCTCCGCTCCTCAACTGATTGCAAAAAGCCCGCAACCACCGTGGCTGCGGGCTTCTTCATTCCGGTTTTCGATTCACTCGCTGCTTACATGCCCGGCATCTGCGGGGTGGCCGGCTTCGCGTTGAGGCGCACAAGGTTGTGTTTCTTGTAGTCATTCCACACGCTGCTCAGGAAGACGCTAAAGGCCTCGTTGCGGTGCTGTTCGAGAAGCTGCGTCGCGCGTCTGGTCGAAGTTCTTGGCGATGTCGTCGGCGCTGGGCTCCTGCTTGTCGTCGATCTTCGCAACCACACCGTTTTGCTCAGTGGAGATGGGCCCGCTGATGGCACCCGGATTCATATCGAAGAGTTGCGGGGCCACCTGGCCCACTTCGCCAAAGTCGGGCACCTGGCCGCTTTCGCCCACCAGGTCGCTGGTTTTCAATGTCGCGCCCACAGACTTGGCAGCTTTGGCCAGGTCGTTCATGGCCTTGGCCTTGTTGGCGAGCTCGCTGGTCTTCTGGCTCAACAGGGCGGGAAGTTGCTCCTCGCGGTAGTCATCGAGCACGTGGGTCTTCCAGTCGGCAAACGTGGGCGCGTGCGCCGCAACGATTCCGGTGACCTGAAAGATTGCATAGCCCTCGCCCGTTTGTGCTGATTGCGGCGGATCACCCTGCCTGGCGGCAAACGCCTTGGAAAGAAGCTGGGTGCTGTCAGGAAGCGCGGGAATCACGCCCTGCTGCGCGACCGGGTCAGTGGTCACCAATTGAAGGTGATGCGCCGCCGCGGTCTTTTCCAAACCGTTCTTGACGGCTTCAGAAGTGAGCTGCTGCGCATAGTTTTGCTGCGCCAAAATCGAGGTCTGGCGGACGATCTCCGCCTGAATCGTCGGGCAGCACTTCGTTGAGCGCCTTGGTGTGCGCCTGCTGGCGATCCTCAACCTGCACGATATGGTAGCCAAAACTGCTCTTCACAATTTCGATGTCACCGATCTTCTGGGTGAAGATCGCGTTATCAAAGGCCGGCACCATCTTGCCGCGCTGCGCGAACCCGAGCTCGCCGCCGGAATCTTTGCTGCCGGGATCGTCAGAGTATTTCTTGGCCAGGTCAGTCCAACTTCCACCGGCCTTGAGCTGCTTGAGGACCATCTCTGCCTTGGCTTTGGCCGCCGCATCGGTCTTGGCATCGGCGCCCTGGGGCACACTGATAAGAATGTGACGCGACTTGGCCTGTTCCTGCACTTGATAATCGGTCAGATGCTCGCTGTAATACTGCTGAATAGCCTGCTGGGTGGGCTGCGGAACACCGCCGGGCACTTGGTCCGCGGTGAAAGCAAAGTATGTGATCTTGCGCTCCTCGGGCACTGCCTGGGCATAGCGCGCGGCATTCTTTTTGAAGAACGCCTCCAGATCGCTGTCGGACGGATTGATGGTCTTGCGCACGTCGTCGGCGGATATGATCGCGTAATCGAACTTGATCTTGACGTTCTGTTTGCGATAAGTGTCGCGGACTTCCTGGTCGCTCACCGTAACTCCGCCCGTAATGAGAGCTTCAAGCCGCCGCACGGTGATGTCGTCCTTGATCGAGTTTTCAAAATCCGTCACCGACTCGTGCAGCCGTTCGTCGATTAACTGCTTGTAAGCTGCTTCGCCGATAAACTTGCCGTCGGGGTAGAGAACTTCACCGGTGGGTCCGGTGTGCAGAAACTGGCGCACATCATCGTCGGTGGCGTGGATGCCGAGCTTGTGTGCCTCCTGCAAAAGCACTTGCTGCTGCACCAACTGTTGGCCCACCTGCTGCTCAAAAAGCTGCACGAGCATCTGGTTGCCGGCGTATTGCGGTCCGCGCTGGCTCAACTCGCTTTGTGCGATCTGCTCCACACGCGCCTGGCTCACCGAGTCGCCCGATGACAGGATCCGGCTGTACCAGTGCGGGTAAACGACGGCATAAGTGTCTGGCGACGAAGAGCCCATGCCGCTGAGGCCGGGAATCAGGTAGAGCACCATGGTGACGGATGCTGCGCCGATAATGACTACGATCAGCGCTTTGACCATACGATTGTCTGTTTGCAGGAAACGAATCATGGATGGACTTTTGCCTTCAACTCTCTATGCGCGGCCAGGATCAACCTGTGGGCGGCAGCAAGGAATTAGCTGCGTTATTGCGGCCCCGGCGCCTGCGCAAATCTCGCTCAATGCGACTCTGCCATTATAGACGACGCCGAGCCATACCGGCCGGTCCCGGAGCAGCCCGGAGGGGGAGCGGAAAGAGCCACCAGGAAAAGCTTGGACGTGATGTACCGATTTCTTCTGAGATGCTAGCGCCTCAACCTCAATCTCCTGCAAAGCGGAGATTACTGTGTAACCGCAGTTTCTATTGTCAAGCCAACCTCCGCCGCCGTTTCCTCGATGGTCTTCACCACCGGATCGAGACGATCCTTCTCGCCATCGGTTGTTAGTCTGAATTTCGTACCATTGGGGTACTGCCTCAATTTGACACAGAGGGCGGTAATGTCCGTAAGCGAATACTGGTTGTTGATAATTGCTTGCAGTCGGCCATCGAAGAACAGGGAGAGATTTAATTCCACCGGCGAGTCCCAGTGATTTCTTTTCGCGTAATCGCGGGCCGATCCAAACGTCAGGCTCTCAAGCTCATCGATTTGATGATTGCTGAGTAACCAGGCCTGAGCATGTGCCAATGACTCAACCAAGCCGAATTGAAAACCCATCGCCGCGTCCGCATCGCGCGGCATGTCAGGACGATAAATCAGGTCGTTCTCACGGCCTGCCCACTGCTGATGGAAACGGCGCAGGCGGTCCCAGATGGCTGTTTCTGCTTTGTCGTCGCCGTACTTCGATAGAGTTTCCGCTGCCTGTCGAGCGCGCCACAGATCGGGATTGTTCAGTTGAGCGATAACGCTGGTCTCAATCTCATCCCATCGTTTCATCTTGATGACTGCAGGAATCGACTCTGTCATGCAAACGCTGGGCGCGGCAGCCATGCACTTTACCCCATAATCCGGATCAGCGCGGAGAAAATACAAAACAAGGCCATCCTCAGTAACACAATCCCACTTGCCCGGCGCGTTCTCATAAACAGCCTTCACTTTCGGCAGGATTGCCTTCGTCGAGTAACGCGCAATCAGTTGCGCGTCGAGAGGCATCGTATTGCCCTCGTCATGCTCCAGTCGTGTCGCAAGCATCTCGTCAAACTCGGGAAGAGTTGCTTCTGGCAAAACACTCAGTGTCTCGCCCTTGACCGTATACATGCCGTTGTAGAGGTGTGGCTGCTTGATCTCGTCCAGTATGTATCGCCGGCCTTCCTTGGGGTCTAATTCATAAAGCCGCTGCAAGATAGCATCGCGCAACCCATAACTCCTGGTCTCGGGTTCAGCTGCGATCGTTTCAAGGGTCTTTACCATCGCAGGCACTCTCAAACGCTCCCAACCATAGGAAAGCAGATTTGACTGTTGATCGGCTGGGAGCTCAAGAAACGCGGAGGCAACCTCGGCGCCAGATAAGTGCCTGAGGGGCTTCATGTCCTGGGAATCGCGAGTTGTAGCCGTCAGCAGAGTGGCAATGGTTTGCGCCTGAGCGCGGCCCTGCTTGATGGATACAAGACCGATTATTTTCTCAAGAAGAGCATCCTCCAAATCCATGAATTCTTTACTCTGCGCGAGCGCATTGTTTTTCGGATTGGAAATCATAGTTTGAGGTTCGAGCAGAGTCTTGAGTTTTGCCAGTATGTAGATATAGTTCTCGGTGATCGCGGTGTCCGGCGCGTTCATTTGACTCTCCAACTCATGAACAACCTGAGCCTGATATCGTGAGCCGGCAAGACCAAACATACACTCAAATGACAGATTTGCAGGGAGATTGCCCATCAGACCCACCAATTCCAGGATCGACTGCCGCGAATCGAGAAAGCGTAATCTCCGAATCGCCGACCTCTTTTCTTCATCGGTGCTCACGTTAGAGTTGAGAACTGAGACCGCCCGAAGAAATGTCTGATCTTGCCATGCGGCATCGGCCGCAATCACGTCGAATTCCAGCGAATTCGAACGCAGTTGCTGCGGCTCATTCTTAGCCGCAGTGCGGCGGGAAACACGGCCTGAGGTGACATAAAACGTGTAATGGCCCGGGG
Organism: uncultured Acidobacteriaceae bacterium; assembly: GCA_963841365.1. Classification (GTDB taxonomy): domain Bacteria; phylum Acidobacteriota; class Terriglobia; order Terriglobales; family Acidobacteriaceae; genus Telmatobacter. The sequence goes on from CAWJDG010000021.1 coordinate 38,176, forward strand.
TATCCAGAGCCACCCATTCATTCAAATCGTCCGTTATGACCCATGGCTCATTGCTCAGAACGATCGAGCTGGAGGGTCCGCCCCCAAAGATCCCCCCGATGGAGTAGTAGTTGGCGAGTGGATCGCGTCCCGGCGGCGTAACGAGGAATTGCTCTATGTTCAGACGGCCGCTCCGGTCACTCATAACCGTGTTTAAGTCGTAGGTTTTTGGCCGGGAAGCAGTAAAACTTAAGTCAACAGGAATCACTTCGCCAACATGGAACTGACTCGTTCCACTTGGGAAACGGATGGCCAGAGAAACCCCGTCTGCTTGAGGGAATGCTCGACCGGCAAATACCACAAGGACGATGAGAAGCCTGAGCAACAGGCCGGAGGGTCCAGTACGCATTTTTCGCCCGTCCTAGGCTTTGGCGTAATTCGAGTGCCGCGCTTTTCAATCCGGTGAAAGCCCTTTCCAAAATAGACCATCGGGCGCTCTAAAAGGTTTCTACTCTCCATCAGAAAACACATCGGGCATCCCGTATGCAGGATGCCCGTGTCCGATCCTCTTGCTGACCACCGTTTTTACCGCCAGTAATAAGCTCCACCGACCGCATAATACGGACGGTAGTAAACCGGCGGATACGCATACCCCGCATACCCATATGGATAGGGATAGGCGACCGGTCCGGCGTAGTAACGCGGGCCGTAGGGGCCACGGCGGTAGAGACTCGGGCCGCCAGGATAGAGGCCCTCTGCCAATCGCGCCGCTTCCTGCGGGCTCACGGGATCGACGGTGAGCGGCGCGACGATGTGGAACTTGACCAGAGCCTCGGCGGGAATCCAGGCTCTCGGCCCCGGCGACGCAGCCGAAGCAGCGGTACCGGCCGCTGCGCCAGCCCCTGCGCCAATTGCGCATCCGGCTCCGCGGCCCACCGCGCAGCCAATGATGGTGCCGATGAGAGCTCCGCCGACCGCGTTCCCCACGGTCTCGCCCGCTTTATTCGGGCTCTTCACTTTGAAATGATCGCTGGTAATCGGGTAGTTGCGTCCGCCCAGGTCGAGCGAAGTAAGCGTGAGAGCCAGCTCGGAGCTTCCGGCTAAACTGCCGGCGCCAACTTTTTTCACGTCAGTGATGACGCCGTGCAAGGTTGCGCCGCGCGGAATGGCCAGCACACCGCCAATGCTCACATCCTGGATGACGGTGAATTGAACCGGCTCACCGTCTTTGGCCCTCTTGCTATCAACCGGCTCGGTGGTGCGCAGATACACGAGCGTTCCCTGCGGGATAGTGACAGGCCCGCTGGCCGGCTGATATGCCGGAGCCGTGGGCGCAGGCGCATACTGCGGATTCTGCCCATACTGCGGGTTCTGGTACTGAGGCCGCGGCGGCGGAGGCGGTGGATACGCGCCTTGCTGCGGCGGATAAGGCGATTCCTGCGAATTCGGCGCCGGCGGAGCCTGGGCCTGATTAGGATTTTGGTCCGGAGCGGGGCCAGGAGGCGGCAGACCCGGCGTGCCGGCATCGGCCTGTTCGTTGTCGGGAGACTGCTGCGCTTCGGTATCCGATGCAGGCTGCGGGTTCTGCGCATCAGGACCCGGGTTGCCGATGGTCAGGTTGTTGTGCACCTTGGTCACGCCCACAACATGGGTCGCAATTGATTCGGCCAACTGCTTTGACGCATCGGTCGAAACTGTTCCCGAAAGCGTGACCTCGCCCTGGATGGTGGCCGCAGTAATCAGGTCGTTCTTCAGCGCGGCCGAAGCATCGAGCGCGTGCACGACGTCCATTTCAATCTGTCCGTCGGTGCGCGGCCCCTGCTGCGCCGCAGGTTGATTTTGGGGTTGCGCCGGCGCCGATCCGGCATCCTGCGCAAATGCGACCGTGGCACACAGCACGGCCACCCCTGCAAATCCCATGAATTGTATGATCGCCCGTTTCAACAAGGTATGACTCATACTGATCTCTCCTCTGCCATCCCCTTCATCGACCGGTCTTTTCATCCGTGGCCAGTGCCAAACTACACAGGATGAAGGACATTTCGAAGTTGTTCTCTACGGCTCAAACGGTTAGACGAGGCCAGCCTGAGCCAGTTACCTTTAGAGACCCTATCCTGGGGAAAAAGTTGCCTACACCAGCGCCGCGCCGATGATCGTGCTCAAGGCCTTGAGCCCCGCCACCAGGCCGTCGCCGAGGTGAATCCTCAGGGCCCGCCGTCCACGCGCCTCAAGCACTGCCAGATCGCCCGCCGCCTGGGCGTCGATTACTACACCAAAGCTGTACTTCTGGCCGGGAATATCCATATCGTTGGCGTGGTTCGCGGTGATCTGCAGGAACACTCCCGTGTTCGGGCCGCCCTTGTAGTCCTGCCCGGTGGAGTGCAGAAAACGCGGACCGAAACCCATGCAGGTGGCGACGCGCTTTTTGTCGCGCACTTTGTGCCGGAAAGCCTGGATGGCTGCTTCGTGCTCACTGAACATGGGCAGGAAGGCGAGCGTGGCAAAGTAGTCTCCGGCCTGAAGCTGACTGAGATGCGCGCGCAGGTAGCTGGTGAGCGTAGGCCTTTGCGCCAGCGACCTGAGTTTCGCAGCGTAATCCGCTGTCGCGTACAACTCGACGCCGGCTTCAGAAAGCAGCGGTTTGCGCGCCGGCAGCTTGCCGGTCTTTTCGTATTCCTCGGTCAGGGAGCGGGTTTCCACCTTCGCCGACTCCACATCCGGCTGATTGAAGGGATTAATTCCCATCACCGAACCGGCGACTGCCGTGGCAATCTCCCACGTGAAGAACTGGCCGAAGATTTCGTAGAGATTGGCGATCTCAAAATGGATCACGGGGTGGCCGGCAGCCTCGAGGGCCGCAACCTTGGCGTCCTGGCTCGAATCGGAAGTGCCCTGCAGGCGTACATAGGCAAAGACGCGGTCGTTGCCGTAGACCGCTGGCGGACCGATGGCTTCGCGGTCCACCGGCGTGATTCCCTTGCCCTGCTTTCCGGTGGATTCGGCAATAAGCTGCTCCAGCCACGCGCCCAGATCGTAGATCTCCGGTGACGTGAAAATGGTGATCTTGTCGCGCCCCGCGTTGTGAGCCGTACCGAGGAGCAAACCGAGTTGCACGCCGGGGTTGTCGGCAACAGGCTGCTTTGCGCTGGCCGCGGCCTTGGCCGCCTCATCAAGCAACCTGCCGATGTTCAAACCCGTGACGGTCGCCGCGACCACGCCGAAATTCGAGAGCGCGGAGTAGCGGCCACCGATTTGCGGGTCGCCATAAAAGGTGTAACGGAAGCCGTCGGCCTTTGCTACTGCTTCCATCTTTGAACCGGGGTCAGTGATGGCCAGGAAATGGCTTCCCGCATTTTCCTTGCCCACGGCTCTGCTCATCTGTTCAAAGAAGAATTGCTTGAGGATGTTGGGCTCGAGCGTGGAACCGGATTTGCTGGCCACAATCACAAGGGTTTCGCCGAGGTTTACCTCGTCGCAGGCAGCCATCACCTGCGCCGGGTCAGTGGAGTCGACGATGTGCAGATCAGGAAAATTTGGCTGCTTTCCAAATGTCTTGGCCAGCACCTCGGGGCACAAGCTGGATCCTCCCATGCCGAGGAGGAGAACTGATTTGAAGTCCGCGCTCTGCACGTCTCCGGCAAGCCCGGCGAAAGACGCAAGATCCTTCTGCTGCCGCTCAACGATGTCAATCCAACCCATCCACTGCTCCTCGCCGTCGCGAGTCCACAGTGACGGATCCTTCTTCCAGAAACGGTCGACTTTCTCGTTGGCCTGCCAGTCGGCGGCCACCGCATCCAGAGCGCCACGAAGGTCAGATGGGACGTCGAGTCGAAAATTCATGATACTTACGATTCTCCCCGAAAAGATTGGCTGCGCGGCAAAGATTGTGAAAATCTTGAAGATAGGCGGAATACAAAAGAGCACGTTACTTGAGTTTGTCCACGGTTACGGAGTAGCAGGCCAGTTTGGCGTGATACGGATCAGGTCAAGGTTCGCGCCGGGCTGGCGCCGATCCTCCAAAACGAACTCGGGCGAGGCGGCGGGCACGGCTACGATGCCCCGTTCGGGCAGATCGACCGGGTCGAATTCCGCCCCCTTCAGAGAGCCCGATCCGGCTGCGGCGAACAGATAGGCCAGGCCGGCTGTTTCGTCCGGACCACGGAGGCTTTGGCTGCTGCGGCTGCCTTCGACGGCGATCCGCTCCACGCGAAAGTACTCAACATCGATGAGAATGGTGCGGTCGGCGAGCTTCCGAGGCGCCACCTTGCCCGCGCGGGTAGTTAGCCGCGTGGCTTCAAGCGATTTTTCAATGTGCAGTTCGCGCAGACGGCCGTAGTCGAACATGCGATAGGTAATGTCGGAGTTTTGCTGCGTCTCCAGCAGGATCGATCCCGGCCAGATGGCATGCACGGTTCCGGCATCGACAAAGATCATGTCGCCCTTGTGGACCGGCAACGCGTTCAGGCTGTCTTCGAGTGTTCCATCGTGAATGCCCTGCTGCACCTGGGCGAGTGTCGCGCCCGGCTTGAGGCCCAATGCCACCTGCGCTCCCGGCTCGGCTGCCAGCGCATACCAGCACTCCGTTTTGCCGCGCGGCTGGCCATATTTCTGGGCCATTTTGTCGTCAGGATGCACCTGCACGCTCAGCTTTTCGCGGGCAAAAATCACTTTGATCAGCAAGGGCGAGCCGGCAGAGGGCGCTCCAGCGCCGAGCAGCGCGGCATGGTCGCTTTGGAAGAGCGCACCAAGCCTTACGCCTGCGTGGGGCCCGGTCGCAACAAGGCAGTCGTCGCCTGTCAGCCACACTTCGCCGATAGGATCGCCTTGAGCGACGAGGTCGTACCATGGGCGCAGATCGCGGAAACCCCAGACACGCGGTGAAAGCCAGGGATCCACGCGAAACGGAGCCATTTTCTGCACCGATGATGGCCACGAAGCTGCCACAATATTTCTCTCTAACCTCTTTATTATCTTATCGTTGATGGCCGTTATGGCGCGTCGTAAATGTGCCGTGCCACCTCCCTCACTTTAGCAGATGGCAATGCCACGCACGGTAGCTGCCGTTGGGCACGAAACTGCTGCGAAGGGATCGCGCACAACGCAGCGGCCACCAGCTATCCTCATTTTCACGGCGTTATTCCAATTCCTGTGGAGTCTCAGGCGCCGTGCGAGGCGGCGATCTTTCGATGAGAATGCCGCTGAAGTCCATTGGCTCCGATCTGCATCAACTTGGAGAAACGCTTTATGCCGCATTCAGTGATCTTCGACCACATGTTCCAAATGCCGCTTCCGATCGCGGAGAAGCTGCTTCGTCCCGCCATCGTTTATCTCGCGCTGGTGGTGCTGCTGCGCATTTTTGGCAAGCGTGAGCTCGCGCAGCTCAACCCATTCGACCTGGTGGTTCTGCTGTCGCTCTCCAACACCGTGCAGAATGCCATCATCGGCGACGATAACTCAGTTAGTGGCGGGCTCATCGGCGCCTTCGGTCTGCTGGCTATCAACTGGATGGTTGTGCGCGTGCTCTTTCGCTCGCCGCAATTGACCCGGATGTTCGAGGGCCGCTCCGCTGTATTGGTTCGCAATGGACAAGTTGACGGCAAGGCCCTGCAGCGCGAGTCACTGACCCGCGAGGAGCTGCTGGACGTAATTCACCGGCAGGGCTTCGAGAGCATCCACAACGTCAAGCGGTGCGAGCTGGAGCCGAACGGTATTTTTTACGTGGAGCCCTTTGAGCCGTCGCCGGCCGACAAACAGCACGCGGAACTCGTAGACAGGCTCGAAGCACTGAGCCAGCAGATCGCGGCGCTGCGACCGCAGACGGCGAGCGAGTGACCGCGCTGCACCGGACCGGCATTTTTTGAAGGAACAACCGATCCTTTCGAGCAGGCGGGGAACACCACTGTCCCGCACCGCCAACGGTTTGCTAATCTTGGCGCAGCATGATCAAACCAGCTCTACTGATTGCCGCGAGCCTGCTTCTCTGCTCTCTTCCATCGGCCGGGCAGAAGAAGCTCCCGCCCAGGGTGATCCGCTTTCAGGGTGCGCCTCAATACACGCAAGAGGAGCTGCTCGCCGCTGCGGGCCTGAAGCCGGGCGCGCGCCTGAGCGCCGTCGAGGTGAAAGCTCGCGCCAAACAGCTCAACGATACCGGCCTGTTCGCGGTGGTCAAGTTCAGCAACGACAGCAAGGGGCTGCTCTTCTCGCTGACGCCGTCCAACCAACTCTTCCCCATACACCTCGATAATCTGCCCCTCAAGCCAGGCAAGGAGCTGGACGACAAGCTCCACGAACGCTTCCCGCTCTATCGCGGCCTCGTGCCCGCCAACGGCTCCATGATCGAAGGAATTTGCCAATCATTCGAAGAGATGCTTGCGGCTGAAGGCGTGAAGGCGACGGTAAAAGCCGCTCTTACCAGCGATCTGGGCCCGCACAAGATTACGGCCATGGACTTCACCGTCGCGTCGCCACCGGTGCGCATCGGGACCATCCAGCTCGTGGGCGCTTCAGCCGCGATGCAGGCGAAGGCCAACGCCCTTGTCGCCAGCCAGACGGGAAACGAGTTCGACACGGAGAACTCTGCCTCCGGTCTTCAACGCGCCTTTGAGGATCTCTACCAGGATCAGGGATACGCAGCGGTGCAAGTGGATGTGACCCAGATCGAGCCTCCCGTCATCTCAGATCAGGCCGTCGAGATACGCTTTTCCGTCACGATCAGGGAAGGCGGAGTTTATAAGCTCGGCTCGATCAGCTACCCGCCAGAAGCGCTCGTCCCGCGTGCGGAGGCTCAGAAGATCTTGTCGAAATACCCGGCCGGCTCGGGAAGGCCGCTCGATCTTTTTCTTCTGGCCGTCCGCGACGCCTACCACGCCAGGGGCTATCTCGATTGCTCTGTCGTGCCGCATCCCTCGTTCAATGAAGGCGCGCATATCGTGAATTACAGCCTTGATATCGTTCCCGGCCCGGTCTACAAGATGGGAGTCGTTCAGTTCGACGGCGCGCCAGATCCCATGGCCGCAAAACTTACGCGCCTCTGGAAGATGGCGCCCGGCGATGCGTTCGACGAAAGCTACGTATCAACCTTCGCGGCACGTGCGCAGAAACAGGACCGCACATTGGCGAAATGGATGCAAACCGTCATCACCACGTTCGATGTGAAACCGGACTCGGCCACGCATCAGGTCAATTGCGTGTTTCATTTCGCCAAGGCTTCGCAGAGCGCGCATTAGAAACGCGCTAGATTTCTCACAACATGGGCAGGTGTAAATGGGTTCGTGTTTTCCCAGGTCTCAAAATCGAGACCTGGGGCACCCGGCTGCAAAGTTGATCAGCTCGCCTCCGCACGAATGGCGGCCGAAGGCCGCGCCCGCCTGTGACGGCCAGTCACTCCCACTCAATGGTGCCGGGCGGCTTTGATGTCACGTCGTAGACCACGCGGTTGATGCCGCGCACCTCATTCACGATGCGGTTGGAGATGCGCTTCAACAGATCGTAGGGCAGCGGCGTCCAGTCGGCGGTCATGCCATCTTCAGAGTGCACGGCGCGAATGGCGCAGGTATACGCATAGGTGCGCTGATCGCCCATCACGCCTACGCTCATCACCGGCAACAGCACGGCGAAGCTCTGCCAGATCTTGGTGTAGAGACCGGCGGCCTTGATCTCAGCGACCACAATTTCATCAGCTTCCTGCAGCAGAGCCACGCGCTCTGGCGTCACCTCGCCCAGGATGCGCACAGCGAGCCCCGGCCCCGGAAAGGGCTGGCGGCTGAGAAGCTCCTCCGGCATGCCCATATCGCGCCCGATGCGGCGCACTTCATCCTTGAACAGGTCCCTCAGCGGCTCGATCAACTTGAGCTTCATGCGCTCCGGAAGTCCGCCCACGTTGTGGTGGCTTTTGATGGTCTGGCTCGGCCCCTTCACGCTGCTCGATTCGATCACGTCGGGATAGAGGGTTCCCTGTACCAGCCAGTCGACGTGCCCCGATTTTTGCTCGATGCGATGGGCCTCGTCCTCAAAGACTGCAATGAACTCTGCGCCGATGCGCTTGCGCTTGATCTCAGGATCGGTGACGCCGGCCAGTTTCTCAAGGAAACGCGCGCTGGCGTTAACGGCCACGATGTTGAGGCCCAGCTTGTCGCGAAGATTTTTTTGCACGCTTTGGAATTCGTTTTTGCGCAGCACGCCGTTGTTGACGAAAATGCAGGTCAACTGGCTTCCGATGGCCTTGTGCACGAGCATCGCGGCAACGGAGGAGTCGACGCCGCCCGAGAGGCCGCAGATCACGTGGCCCGCGCCAACCTTTTCGCGGATCGATGCGACCGTGCTCTCGATGAAATGCGCAGGAGTCCAATCGCCGCGCGCTCCGCAGATCTTGAGAAAATTTCGAATGACCACCGGGCCCAGCGGCGTGTGATGCACTTCGGGATGAAACTGCACCGCCCAGATGCGACGATCTTCGTCGGCAATGCCAGCCAGCGCATTGGACGTGGCAGCGACGCGGCGAAAGCCGGGCGGAAGCTCCAGCGCTTCATCGCCGTGGCTCATCCACACCTGGATCGACGGCGGCAGCCCGGCGAACAGCTCCGTTTCGGCGTCCTCAATGGTCACTTCGGCGTGGCCGTACTCGCGCTTGGGCGCTGAGCGTACCTTGCCGCCCAAGTGATGCACGATGAAATGCAACCCATAGCAGACACCGAGGACGGGGATGCCGAACGCCAATACTCGGGGGTCGGCAGCCGGCGCGTCAGCATCGTAGACCGAAGACGGACCGCCGGAAAGGATCAAACCGATGGGATAGTGAGCCAGGATTTCAGTGAGCGGCACCGTGCACGGCAACACTACCGAGAAGACATTCTGTTCGCGAATGCGCCGCGCAATGAGCTGGGTGTATTGCGATCCGAAGTCGAGGATGACGACTGTCTGCGTGTCCACGCTCCAGTGTGGCAGGGGGCGGCAGGGAGTGTAAAGACGCTGAACCTCCGGTTTTTCGACACAGGGATGGTGTGTTAGGAGACCTTGCCGCTGTGCTTCAGCCGGATGTGCTTTCTTCCCCACACGCAAATCGACTCGAGCACCGGCGTCAGCGTCTTGCCGTAGTCGGAGATGGAATACGACACACGCGGCGGGACGGCATTCTCCTGCCGGCGAACCAGGATGCCATCGCGAACTAGTTCGTGCAGATGCCGGATAAGCATGCGCTCCGTAATGCCCGGGATGCTGCGGCGAAGCTCGCTGGTCCGCATCGGGCCGTCAGACAGACGCCACAGGATGGTCCCCTTCCATCGTCCGTCGATCACGGAAAGCATGGCGTCGATGGGGCATTCAGAAATCTCTTTCTTCGATACCGGCATAGTATGGCCGACACTCCCGGCGGCGCTCCGACCGCACTGACAACTTTGTCAGTACAAACATCTGAGTCAGTATACCGCTGCGCTGCGTCTTAAGCGCAGGAGAAAACGATGAATATCTTTTTCGATGTCGCGGCAATTCTTTCCATCGGCCTCATGATCGGGGCGGAGTTCACAGTGTGGGTTTTCATCAACCCGATTCTAGAGAGACTCGAAGTGCAGGCCCGCGAGGAGGCCATTCGCCTTTTCGCCCGAAAACTCGGCAAAGTGATGCCCTTCTGGTACGCCGGCAACTTTCTGCTTCTCGCGATTGAAACATTCCTTCTGCGCCGCCACGCTGCTGTCGGACTGCTTGGAACCGCGTCGGGAATCTGGGCTGCTGTGATTGTCCTGACGCTGATTTTTCTCGTCCCGATCAACAACCGCCTGGCCCGCCAGGACACCGGACTCTCGCGCGACCAGGCGCATCACCAGCACCAGCGGTGGGACACCCTCCATCGCGCCCGCGTCGTCGCGCTCAGTGCAGCTTTTGTGCTGCTCCTAGTCGGAATTCACGGTTGAACCATGCGAGTGCGACGCCGCGGGTCGGAATCGGTAGAGTGGGGCTCTATGGCAGCTTCGCCGCCGCGGCGATCGGGTTCCAGTGGTCCTTCCCAGCCAGAAACACGCGCGGACGGTATTGCGCCGCCTGCGCGGCGGTGAGTTGATGCGACCATTCCACGCGCGCCGCCGCATTCGCGCCGGGACCGGTCGAGTGATATTCCGCGTAGTACGCGAGTGGCGTTTCGCTGGTCCTGCCCCAGGCATTCCATCCCTGCGGAATGATGTCGGCGGGCAGCTCCGTATCGAGGTAGACCACGCGCGAGTAGGGGCGCCACGGCCTGCCCAGGCTGATGGTGTCTCTGCGCGACGGTGCGCCCGGCAGCGCACCTGGCTGCCCGCCAGGTTCGGCTTCGGTCTGCGAAATCCCGCTCGTGACTCTGCTGTCGACGATCACATAGCCGGCGGTTTGATCGGGTGCGGTTCGCGACTGCGCGGTCAGGTAACCCGGACCGTTCGAATGAATTTCGGAGTGGTCGAAGACCGCCGTCGCGTTGCCAAAGATAAAGTCGACGCCGCCCTCAATGTACGAGTCCACATAATATTGACGGCCGTAGTCGGCGAAGAGCGTGTCCTGGTGGCCGAGAAACCGGCAGTGCTTGAAGACCGCCTTGTCGGCGCGCACCGCCGCCGCAACCGCCTGCCCGGTATTGCCGGCAGTGTTTTCAAACGTAATGTTGTCGGCCTCAAAGCCGTTGCCATTGATCTCAACTGTCTCTGTAAAAAATGTACCGCCGGCCTGTTTCGCGTTCAGGCTGTTGGTAATCAGCACGTCGGCCGGAGATTTTCCCATGCCCACCAGCGTGATGTTGGTATGGTTCTGCGTCACGATCACCCGCTCGTGATAGACGCCTGGCGCAATTTCGATATACACGCGGCCCGGCTTGCCATCTTTTCCAATTCCGGCAAAGGGATGGTGGTCCATCGCCATTTGAATGGTGGGAAACTCGGTGGTGCCCTCGATCCCCGTCTTCACATCAGGAGAAACGCGCACATGAACATCCTGCGCGCACATCGAAAGTGAAATCACAGACGCAACCAGGGCAAAGACAGCATGCTGCAGGCGGATTGGCATGAATTCATTTTCTCTCGCCGGGGATTGACCGGCCATCTCATTGTTTCAGTGTTTCGCTGGGCGGGCGCAGATCACTCAAGCTTCGCCCCGCTCATGATAGCCTTGATCCACGATTAAGCTTATTTCTTGAATGCGGCTGATGCCGAGTCCAACCCGGAACTCGCACCGTGAATGCTGACTCCGGTGGCTTTGCTGGATGCCTCTTCTGAAAGGTATCGTTATGAATTTCGCCCGTCTAATTTTCGTTGTGCCGTTTGCGGTAGGGATCGCGTTCGCGCAGGCGCCCGCAGCCCCGCAACCCGACGATGCGCAGCCCACTGCGCCAACGGCCAGCAAGAGTTTCGACGCCGCGGCGATGGATACGACTGCCGATCCGTGCACTGATTTTTACCAGTACGCCTGCGGAAATTGGATGAAGAACAACCCCATTCCATCGGATCAGGTGCGATGGGCGCGCTCCTTTTCGCTGCTGCGCGAGCGCAACCGCTATTTGCTGTGGCAGGAGCTGGACGCAGCCGCGAAAGATCCCAAGACGCCCCTGCAGAAACAGTACGGCGACTTTTACGCCTCCTGCATAGATACAGCGAGGACCGAAAGACGGGGCCTTGCGCCCATTCAACCGGCGTGGGAGGCCATTGCCGCGCTGAAAAGCTCGAGTGAGATTCCAGCTTTGATGGGCAGCCTTGAAAACCGCGGCACGCCCGACGGTTTTTTCCAATTCGGCGTGGGCGTGGACCTTAAGGATTCGAGCAAGCAGATCGCCGAGTTGGCGCAGGATGGCTTGTCGCTGCCTGACCGCGACTACTACATCGTGGACAACGCCCACTTCGCCGCGATTCGCGCGCAGTACATCGAGCACATGAAGAAGATGTTCGCACTCGCCGGCGATACGCCCGAGCAGGCCGGCAAAGAGGCCGCGGCGGTGATGGAAATTGAAACCGCGATGGCCAAGGCGTCAACGAGCCGGACGGACCTTCGCCAGCCGGCGAACCGCTACCACATCTATTCGGTCGCGGATCTCGAGAAGATCACTCCAGCCTACGATTGGAGCACGTACTTCCAGGCGGTCGGCATCGGGCACTTCGACACGCTTAACGTGGCCACACCGGATTTCTTCAAAGCTCTGAATGGCTTGCTCCAGACAGAACCGCTCGACTCATGGAAGAGCTATCTGCGCTGGCAGGCGCTTCACGGCCGCGCCGAGGACCTGACCAAGGCATTCTTCGACGAAAATTTTGCCTTCTTTCACAAAACGCTTGCCGGCCAGGAAGTACCGCTCGCGCGATGGAAGCAGTGCTCCAGCCTGACCGACGCGTCGCTCGGCGAGGCGGTGGGCCAGGACTGGGTAAAGCAGAACTTCCCGCCGGCGGCCAAAGAGAGCATGGACAAACTAGTGGCGGCACTTGAGAAATCCTTGGGCGACGATATCAAGACTTTGCCCTGGATGGGAGACGACACCAAGAAGGCCGCGGAACAAAAGCTGGCGATGATCCGCAACAAGATCGGCTATCCGGAGAAGTGGAAGGATTATTCAAGCGTGAAGGTCGATCGCATGGACCTGATCGGCAACCTTAACCATGTGGCAATCTTCGATCGCAACTACAACTTTGCCAAGCTGGGCAAGCCAGTGGACGAAAAAGAGTGGAGCATGACGCCACCCACCGTAAACGCCTACTACAGCTCCAGCTTCAACGACATCAATTTCCCGGCCGGAATCCTGCAGCCGCCGTTCTTTGACTTCAAAGCCGACCCGGCCGTGAACTACGGAGGCATAGGGGTGGTGATCGGCCATGAGATGACGCACGGCTTTGACGATCAGGGCTCGAAGTTCGACGGCGCGGGCAATCTGCGCGAATGGCAAACCCCAGACGACCGCAAGGCCTTTACCGCGCGCACGGAATGCGTGGCCAGCGAATACAACAACTTTGAGGCTGCTCCGGCAAGAGGCGACACGCCTGCCCAAGATCTTAACGGCCATCTGACCCTCGGCGAAAATACCGCAGACAACGGCGGTCTTCGCATTGCTTACATGGCCCTGATGGAAGCGCTGGCGGCACAGGGCCAGTCAATCGACGAAAAGGTGGATGGCTACACCGAGGCGCAGCGCTATTTCATCAGCTTCGCCCAGGTGTGGTGCCAAAACCAGACGGACGCGGCAGCTCGTCAGGCTGCGCTGGTCGATCCACACTCGCCCGGCAAATGGCGCGTGAACGGCACCGTCGAGAACTTCGACGGATTCGGCAAGGCGTTCGGCTGCAAGAAGGGCCAGCCGATGTACCCGGTAAACTCCTGCCGCGTCTGGTGAAGGCGGGCCAATTCGGCCGTTTTCAGGTTGACAATTGCCGCCGTCGAGCGTCCAACTGCCGACCGCTTTACGTGAAGTTGAATAGCAACGCAGGAGGGTGCGGGCTAGTGCCGCGCAAGCGGGAGCGTAATCCTCTAAGAAGCTTGGATTTGCCCAATCTGAGGCGGAAGCTAGGCACAACCTGCCCTCGCCTTTTACAATTCATCAGGGATTCCATCCCAACCCAGCACTGCTCGGGAACGATAAACTTGGCGGCGCACGCCTGACCAGGATGAAGGAATAGCATGAAGTTCACGAAATTCGGCAAGGCGCTTTGGATCGGCGCCCTCTCTGTGGGCGTCGTTTTTGGCGTGACGTCTTGCGTACAGAGTTATACGGTTGGCTTCTTGTATGTGACGGGAACCGTTACGGCCGCATCCGGCAACAACGGCATCATTTCCGGGTATAAGATCGATCACAATACGGGCCAGTTGACTCCCATCAATGGCATGCCGGTCGCCTCCGGCGGCGCCAACCCGGTCCGCGCCTACCTGACCCTCGGCAGCCGGTTTCTTTATGTCCTGAATCGCGGTGTTACCGCCTCGGGTAGCGGCAATTGTTATGGCACCGGCGCCAACGCCTGCCAAAACTCGAATGTGACCGAATATGCCGTGGGCGGAAACGGAATTCTGACCTATCAACAGACCTTCTATACCCAAGGCATCAATCCTTTCAGGATGAGTGTGGACACCTCGGGCAGCTACCTTTCCGTCCTGGATCATGACGCGCCCGACAACGCCAGCCCCTCCAGCAAGGACAACTGCGCTCTCGCCCTGGGATCGACAGTAACGACCTGCGCCGATATTACGGTCTTTAAAATCGATTCCACTACGGGTCGTTTGTCGCTGATTGAGAACGCCCAGGTGACTTCAGCCGCCGGCCAGCCCCTTTCGTATTTTCCCGTTCCAGCGAACCCTGTCGATTTTGTCCAGACTGGCGCATTCATCCTGACGCTCACCGGCGCGCCAACTCCCACCTCTTTCCCGTACGTCGGGGCGACCTCGGTCTTCCCCTACAACTACTCGAGCAGCACCGGGCAGTTGACGTTGAGCCAGAGCAGTTCGCAGCCATTGGGCATTAAGCAGGGTACGGCTATCGTAAACGCCTCGAGCGTAATCTATGTGCTGGATAACGAGCCCTTCACGATTACCGCAACGGGCGGCCCCTTCCCGGTGGGCACCTACCCCAGCCAGATTCTTCCATTCACCGTGGGCAGCGGCGGCGCACTGCAGTCGCAGCCAAGTGGTGTGGTCCCCGATGACGCCAACCTGTCCAATCCGATCTATGTCATGGTCGAGTCCAAGGGTAAGTATGTGTACGTGGCCAACCAGGGCAACAACGTGGCAGGACCAAACCCGGAAAGCGGCATCTCTGCGTACTTTCTAACCACCGCCCCTGCGTACCAGTTAAGCTTCATCACCGACGAGCAAACCGCGATCACCGGATCAGGATCGGGCCCGCAGTGCATGGTCGAAGATCCCTCCAACCAGTTCGTCTACGAAGCTAACCAATACGATTCAACCGTAACCGGCCGGGTGCTTGATCCAAACTCGGGCGATCTCAATGGCATGCGCGTGCTGAGTACTTACAAACTCCAGGGTCCGCCGACTTGGTGCCTGGTGGATGGGCGCACTGGATAAATCCGCGCGACAACCGCCGGCGTGAGCAGACGTGGGCCGGCGGGTACAGCAGGTTCCGGAAGATCCGGGCACTGCATCAACTTAGGGTCTGCTGACACAACTGGGATGGCGGCGCGGCGCTTGGCGTGCGCCGGGATTCGATCCTTAAACCAGATGAATGAAGGGCCCCTGTGAGGGCCCGTTGACGAAAGATGCGCATGAAGTTTACGAAATCGAGCCGGCGATCGCAAAGCCAGAGCGGAGCAATCGCTGGATCACATGAGTCGAGTCGCCGTGACCAGGCTGAGGTCGCAAGCGACCGGGCCCCGAGAAGCGGTCTTTCGCTTCCTGGGTGGGGCGACGGGCCTTCGTCGTTGGGGTTGGAACAACCAGGAGCGGCAACCTTGAAGTCCACCAGAACTGGCTTTCTTCACTCTGGGTTTGCTCTCGTTCTGGTTTCGGCAGCCGGCTTGCTCGCCGCTACGCTGGTGACTGCCTGCTCCCAGCTCACCCAGACCCTGACCGTCGATTTTGTTTATGTCACCAGCGCCAAGGCAGCCGGGGCCGACAGCTATGGAGAGATCAACGTTTTCGAGATCAACTCCGAGTCGGGCCGCATGCGCCAGATTCCCACGTCGCCTTTCCCTTCGCAGGGCCGCAATCCGGTTGCTGAGGCCGTCTCGGCCGACTATGGCAGCCTGTTCGTGGTGAATCAGGACGACAACACCATCGTCCAATTCGTCATCGGCACCGACGGCAAACTTTATCCGTTTAACACCGTGAATACGCCGGGGGTTTACCCGCTGGCCGTCGCGGCAAACAAGTCCAATCTGTTCGTACTTGACACTTATCAGCCACTGCCTGTTGCTTCAACTGCTCACCCGTGTTCGGGGTCGATCGCGGTTTATCCTTTGGGCGCGGGCAGCACTTCAACGCCAGCCGCAATGGGAACGCCGGCGGTGAATGCCGCCGTCAGCGGGCAGTACTGGCCGTTGGCGCTGCCCGGCACGAACACCGACAGCAGCCACTGCACCAGCAGCAACCATGTGATCGTTCCGACGGCGGTGAACGTGCTGGCTTCCGGCGCCTACGTCTACGTCACTGCGTACGACTCGTCTGTGACTCCCTATATTGGGTATGTCTTTGGATTTTCCGTCGGCTCGGGCGGCGTGCTTACGCCGTTGAGCGGCTCGCCTTTTGCGGCCGGCGTTCAGCCTTCGGCCATCGCCAGCGATCCTACAAGCACCTACGTCTACGCGACGGACTTCGCAAGCGGCAACATCCGGGGCTACACAGTGGCGTCGGGCAATCTGGCGCCGAAGGCTGGCAGCCCGTTCCTTGCCGGGAACCAGCCCTCCGCCATTGTGGTCGATCCATCGTACCCCTACGCTTACGTGGCCAACTCGCTTGACGGCAATGTAACTGCCTACTCCATAAGTAGCGGCGCCCTTAATCGCATTGGCATTCGGCGGCCATGCGTTCAACCGCCTGCTGGACGCGGATCTGGACGCGCGGAATCCGCGCACGCGCTCGCGCCATCTGCCCGCCGGGGCTGTTGTCGAAGTCTTTCGCCTGGGCCTTCCTGGCGGCGGCCACGCTGGTGTTTCTGGTCGCGGCGCGCATGCTGAGCCCGCTGTGCCTGGCGCCTGGCGCCGGTGGCGCTGGCGGTGCTGTGGGGCTACTCCTTCACCAAGCGCTTCACCACGTTCTCTCACCTGGTGCTGGGACTGTCGCTCGGCATCGCGCCGGCCGCGGCCTGGATCGCGCTGCGCGGATCGCTCGACTGGCGCATCCTGCTGGCTCACCGCGGCGGTGACGCTCTGGACCGCCGGCTTCGACATCATCTACGCCTGCCAGGACTACGAATTCGACGTGGCCGAGGGCCTGTTCAGCTACCCGCGACGGTTCGGCATCGCGGGCGCGCTGGCGATCTCGCGCGTGTTCCACATCCTGATGCTGGCGCTGCCTGCTGGCGCTGGTCTACGACGTTCGGGCTGGGGCCGATCAGCATGGCGGGCGTGGCGGCGGTGGCCGCTGCTGCTGGCCTATGAGCACAGCCTGGTGAAGCCGCACGACCTGTCGCGGGTGAACGCGGCGTTCTTCACCGTGAACGGCTACGTCAGCGTGCTATTCTTCGTGTTCTGGGCCGCCGACATTCTACTTCTCCGCTCTGGGGCCTGACATGGAAATCGCTGATCGAGGACCAGCGCCTGAAACCGATCCTCGAGAAAGCCGCCGGCGGGACGCGTCTGGACTTACGAAGACGGCCTCGCGCTCTACCGCACGCCGGACCTGCTGGCGGTCGGCTACATGGCCAACCTGGTGCGCGAGCGGCTGCACGGCAACGTCACCTACTTCAACGTCAACCGGCACATCAATCCCACCGACGTGTGCGTGGCGAGCTGCCGCCTGTGCGCCTTCGGCAAGAGGGCCAAGGACCCGCGCGCCTACACCATGTCGCTGGAGCAGGTCTGGGAGACCGCGGGCCGCGGCTCGAGCGAAGCCGTCACCGAGTTCCACATCGTCGGCGGGCTGCACCCCGAGCTGACGCTGGATTGGTATTGCGAGATGTTCCGCGGCCTCAAGCAGCGCTTTCCGCGCGTGCACCTGAAGGCGCTCACCATGGTGGAGATCGCCTACCTGGCGCAGCGGAGCCAAGACCACCTACGCGGAGGTGCTCGAGCGGCTGATCGACGCGGGCGTCGATTCGCTGCCCGGCGGCGGCGCCGAGATCTTCTGCGAGCGCGTGCGGCGCATCATCTGCGACCACAAGATCGACGGCGACGAGTGGATCGAGGTGGCCCGCACGGCCCACCGGCTGGGCCTGCAAGAGCAACTGCACCATGCTCTACGGCCACATCGAGAACGAACGAGGACCGCGTGGACCACCTGCTGAAGCTGCGCGCGCTCCAGGACGAGACCGGCGGCTTCCAGACCTTCATCCCGCTGGCGTTCCATCCCGACAACACGCCGCTCCAGCACGTTCCCAAGACCACCGGCTTCGACGACCTCAAGAACATCGCCGTGGCGCGGCTGCTGCTCGACAACATTCCTCACATCAAGGCGTACTGGGTGATGATGACGCCGCGCGATCGCGCAGGTCGCGCAGCGCTTCGGCGCCGACGACGTCGACGGCACCATGGTCGAGGAGAAGATCTACCACGACGCCGGCGCCACCACCGGCGCAGTCGCTGCGGCGCGGCGAGTTGCTGCGCCTGATCCGCGAAGCCGGCCGCGAGCCGGTGGAGCGCGACACGCTGTACCGTCCGGTGACGCGCAGCGACACGACGTTCACGGTGATGGTTTGACCGGTTGCGCGCGGCTTGGCGGTCTGGTTATGGTGGTACTGTCTTTTGCGTTGGGGGAGGGGACCAGATGTACCTGAAAGTCAGACTGGCTGGGCTGTCACTGCTTGCCGGGACGGTGCTGTTCGCGCAGAGCGCTCCACGGACTCCCGATGTGCCCTTTGTTCCGACCTCGCAAGCCCTGGTGGTGGAGATGCTCAAGCTCGCCAACGTTACCAAGGACGATACCGTCTACGACCTGGGCTGCGGCGACGGGCGGATCGTGATCACCGCGGCGAAACAGTTCGGGGCGCACGGAGTGGGCGTGGACATCAACCCGGAGCGGATTCAGGAAGCCAACGAGAACGCGCGGAAGGCCGGCGTCGCCGACAAGGTGAAGTTCATCGAGGGCGACCTGTTCACCGCCGAGATCCGTCCGGCGACGGTCGTCACGCTGTACCTGCTGCCGTCGGTGAATCTGAAGCTGCGGCCGCGGCTGCTGAGCGAGTTGAAACCGGGCACGCGGGTAGTCTCGCACAGCTTCGACATGGACGACTGGAAGCCGGACAAGGCCCCGGTGGTGGAAGGCAGCCAGCTCTACCTGTGGGTGATCGCGGAGAAGAAGTAGGCTCCTGTCCAACGGCAGGGCGATGCGGCTGTTGCCAGCGGTCCGCTAGCGGCGCCGAAGGTCTGGACATCCTCGTGTTGGCAATTTGACGCAATCCCGATAAAATAGTTTGTTCTTATTCCATTCGAGCGAGGTAAATTCCAGAGTGTTGACGGCCAGGAGTTCGGCTACCTTCCGCGCGCGGCGAAGCGAGAAAACGTCGCGATGAGCCCCGACGAGACGCTCCAATCGGCAAAGCAAGCGCCGCCCGACGCTGCTCAGCCAACCTCTGAACCGTCCGTCGCGCCGGCGACCGACCCCGTGATTCAACCTCTGCTTGCGTCGCCACAGGCAGAGATGCCGCTATTAGCGGCGCCGGCGGAGGTTGTTGCGAGCGCAACCGGAGGTCCCCCAACGCCGCAGCCACTGGCGCCAGCTCCGCCCGTGGCGCAGCCGAGCGTCGTAGCGGACGGTGCCGAGGCCCCTCAATCGGCGCAGCCAAAGGAACCGCATGTAGAGGTTGTGGCGAAGACTGGCGCGGATCTTCAGGCGGCGCAGCCCGCATCCACGGAGGCAATGCCCTCGCAGCCTGAGGCGCAGGCAGAGGTCATCGCCAACGTTACGGAGGCAGAGGCGGCGCAACCCGCACCGCCTCAACCTGTGGAGCAAGCAGAGGTCGTTGCGAACGCTGCCGAGCCTCCTCCAGTTGCGCAGCCAGAAGCGCCGCACGCATTGCCGGCCGAGCCTCCAGCGCGGGCGAAGGTCGTTGAGCCCGTCATCGACGTTTCGTCGACCGGCGCCGCCAGGACTCCCTTCTTGCGCCGTCCCCCGGCGCCGCAGCCAGAGGCGCCGCAACCAGCACCGCCTCAACCTGTGGGGCAAGCAGAGGTCGTTGCGCCCGTTATCGAAGCTCCTCCGGCGGCGCAGCCCGCATCCACGGAGGCAGTGCCCTCGCAGCCTGAGGCGCAGGCAGAGGTCATCGCCAACGTGACGGGGCAGAGGCGGCGCAACCAGCACCGCCTCAACCGGTGGGGCAAGCAGAGGTCGTTGCGAACGCTGCCGAGCCTCCTCCAGTTGCGCAGCCAGAAGCGCCGCACGCATTGCCGGCCGAGCCTCCAGCGCGGGCGAAGGTCGTTGAGTCCGTCATCGACGCCTCGTCGACCGGCGCCGCCAGGACTCCCTTCTTGCGCCGTTCCCCGGCGCCGCAGCCAGAGGCGCCGCAAGCAGCGCCGGCTCAGCCTGTGGCGGAGGCGGAGGTCGTTGCGGCCGTTGCCGAGGTTCCTCCGGCGTCGCAGCCAGAGGTGCCGCAAGCAGCGCCGCCTCAGCCTGTGTCGCAGGTGGAGGCCGCCGCCATCCCCGGCTTTAAGCCGGGGCTCACCGCAACGCAGACGGTCATCTGGGCTTTGGTGGCTTTCCTGGCAGTGGACGCGGTCCTGGTGGTTGTGTACCTGGCGTTGAAGGCACTGATGGGACACTGAGCGCGGGCGCGCCGGAGTCCCGCGTCGCCGGACGCACCGGGTCGTCGCCGCGCGCGTTGCTGTCCAACATGCAGATCATCAGGAACACGCCGAGCACGGCCGCGCCGGTGACGAAGATCACGGCGTTCATCGGCTTGTCGTGCCGCAGGTGCATGAAGAACAGCGCGACCAGCGACGCCTTGAGGTGGCGATGCCCAGCGCGATGACGACGTTCCCGGATCCGAAGTCGAATGCCGGCCGCCGAGACCGTGATCACGGTCAGGGCCAGCAGCACTCCCGAGTACCTTCGCGTAAGTGCTCGGCGCCGGTGCGTGTGCGTTCATGTCATAGTCTCCTATTTGATCAGGTACAGCAGCGGGAACAGGTAGATCCAGATCAGATCCACCAGGTGCCAGTACAGGCCCACCAGGTCCACCGGCGTGTAGTAGCTGCTGCGAGAAGTCGCCGCGCATGCGCGCGGCGCAACACCCAGGCGATCAGCAGCCATCCCGCCGAGGATGTGCAGGCCGTGCAGGCCGGTCATCATGAAATAGAAGCTGAAGAACATGAACTGGCCGGGCACCGTGTCGCCCTGGTGGCGAGTAGAAGCTGGCCCGGCAGCAGGCCCTTCGTGGAACTTGTGCGAATACTCGATGTACTTGATGCCCAGAAAGACGCCGGCGCAGCAGCAGACGTGAGCGAGCAGGATAGACGATCAGCGCGCTTGCGGCGGTTCTTGCGCGCGCTGCGGACCGCCATCACCATGGTGTAACTGGACGTCAGCAGCACCACGGTGTTGATGAGCCCGAGCATGCGGTCCAGGTGATGGTGCGCTTCGCAGGAACGCCTCGGGGTGTCAGCGACTGCATGATCGCGAAGCCCACGAACAGGCCGCCGAACAGCAGGATTTCGGTGACCAGGAACAGCCAC
This sequence comes from uncultured Acidobacteriaceae bacterium, assembly GCA_963841365.1. GTDB lineage: Bacteria > Acidobacteriota > Terriglobia > Terriglobales > Acidobacteriaceae > Telmatobacter. Next base: position 59,415 of record CAWJDG010000021.1, read on the forward strand.
ATGCCGATCTTGCCGGCGTCGGCCTGCTGCTCCGGCGTCGTGAAATGATGCTGGAGGAATCGGCTCGTGCGGCCGTGCGACCGTGCTCATGCCTGCACCTCCGCGGGCTCGGTCGCCGGTCGAGTAGTCGTACGGCCCGTGCGTGACATGGGGACGTGCTCGAAGTTGTGCTCGGGCGGCGGCGAGGACGGTCTGCCACTCCAGCGTCGACCGCGCCCCAGGGATTCGCCGGCGCGTCGCACCGGCTTCCGCAGCGACGCCCACAGGTAGCCCGCCATGATGAGGAAGCCCAGCGCCAGAACCCAGCGAGCCGACGGTCGAGAACACGTGCAGCGGCTGGAACTGGTCCAGGTAGTTGTAGTAGCGGCGCGGCATGCCGCGGCTGCCCAGCACGAACTGGCGTCAAGAAGGTCACGTTGAAGCCGACGAAGATCAGCGCGGCCGACGACGCGCGCCCAGCTTCTCCGAGTACATCCGGCCGAACATCTTCGGCCACCAGTAGTGCAGCCCGGCGAGGAAGGCCATGACCGTGCCGCCCATCATGACGTAGTGGAAGTGCGCCACGACGAAGTAGGTGTCGTGCAGGTGGACGTCGACGGCCAGCGCGCCAGGAACAGGCCGGTCAGCCCGCCGATGGCGAACAGGAGGAGGAACGATGATGCGCGTAGAGCATCGGCGCTTCGAGCGAGATCGAGCCCTTGTACATCGTGGCGAGCCAGTTGAAGACCTTGACGCCGGACGGGATGGCCACCAGGAACGTCAGGAACGAGAAGATCGACGTTGGCGAGTTGCGACTGCCCGCTGACGAACATGTGGTGGCCCCACACCAGGAAGCCGACGACGGCGATGGCGATGCTGGAGTAGGCGATGGCCTTGTAGCCGAAGATCGTCTTGCGCGAGAAGACGCGGGATGACCTCGCTGATGATGCGCCATGCCCGGCAGGATCATGATGTAGACCGCCGGGTGCGAGTAGAACCAGAAGAAGTGCTGGAAGAGGACCGGGTCGCCGCCGAGCTGCGGATCGAAGATGCCGATGCTGAAGACGCGCTCGATGATGAGCAGCAGCAGCGTGATGCCGAGCACCGGCGTGGCCAGGACCTGGATGAGGCGGTGGCGTAGATGCCCCAGACGAAGAGCGGCATCCGGAACCAGCGTCATGCCCGGCGCGCGCAGCTTGTGGATCGTGGCGATGAAGTTGAGGCCGGTGAAGATCGAGGAGAACCGAGGATGAACGCCGCCGAGCGTCATCAGGCCGACGCTGCCGTCGGTCGTGGTGCGAGTAGGGCGTGTAGAAGGTCCAGCCGGTGTCGACGCCGCCGGTGACCATGGCCGACGATCGCGAAGCAGCGCGCCGGCCACGTAGATGTAGTAGCTCGCCAGGTTCAGGCGCGGGAAGGCGACGTCCTTGGCGCCGAGCATCAGCGGCAGGACGAAGTTGCCGAGCGCCGCCGGGATCGCCGGGAATGATGAACAGGAAGATCATGATCGCGCCGTGCAGCGTGAAGAGCGGTTGTAGGTCTCGGCGCTCATGATGGTGTGGCCCGGGCGTGAGCAGCTCGAGGCGGATCAGGATGGCGAAGACGCCGCCCAGGCAAGAACGCGAACAGGATCGAGCCAGATACATCACGCCGATGCGCTTGTGGTCCACGCGTGGTGAGCCAGGACTTGAGACCCCGCGGGCTACTGAGATAGTTGCTCGCGTTCATTTCTGCTCCTTGACGAACTCCATCAGCGCCTGGATCTCCCGCTCCCGCAGCATGCCCTGGAAGGTGGGCATGATGGGCTCGAAGCCGGCTCACGATCTTCGCCTGCGGCGACAGGATCGACTCGCGGACGTAGTTCTCGTCCACCATGACGGACTTGCCGTCGGTGAGTTCGACCGGTGGCCCCAGATGCCCTTGAAGCTGGGGCCCTGGCCGCGCACGCCGTCGAGCGAGTGGCAGGTCGCGCAGCCGCGGCTGGCATAGAGCATGCGCCCGATACTGGGCAGCGGCATGTTCTTGCCCGCGTCGCCGCCGGTCGCGAGCCAGTCGTGGTACTTCTTCTCGTCGTCCACGAAGATCTTCGCCAGCATGTGGAGTGGCCCTGGCCGCAATACTGGGTGCAATCAAGCTGGTGCATGCCGGGCACCGTGGCCTGAAACCAGAGCTGCGTGTAGCGTGTTCGGGACAGCACGTCCTGCTTGATGCGGAAGGTGGGCACGAAGAAGCCGTGGATCACGTCCTCGGAAGTCATGACGAGCTTCACCGGCTTGCCCAGCGGAACGTGCATCTCGTTGATGGTGCGGATGCCGTTGGGATACTCGAACTGCCACAGCCATTTCTTGGCGGTGACCTGAATCTCCAGGCGTCCGCCGGGCTCACGGTGGGTCCAGGTAGCTATGAAAGCCCCAAAAGAAGATGCACCATCACGATGGCGCAGCGGAATGAGCGTCCAGGCGACTTCCAGCTTGAAGTGATGCGTGATGTGCGGGGTGACGTCGTCCGGGCCGCGGCGCCGGTAACGGAACAGGAAACCGCCGCAGGCCCGCCACCAGCAGGAAGAAGAAGGCGCTACAGGAAGATCAGAAACAGGTAGAGGTGTCCACCCGGCCCGCGTAGGCGTGCCCTGGACGGGCATCAGGATGGAGCGAATCCAGGCGTTCATAGCCGCCGCCAGCTCCTTCGCGCCGCCACAGGCGCAAAAGCAAAAGAGCCAGTATCAGCCACGGTGAGCAGCCCGCCGGCGCGCATCAGGTTCGCCGCGAAGAGCACATAGACCGTGGCCAGCGGATCGTAGTGGTAGCAGTACAGCAGCAGCCGGTCGATGCTGAGCTGGACTTGCCTTCGGAGGCCTCGGTCAGCGCCAGGCGCAGGTCGCGCGGGCGGAACTCGATGCCGTAGAGGTAGCGCGAAACCTTTCCCTCGGGCGTCAGGATCATGATGGCGGCCGGGTGGGCGTACT